>JAVBRM010000189.1:0-12008 GCA_031548025.1 Victivallaceae bacterium | reverse complement strand
TTGGTTGAACGTTTTTTCCGGGATGTCCATATGGACGTTGTCAAGCATGGAAGCTTCACTCATTTGAGCGAACTCAATGATGCCCTTCAAGCTTATATGGAAGAAAGAAACTCATCGCCGAAGCGTTACGTATGGAAAGCTCATGGGCATAAGATTCTTGAAAAAATCAATCGCGCCAAGCAGGTTTTAAAGGCAAAGCAATAAATGATATTATTAAAGAGACACTACACTAGATGCAGCTAAACTAATTCGAAAACGCAAAAGACAATGTGGGATGGAAACTCCTTTTGAAATTCCACAGTGGCTGGTTGACCCAGATCAAAAAAGTTCCGCAGAAAAAATATTGGTTCGGGGAATCGTTCTATCTGCGGTTTTAACGTTCGGGTGCTTGATCGGTTTTCTGTGCCAAACTGATGGAATCATAAACGTTATACTTCTTTACGCTACGCTGATTTTTTTTGTTATCGGGGCATTAACTGTAATAGCTCTGGCGATGATCGGCAGTACAAAACAGAAATATATCACCTGCCCGGTATGTAATTATCGCGGACGCCCGATAGTCCATGCCGGACTACCAGCTCTCTCTATAGTTATGTATTTTCTTGGACCAGTCGGTACGCTTATTGAGTTATTCATTAACTCTTTTGACAAGAAACGCATAAGGTGTCCTCGCTGCGAACAGGATATTTGACCTGAAATACTTCGCGCTTAACGAAAAAACAGCCTTTCGCAGAAATGTAGTCTTCCCAACCTGTCGTACTCCTGATCTGCTATAAGGCCATTGCGGGAATCATCAGGACATCTTCCCGCAAATGGGAAACTTCCGGAAAAAGACTGACCAGGGCTCCCAGGCCAATGGGCTGCTTGAAGGTTGCGAGCTTGCCGAAATTGCGTACCGCATCCTTATTGATGGTTGCCGCCTTCTTGAATTCAACAGGATAGAGTATGCCGTTCTTTTTGATGATAATGTCGATTTCTCCCGGATTGCGCTCCCTGTCACGGTAGTAGTAAAGAGACGCTTCTTCTCCGGCGTTTGCATAGCTTTTCAGGATTTCGGCAAAACACCAGGATTCAAAAAAATGTCCGGCTTCCGCCCCGTAATCGGATTAAGCGAAACAAAGCGCCGTTCCGGTTCCGCGATTTTTCGCAGAAATGTGGTCTTCCCGACCTGCCGTGCTCCGGTTACCAATAACGCAGGAAAGAAGTCATCGGCTTCCAGAAAAGGCTCTTCAAGAAAACGTCTGACATACATAAACACCTCCGCTAATTCAAAATATGGTTTTAAAATAACGCAATCAGTCTATTTTTTAAATCAAATTCCGCGCTTTTCCAAAAAGTGATTTTGAATTAGCGCAAAAATACAATCTCGTGTTTACTCAAAATGTTGGTAATGCGGCCAGAAGACCGATCAGAGCGATCAAGCCGCACAAAACCCGGCTCGCAATGTATTTACTTGGAAAATTCAAGCTGAACTCAATCCACAATACTCCGAAGCCTAAAAATAAACAAACCGTACTGAACATCTGTTCCGGAGTATCGCGCGGACGAATAAAATGAAATGCTCCATAGTTCCAGGCAGTAAACGCATAAACTATACACCAGAGGACAAATAGCCACATTAAATTGACGGCGCGGTTGGTATTTTTACAAAATAGAATTTTTTTCAACATGATTCACCTCCATATTTTCAAATCTCTCTGGGAAACGGCCATGGATGCCATCATTTTTACGGTATTTATAAAATTAATCCATGTAAATATCGGTTTCGACATAGCGTTTGCATTTTTTGCAGATAAAATACAAGCGATATTGTATGAACCCGGTATCCAACCACTTGCTTCTCATCCGTTTCCCGCATCGGGGACAAACCGGCGGCCGCAAATTCGCAATGGTAAATATCGACAGAGAAAGAAAGAATAATACAATCATCCATCCGAATACGGCGGTGCTTAATGGAATAAATTGATGTAAAATCACAAGGCCGGCAAAGACGACAATCAGGCACAGCACATACCTCAAAAGATACGAGCACCTTTTTTCGTATCGTTGTTTTCTTGCAGCATTCAATGCGAATTCCGGCAAATAACCATCCGGCAATTTTTCTTCCTTACTCATAACGGCAAACCTCCAGGAAAACAGCAATAAAATTTAAAAATCAAAAAAAAATTCTTTGTAAGGCCAATGGTTGTTTTCATAGCTCCTCTCTGCGCTTTTCCAAAAAGTGATTTTGAATTAGCGTAATCAGAGTTCTTTCTCAATGAAACGAATGGTGGATTGATTCCAGTATTTCAGATAAACATACTCTTCCGAAACATCGAAATTCAACTGATACATCCTGAATACCACCGGAAAATTTTTCGGTTGCCATTGTTCTTCATATGAGTACCGATAGGTCATTCCGATATTTTTCATTACCTGGCCGCTTCGTGGATTGTTGATGTCGTGGGCCGCCGTAATGTATGGAATTCCGACTTCTTTCAGTCTTCCAATCACCGCCTTGCAGGCTTCGGTGGTAATTCCCTGATGCCAAAAATCTTTTCTCAATCCATACCCAAGGTCATAACTGTCATACTCGCTGACACATACATAACCGATCGGTATATTATTGGATTTCAAGCAGACGGCATATCGAAATCCGCTTGGCTTCAGGTACTTTTCCCGCAAATACTCTTCGGCTTCTTCCATTGTTTCAAGAGGAAACAGCGGCAAAAAGGTATTGACCTCTTTATCACTCATGATTTCGAAAAACGCCTTCGCATCATCTGCGGCAAACCTGCGCAGAATCAGGCGTTCAGTTTCAATTTTCGGAGTATTGATAATGTTCATCGGATAATCAGGAGTGCGATATAGGGCATGATTACGAACAGGAATATAAAAACCTTGTAAAGCCCGAAACAGAGATAGACCGCTCCGGATACCTGGCTTTCGGTCATTCCGAACCATTTGCAGTGCCAGCGGATAATAAATTTCCTCACGCACAGATACAGCAAACACCATACGCTCAACATGACGAGATTTAAAATCGTCATCCACTGGAATAATTCAACCAGTTTATCCATAACGCGCTCCTTCTTAAATTACAGCCAGTCGTCATGCTGTTGCGCCAACGACTGCAGGTTATCAATAAATTGACCGACATGATACCCATCGCAAGCGGCATGATGAACTTGAATCGCCAATGGCAACAAAGTCTTGCCGTTTTCTTCGATGTATTTCCCCAATGTAAAAATCGGCGGCAAATACATCCCCTCACCAAAAACATTGATATTGAATGCAGTGAAGTTTACCCAGGGCACACTCGATATCGGAAAGGTATAAGCCGGTCCAACTCCCTGAGGAGCAAAGCACGTGGAATTGCCATATTTTCCCATATCTTGCATGCAGTTCGAATAAAACACATGAAAATCCGAATTATACGGCGTCCAAATATTGGAAAAAGTCTTCGTCTCCGGGTTGAATACCGTGTAGCTGGGGCTCATTTCACTCCAATAGCCGGGCAGTCCATCGGAAGATAAACTCATCCTGAACTCCGGGAAACAGTTCACCACAGTTGCCAACATGTAGATTTGAGCGGGATAAGCTTTCAATCCGACCTGTTTCAAAGCATGGCGCAAACCGGTAACATCAATATTGGTCGTTAAACTATACGTACAGCGAACTTCATTCAAATAATGCAGAAAGTATTCTCTGCGTACCCACTTGTCCATATCAATCAAATTGAATTGCATCAGGAAAACCTCTCATAGTTTCCATTTTTGTATCGCAAGAACCCGGTTAGATAATCTACTCCCCCAAATAATTACACGCAAACAGAAATAACAAGAAAATAGTTTTTATCGTATCTTTTACCATCATCATTGTATACGTAGTTCAAACATTTCTCATCACAATAAAAATGAAATTTTTCTCACTAAAGCTATTGACAATAATCGATTATGCTGTATAATCTTCTTAAGGAAACATAGTATACAAGGCAATAAACAATGCAATTGAATATTTTGGATCGGGACTCAAAAACCCCATTGTATGAGCAACTGAAAAATCAGTTGATCCGGCAGATCGAAACCCGGCATTTCAAAGAAGATAGTCAATTTTACAGCCTGTCGGAAATCGCGGACAAATACCAGGTCAGCCAGATTACCGCCCGGCGGGTGATCAGCGAGATGGCGGCGGAAGGCTACCTGCAACTGACGCCAGGCAAAAAATCATTGGTCATGCGTCGGCGCAGAGGCACAGAACGCCGGAAACTGGCCCGGATCGCGGTATTCTTTTATTCCAGTACTCCCGAGGACGGACGCATGGAATATGACAAAATGCCATGGACAAATATGATTTTTTCCGGAATGCAGGAAAAATTCTTCCAGAAAAATATTTCATGGACCACGGTTCCGGTAAAAAATGAAGAAGATGCGCGGGATAAATTTCTCCAGATTATCGATGACCATCAGGGGGTTATTTGCATGAACCACTCGATCTCCAATCCCCTGGACACCTGGTTCGGGAAACACCGGTTCCCCTATGTATCGATTCAACCCAAGTCATTGAATTACGGCTTCAACTATGTGGCGGCGGATCACTTTGCCGGCAGCGCGGAAATTGCTCGAATGGCACTGAAAAAGAACTACCGTTCATTCCTGTATCTCTCATCGCGACCGGCCAGTTCTCCCGAAAAATTGCGGGGATTTCAGGAGACATTGCTGCAGCACAATATTGCTCCGCAACATATTTATTTGCGAAACGCCGAAAATATTTACGAAGCGGATGGGGAAGAGGCTTTTGCCGCATTTCTACAGGAGAAATCCAATATTGACATTTTTCCACTGGCGGTATATACCCAAGGCGACCGTTTGGCATACGGAGTGCTGGATTGTTGCCGTCACCTGGGAATCCGGGTTCCGGAGCAAGTCGGGGTGGCGGGCAGTACCGGGGTTCCGGAAATGGCGCAAGTGGAACCGATGTTGACCGGCCTGGAGCTGCCGATGCGGGAAATGGGCCATGAGGCTGTGGATATGATTTGCGAAATGTTCGAATCCGGGCAATACTTGATTCCAGGCCGAATGATGAAAGTAAAACTGATTGCCGGAAATTCACTGTAAAGGAGATCCTGATGACTGTATGCAGAATAAATTATGCGCTCATCGAGCTTTTGAAAGTAATTAAAATTATACTGCTTTTTATATTAGCAGTATGGTGCGGAATAACGGCCGGACAAGAGATTTTTTCTGCCAAGCCGAATTCAGTCCTGGACCTATCCCGGCCGATGATAGCCTCCACGGCCGACATCCAAAAGAGCGGACGGCTCGATTTACTGGTGGGGTTCCAGACGGAAGATAAAAAATACGGCTTGGCGGCATTCTACAACCACGAAGGAAGTTTTAAAAGTAAACCGGACCGTATTCTGAAAGATGATTTCGACAAGCCGTTGACCGGGATCACGGCAGGCGATTACGATGGCGATGGCAAGACGGATATCGCGGTGACGGACAGCTCCAAAAAACTATGGCTGTTCAAAGGCGTGGATGATTTTACAGTGCCAGTGGTGCATTACAATACCAACAGCTCTGCCGCTCCGCTGTATGCGGTTAAATTTCACAATTCGAATTGGAGTTTTCTGTCTGCCGGAGTGATCCGGGAATATTGCGGCGGCGAACAGTTCAGGAGCGGTTATATTTATCCGCCTCAGGGAGAGCAAACCAACAAAATCGTCATACCGGTCGATTTCGACGGCGACGGCCAATATGAATTGCTGGCATTCACTGCCGATATGCAAATCCGGATATATTACGGCCCCTTCAAACACCTGATGATCAAGGAAGTTGATTGCAGTGACATTGTGAGCATTCCCTATAACTCCCCGATAAGCGGTATGGCGGTGGGCGATTTCAACCGGGATCACCGCCCGGATTTTCTGGTCTGGGGACCGCAGAAGACGACTGTCTTTCTGCAGGATTCTCCAATGGGGTTCAGTCAGGATTCGCGTCAGGTTGCTTTGCCCGGTGGAACCGCTTTGGCTGTCGGTGATTTCACCGGCAAGGGACATACCGAAATAGCAGTGGCGGATAAGGAACAAATCCGAATTTATACGGATCATAAAGAAATCCTGTCGATACCGGTCCGCGGCGCTTACCGCCTGGCCACAGGAAATATCAATGGCGGCGTTTGTTCCGATCTGATCGTATGCTGTTATCGAGCCAATAAGATTTATCTTTTTATGAATCAAATAAAAAAGGAACGTCAATAATGAAGAAAATTTGTATTTTATCGGGGCTACTATTTGCGTATGGAGTAATGGCGGCTTCGGTACTGCCGGAGGACTTCCGCTTCAACCGGCTGCCGACCTACTACACGGGGAAGATCCAGCCGGAACCAAAAGATGTGAAATACAGCGGTAAATTCCTGAAGCTCGATAATATCGTCATCGTACCACCGGCCAATATGCCCCTCGACGATCTGCGACCCCGTTTTTTGCGCGACCGCATTGAAATGAATGGGGGAAAGGCGAAAATTGCGCATCAAGTTCCGGCCGACTGTACGGGTATCATCCGCCTGGCAATCGGCAAAGAAGCGCCGGAACACTCCGAGGGCTACGCCATCGACTTCCGGGAACCCAATGAAATAGTGGTAACCGGGCACGACTCACAGGGAGTACTCTGGGGTCTGGTTTCGCTGGCGCAAATGGTTCGGAAAGATGAGATGCAGATCGTTCAAGTCCGTGATTATCCGGATATCGCCCGACGCGGCTTCCTGTCCCGTTATTGGCCGGGAATCGCGGCGGAATTTATAGTGCTCAACAAGCTCAATACAGTGGTTTTTCAAATGGCGCATTATGACACCGCCAAGGGGCGTTCTGGCGCCTGGCGTTATCTGGACCAGAATCCCATCCCGGAAAGGACCGTTTCCATGCTGGAATACGGAGCGGTGGCGGCGGGATTGGGATTGGACTTCCGTTATTCCATTCATATCGTGAGCTCCGACCTGAAAGAACAATTCCGCTGCTCAAGCGAAGAAGACTACCAGAAACTCCTGGTCAACGCGGAAACCTTGGCGAAAAACCACTTGGGACTCTACCTCGGCATGGATGACAGCCGTTTTCCGGCCCATCCCGATGACCTGAAAAAATTCGGTTCGGCTCGTCAGGCCGATATTTACCTGGTGAATCGTCTCTACCGCGAATTGAAACAGAAGTACCCGGATTTCCGGATGGTCTGGTGCCAGCCTTTTTACTGGGGTCCAACCAGTCCGGCGCCCTACCCGGAAGATCGCACGGAGTATCTGGCCGCCGTCGGCAAGGAAGTTGATCCGGAAGTCGATATTTTCTGGACCGGGCCACGGGTGAAATTTGATCCGCCGACTCCGGAACAGACGAAGTGGTATGCGGATCTGATCCAACGCGCCCCCTGGACTTTCATCAACGGCAAACCGATCAGCCATATGCACTTTTATTGCTATGTGACCGATCCGATTTCCTGGTGGAAGACGGAAACGTACCCCGCCTTCTGGCAGGATATGAAGGCGGCTTTGATCAATACCGGAGGCCCGAACGATGCCGCCTCCACAGCCACCTTCGGCAGTTATATGTGGAATCAGCAGAATTACCGCCCGGATGATTGTATCCGTTTGGTGACGGCGATGTTTTTCGGGCCGGATAGCTTTGCGGCATTGGACAATTTGAATAAAAAATTATCGTATTTCGACAAATATATGTGGAAGGTCTCTGCGGGGGCAGCTCAGCGCCTGCCGGAAATCCGGGAAAAATTGAAAGAACTCGAAACCGCTTATGACGAAGCGGAAAAAGTTTGCAAATTCAGCCTGGAAAATCTCAGCATCCTTCCATACAGCCTGGCCACTACCCGCAAGTTTGTGAAGCGGCTGAGTTCCAGCGCTAACCTGAACCAGTTTGCCGATGCCGAAAAAGAAGTACGCGCCGATGCTGAAAAAGAAGCCGGCTTGAGTAAGAACGATCTCCTGCTGGGCCCCAGCAACTTTTTCGGCGGCAAAGGCCCTGCCGTTTACGGCATTCGCGGTTGTCCGCGCCGACTGGCAAACTGGATTCACGGCGGTCAATCGCCGTTCGGCAGTATGAGTGCGGATTTCACCTGCGAGCCATTCCCGGTGGAAGGAAATTTCAAACTGATTATTTCCGGGCAGGATGACGATTCGGAGATACCGTCCGAAATTGAGATCAAGGTCAACGACCGGGTGATTTTCTCCGGCGCGAACGGCTTTACCAAATTGAATTGGTCGAAACGTGAATTCACCATTCCGGCGGATTGCCTCCAGCGCCAGAACAAATTGGTAATCTCCTCGCAGTCTCCTTCCGCCAATATCACCGGACCGCCGTTTTTTATGATTAATTACGCAGTGTTGAAAACGGAAAAATAATTGAGGTAAAATCATGAACAAGCAAAAAGCAAAGAATTTCACACTCATCGAACTCCTGGTGGTGATCACGATCATCGCCATTCTGGCGGCCTTGCTGTTGCCGGCACTGGCTAACGCCCGGCAGGCTGGACACCGGACCAAATGCATCAGTAATATTCGACAGGCTTGTTCGGGTATACACATGTATGCCGGCGATTATAATGGCTTCGCGGCATATTATAAATCGTATTTTACAGGTACAGCGGCCGAAGCAACCCGTGTACTTGTTTCCTATCTGTCATATGGGCGGCAACGGGAGGCCGAATTTTATTGGCTTGCCAAACAGCTGGTCGATCCGGGGTATTGGCAGGCCACGGCCCTCCAATGCCCCTCCCGTTCAACAGAAATGCCGGCCACTTTTACTTTCGACACCAAATTGTACCGCCAACCCGCCAGAATCACGGTTAACGGCTCCGACGGCGTGCTTCTTACCTCGTATGAAATGAAAGCGATCCCCCATCGATTGTGGAGTGCCGCTTCCGGAATCAATGACGCCAATGCCAATATGGGGTGGAAATTGGGCGAGACTCCGAATGAAGTATTGTTGATGGACGGTCACCGAAACTATATTTTTCATCGTGGCTATTTCATTATCGCCCGCGAAAGCGGCACCGCCTTGGCGGTCAAAATTCCCTATGCGGTAACCAGCACCGCACAGTGGACATTATCGCTTGGCATTGCCGATGCTTTCATGAAAAGGATCAGTGTTTTCACCCAATGCGGTAATTCACTAAATTAATCAAGAACGGCGCTGCAGAAAGCGGTTCAGGGCATTGCCGTCAAAAATATATTTTCCCATTTTCCAAGAAAATAAGCTTGCTAAAACCTAAGCGTCAGGTTATAATAGTATCAAATAAAAAACGGATGCCGATCAATGCCGAAATTCTTTATGTTTCTCGGGGTCTGGATAGGAAGGTTCTCCGAGGAAATCAGGAAACGAAAAGATGAATGCCTCAAAAAATGGAACGAACACTCTCAGCGCTAAGGTGACCGCGCTTCATGCCGATGCAATGATCGTGGATTACTGCGGTAAGGAGTACCGGATTGATTTCGACCGCATTCCTTACTTTAAAAGCTGCTTTGTT
Source organism: Victivallaceae bacterium (assembly GCA_031548025.1). GTDB lineage: Bacteria > Verrucomicrobiota > Lentisphaeria > Victivallales > Victivallaceae > UBA5239. Next base: position 2,502 of record JAVBRM010000189.1, on the reverse strand, counting down.
TCGGAACTCTACAATATACAAGCCAGCGCGGTCGGCCTACATTGGCCGGATGCTGATATCGACTTGGAAATAGAGTACCTTGAACATCCTCCGGAAAAGAGCGACGTAGTCTCCCTGGAATGGTGGAAAGCGCAAAGACGGAGACTTTTGGCGCGTCTCGGCGCAGTCGGCGGTTCAGTGCGTAATTCCCGCAAAGCCGCTGCCAGCCGCACCAACGGCGCAAAAGGCGGCCGATCTTTACTGGAACCACCGCAATATCTTGAATACCCGTATCCAGAGCTATCTCAATTCGCTGGGAATCGTGACGCAAAAAGAGATTCTCGGACGCAAGAAAAAGCTGTCTATCAAGGGATTCCATTCGCTTCGGCATTGTTTTTGTTATTATGCGGGACTGCGGGGCGTGCCGCTGCCGGTGGTGAAAAGCATTGTTGGACATTTCAGCCATGCGATGACGGAGCACTACCAGAAGCATGCCGACAAAAAAGCACGACTGCAGGGCGTGTCCCTGATGAAAGGAATTATCGGAAGCTTCAGTGAGGCGCAGACTTACGATCAGCTGCGGCAGCAGATCAACGAGTATGTCAATGTGGCGCCGGATTCCGTTATCGACAAAATCCATGCAACAATCCTCCAGATTGCCGGTGAGGCCTCTGAACAGCCGCAGAAGCCGGAAATTTCATATCTTTTCACAGAGTAAACAGGCCGAATGAATCTGTCCGGTGACATAGCGACCGGACAGATTCTTATAACTTTTTTGAACACGGAGGTAAACATGAAAAGAATTGCATTGGTGGTTATGTTCGTTGCTGTTATTGGAACAGGTTGCGGGGAATCCAGAGAAACCCGCGAAAATATCGCCCGGCAGACCCGTTTGCAAGAAGAAGCGGAGGCTCGCCGTAAGGCGGCTGAAGCAGAGAAGCAGCGCGCCATCGAGGAGCAGATTGAGTTCCAGAAGGAAGTGGCCCGGCAGTACGGTGAGCGTATCAAAAAAACTTACGGAGACAAATGATTCCTATGACAAGACAAAAAATTATCATCGCCATGCAGGACCGGCAAATCTTGATGACCAAAGGATTGCAGGACGCCATTATGAAGATGTCCGATCAAGTGCTCGCCGCCCGCTGGGAGGGCATACAACTACTGGCCGAGAGCCACAAACCTGGCAACCGTCCCGGCTGGATGGGCAAACATTTCATAAATCCCACAACCCTGCATGCCGGTCAGAAAGAACTGGAACGTAAAGCCCAGGCGGAAGCTCAACGGCAGGAATATCTCAAAAAGAAACAAGCGGAAACTGCTGCCGAAGCCGAATTAAGCCGAGAAAAACTGAAATTCTGGCGCCGCTGTACCACCAAGCGGAAACTACTTGAAAAGCATTTACCGAAAATGAATGACTGCTTCCAGGAACTGATTCGCAAGAATTATCTGGACAAGAACTGCGACTTTGAATCTCTTCCCGAAAAAGAAGCATTATTCTATTTTTGGTATCTCATACCACCTTTCGAGACCGCCCGCGCCCCGCCGCTCTATGTCCCATTTGAAAAAGCATCGTAATTTTTACCCGGTGAGATTCAGGAGTGAACTCATCGGGTTTGTTTTATATCATCTATAATATAAGGGAAATAAAATGGCAGGCTTTTATGAACGCTGGAAAATCAAACAAAGCGATGTTGCTTTTGAACTCAACCGGGATTATACCCCGGAAGAAAACGAAACTATTTGGGCAGCGGAGGATCGTGGCTATACCAGAATCAAGGTTGATGACGATGTGATCGAAGGTATCGACAGAGACGGTCGCCATTGTATCATAGCCGAAAAATAAATTGGAAGGCGTACCCGTGTTCGCATGTGGACTCAAATATTTGTCGGTAAGTCTAAGCTTATAAGTGAGCTAATTTCTCAAGATCGTGTCGAGTTGAATCTTGATTTCGCATATTCCTGTGATATATGTAGAACATCGACTCCCAGATCAGAAATTAACTCTTACATATCAGAGATGAAAATGAAAAACATATTGGTAGTGGCAGGCGGCGGCAGGGCAAACGGAAATACGCTCCAATTGGTAGGTGCTTTTGTCAAAGGTGCGGAAGAGGCTGGTCATCAAGTAGAAGTGATTTCTCTGCTGAAGGCCGAGGTCAAGGGCTGTACCGGCTGTAATGCCTGCCGTTATGGTAAGCCATGTGTCCTGAAAGATGACTTCAACAGTTTCGTCCCCAAAATCAAGTCTGCCGATTTAATTGTGTTTGCCTCACCGTTATACTTCTGGACTATCTCCGCAAGGTTGAAAGCGTTTATCGAGCGTTTTTACTGCATCGCCGAAGAAGATCCGAATCCGCCATTCGGCAGATATGAGAAATATCCGGTTAAAGACTGTGCTCTGCTTATGACATCGGCGGACAATTTTTTCTGGACCTATGAACAAGCTGTATCCTATTACAAATTTGCGGTGATTAATTATATCGGCTTCAATGACAAGGGAATGCTTCTTGCCGGCGGTTGCGG
>JAVBRM010000008.1:0-55067 GCA_031548025.1 Victivallaceae bacterium | reverse complement strand
GTATCGCATTGCTGGTCATCTACACCGGTTATATCGGCTGGCTGGCCGTCAGCGCATAAAGTTGTGGAAAAATAACGCGGATTTCACATTTGCCTATTGACAAATGAAATATTATCTGTTATAATAGATATACTTGCTTCTCACGAGTGAAGCATATTTATATAAAACGAGGTTTTCATGTCTAAGAATTTGACAATGGAGCAATTAGCGACGGATCTCCAGCTCAGCCGCCGGGTTATCTCGGCAGTGTTGAACAACCGTTGCCGCGAAATGCGTATCTCGCGGGCTACCGAAAGCCGGGTGCGCGAACACCTGAATGACACGGGCTTTGTCCGTTCCAAGTCCGCAGTTCAATTGAAAAACGGGCCCGATTCCAAAACCATCGGTATTCTCTACTGCGGGCAGTTCATCGACCTCCACTATCTGACGGTGGCCTTAAAGATATTCACCCGCGAAATCCAGCGAAAATGCGGCGTCTCCGAAATCATCGGAGTCGATTCGACACGGCCCCAGCGCGGCCTCCGGGAGTGCATTTCCAAGGGCGTGCGCAAACTGATCTGGATTCATGCCAACCCCTCTCCGGATGAACTGGTCAACGCGGAGAATTTGATTCCGCTCTTTCAGCATTTGGACCGGGTGGTTATCTTCAAATTCGATTTTTCCGAGCAGCAGGAACTTTACCTGGAAAATGGAATTCACCTGATCGGTTTTAATCAGGAAGGATCGTACCGGGAGGTCAGGAAGCTGTTGCGCCGGGAGGGGCATCGCAAGGTCGCTTTGAATGAAATCCGCTATAAGGACGGAACCCCGCTTCCCGGGCATATGCCGCTTCTGAATATGTTTGAGGATGATGGCTTTGAAGTTTTCGGACTCTATCCGGAAAATCCGGCATCCGAAGAACAGACCGCGCTGGAAATCGCCGCCAACCTGGAATATTGCTACCGCCATCATGGTATAAAAGCGGCATTCCTCCGCAACGATCTGCTGGCGGCCCGCGTCATGCGCTATCTGCTGGACCATGGAATTCGGGTTCCGCAGGATATCGCGATCATCGGCTACAGCGGTTCTCCCTATTCTCATGCATTGCCGACGCCGCTGACTACGTTCGAACACCCCATCGAAGCGATGTGCGTCAAGGCGCTCGAGCTGCTGGAAACCGAACTGGACGGCAAAGCGGAATGCCACATTTTCGACAACCAATTAATATTAAGAAATAGTCACGGTCCTACCAACGGAGTGTAATTATGAAACATCGTTCAAGTTTTACCCTTATCGAGCTCCTTGTCGTCATCGCCATCATCGCGATTCTCGCCGCCATGCTCTTACCCGCTTTGAACAAAGCGCGAACCAAAGCCCAAGCCGTTAAGTGCCTCGGCAACGAAAAGCAGATCGGCACAGCCAGTATCCAATATAGCGCAGACAATTCGGATTACCTTCCTGTCGGCAAATACAACGGCATGCCGGGGGGCTGGAAGGTCGAATTGGCTCCTTATCTGGCGATGAAAGCAGAAGAGGGAACAACTCCAGGCAGCATACTCGATAACACAATGAAAATGGCGCGTTTTGGTGTCAGCGGTGTTTTTGGGTGTCCCGGATTCAATGACCGATCGGTCAGCAGCGGGGCTGCGGCCCGGTTGAAAAGTCATCCGGGACAATTTGGCGGCCTCGGCTGGAACGACAACCTCAGCAGCGGCGCTTATAACTCCGCTGCCGCCGATACCCGCCTCACAATGAAAGACATAAAGAAAACACCGACAGAAGCCGCGTTGGTTGGCGATACGCTCGAGGCTTGGCAATGGAATTACAGTGGTCACGACGCTTATTCCATTTTGGCGCATATACGCAACGCTACCGACTCCGCTACTCCTGATTCGCGTACTTCACGCCGCCATTCGGATGGACTGAATATTGTTTGGGCGGACGGTCATGCATCCTGGGTATCTCAAAGGTTCATATCCTTGGGGAAAAATGGGAACTTTGCTTATTATTACAACGTTTCCAAATAAATGCACTAGAAAGACAAGGAAATGATATGATGAAGAAATTACTGTTTCTGATGTGTTCCGCATTGATGATCGCCGCCGTCGGCGAAGACGACGGTTCGTTGGAGGCCCTGCGAAAACTGTCGTTGGAAAACGGCGGCGTCGTTGAATCAGTCGAATTCACCCGGGAAAGCGTCATGAAGCGCGGTCAGCGCGAGTTCAAGGATCTGTCGCCCCGCACGATGGTGAAGATCCGGTTCAAACCGGAAGAGGGTTCAAATATCAACGTCGAAGTCTGGCTCCCGGAGCGCGAACGCTGGAACCGTCGCTTTATCGGGCTTGGTAACGGGGGCGCTGCCGGCGGGATCGATCCGAACGGGTTCAGCGGATTGGTCCGCGGCGGTTACGCAGCGGCCAACACCGATATGGGAACTTCGCCCAACGCCAACAGCGGCGTCGGCAATCCGGCGGTCTGGAAGGATTTCGGCTACCGCGCCACCCATCTCATGACCGTGGCGGCCAAACGGGTCATCGAGACCTACTACGGCCAGGCGCCCGAACTTTCCTATTTCCACGGCAATTCCACCGGCGGCCAACAGGCATTGCAGGAGGCGCAACGTTATCCCGAAGACTACGATGGCATCGTCGCCACCGTGCCGGCCCATTGCCGTACGCCGCTCCATGCCTATTTCCTCTGGAATTGGCAAATCCTTCGCAAGTGCCCGTTCTCCCCGGAACAGGAACAAAGCGTCATCACGGCGGCCAACGAGCATATGGCCGGCCGTGAACCGCCGCAGATGGCGGGCAAGGCCATTTCCGATCCGCGTGTAGCGGAAGCCGACATCGAGGCCGTCATCGCTCTCGCCCGGCAAAAGGACGCCTCGCTGACCGACCAGCACGCCCAGGCGCTGCGCAAGATTTTCGCAGGTCCCCGCCACGCCGTCACCGGCGAAGTGATTTTTGGCGGCGTTCCGCTCGGCAGCTCGTTCCGCGCCGCAACCGGCCATCTGTATTTGTTCAACTGGGTATTCGGCAATAAGAAATACGAGGACATCAATTTCGGCGACGACATCGACACCTACACGGCCAAGCTTGGTCCTTACCTGAACGCGGAAAACCCGGATCTGCGCGCTTTCGCCAAACGCGGCGGCAAGCTGCTCATACTCTCCGCCTCCGCCGACTCCATCGTGCCTTACCACGCTACGCTCGATTACTATGAACGTATGGTCGACGTGTTCGGATCGCCGGAAGCCGTCCGCGCGTTCTGCCGCTTCTATATCGTTCCGGGCCGCGACCATGGCGCAAGATGGACTGGCGTGAACGTTCTGCCGAGCCAGTCGGAAATGATGATCAACTGGCGTGAAAACGGCATCGCGCCCGAAGGATTTGCCGGTAAGCGTTTCGACAACGGCGTCATGACCTGGCAAGTGCCGATCCTACCCTATCCGGCCCAGTCGGTCTACGACGCCAAGGGGCGCACCTTTAGCGCCGTCGACGGCCCGCGCGGCGGAGTCATCCGGGTGGCCGAACGCTTCAGCCCGCCCGCCAAGGAATAGCCGGCCGAACGAGATATCGTCTTGCAGTCACGAAAATAACAATATAATTCAGGAGAATATTTTTTATGAAAAAATCAATGATTTGGGGTGCTATATTGGCGGCGGTATCGCTTGAGGCCGCTTCGCTGGCGCCGGAAAAAGGCATAATCAGTTTGGGGGGAGGGGAAGGATCTACTTTTAAAGTGGAAGGTGAAACTCTGGTGTTGCGCCGGGAGAAGCCGGGAGTTCAGCTTTTTTTGCGTGGAATGTTGCGCTTCCACCAGCCGCTCGCCGCTGATTTCGCTGTTGATGACGCATTGGTGATCGAGCTCAAATCGGAAAAGGACGCCATGCTCCGTACCCGTTGGCGCAAGAGTGACAAAACCATGATCGACGGCGTTGACATGCCGATTACCGCCGGTGCTGAATTTCAGGAGATCGTCATTCCTTTGCCGGAGGCTCCCGGTAAAAAGTTCGAATCGCTTTTCCTGGAGTTCCAGCCCGATCCGGACGTGGTTTCGATCCGCAAAATCGCCATCGAGAAACCCAAGCGCGTTACGCTCCAGCTGAGCGGGGATATCTGCAAGGCCCAGGCGGGATTGACGATCAAAGGAACTACCTCGGAACCGGAGGCGGAAGTAACAGTCTGTATCCGTAACTCGCGCGGCGAAGTCAAGTCGAAAACGGTCAAAAGCAAACAGGGGGCGTATGAACTGAAATGGCAGCGTCCGCCGCTCAATATCGGATTGTGGAATACGATTTACGCTGAGATCGACGGCGCGAAAACGCCCGCCGACGTTTCGATCAAGTTGCCGGTTTTCGGTTATCGTGCGAATTACGACTTTGCCTGGTTGAAGGTCAAGGGAAAGCAGATCTATACTTCGCCGGAGAGCAAGGACGGAGAGCAGGCTTTTATCCCGGTCGGCATCGGCTACGCCCGCGACGTGATTATCCCGGCGCAGGACGAGGAAACCATGAAATTCTGCAAGGAACAGGGACTTAATACCATACGGTTGCCGTTCTATACCCGTTTTTTCAACAACCGCGAAACCGAGCCGTTGGATATTGACGAGCACATCCGCGACTTCATCGTTCCCGTGGTCCGGGCGGCCAAGCGTCACAATCTCTATGTGATTCTGGACGATCACGGTTATTTCAGTGAAAAAATCAAGGAGGAACAGGCTCGCCAACAGCAGGCCGTCGCCCGCTGGAACGAAGAGGGCGTAAGTGAATGGATCAAACGCTGGGTCAAAGTCGCCGAATACTTCAAGGATGAGCCGAATGTGCTCGGCTACGAGCTGATGAACGAACCGCACGATATCAAAGCGGAGCTGACCAATGAATGGTATACCCGTTGCCTGAAAGCGATTCGTCAGGTCGACACCCGCCATATCGTTCTCCTGGGGAACAACGACTGGTCGCACGCACGTACCATGGAAAAAACCTGGGGCTCCAATGCATCCACCGTCGACGCGCCGCATAACAACGTCGTCTTTATTTTCCATGATTATCCCGAGGACAATCATCCGTGGATGGTCCAGAAATTTGTCACCGCCTTTCGTGACAAGCACAACGTACCGGTTCTCTGTTCCGAATTCGGCGCTACCCACTGGAATAAGAGCGAGACCGTCTGCCGTACTTTCATTTCCGGTATAATAACCCTTTTCGCCAAGGAAGATGTCGGCTGGATGATCTGGGCTTTGAAACGGCTCGAAAATTCGCCGCGTTCCCCCTACAACGAAGTGGACAAAGTCGGCCTCGAGCCGCGCCGTTACGATTCATGCCCCTACAGCGATATTTGGATTCCCGCCGCGAAAATCATGGCGTCTCCTTTTCCGAAGTCTTCCAAATAGTCGGATATCAGGAAATAAAAAAATATGGAAACTTATCACATCGTCTCGCATACCCACTGGGATCGCGAATGGTATCAGCCTTTTGAACAGTTCCGGCTTCGGCTGGTGGATCTCCTGGATCATGTGCTGGAGATTTTTGAACTCAATCCGGACTATGTTTTCGAGCTGGACGCGCAAACCGTCTGCCTGGAAGATTATCTGGAAATCCGTCCGTACCGCCGGAGGGAATTGGAAAAATTCATTCGCAGCGGCAATCTGCGCGTCGGTCCGTGGTATGTCCAGAACGATTTCGCGTTGACCAGCGGTGAGGCCACTGTCCGCAATCTTCTGATCGGCAGCAGGGGCGCACGGGAATTCGGGGCCTGCGGCAATGTCGGCTACGCTCCGGATCAATTCGGGCTGATCCGGCAACTGCCGCAGATACTGGTAGGGTTCGGATTGGACAGTTGTATTTTCGGGCGCGGCTTTGACCGGCGTACGACCAATGAATTCTACTGGCAAAGCCCCGACGGTTCCCGGGTGGTCGCTTCTTTTCTCAGCCGCTGGTACAATAATCTCCAGCGGCTTTCGGCGGACCCGGAGCGCGCCCGCGGTTATTTGCAGTTGGCCATTGAACAGCAGAATGATGAAGCATCGACTTCGCACCGTCTGCTGATGAACGGCGTCGACCACCTGGAAGCCCAGGAGGATCTGTTGGAAATCCTGAAAAAACTGGAGTTTCCGAATTTGAAGCAATCCACACTGCGCGCTTTCGTCGACGGTGTCAAGGCGGAGCTGTCCGAATCCAATGTCATCGAAAGCGCCATGCGTGACGGACTCGTAAGCTCACTTTTGTCCGGCACCCTCTCTGCGCGTAGCCCGCTCAAGGTCGCCAACGTCCACGCACAGGCGGAACTGGAGTTGAAACTCGAACCGTTGGCAACCATGCTCGCGGCGGCGGCCGGAGATTGGGAATTTTACGAGGGTGACCTGTTGCATTACGCCTGGAAACTGCTGCTTAAGAATCAGCCGCACGACTCCATCTGCGGATGCAGTACCGATCGGGTTCATGAGGACAATTTTAACCGTTTTGCCCGCTTGAAAGACCTCTGCGCCATGTTGGAATCCCGGATTGTGAACCGCTTCTGGGAGCGCCTTGAACGTTCCACTTACAGTCCTGCGGATTATCTGATCGCGGTGTTCAATCCGGCTCCGTACACCAGCAGCGAAGAAGTAACGGCCAAACTTTATCTGCCGCTTGAGGAGAACATCGAGAAATTCGTTCTATACGATTCGGCCGGTCAGGAAGTTGATTTTGAAATCATATCGGTTCAGGAACGCTACAAATCGAATTTTCCGGCCATCAACCTGCCAGGCAAAACCGCCTGTATGGAGCTGGATATCTGCTTTGTGGCGGAGGATTTGCCGCCGATGGGATACCGGGTCTATATGCTCAAACCGCATTGCGGAAAAATGATTCAAAAAACTTCGCAATGCCGTCTGGAAAATGAATTTCTGTCGTTCTCCGTCGGTCCGGACGGAAACCTTACGCTTCACGACAAGAACACCGGCAAATCATATTCCGATCTGTTGAGTTTCGAAGACGAAGCCGACCTGGGGCACTCCTATATCTTTATTCCGGAAGCGGAGCGCAAGCCGGTCAGCATTCCGGAAATATCGGCGGTCACGGTAACGCCGAAAAACTGCTGCATCGAAGTGGAATACCGCTTCGTTCTGCCCTGCGACTACGACTTTGGGGCGCGGCGCCGCACGGATGAAAGCGTGGAAAACCGGATCGTCGTTCGCTATTCTTTGCCGCAAAAGTCCCGTCATTTGAATATCGAATTCGAGGTGGAGAACCGTTCGAAGGCGCATCGCTTGCGGGCACTTTTCCGCCATGCCGGCAAAGAAATGCCGTTCGCTTCGGCTCCGTTCGGATTTGAACAATGGGCGCGGCGCGATGATCTGCATGGCGAGGCCAACAGCGGCATCATTGCCAACGCCGACTATGCGATTTTCAATGCCGGACTTTTCGAATACGAACACAAGTCGGAAACGACCGAGTTGACGCTGCTGCGCTGTATCGGGCGCGTGACCAACACCGAATATCCGACTCAAACGAGAATCGTTGCCGAATCCTATGAATGGGATGCTCCCGAAGCCAACATGATCGGCAATCATGTTTTCCATGCCGCCATCCGTCCCGGACTGGCTACGCTGGCAACCTTGGAGAAAGAATTCCGCAAATTCCTGATGCCCGCCGTCACGGCGTTCGAGTCGGCCGATAAGCTGAAATTCAACTCCGGCCGCCCCTGCGTACAGGATACCGGACTGACGGAGATATTCGTCCGGGAATTGCCACCGGGGACGCGGACGCTGCCGTCGGAGCATCGCGGTTTCTCGCTGGAGGGTGACGCCATTCTCTCCGCCTGCAAAAAAGCGGAGGAGGGGGCCTATACGGTACTCCGTGTTTACAATCCCGATTTCACCCGGACTGTTTCAGGCAAGTTGAACGTTTCGGGCGCTCTCCGATTGTGCAACCTGGCTGAAGAAGCCGCCGGAAGCGCCGCTGCGGATTTTCAACTGAAACCCGGCCAAATCCAGACATTTCTGCTATGAAATCGTGAGGGAATCGAATGACTATTTTGTATTCATTGATTGTAATTCCGCGCCTTGTTCCGCGATCTCAACAGCCGCGTCTTCCTGGCGGATAAAGCCCACTTCGAAGAAATCAAGCACGAAAAAGAACGGTAGAGCGCAAAGAGACCATTAACCTTACAGGGCCAATAAATTTATGATAGGATATGACACAATGAATTTTCAAGAAAAAATGACTCAATTATTCGCCGGATACGAGAAGCTGATTACCGCTGAAAATGAGCAACTTCCGGGCAATGGCGTTTATCGCCGCTACAAAAATCCGATCCTTACCGCCGCCCATGCCCCGGTGTTCTGGAAATACGACCTCGATGAAAAGACGAATCCGCATTTGCTCGAGCGTATCGGCGTCAATGCTGCGATGAATTCAGGAGCCATCAAATTCAACGGTAAATACATCCTGGTCGTTCGGGTCGAAGGTGCCGATCGCAAATCATTTTTCGCCGTGGCGGAGAGCCCGAACGGCATCGACAATTTCCGTTTCTGGGATTATCCGCTCACCATGCCCGAAACTGCCGACCCGGACACCAATGTGTATGACATGCGGCTGACCCGTCACGAGGACGGCTGGATTTACGGTATATTCTGTTCGGAACGCCCCGACCCGAAGGCCGCCCCCGGCGACCTCTCCAGCGCGGTGGCCACCGCCGGCATTGCCCGTACCAGGGATCTGGTGAACTGGGAGCGCCTGCCGGATTTGAAGACCAGGAGCCAGCAGCGCAACGTGGTTCTGCACCCTGAATTTGTCAACGGCAAATATGCGTTGTATACCCGTCCCCAGGACGGCTTCATCGACGCCGGCTCGGGCGGCGGCATCGGCTGGGCCCTGATCGACGATATCGCCAATGCCGAAATCAAAGACGAAAAAATCATCGATTACCGCAAATACCACACCATCAAAGAAGTGAAAAACGGACAGGGCCCCGCTCCAATCAAAACGGATAAAGGGTGGCTGCATCTGGCCCACGGCGTCCGCGGCTGCGCGGCCGGGCTTCGCTATGTGCTTTACATGTTTATGACCAGTTTGGAGGACCCGTCCGAACTGATCGCCGCGCCGGGCGGATATTTCATGGCGCCAGTCGGCGAGGAACGCATCGGCGATGTCTCCAATGTGCTTTTCACCAACGGCTGGATCGCCGACGACGACGGCGCCGTGTTCATCTATTACGCCTCCAGCGATACCAGGATGCACGTCGCCACGTCCACCGTCGATATCCTGACCGATTACTGCCTGAACACCCCGCCGGACAAGTACCGCTCGGCGTCGTCGGTAGAAACCTTGAAAGCATTGATTGACGCCAATAAGAAAATCGATACCATTGCCATAAACAAGGGAAAATAATGTAAACGAACGGCCAATACACGTTTGTGCGTTGAGAAAGTTGTTTGAAATAATTGTCAGACATTGCTGAATGCTTATTCCAAATAAAAATCAAATTGCTAAAACCTAAAAAGCGATTTGACATTTAATTGGAATTAGCGGCTAAGGCTTTCGATGGCTTGGGCGACGGATTCGCGGGCGTTGCCGATATCCTTGGGATCGTCCGTGAATTCGTATTTGAATTCCGAATCAGTGGCGGTGCGCCATGGACGCTTGACGATATTTTCCGCCTTGGTCAACGTGTCTTTGGCTTGCTTGACCCGTTCGGAAAATCCTTCACTTGCTTCAAGTGCTTTGATCCGGTCTTTCAGGATTGAGAGATATTCGAAATCGTCGCAGCCCTTCTGCTCCAGAGCCAAGCGCACCGAGGAGTGATAATAGGGTTTGTCGGCGTTGGGATCGCGCATCGGATACAGGAACATATTGTCGCCGCAACGGGTATTGTTATAAGCCGTAAAAGTGTTGAATGTCATGGTGTTTTCCCAGGGATCGACTGCTGTTACCGTGGCGTAATGGCCATAACCGTTGCCTCCGTTCCGCCAGCTCAGCCAAGCCAGAATCCGGCTGTTTGTACCGGGAAAATCAATCAGTGAACTGCCGTTGTAACCGCAGTAAAGATCGATATTGGGATTTTTTTCTTTAATTCCTGCGATTTCATTCCAGGTGAACCCGGAGAGATAAACCGAGACTTGATCGAGATGATAAAGTACTTCCGGGAATTTTTTCAGTCCGGCGATGTAGTTGCCGCCGATGAGTAATTTCAGCTCGGGGACCAAGGCTCGTACTCGTTTATAGAGTTCCCCGGCTTCATCATAAAAACCGATGCCGTCACCGGCCTGGGGCTCATGGGCGATTTCCAGAACGAAGTGCGATATCCAGCCTTTTTCTTTCAGATGGTTTACGGTACGGACGAGGTAACCGTCCTTGCTCAGAAAATATTTCTGATACTCCACGGACATGTAGGGAAATCCATTCCAGTCAAATGCTTTACGCAGGTACAGACGATTGCCGTGTTGTTGATGGCGAAACGGAAATTCAATGGTTTTGAATCCAAGCTTGAGCAGGTATTCGGTCCACTGATCGAATCGGTCGTAGTTGATTTCGAGTTTGTCGCCGGTAATTTTCACCTCGGGCATAGCCCACTCGGGATAGGCTGAACCGTAGATCGCATTGAAGCCGTTTTCGGCAATGGCGCGTGCTCCGGCTTCAACTATTTCTTTTTCGCTGAAGCGGCCGTTGGTGATTTCACGGATATACGAAACACTGTCACGGATTGGGAGCATGGTCCGGTGGTCGAATTTGCGTTCGCTGGAGTCCGGCAGGCTGAAATTGCGGACCAGCAGTTCAAGGTCGGCGCGATGCAGTAATTTGCCGTTTTCGAGGATATCCATGGTGCCGCGATATTTACCGGCGGCGGTGTTTTTCGGCACTTTGACAAAACACAGAACCGGGACGTTGTGCGGTTTGGGAATATTCATTTCCGTTTCAACCAGCAGCGGGTCGGGCCAGTAACCGCGTTTGCCGTCGCTGAAATCCGAACCACGCCATTTGACATGGCTGGGGGTATGTACGAACACATAACCGACAAAATTATAATTCATGGTATCTGGATTGATGACGTTACTGGCCGGCCCGGTCAGGGGTGAAAAACGGAGTGATATTTTTTCCAGATCGCGCTGAGGGCGGATGACCAATTGGAAGTTTTCTTTTTCGTTGGCAGCGGCGGAAATCCGGATGGTATTGTCGGTATTTTCCGCCTGCGGAACGTCTTCGCGGAATACTTTGCGGGTATTGTTTTCCAGCCAGAAAACCGCATCCGAACCTTTCGCCAGAATCTGGGCGTCGACCTTGCCGCCGAGCGTCGGTTCGTCGAGATCGATTCGTTCGATTTTTTTCATGGGCGGAGTGTCGCGGTAAATCTCGAGTTCCTCGACCAGCAGACGGTTGCGCCCCTGATCTTCCGGAAAGTCAAAACGGATGTAACGCGCCGAGGTCAACTGTGGCAGTTTAATGAATTTGGCTTCGTCAAGGCGCTGGTAGTTCCAGGAGGCATCCAGTTCTTTGGCCTCCAAAGACATTACTTGCCGGATATCCTCTTTGAAGTCGTCGTTGCTGACGCTGATGCTCATCTTTTTCGGCAGAAATTTCAAGGCGTCGCGATTCCAACCGGCAGTGGAAAAGAATTTGACGTACTGAAATTCCGTTTCCTTGGCGAAGTCTATTTTCAGCCAGTTCGGCCACCATTCATTGTAGCGATGTGTCCAGAAACGGCGGTTGTAAAAACCGTCATTGACGAAACTCGGATATCCCTGCTGGCTGGCCCGGTTGTCGAAATTTTTGGCGCTGACATGCGGATATCCGTTGATTTTCTCATTCCACTCTGTATCCGGGGCGTCCTTGGGGTTAAACGCCAGGTTGTGCGGGTTGTCGTATTTGAATTTCAATTCCGCAGTAGTTACCGGAACCGCATCCGTTCCCTGCAGACTGGCGGCAGCCAGAGCGATCCGTCCGGGATTTTCCTGCCGGAAAATGATTTTGAATGTCTTCACCGCAACCGGATTTTTGAAGTTGACCGCCAGGTTTTTCTTGAGCAATTCCGGCTTGAGCGTGCGAATTACAAATTCTTTTCCGTCATTGTTTCCGACCAGCTCAATCGATACCGGGGCTGTCGATTCCTCGGGAAATATCAGGACCATCCGCCTGACTGCCTGGATTTTTTCAAAATCAAACGCCACCCAGACCTGTTTGCCCTCATTGCTGATCCAGGGCTTTTTGAGGCGGCGGGTCAGGTTGCTCTCGGCAAACTCCATGCTCTGGCGCCCGGAGGCGTAAGCGTGCGGATAGGCATTGACCGCGGGGTCCCAGTTGGCGCCGGCCTTGACGGTATCGTCCTGCTCGGCGGTATCGGTAATATCCTTGGGGTTGCGAAGCAGATTAAGATCCGCGGCATGAACCGCAAATATCATAATCAAGCAAACGAAAAATACAATTATTCTCATGATATTGTTCCTTTTCAATAATTATAGCTTTTACCGCCGAAATAATACTTAACAATTCCGCCTGATTCGGAGAAATACCAGAGGACATTCAGACCGCCGCCGTATCCGGTGTTGTTGACCCCGCGCGGGGTGGAAAGAGCCGTGCCGTCTTTCCTGACGAAGTTTACGAAATTATTATGCCGTTTGGTGGCAGGACGGGAGGCAAATGACATGTTGGTGTATTCCACATTCATCAGATTTGTGGTGCCTCCATAGGCCGGTACGGCCTTGGTGAAATCAGTATTTCCATAATCGATCACCAGCATTTGTTCGTTGGTAAGCCTTTTGCCGCTGGAAATGTTATTCATCTTGTCGGGAGAAAAGTCGTCGCAATTGGCAACTTTGCGGTTCATGGCATACCCGCGATAACTGGTATCGGCACCACCGGGAACCGTATCCGGGCATACGAGAAATTCCGAATAACCCTTGTCGGATTTTCTTCCGAAATACTCACAAATCTGGGCATCCCAAAGCCGGTTTCCGCTGAGGGTGTGGCCAGTCAACGTATCCAGTTGCCATTGCGGATACCATGGCATGTTGTCGTTCAAATACATGTTCATGGTGAGGCCGAGCTGCTTCAGATTGCTGAGGCATTTGATGCTTTTACTCTTGACCCGCGCCTGATTCAGCGCCGGCAGCAACAGCGCGGCCAGAATGGCGATGATCGCGATCACCACCAGGAGTTCGATGAGCGTAAAATATCGGAATTTTAAAAATTTTCGATTCATGGATCGCTCCTTATTGTTTGTTAATTATTATACCCGAATCCGGTTGTTCTGTCAATGATAAATTTAAAACAGATTGTCCGGTTGCAACGCATAACCTCGGATTTGGCCTTTATCGATTGCATCGTCAACGATATAATTGACCACGTAAATTTCTCCGTCGGGGAACTGCACCCAGCCGGAATAACCGGTGTCGGACTGAATCGCCCGGTCATAATCCAGCGGCATCTGCCTGGTATTGGCTTCTTCACGGCTTCGAGCCAGGACGGATTCTTTGTCGGTGAAACAGGCAAATAAATTCTGCCATTTGTAACCCCAAAGCGCCGCGCCGTGGGCAAAGCGGTAGGTAATCATGATTCGGCCATCGGCCAGAAATCCCGAAACCGGGCGATGGCAACCCGGAATCGGAAACCGGATCACTCCGCTCCAGGATTCGCCGTTATCGTAAGAAATTGTCTTGTAACAATCGGCTCCAGTATTGGAATTTTCCCGCAGGAACGCGACCAGGGTATTTTCTCCGACCGGTAGAATGGAGGCTTCGCACAGCTTCAACTCGGATTCTCGCGACACCAGGACCGGTCCCTGCCAGCTTTGCCCGTGATCATCGGAGTACCACAGTTTCTCCGAAAACACGCCGCCCATTTCCGGACCGGTATGGCTGTGGCAAGTAATCAGCCAACGGCCGTTTGGTAATTCCAGCAGCTTATCCGGTACTACTCCCCGTGCCGGGGTTTCGACCGGTTGACTCCAGCTGACGCCGTCATCTTCGGAGAAATAAAGCAGTATCTTGCAATTCTCCGGATCGGAGGCCCGGCCGGTCGAGCAGATCAGGTCGACGACGATTACCAGTTTGCCGTCGCTCAATTTCGAGATTCTGGCGTTGTTGTAATTCGGATAGCCGTCGGTTCGCGGGGTGAGGGGATGCTTGGGGCGCCAGGTGCGCCCCCGGTCCGTGGATTCGGTCAGCATGATTTGAGTGTGACTGCGATCCCCGTGGCGTGGGCATTCGGTAAATACGCAGATCAGTTTGCCGCTGTCGCTCAGGGCTATGTCCGGCCAGGCCGCGAAAACGGAGGGGTCACGGCTGATGGTGAATTTCTGCATGATTCTTTCCTTTTATGATAATTCTGTTGACGATAAGTTTGCGGAATTCCGGGGAAAGCGAAGTGAAATAAGCGGAAAATCCGGTAACCCGAACCAATAAATCCGGATATTTTTCCGGGTTCTTCTCCGCCGCCAGAATTTTCTCGGAATTGATGATATTGATGTTGATCAGAGTGCCGCCCATGGCGAAATGAGACTTGATCAGTGACGAAATGATAATCAAGTGTTCATTGCCGGAGAGTTCCGTTTCAAGATCGATTTCCAGTTGCAGCGGTGCAGTATTGCCGTAACCGGGTTGGACCGCCGCCACGGCCGCGGCGATCGCGGTCAATGCGCCGTCACGGCGGAATCCGGGATTGGGGTTGGCGCCGTGTGAAATCGCTTCTCCGGCTTTGCGTCCGTCCGGAGTGGCGCCGACGGTTTGCCCGAAGCGGAGCGTATCGGCCCAGGAAAACAGGCCGGGAATGACATTACGTCCTCCCGGGGTAGGGGAGCGTTTGACGATATCGGTGAATTCAGTGGCGATTTTTCGTGCCCAGCGGTCGGCGGGAGAGGCTCCATTGCCGAATTTACCGGAGCTTTTCAGAAGGGCATGAATCGCCGGATCTTTGAAATCATTACTCAGGGCTTCCGCCACTTGTTTCCAGCTGAGTTGTTTTTCCTGTTCAATGCGCTGTTCCAGAGCGCCAAATGAGTCCGCCACCGTTGCCAGTCCGGCTCCATCAAGCGCCATGTTGTAAAATTCGACTCCGCCGTGGGAGGCGTCGCGTCCTTTTTCGACCGGCCCATAACAAAGCAGATTGAGCAGCAATTCCGGTTCGTTCCGGTGTTGGTATTCAAGATGAAAGTCCAGTCCGCGCTTCACGCAATCGACCGCTTTGACCAGATGATCGAAAAATATCCTTTCCAGTTCGCCGATGCCGTCAACCCATGCATTTTTTTCAAACTCCTTGAACGCGACTTCGAAGATTTTGACGAAATTGATTTTGACGACATCGTTCAACGTGTACTCGCGGCCCGGCAAGCACATCCAGTTACAGCCGAGGGCAATCCGTTCTCTCGCCTGTTCGGCGGAGAAGCCGTTTTTCATAAATCCGGCAACCAAGGCCCGATCACCGGAAAAACGCGGATACCCCAGTTTGTCTTCGATCAGGATTTCCAAACCGCGCTTGAATAATGCTTCATTCATTTTGTCGTGAACGCGGATGGTCAGGTTGCAACTCGATTTCAGCAGGTGCGCCGCTTCCAGGATCAGAAACGAAAGAGTTGATGTCTGATCGTTGTCGTTTCGGTCCGGACCGCCGAGCTGGTAGTAATGCGGATCGTTGATCAGGAGCGAGGCCAGGAACCATAAAGCGTCGTCGTCATCGATGACGCCGGAAGCGATATCATGCTCATAATATGGGCGCAATATCTCATCGAGCTGTCCGCCGGCTCCGTCGCGGTTATAAGTTCTGGAGGCCATGTTGAACCAGGCGATCCATTGGCACGCCTCCCGCAAATTCCGTGGAGGTTCCGAGATCAGGTGTTCATTGATTTTCCGGCGTTCGCCGCTGTCGGCCTCGGCGGTTCTTTGAATCCAATTCTGGATTCCTTCGATGGCGTCAAACTCGGCGCGGAGCAGGGCGGTTGCTTCATTATCACTGGTATGAGCTTCCAGAGATTTCATGACTTTGTGTTTCAGGCCTCCCCAGCCCAACTGCAAACCGATCCGGTAATCCGGGGCGAAATGCGCGTCCTTGCCGATGCCGCTGGTGATATCGTATAATTTTTGTTCCTCATGCAGAAATGAATAGTCGAACGGAAACGGCGCCAGCGAAATCCGGTAATCACGCCGCATTCTGGACATCATGAACATCCATCTGCCGGCCAGGGCGTCGTCCGGATCCAGAGTTACCGGATGGGCTTCCATCAGAGCACGGAAGTTTCTGCTCCAGGCTTCGACTCCATAGAAAAATCCCCGGCCGTCGGTACACGGGAAATGAAATTCAAAACGGGGAGGCGGAATCACCGCCCCGTAATCATCCTCATCCTGTGTTCCAAACCGCGATAATTTTTCTCTGGTCATTGTCAGCTTTTTTTCTCGCAGCCGTTTGATTTTATCCAGATGTTTCATTTTGTACTGTATGGCCTGAATTTGAAGCCGAGTTGGCCGTATTTTTCCACATCGCTTTTCAACCCGCGCATGATCGCGCCGTAGTCGGACGGCCCTGTCAGGAACTTGACGCCGTTGTCAATCAGTTTTCGCATATACTCGGGGTCGCCCAGGCCGGAAGTAGCGGCATAAATATTATGCTTGGCACAAGCATCCGCCACCCGGCGGATCGCCTCGAAAACTTTGGGATTGCGGACGTTGCCCGGATCGCCGATGCTCTGCGAATAATCCTTGGGACCGAGAAAGATCATGTCCAGTCCCGGCACGGCGGCGATTTGATCCACCTGCGCCAGAGCCGCCGGATCTTCGATCTGGACCGCGATAAATGTATTGGCCTGGGCGAATTCGATGTATTCACCGACCGGGGCCATGCCCTGGTCGCAGTCGCCGTTGACGCAATCCATTCCCCGAAGCCCGAACGGATGGAATTTAGCCTCTTGGATAATCATTTTGACCTGTTCCACCGATTCAATATGAGGGACCATGATGCCTTGGGCACCCATTTCCAGCGGCTGGATCAAATCCGTATGGCTGCCGACTCCGGTTCGGATCAGCATATCCATACCGGTGATTTTGCCGGTGCGGATGATGTTCTCCAGCATCGACCGGTCGATGCCCTGATGTTCATTGCAGATCCACAGACAGTCAAAACCGAAATATCCGATGAGTTCAGCGAGGTTCGGATTCATAAAATTGAGCTTGGCGGTAAGGATGATTTCACCCTTGCGCATTTTTTCGCGGACAATACTTTTTTTCATTTTTAATTTGCCTTGGTAAAGTGTTTCAGTTATATTGTTGTAAACTATTATATAGCGAAATCCGGCTTTCGTCAATAACATGGCAAGGCGATTCGTTATACGAGAGGAATATTATGACGGAAAATGTGTTAGATATGGAAATTATCGGAAAGATCAAGGCGGTAACTGCCATGGTAACATCCGGCAGGATTTATTATCCGGAAACGGTTCCCCATCCTTCCCGGAAGCTTTCGTTTTTTGCCTGTCAGCCGTTTCCGCGCCTGATTATTTGTCTATCGGGCATCAGGCATGTGCAAGTGGCTCTGGATGGTAAAATCACCCATCTGGAAACCTTGAAGGGAGATATTATCGTGGCCCGGCCCTTTGCCTGGACTCAGGTGATCAAGGATTCTCTGTCGGAGGTAATTTCGGTGGTGTTTCTGCCGAATTGCATCCGTTTGGTAACCGGTGTTTGCGATACTGGCGGTAATCCGAAAAATACCTTTCATTACTACCATACCGCCAATCCGTCCTCAGCGCATATCCAGAATATCATTAGCGCTCTTTTGATGTCGAAGGACATCGGCAACGGCAAACCGCTTGCGGAAGCGTTGCTCATGGCGGTTGCCGCCTTTCTGGAAACCGATTCGGTCATGTTGCCGAAAGTCGGCAAGGCTACTGTAACCTGGCAGTTACTGCATAATTATGTCCTGGAAAATTTCAACGGCCCGATCACCCGTGACAGTCTGGCCCGGCACTTTCATCTGACCGGCGGATACGTTTCCGCGCTGTTCCGGAAGCAATGTCGGATGAGTGTGGGAAATTACCTGAAAATAATCAGGGTCAGGGCTGTAGCGAGATTTCTCGCCGAAAGCGACCTGACCCTGGCTGAAATCGCCGATCTTTGCGGCTACAAATATGTGCCGCACATGATCCGCCATTTCAAAGAACAGATGAATATGACTCCATCGGAATTCCGGGGTAACTCTATTAAACCGCCCCGGTTTTGATTATTCGAAGATGGCTTCGCCGAAGCTCTCGCGGTCGTGGAAACTCATGGTCTCGAAGTTCGGCGACCAGAGCGACAGTTCCGGGGCTTTGGCCCTGAACGATTCACGACCGACGTTCAAGGTCCAGTTGGTCCCTTTTTCCGGGGTGGCGATTCCAAAGTCGGCAAACGGGATTTTGAACATGGCGAGCCATTTGTCGCCGGTGCGCTTGTTGAAGTATTGCCAGGTACCGTTCCACGAGCGGTCAGACTGGCCGTACAGAGGGTTGAGCGGATCGTCGATCAGCCCGAAAGCCGAGTCGTAGCTGGAATTTTCGATGGGATTGATGATAAAGTGGAAGTATTTTTCACGTGAGCCGAAGGGATCGATCACCAGTTCCAGGCAATCCTGGCCCCAGCATTTGCCGTCGCGCCCGGCGGTGCTGAACTGTTGCGTAGCCGGCAGGTCGGTTTCGAGTCCGAAATAAATGTATTGCGCGTCGTAGATGACTTTAAAGCGGGTCTGTTCTTTGATGCTGCCCAGTTGAATTCCGTTGAGCTGATGCCATTGGGCTTTGCTCCAGGCGCCGCTTTCGAAGTTATCAGGGGAGATCATACCGTTGACTTTGACGATGGAGAGCGTTTTCTTGCCGGTGCCAGGCAGAATGTTGTTCTGGCGGAGCAGGGCGGTGTTCCAGGTGTATGGAGCACCGAGGGTGGCGCTGAGGCGGCCGTTGGATTTCAATACTTCGCGGGTGGAATTGCCGAGGAACTGTATTTCCGGCCAGCCGGGGATGGGCTTCATCTGCCCCTTGGCATTGTAATTGGAGTCGATCATGGCGTTGCGGGCGTCGATGAGCGTGGCGAGTTGATCGAAATTGGCTTGGGTCGGGTTGGTCCGGTAACCGTTGTAAAGATGCGCGATTGCGGCGAGATTTCTGGTATAATCGAATTCTTTGCGGACCAGTTCAAGCCGTTTTTTGACTTTGGGCTGGACTGCGAGTTTTTCGGCGCGGGCCAGGTTGCTTGCCATCATATCCAATACGTCGGGTGAATAAATATAAGCCAGCAGGATACGTGGATTGGGCGGCAGGTTGCGGCGGTCGACCGGATTGGCGTCGCTGATGGCGGCGGTTTCCAGGGCGGAGTAAACTTTCAGGCGGCCGTACAGAGTGTGATAGAATTCGGTCATCGGCCCGGCGGCTTCCGCGAAGGCCCCCTGATAGAATTCTTTCAACAAGACGGAGGTGCTCTGTTTGGGATTGTCGAGCATTTTGCCGTAGACATAATACGACGGTCCTTCGAGTCCCATGTTTTCGCCGAATCCGCAGCGGTAAATTCCCTTGACGTTGTTGGCGGCGAAAAGGCGGATCTGGGCGGCGCAGAAATCCGGGGTGCGTTTCGGGGTCATGCCGGGCATGGGATAAATACCCCAGTTGTAAATATAGGTTGTGAAACCGCCCGGCACTTTGATCTTTTGCCAGGCGGCAAAGGCTGCCGGGCTGTAGGCGCACAGTTCGATCACCACATTGTCAGGAAACGAATTGAAGGTGGCTGGCGGGTTGAAGGTGGGGCTGTAGGAGATAATCATCACCTTTTTGCCGGGGCGGTCTTTCAACAGGCGTTCGGCCATGCCGCGATGGAGAATCCACAGTTTTTCCGCCTGATCGGAGGTGTTGCCGTACTTATGGCAGTTGTCGCATTCGCATGCGCGGTAACCGTCGGTCTGCGCCAGCTCCGCAGTTTCAGCTCCGGCGTCGAGACGTTCCAGAACGTTCTGATAAATCAATTCCTGGACTTGCGGATTTGAAATGCAGAGGTGATTTCCGGCGGAGTCGCGCTGGCCGCCGGACAAGGTGAAATACTCGGGATTGCTCTGAGCATATTTGTCCTTGGGGACCGCGTGATAATAGGAGTGGCCGCCGTAGGTGTGATAATAGCCGCGCCCGAAATTGTTGTTGGCATAGTCGTAGATCAATTCCTGATGACGCCCGGTGGCGTAGTTCAGCATCGGTTTGATCTCGCGGATCAGTTCGCCGTCCATGGTCTTGAATCCGGACGAGGTCGCAGTGCCGATTTCGCCCGGCAGCAGGAAACGCGTACCCAGGTAGTCTTCCATGAACACGACCATGGCTTTGACCGAGCCGAGGACATAGCGGGCGTAATGTTCGGCTTTCTGGGAGTTGCCGCTGCTATGGCGGTCGTTGCCGGCCAGGAAAATATCGGCGCCGCGGGTGGCGATGACGCAATTGAAATCGCTGAAGGTTTCCGGTTTGAAATCATACTCGCGGAGCTTGGCGGTATTGCCGATGAAAATACCGGGTTTTTCCGGCTTCACGGTGGACTCCCGGCAGATCGGAAGCTTGTAGCCGCAAGTTTCCTGAATGGCGCTTTGCAGTCTGGTGGCGGCTTGGAGCAGATATTTTTCCGTACCGGGGTTGTCATAACGGTCCGGCAGTACGATTTGATAATTTGAGCCCAGGGCTACCGGGGCGGCTTTGGGCGGTTTGTTGGTACTGCAGCCGGTCAGTACGAGCGTGGCGAACAATAGAGCGATGATTTTTTTCATAGTGCGTTCCTATTCTAGAATGAGAGTTCCGGTTTGATCGTTGAGGTTGCGCCAGGTCTTCTGGAAGAGATTGTAATTCCAGATATAAGTCTCGTCGGGTTTCTTCTGGTGCGAGGCGTTGAAATCGATGGCTTCTCCCTTGGCCGGCTTGATTCCGGTCATTTCCCAAGGGATTGTAATCATGGCCGAAGTTCCTTCCACGCCGGGAGGGGGAGCGACTATCGGACCGCCGTCGCCGTCCCGTTCATATTTGTCGCCCATGCCTTTGTTGGCTTCATTGGTCAAAGCCCGGCGGTAACGCGACGTCTTGCCATTTCTGGCCCGGCCCGGGAACCAGTAACGCTGCTCGCCTTTTCCGACGAACAATTGAATCTGGGAATCGCGGATTTCCTCCTGGGTATTGTTGCCGAAAATAAAGGTGACATACAGATTTTTGTCATCCCACGCGGTTTGGATCGATACCGGGTTATTTTTGATGGTCGGGTTCTGCCGGTAAAAATTTTTCTGGAGCATCATTTGCGCTTCGCCGCCGGTCTTGATGACCCGGCCTGACGGCTTGATTTTGTTATCCAACATCCACTTGGCGTTCCAGGTGAACGGCGCGAGCAACGGAGCGCGGAGGCGGCCGCCGTCCTCAACCATATCCAGCGGGAAATTGCCGAACAACCACAGATTGTTCACCATGCCCATGCGGGGAGGTTTGACTTTGGGCTGAACCGGCAGTTTGACGATGAATTCATTGCGGGCATTGATGGCGGCGAGCAGCTTTTCGCTGTTTTCATCCGAATGTTTTTCCCGGAATTGCATGAAGGCTTCGACTCCGGTCGCGGTGAGTTTCAGATAATCGAATTCAAGCCGAATCAACGGTAGAATGCCTTTGGCGGCCTTGTTGTCCCCGGCTTCTTTTTCCGCCTGGGTCAACAGCTTGTCCATTTCCGCCACTGTGGCCGGGGGATAGCGCCGCGCGATCAGCCGCAGCGGATCAAGCATGGCCGGAGCTTTGCCGTCCAGCAAAGCCGGGTCGTTCCAGTCCGGGCTTTGATTCGGATCGTCGTTATCCCAGATGCTTAATTCCAGCCTGGAATCGAGGATCCGGTAAAATTTCTCCATCGTTCCGGCCGCGTTGCCGAAGGTGTTGGCACAATATTCATTCAGCAGTTTGCCGGTATCCTGGCCGGGGTCGGTGAACAGCTTGCCCCAGATGTAATATTCCGGGCCTTCCAATCCATACAGTTCGCCGAAGCCGCAGCGGTAGATGCCGCGGACGTTGCCGGCAATAAAGTCCTTTACCTGATTCGAGAGGAATTTCATACTGCATTTGGGCATGATGCCCTCCGGCTGGTAGCCGCCCCAATTGTACAGATAAACCACGAAGCCGTTCTTGACCTTATAACCCTGCCATGATTTCAGGACTGTGGTATTGTATGGCGCGAGCTCGATCATCACGTTATCCGGAAAATCCTTGAAGGTTTTGGGCGGAGTTTTGGTGGGGCCGTAGGCCATGATGCAGAGCATTTTTCCGGGGCGGTCTTTCAGAAATTTCTCCGCCATTTCCCGGTGCATGATCCACAGTTTTTCGCCATAACTTTCCACCCCGTATTGTTTTTTGCAATCGTCACATTCACAGGGACGGAAACCGTCGCTCTGGCCGAGCTGGACGATTTCATAACCTTTGTCGATATGGTTGAGCAGTTCCTGATAGATCATCTCCTGAACCTTGGGATTGGACAGGCAGTACTGCGGCCGAGTCGGATGAGTGGTCCGTTTGCCTTTGAGCAGGGCGAAATATTCGGGATTGCTCTGGAAATATTTATCCTGCGGTATGGCCACGTTGTGCGAGTGCCCGCCGTAAGTTCCATACCACGGACCGGGCAGAAAATTGTTCGCCAGGCCGTAAAACATATCGTGAGAGCGTCCGGTGGTGTACTGGATTTTCGGAACCTCCCGGAATTTGAATTCACCGGGAATCGTGAGCTTCGCCGTCGGCTGAACCGTGATGCCGTTTGCCGTGGGATAGACAAATGCGGTATTGACGAATTTCTGCAAGAATACCGTTACCGCCTTGACGGAACCGGTGATGTAATAAGTATAACTCCTGCCGGTTGTTCCACGGGGATTGGCGTCGTTGCCGGACAGGAAAATATTGGCCCCGATCACGTCGATCCGGTTTTCCCAGCGTTCGAATTTGCTTTGATCGATACCGTTGGCGGCCAGCGCTTTCACTCCGCCGATGAAAATCGCCGGTTTGCCGGCATCCATGGCGCTCTCCTTGACCACCGGAATAGTGACTCCGGAAGCACGTTTGATGCACTGGCTCAGCAGATCGGCGCTTTGGCGAATGAATCCCGCCATGATCTCGCTTGCGCCCTCATCGGGAATCACGATCTGATAGTTGCTTTTTTTCCCTTCCGCGATAGTCAAATCCGCCGCGAAACCGGACAATAAAAGCATTGCCGCCAATAATGTAACCAGTCTTTTCATTGTGTTTGATCCTTGAATGTTAGAAATTACCACTGATCGTGGGCGTAATCGAAAGCTTTCCAGAAGGATGATTTCCAGGCCGTACTGTCGACACTTTGGTTGGGAATCTTCTGGATTGACAGTGTTTCAACATGGAAATCCATGAAAATGACATTGGCGCAGTTTTCGTGGACAAACGCTGTCGGATAACTGGTACCGGTAGTGCTGTAGCTCGCCATGGGCGTTTTCTCCGTTTCGACATAGATGGCGCTACGTGAGGGGCGCTTGACTGTGCCATATTTAAAAGCTGCTTTTTCATAAATACTGACCAAGCCCCAGCCGAATGAGCTTACGTCGCCAGTAGCGTTTTTTACATAATCCGGCATACCTCGAGAGGGACAAAGCATGCTACTGTGATATATTCTGCCATTATTATTCCGATGTCCGCCAATCGGGGGTGTACCGGTCGTAATATATCCGAGATAACCCGCGAGCATTCCGGTTTTACCCTCGCTGTACCAGCTTGAGCAACCACTGATCCAGGCGTCGCCGGTACTCCAGTAAGGGGTGGAGTAATCATTGTTGTCGCTTGCATACATATTGGCGGCCATGCCGAGCTGTTTGGAATTGCTGACGCACTTGGCGCGGCGGCCTTTTTCCCGGGCTTTATTCAAAGCCGGCAGCAGCATGGCGGCGAGAATCGCAATAATAGCAATAACGACCAGAAGCTCAATGAGTGTAAACCATGACCTTTTGTGCAACATTTTAGACGATCTCCTTTTGGCTGAAGCATTGAGAAAATATTTGATTTTCTTTGCGGGTGATATTGGTTGATTCTCGCTCGATCAGTTGAAATGGCAATGCCATAACCGGTACAGCCGTCCCCGGTACATTGAACCAGTCCCGGCTTTCCAGCAGCACTTTGACGGCGGCGCGCCCGATTCCGGAATAATTGAAATCAATGGTGGAAAGCGACGGTTTCAAAAAGGTGCCGCCGGGATAACCGCAGTAACCCATCACGGCAATGTCCTGAGGAACGCGAATTCCTTTTTCATGCAGATAATCGATTGTCTCGATCGCATAAAAATCCGAAAAACATTGAATCGCGGTCGGCGGCCGCCCATCGGCCAGAATGGCGTCTACTGCCGCCCGGATTTCGTCTTTCACGAAATTAGCCGCTTGATACGTGAGATTACCGTCGTCGTCCAAGCCCAGTTCCCGGAACAATCCGGGCAATTCGTCCTGTTTCCAACCACGGAAATCATTGGGTCTAAAAGAAATCAGCTTGATCCGGCGATGTCCGTGCCCCGCCAGATATTCCAAACTGGAGCGCATAGCCTGTCGGTGAGCGACATACATCAACGGAAAACCGGTCAACCGGTCGTGGTACTCGCCATGGGGAATGATGGTCGGGATATTCAGTTTTCGCAACATCATGACTTCCGGGTCATCCTGCATGCAGGAACTGCTGAGCAGGATCACTGCGCGTAGATTTTTCCCTTTCAGAATATTCAATGCATCATCAAACGGCAGCTTGCGCAAATATTCAATAAAGCAGATCTCAGTTTCAAACTTCTGCTCCGTAGCCGCTCCTTCAATACCCGGCAGGATATAATTATGAGGCATATGAACTCCGGCTTGCTGGGTGAGCATAATCAGGATTTTGTTGGAAGTATTGTCCTTGCTGATGAAGGTCCCCTTGCCGGGAACCCGCTTGACCAGCCCGTCATTTTCCAACTTCTCCAACGCCGAACGCAAAGTAATCTTGGCGACGCCGAGTTCTTTGGAAAAATCAAGCTCCTTCGGCAGTCTGAAACCCGGCTGATATTTGCCGGTCAGAATATCTTGTCGCAGGCTCTGATAAACGTTTTCTTTTTTCAGTGTATATACTTCCATTCCTTCAAATCCTATCCGATACTATCATAATTATATCAGATACCATGCGATTTGTCAATACCCCAATTTTAAAAAAGAGAGAAAAAAATTGGAGAATCCACCTTTGCGATGAGGCTGTTGCTTTATTGGAAGGGAGCGCCCAGGAATGTTTCCGGTTTTTCAGCGAGGGCGGCGTCTAATAGTGTTCCGGTTTTCAGGGTCAGGATGAAGTGGTGTTTTCCGGGGGGAAGATGTATGTTTGGATTCGGGAGTCGGTTGGTCATGCCGATGTTTTTCCAGGTCGGGAGTGGACGCTTTTCCGTCGGGCCGCGAAGCTCGATGCGGGAACTTTTGTTTTCATCGCGAAGCAGTTCTGCATATCTTTCGGTCTCTGGGGAGAAGCGCCCGAAGAGGTAGCCCCGGAAATCTTCTTTCAGCTCGAAGTCGATTTGCCAGCGGTTGCCGTCGAGCGGTTTCAGGAGAACCGGAGGGATGGCCGGTTTGCGGTCGTTGGCAAGCAGGGTACTGTTTCCTGTCGAATCCGCGTAGACGGTCACCGCGCGGGAAAATCCGTTTGGCAAGCGGATCAGGAATGCGGCGGAGTGATTCAGTGCCCGCCGGATGTGCGCCGGATCGATGGAGACGGTCAGCGTGACCGGTTTGCCGTGGCTGACGGTGCCGCTTGTCGGGGTGATTGTCAAAAAGTCGAAGGCTTCGTTTTTGCGGATTTGGAACGGTGTAGAGAAGTCCAGATCGTTTGTGGAAACGGTTATGGTCTGGGGAGTCCAGCTGTCAGAGTGGAAATTCAGGCGCGAAGCGGAGACGGATACCGGGATCGGACGGGTCGGTACATCGGCGCTGTTATCTGCGGTGAAAGCTCCGACATTTTCCGCGAGACCGCGTAGAGTATAGATGCCGTGGGCTTCATCCGTAAAGAGCGGTTTGCGGGAGAATCCGTTTTTCTCCTGCCCGAAATCTTTTTGAAAGACGGTGACAGTACGGAGGGAGGTGGCGGAGTAGAGCAGATCCTCGTCGAAATCCACGCGGTTTTCCTGAAACAGGGAATAGGATATCAAGACATCCGTGACCGAGACGAGGTTGCGGCGGGAGACCAGGCGCAGAAAGTCACCGGCTTCCTTATTGCCACCGAACGAGCTGAAACCACCGCCGATTCCGGTGATCGTGTTGTTGAAAAAGAACAGCCGTCCGCGGCCTTTTCCTGAAAAAATATTTTTGATTCCGACGTTGGCGAGGCCGAATTCCGCACCGGTGGAGCAGAACAAATTGCGATAATAATAAGAAGGGCCGCGTAAGCATGGCGCCGCACTGACACCGCAGAATGAGCCTTCGGTTTTATTGCCGAAGAAACGGGTGTTGATCTGGCCGCCGTCGAGCTCCATGCCGTCGTCGTTGGCAAAGAAAAAGTTATTGCCGGTGACTTCGGCGTCGCGCCACGCACTTCCGGTGACGGAGCCGTTTCCTTCGCCCTCGGAGGCGTCGTTCCAGCGATGGGCGTCGCTGCCGATGAAATCATTGTAACGGATCGCGGCTTCGCGGACAGTGCCCAGGTTCAGGGCATTCGGGCCTGCCGGATGAGCGTAGAACCAACTGTTCGCCGTTCCGCAGGGATCGTGGACATAGTTGCGCTCGACGAGAACGCCGCGGGTGTTGCGAATACGGATTCCCGCATCCTGATCGACAGGTTTGGTGTTTTCGTCATAGTACATGCCGTTGAGGTCCGGGCGGTGGGTGCCGCCGCGTCCGAATCCGGAAATGTCGCAGTTCAAGATTTGGATATCGGAACAATCGGTGACGACGACTCCATGGCGTTTGCCGCCGCGCACGGTCAGTCCGTCGAGAATGACATGGGAGACTTTGTCCAGGAGGATCACGAATTCTTTTTCATTGCCGCCATCGAGAATGGTTCCGGGCTTGACGGTATAGCGCAGATAACCGTCCGGTTGGCCGGAGCGGGTGATTTTTAGCGGCAATGGCGTCGTTTCATCGAGCACGATGTTTTCCGCGACGGGAACGGCGGGGGATTTGGTCCGGAACTCCCGGATGATGGTCTCCGGGTGACCGCCGTCTTTAATTTCGAGTTTCAACTGATAGGCGGTATTCTCGCTCAGATTCAGCAGGGAGCCGCGCAAAATTTTTTCCAGCGGATGATAGACCGGCGCCAGAATTGATTGCCACTCGATTTCTCCCTGTTTGCGGAGGAAAAGCGCCGCATGGAATTCTTGCTCGGAATCCGCCTGGCAGTGGTTGAGGTAGATGGAGCAGACCTCATATCCGGGGATAATTTCGAAGCGCGGCGTTTCGGCCGCGACGGCGAAACAGAGGCTGAGAATGAGAGTTATGTATTTCATAGCAGTTTGTTTCCTTGTCATTAATGAATGAGTCCCGGGAGGTAGTTAAAACAGATGAAGTATTTGACGAGATTGTAGATTTCTTCCCTGTTTTCCGCCGGTAACAGCAGTAGCGCGGCGAATTCCGCCTGCGGATCGTTGACGTTAATGGTCAGCGATTCAGTGTCCGAAAGCGGAATCAGGTCCAGGTACATGTAGGCGTAAGTTCCCGCTTGCGGAAACGCCCAGCGGAAAACCGGCCCGTACTCCGCCTTGTAAAATTCGGTACTTAAATTGCGCCGCCGGATCAGCGGATACGATTTGCCGTTCGGGTGGCGGTAAGTGAGCAGGGGCATTTCCTTGTACATTTGCGGTATGGGATTACGCGCCAGAGTCAGAAATGCAAATTTCCCGTTCAGCGGTTCCGGAAGATCGAAGCGGAACGAATCCGCGGTAGTTTTGAATTTCAGGCAATTCTTGTCGAGAGCGGCTTGCCCATTGAGAATCGCCTGTTCCGCTGTCAAAAGCCGGGCGTTGCGGCATACGAGTACGGTGG
This sequence comes from Victivallaceae bacterium, assembly GCA_031548025.1. GTDB lineage: Bacteria > Verrucomicrobiota > Lentisphaeria > Victivallales > Victivallaceae > UBA5239. Next base: position 27,124 of record JAVBRM010000008.1, on the reverse strand, counting down.
CGCGCTGTTCCCGGGATCCGTCCCGGATCGTGACCGACTGGAATGACGGTTTTTCGTATTGTTGTGCACGAATGGTTAGAACTCCATTCCGTAGGGTTCCGGTGAGCCCGTTCGAACACTGAATCTCCGTCTGTTGTCCGATTCCCGTGACCGGGATTTCAAGCGCTTGGGCCGGGTCGAGAAGGAAGAACCGCTTTTCGCAACCTTTCCGCATTCCGAACTCAACTCCGCCGCTTAAGTGGATCGGTTCCGCGTTCTTGCGGTACTGGAGGGTGATTTCAGCATTGCCGGAACCATCTGCGAGAAATTGAATTTGATTTTTGCCCGGTTTCAACATACCGGTCAAGGCGCGGGTACTCATCATGACATAAGTTTTGCATTCGAACGATTGGAGCTCGGAGAGGGGAGCCTTGACGCGAATGAGCATTCCGTGGCGCCCGAGTGAGAGTAGATCATTCGGAGCCGCCCAGGTGCGGCCATTGTCAATGGAATATTCGATGGGGAACGCGGGGACGGTCGCCGCGTGCAATCCTGCTACAGGGTAGGGCGTTGCGATTCGATAACAGAAACTGTCTTTTTCGTTCTTCGTGAAGATCGAGGCGGAATCGCCCTGTTTCCAGTTCGCGGTCAGGACTCCGGTGGAGAATTCCGGAGGGGTCCGGTCCGCTTGCCAGGTCTTGCGATCCGAGCGGAGTTCGCCGGTCACTTCGCGGGCCATGGCGGTGAGGTTTTTTCCACCCCATTCGGATTGCAAATTGTTGTGCATTCCGTTGTTATAGGGATGGTAGCGGAACGCTTCACCCGGGCGGAGCGAGATGCCGAATTCCTCACGGGAACTCGATGGAGTCCAGCTTTCGCCGCGAAAGCCGCGACGGTAGAAATGCGAGGGAGAAGCTCCGCGAATAGCGACAAGCCACGGATCATTTTCGAGCTCTTCCTGAGAGGCCGCATCGATTTTGTTTCGGGACGGGAAAAAAGTTTGGGCGGAGAGGTCATAAACGTGCCACGAACCGTCATAGAAGACCTGCTCATAGGTATGTTCGTTGCCGGAGATCATGTTGGCGGGGAGACCTCCCGCCTGAACGAACAGATTCAGCGTCATGAAATTCAGCGGGCCGCACTGATCCCCCGAATAGACGTTCAGGAGCGACAGCGGTTCGTAGTTCGGGCGCAGCTGCCGCAGAGAGTCCGGGTAGAATTCCGCCGGATGAAAGATGAAATAATCGGTCTTGGAAATCGCATACTGAAACAGTTTCAAAACTCTGGCGCGTTCCGGTAGATTCGGTAAATTCCAGTTTCGGACAATGCCGCCGAACGAACGGCTGTCGGGCTCATCTTCGGTCAGGATGACGGGATTTCGGAGCGGGGCGCTGTTGGCCGGGCAGCGGATCTCGACAAAGTCCATGACGATGTTTTCCGGGCAGTCAATGGTCTGTTTGTCGCCCGATTTCAGTGAAAAATCCGTTCGGACGGGAATGCGCGACACCGCGAAGTCTCCGGCAGTCGCCAGGTCCGGATAATTTTGACGGCCCAGAATTTGGTCCGGGTTATTTTCTCGCGGGATTGTCGTTGGCACCCGGCGGATTGTTCGCGTTGAACCGTCGTGCTGTTCCACTGTATATGTTTCCGGTAGACGAGGAGTGGGGCTGAATAGACTGCTCTGTACCAGCCCGTCGCCGGAGTCGTGGATTCCATCGAATGCGCGGTCGAAATTGAACAGCGCGCAAGTCGTCGCGTCATTGGCGAGAGTCCGCGGCGGCGTGAAATTCTGGCGATAGCGGAGTTCCCGGGAGATTCGCAGGTTGTCGACCAGGCCGGAAGCCGGGTTATATTTCTGATTCGGACGATACAACAGTTCCGCTGGAATACCGAGGCAGATTTCATTGGGCATGAGGCGGTCGGGGGTTTTGGACGCAGCGAGATCGGCATAAACAAAATTGGCGGAATCCTCCCGGAGAATCGCCTCGCCGTTCAGAAAAATGTATCGTTCTTTGTTGTCCCAGCAGACCGCGATATGATACCATTTCCCCGATTCAAGATGAGCCGGAACAGTTTTGGTCTGCATGGCTTCGGCGAAATCTTTGTGTTTAAGAACCAACTGTTTGCGCGCGGGGTGACAGGCGAGCTGGAAGATCGTTTTTCGGGTGTGCTGGAATGCTTCGAACAGGGTGGTTTCCTGGTCGTTTTGCCAATCCGGGCGGAAAAAGAATTCGACGGTTCCGGCGCCATCCGGCCAATGGTATTCCAAAGGATCGGTGACTTGCCGCCTTTCCGACCAGACGCAAGGAGGGAGAGCGTTGAAAAAGAAGCCGGTTTTGCCGTCCAGCTTCAAAGCGTCTCCGCTGACGCCCTCCGCGAACAGGAGCGGATTGCTGCCGCTGACCGGAATCCGCTCCGCCGCTCGCAATTCAAGACGCAAGATCTGTAGAACAGGAGTGGGCGAGGCCTCCTTGCTCAGCGGTTTGCCGTTTGTATCGAATGCGTTCAGGCAGTTTTTCAGCTTGAGTGTGCCTCGCAGTTTTTTGGCTCTAACGTCGAGGAAACCGCTTTGTTTCATGGCGATGAGCTTGCCGGGAACCGTCACCATCGAGAGCCAGCGGGGATCGACCGCCGCGGAGGGGAGTTCTTTGCCGTTCTCATCCAGCGGACGCAGTTCCAATGACGCCAGAAACGGAAGCGGCGAGTCGGAGCGGAACGTGAACTCCAGATGAACCGGATAGCCGGCAGTATCGGGCGGAACGGGACGTTCAAACGAAAATTCGGTAGTGCCGGAAATCGTGAGAGTTCCGCCGGAATTCGAAAGGACTCCGTCAAACAAGTTGTCTTTCGGCTCGAACGCGGACGGTTCCGGAGCTTGGCCGTTGAAATACAGCCAGAGAGAAGTAGTATCCTTCGGGCACTCGAAGCGCAGGACATTGCCGGACCGTTTGAGCGGCAAGGGCTGGAAATCCTGTTTTTGCTCCGCGATGACGGCGAATCCGCCTGAATTTTCCAGTTGCGGTTCCAATACCAATTCGCAGACCGGCTTGGATGGTTGCTCCAGGCGGATGCGCTCGCGCAGTTCCGCGAGCCGCCAGGGCGGGACGGATGCCGCATTCAGGACCGGGAGCGCGCAGAAAACGAGAAGAATAAAAATGTGGATATTCATCAATATGTTCCATCCATGCTGAAGAAACGCGTACTTGAATTTACATAGTAATAGCTGCGTCCGTCTTTGCCGCCTTTGGGTTTCAGGGAGGCAACGTGGCCATCCCAGTAGCAGACGTTGACCATGACCCCGCTGCCGTGGCGGAGATTGATTCCGGCGGCGTCGGTCGATGAACTGCCGACTTTCACCCCGTTTGCATAAGCGTAGGTATTTTGATCCGCCGCAAGAGAGGAGGGAGCGGCATTGTCGGTTTTGCTGCCGTTTTCCCGGTTGTTGTCGGTCAACATCATCAGCTCGGAAGGACGTCCTTTTCCGAAAGGAGCTTTCAGGATGCCGCTGCCATTATTCCATTTGTCCGTGCTCAGATCATATTTATTGAGCGTGTATCCATTGGCTGAATAGTGAGTCAGGCGGTAGCCGTAAGTGAAACTCCAATCAAGGTAGGGCGCCGCCGGGCATTTGAGAATTCCTCTCGGATTGGCCCATGGAGTGCCGCCGGTTTCCGTGGTGGAGACAAATCCGGTTCCGGTGAGATAGTTCTGGCGGATCAGTTGAATATGCCACTGCGTATCCCAGGTGCCGTACCATACGATGCAGTGGCTGTCGTAGTCGTCGACATAATTGAGACTGACCATGCCGAGTTGCTTCAGATTGGCCTTGCAGTTGGAGTCATGCGCTTTGGCCCTTGCCTTGTTCAAGGCCGGAAGCAGCATGGCGGCGAGGATGGCGATGATCGCGATCACGACCAGGAGTTCAATGAGGGTAAAATGTATTTCACTCGGTTTCGACATATATTTGTCTCCTTAATTCCTCACAGTTATAAAAATAAAAACTTGATATATATTATATGCCGGAATATGGTAATATGGAATATAAAAAATTAAAAAAAAGATGAGTTTTATTATCATGCGCGAAAATATTCTCAGTTATTCATGGCCCTATCCGAATGAATCGATGCGGGTCCACCTGGCCGGCGAGTCTTTCTGTGACGGCTCCTACCGCATGGCGCGGCAGCAGTCCAACACGACGGTTTTCGAATATATCGTTTCCGGACGCGGAATACTTATCGTGGATGATGAGCAATATCAACCGGAAACCGGCGATGTTTATATCGTTCCCTACGGCAGTAACCACGAGTACCGCTCCAGTGCGTCCGAACCGTGGCATAAATTGTGGTTCAATGTGGTCGGGCCGTTGACCTTGCATCTGTTGGAGGGGTACGGATTGACCGGGGTGCACCTGTTGCGTCAGTGTCCGGTCCGTTCGTTGTTCGAGGACGGGCTGCGGAATTTCCGTGAGAATCCGGAGCGGGTTCATGAAATAGCCCCGGGGGTGATTGCCAATCTCATCGCGGCATTGGGCAGATTCCACTCATCGGCGGAGTTGCCGGTCATTCCGCCGGAAGCCGCCGCGCTCCGCCAGTTCCTGGAGTCGGCGATTTTTCAGCCTTCGCCATCACTGGAGGAAATGGCGGCGAAAGTCCATAAATCACCGGTCCATACGATCCGCATGTTCCGGCAGTTTTTTGGAACCACGCCGTATGCATATCTCCTGAAACGGAAAATCGAAACGGCGGAACTGCTCCTGAAGAACACCGCCAAACCGGTAAAAGTCATCGCATTCGAACTGGGCTTCTGCGACGAATATTATTTTTCCAACATTTTCCGCAAGAAAACCGGATTTTTTCCGCTGCACTACCGCCGGCAATGAGATATCAGGGATTCTGGAGGTTGACTTTGTGGACTTTGCGTCGCCATATGGAAAAAGCGGATGGGCTGGCGAAGCCGAGCTCCCGAGCAATTTCCTTCTGCGAATAACCGAGCAATTGCAGCTGCTCCATCTCATCAATGCGGCAGGAATCGATGTATTCCTGGATCGTGCAATTGGCGTATTGTTTGAAAACCCGGACAAAATGATAACGGCTGTAACCGGCGCTCCGGGCCAACTGATCGATATTGATACCATTCCGAAATTCTTTCTGAATCCGGTCTTTGGTCAACTCGACGATGGACTGCAGATAATCCCGATGATCCGAGAAGGTTGGATTTTCGAGAAGGCGGCAGAACAGGATTCCCAGAGCTAGACGCATTTTCTGTAAACAGCAGAATTGAGCAAATGAGGTTGTCGCCAGGTTGTATTCATCCCACAATCTGTTCAGACTGATCTCCGAAGTTACCGAGGTCGCGGTCCAGGCAAATATCTCAAATTTCTTCTGGTTGATCTTGGTGCAACGGAGCACCGTTTTCTTGGAACCGGAATAGATCCAGATATGAAAAAGTCCCGCTGCGTCTGATGTGTAATAATTCTCATGCGGCATATTGGAATCAATCAAGAAAATGGTTCCCGGCGGACAATTGTAAAATTTATGATTGTAGGCATAGGTGTATTGGCCGGAAATCGCGACCATAATTTCCCGCATCGGATGAGAGTCGAGTTGTTTTCCCTGCGGATTTACCGACTTCTGTTCCTGAATGCTGTCTTGGTTTTTTGCCGTGATGAACTGCCATTTCTCGGGTGAGAGCAGAAGTTCCACGGCTTGACGGTCAAAAATTCTATTTTCCATGATTATAGCAACATTTGAAAATAATTAGCAAGTTTCCTGTATTGCGATTTTGAGTGTTACTTTGTATAATATATTTAAAACCAGCAAATAATCAACAGCAGGGAACAACAAAAGCATGTTAAAAAATCTGATCCTTATTTGGGGCTTTATGCTATTGGCGAATATGACCGCACAGGAAAATCTATGGAAAAATTTCGAATTAAAAATGTCCACGGCGGCAAATCCTGAAAGTACCGCCAAATTTGCTCCCGTCATGACCAGTATGGAATTTTTTCCCGATAAAGATTTTCGGGGAAGAAATGCCATTACTACTGTGATAAAACAACCGGAGGCCGGTAAATCTGTTATGGTTCAGGTATCGGAACACATCCGTCTGACCGAAGGAGGCAAATACATTCTGAGCATGTATTTCAAATCCGACCATCCAATCAGCTGGATCAGGCTGGTCAGTTGGAACGAGAAATCGAGCGGCAAGAAATTTCAGGCGGAATACATTCGCGCAGACAATCTGCCGGAGCCGGGACAATGGAAAAAAATAATGGCAGAATTTAATCTCACTGAAGGCCTGACGATGCTCGGCGCCCGCATTTATGACGATAAAGATGGAACCAATATCTGGATATCCGCTCCATCGTTAATCAAGAAACTTGAGGAGTAATTCATGAAGAAAATGTTTCTGATGGCAGGTTTGGTCCTGGCAAGCAGTTTGTACAGTCAAAACCTTTACCAAGGCGATACCAGTGCCGAAGCGGAAACCGATACGATGACTGACGGCACTTATACTTCGGTGGTTTCGACCTGGCATTGGGATGATTCCACGGCTTATGACGGCAAGCGCTCTATCCGGCTGGATTGGATGGGAAAAATGAACTATCCAGGCAGACATGCGATTGTTCCTTATTTAAGCCGGCTGTCCATGAAAGGCCCGGAGCTGGAAGCGGAGAAAACCTACACATTTTCGTTTTACGCCAAAGCCTCACAATCAAACTATCCATTGACATTGATATTGCGCCCGGGAGCGGGGCATATCTACGAGGTGGAGGGTTCCGTCATTACGAAACAATTCAAGCTCTCCACTGAGTGGCGGCGCTATCAGGCGACCTTCTCACCTAAATTCAAGGTAGATGTGCCGAAAAAGGGTTATACTCCGATTTTTCAATTTCATGAAGCGCCCTCAGGCAGTATCTGGGTGGATGCGATTCAAATGGAGTTGGGCAGGGAGGCCACTCCATACCGGACTCCCAATCCGGTCAATGTTGGAGTCACTGTAAATTGCGGTAATCTATTCAATATTTTCAGCGAAGGCGAAAAAATCGAGGCTGTGCTTCGTACTGCGGCGGCCTCGGACATTGTCGGAGAAGTGAATTGGCGCATCGTTGATTTTCAGGGAAAAATCGTTCATGAACAGAAACGGAGACTTAACGGCAATGAGGAAATCTCCATCACGGCGGATAATAAATTGTTCGGCTGGTATAAGATTATTGTGGAGGCCAATGTCGCCGGAAGGATGGTCAGCTCAAACTCCAAAACGTTTGTCAACCTCAAATCGCCAGTAGAACTGGCGCCGCATATGCAACCGTATTGCGGGGTGTTCTCCTTTCCCGGGTACGATGTTTTTGAGCTTCTGTGCAAGCTCGGGGTAAAGCGTCAGGAGGTCAGGGGAGAATGGGGCTTTCCGGTCTTATGGGTTCAGCCTATCGAGTATGAACCGGGTAAATACGATTGGGAAGTTTTTGAGTGGACTCTGAAACGTGGTCGGAAATTCGGCATGTACAATAAGGTCGCCAGTGCCCCCATGTATGCGCCGAAATGGCTTTTCGATCCGGCCGAATGGGAAAACGCCAATGCCATGAACAGCCGCCTGGTATTGACTCCGGATAAATTTTCTCACTGGACTGGTTTCCTCGGCGAAATGATGACCCGTTGCGGTTCAATGATCGATGAAATCGAAATCGGCGGCGAGGATAACGGACGGCTTGGACGCAATGAATATTACCGCAAGCTTTATCCCCATGAAATTCAAACCGCCACCGACGGAACCTCCTGGCTGTGCGGCGGTAAACCTTTTGACGATCTCTGTGCCATGGTGCGAGCTGGAGCTCGGGAAATCCATCGCCATTACCCGAATATGAAAGTTGGGGCAATCCGTCCGTGGGGCGGTTTCCCGGGTGATAACTGGCCGTTTGTCCGGGCAATGTTCAAGCAGATCGGCAAGGATTTCAACGTATTTCCGGTCGATCAGTACATCATGCCGTATCATTACGGTCCGAAAATCGATCCTCGCCGCCGCCTCCATAGCGTGGACGACCGGCAGGCCGCCTACGGGAATGCCAAATCCCTGACTCGCGAATACGGCATCGGCCAGGAGGTTTACATGTCCGAATCCGGTTTCGCGGTAGATGTGAATTTTATCGATGAGGATCCGCTCCGGCAATTCCAGGCTGAACAACTGGCCAAGGATTTTATTGCCTGCCGGGTGGCCGGTTATACCGCCTATGATTATTTTCATGCGTTCACGGTTTATCCGTCGTCATCTTATTCATTCACTTTCCATCAAAACCGGCGGATTCAGTCACTGGCCGCCGCTTACAGCGCGGTGGCCCGAATTGTTGAAAACATCACCGAAGGAAGGTACCTGACTCCAGACCGCACGACCCGGATCGTACCTATGCGCAAGCACGATGGCAGCGGTATTGCCGCCATCTGGGCCGAACCGGGCTATACCTTGAATATTCCGCAAACAGCGCTATCTGAATTGACTATGCACGATATGATGGGCAACCAACTTTCATTGACCGATACGCAAATACCGCTGGAAAATGCGCCGCGGTATTTCTTCCATGCCGATTATAAACGGCTTTGCGCCCTCATCGATAAGTTTGACATCGACGAAGCGGATTTTTGTCAAATCCTTTTCCGTATGGTATCGCCAAATCAGGGACAGTTGAAATTCGTCAATAACTCCAATATCCGTGATTACGAACTCGAAATCCGGATTTCGCAGAGCGGCAAGGCGCTTGAGCGAGTCGTCGACCTCCCGCGCGGTTCCGATAATATCTGCGAATTTCCGCTGACGGACGATAAGCTTGCGGTTCATGTCCAGCGTGTCGGCAGTCGCAAAGGGGTCATGCAACGGGAATTCACGCTGCCGCTGCTTACACCGGTCAAATCCGGTAAGGAACCGGCTTCCGTGGCCCAGGTCAGGCAGCGTACCGACATTTACCCGCCGGCCGATCCATGGGTTACCTGGACCGGCCCCGAGGATCTGAGCGCCGATTTTCGGATTTCCTGGGATTCGGAGAATTTGTACTTGTTGGTTCTGGTGACCGACGATCTTCATTTCAATAAATTCAAAGAACGTACTTATGAGGGGGATTCTATCCAGATTGCGATAGACCCGAAAAATACCGGTAATTTCTATCTTCCGGCCGGCGGTAAGGCTTTGGGGCCCGATCATGTGGAATTCGGATTGGCGTTAGGCAATGATGGCCAGACCTACCGGCATTGTTCATATGGGCCCCGCGATTTGTGTTCCAGGGAAAATTCCAGTGTTACTCGCGATGACAAACAAAAACTCACTACTTACCGTCTGACGCTCCCATGGAAAAAACTGGGCGTACGCCCATGGAAAGGTATGTTGTTCGGTATGAGCCTGGTAATTTTTGACGACGATGCCGACGCCGGACAGAACTACTATGCCCCGATTGGCGCCGGTATCGCCGGTTCAAAAAAACCGGCTCTGTACAAAAAATTCATTCTTGAATAAGAAATCACAAGGTTATATGGTAAATAAACAGGATAAAAACTATGAAGAAAATCAGTTATAATTTCACACTCATCGAACTCCTCGTGGTGATCGCGATCATTGCCATCCTGGCGGCTATGCTGTTGCCCGCGTTGAGCAAGGCCAGGGAAAAAGCCCAGGCGATCAGGTGCCTCGGCAATCTGAAACAAACCGGCATAGCCAATATCAGTTACCAGCAGGATTATGAATCCTGGGCCGGTACACCGTTTTGTGAACCCAGCGAAATGGGTGTGAGTTCCTATCGGATCGGCGACCGTATCGTTACCACTTTCATCAGTTATTCGCAATTGCTCTGTCATCTCAAATATATCACTTCTTTTGAAGTCACTCTTTGTACCAAGGACACGGCAATACTGAAAAATGAAATCAACCCTTCCAGCTATTCATTTGGAATGCCGGTGTATGGCGCCAATGGTAAGTCCAGAGTTCTCGACAAAAATTTTTCCGACATGGGATATTCCGTACTCTATCAGGTTTCCAACGCGCGTTATTTTTTGAATTTCAAAAACGAAAAATTTCCATCCTCCAGAATCATTTTCGGGGACAGCATCAAAAAATTTCCGACCACCAGCACTCTTTTTCCCGGAACTTGGGGCGGATATACGGAAGTTCTTCAATTCCGGAACATTTACCGCGGTGTAGTCGAATCTCCCGCGGGGCTCGATGGCGATCCAACCCGGGCATCGTTGGCCGAAAGACACGGTAGCGGTGTCAATTCCGCCTTTGTCGATGGCCACGCTGAAACCGCATCGTCAGGGACTCTCTACCGGTCCGACGTCGTATTGTATCGCAATGTGAAAAACTTTGCCGTTGCAACCGCTCCATAATTATATGGTAACTCCCGGAAATGGAAATTTCTTCCATTTCCGGGGATAATGCGTGTTATTTTTTCATATTCCGAACCGTCTCTGCGGCGATTTTGCGCAAGAGATGGGCTTCTTCCGGGTTGATGCCTTTGGGGACGAAGGTATTGGCTTCCACGTCGCCGCAGAAGAATTCATACCAGACCGCCGCGCCGAGGAAACGTCCGTAGATGGAAGAGTGGTTGGGGTCGAATTTCAATTCTTCCACTCCGGTGTCCTTGTTTTTGCGCCAGGCATAGCCGACTTGGAGCGAATGGTAGTCGCCTTTGCTTTCGCCGGGTTTGAGAGTCTTGGGATCTTTGTCGGAGAGCTTGAAGCCCCACAGCGGATCATTGAGAGCCGCCTGGAAAGCGGTACCGGTCGGAATCAGCCGGATCCCAAGTTTGTTGGCGGTTTCGGTATAGGCCGCGTGCAGTTTGTCATACATCTCTTTTTCTGTCATCTTTTTTTCAGCCAGCCATTTGGAGTCGGAACGGTAACTCCAGGTTTCCTGCATGACCACTTCGGCTTTCGGAGCGTATTTCTTGATAATGGCGACCAATTTTTCCGCCGGTTCATAAGTTTCGATGAACGGGCTCTGGGCGCTGACCTGCTGGATGGTAATGAAATTCCAGCTGCGTGATTGCAGAATTTCCTGGAGCGACTGTTTTTTGCCTACATAAGGGCGGCCTTTGGGGTCGAAAGGATCGGCTTCGGCGGCTTCGGCATAACCCAGATGCTGGGCCAGGGAATGCCCGCCGAGCGAGGCCAGCCGGAGAACTTCAAAATTCTTTTTGCCGGCTTTGAACATCTCCGGCAGATAGGCGGTGGCGTCATTGGAAAAACTGTTGCCGACAGTCAGGATCTTGACCGTCTCCAACTGAGCAAATGCTCCAACGGTAATAAATAATGCAGCGATTAAGGTGAAAAATTTCATCTCGGACTCCTTTTTTGTTTCCCTTTAATGCTATAATCATATCACCGCATCGCTGAAATTTCCATGGAATAATAAGAAAATATCGATAAAGTTACCGCAGTATCCCAAAGTTGATTCCGGAAATTCGTGCCTGGGAATCTATACTATTTTGCGAAAAATAATATTTTATAATAAAAAATCGTCTTGAAAAAATAATATTTTACATTATCTTGTAGAAATGAGTATACAGGAGATGATTTTATGATTGTCGATGAAAGAAATAGTATTTTAAATACTGCTTCCGTAACTGGTGGTATTCCGTTGGTGATGTCGCAACCCATTGATCTCAATGATTTATTGATGAGAAGTCCGGGGGAGGCTATGTTGATTTCCGCGCCGGATGATGCCATGGTTAATCACGGCATTCATAAGGGAGACCTTTTGATTGTCGACTGCAGTTTATACCTTGGCGACGGCACAGTAGTGCTGGCGGAAAAAGACGGTTCTTATCTGATAAGAATATTGAGAAGAAGTAAAGATTCGGTCTGTTTATGCGCCGCCAATCCGGCTTATGGGCCATTGGTCGGAGAGGCGGATATCCGGGTAGTCGGAGTGGTAACCGCTTATGTTCACCGTTTGGCTTGAATGGACTTGGGTTTGGGGATGGTCATGGCAAAGAGCGTATTGGCCAGCCCCATGAAAGCGGCGAAAACGAATAAAACTCCGACTCCGCAGGTTTTCCAGAGGTAACCGCCGAGCAGAGCCGCAAAGATACTGATCAGGTGGTTGACCGAAATACCGGTGCTGAGCGTGGACGATATTTCTTCCTTATTGGATGAAATTTCCCGGACATAAATGCTGGAAGCCATTGAGGCCGTACTGATAATGGCATCGAGAATATAGTTGATGACGACCACCCACAACGCGATCTCTCTCGGAAACAGTTTGTCGGCAAACCCGTAAGTCAGGCAGACGAAGAACAGAACCACGGTATCATAGATCATAATATTGCGGTAGCCCAGGAGGTCGATCAGTCTGCCCACCAGCCTGCTGCCGAAAATATTGATGGCGGCGCACACGCCCACCAGGAGTGCCATTTGCTGGGTATTCAAACCGTAAACCAGGATCAAGACCAGCGGCGCGAAGGTTATGAAAATCTGTTTGCGGGCGCCGTAAAATACTTCAAGAATATAAAATAGACTGTATTTGCGATGAAAATAAAGTCGGGGGCGTTTGACTGTTTCCCTGCCCACATTTTTCGGAAACGAGCAGAAAAAAGCCAGTACCATCAGGATAACCACCAGCAGCCAGATGATATTGAAAGAGTAAATCTTGGGGGCGTCCGGAAACAGGTTGGTAATGGCATAGAAGATCAGCGCGGCCACCAGCCCGCCGGCGACCTGGCCCAGGAAGCCGATACTGGAAAACATGCCGAAAGAAGCTCCGGCCTTATTGTCATGGGCGATATGCAGGGCGATGGAGTTGCGAACCGGCATCATCAGGTGTTCGCCGGTGCTCCAGATGGTAATCAGAATAATGGCGGCGATATTGTTCTGGCCGATAAACAGCAGTCCGGCTACTCCGATGATTGAAATCCACATGCCGATTCTGAGGATGCGCCACTCGGTATAACGGTGCATGGCGGCCAGGATCAGGACCAGCAGCAGCCCCGGCATTTCGCGGAAAAACTCCAGAACACCCCGCTGAGCTCCGTCATAATGCTGGATTTCCACCAGATAGTTGTTGAACACTCCGAAAAAGCACCCCAGCGCGACTCCGACCAGCAGTACTCCGGCAAAAAAATTACCGGCTCCACGGCCGGCATGAAAAACATCTTTCGAAAAAAATTGCATATTATCACCATGAAAGCGGATAATATACATCCTTGTGCAGGGTATTTCAATGGGTTAAACTCGATAACTCCAGTTTTGGGTCGAATGCCGTTCGGCGGTCATTTGAAGGTACTCCCGGCGCGAAAGCGTGACGGGGAGGGCGGCGATCCGGCGCCCGGCTTCCGCATTGCCGTAGAGGAGTTCGATGACGTTCATGGCCAGGAGTTTGGCCGGGCGGATATAGGCTTTGTCCGGATCGGTGACCAGAAAATCGAGCTGGTGCGGAGTCCCGGCGGTACCATTGGTATAAGCGTGCAGGGATGGAATGATCATGCTGACATCCCCCATATCCGTCGAGGAGGGGCGGTGGCCGTACGAGTAAAAGCGGGATTCCGGATCGAGGATGCTCAAATTGGCGGCGTGGAGTTTTTCCAGTTCGGAACAGCTCTGGAAGGGAAAATAACCGAGTTCGGTGGTGATTTCGACTTCGCCGCCGAAGGCCATGGCGGCGCTTTGGAGCGAGCGGTCGACCACGGCGGCGGCGCGGTTGACGGCTGTCGGGGTTTTGGCGCGAATCTGCAAAGCCAGCTCGACTTCGGGCGGCACGATATTGATGGCGTCGCCGCCGCGGGTGATGATGCCGTGAATTCGAACTGTGTCCTCATCGCGGAAGGTATCGCGCTGGAAGTCGAGTGCGCTCAGGGCCAGCCGGGCCATGCTCAGGGCGTTGATCCCGGTGGAGGGGCTGAGGCCCGCGTGAGAGGCGGTTCCCTTGAAGGTGATATTTTTCAACAGAAAACCGTTGAAGCTCGACGGTGCGAAAGTATCGTGGCCGCTGTGAATCATCATGGCGATGTCCACGTCGTCAAATACGCCCTCATGAATCAATTGCTGTTTGCCGGAAGTATATTGCAGCTTGCCGGAATCTAATAACGGCTGATAATGCTCAGCCTCGTGATGCTCCTCCGCCGGGACCGCCAGCAAGACGATTTTTCCGCCGATGACGGCGGCGACTTCCGGTATGACCAGGCCGACCGCCGCACCCGCGACCGCCGCGCATTGGGCGTGGTGTCCGCAGGCATGGACCGCCCCGGTAACCGGATCGGCGTCGGGATGCCCCGGCATGGCAAGAGCGTCCATTTCACCCATCAGCGCCACAGTCGGCCCGGCGGTGTGTCCGGCGATATCCGCCCGGCAGCCGGTGACCGCCAGATTTTTCCGGACTTTCAAGCCGAGTTGTTCCCAGAAATCCGCCAGCAGGGCACTGGCGTGGTGTTCGTTGAATGCTAACTCGGGGTGCCGCCAGATATTTTCCGCAATACCGATTATATCATCGCGCCGGGCGTCGATTGCCGCGCATACTTTCCGCTTCAGTTTGTCTTTTTGCATCGCATCACCTCATCTTGAGGTGAGCAATTTACCGCGTATCGAGCGCAATATCAAGAGTATTGAATGGCGTGATCAAGACTTTTAATGTATCAATCCAGCGTCAAGCAGTGCCGATCCGCTTGTTGGCGCGTTCTATGCCTTCGTTTTTTATCATGGTGTTTTTGAATATGGTGGGCTCCTCGAAATTGAATGTTCCGGATCAACATGGAAATTTATTTTGACTATTGGTAAATTCGTGTTATAGTATATTTATTATTTTTTTAGTAAAAAAACTCAGTAGGAGGAAGATTATGTCGGAAGAGTTGCAAGGGTTACTGAAACGCATTCAGGAAGAGGGAATCTCCAAGGCCGATCAGGAGAAAAATGAGATTATCACCGCGGCCAAAAGCGAAGCCGATATGATTATCAATGATGCCAAACTCAAGGCGGAAGAAATTATCCGCAAGGCTACCGACGACGGCCAGAATACTCTGCAGCGCGGCAAGGAAGCATTGGGGCAGGCCTCGCGCGATATCCTGATTCAGTTGAAAAACGAGATGGTCGGGCGCATGGAAAAAGTGGTTAAGTCCAATCTCAAAGAAGTCATGACTCCTGAATTCATGAGCAAAATCATTTCCGACATGGTTGCCAAATACCTGGCCGCCAAGCCCGGCGCCGAGTTGAATCTGGAAGTGATGGTCGCCGCCGAAGAGCGCAAGAAGATGGAGCAGATGCTTCATGCCGGAGTGGCCAAAAGTTTCAAGCACACCCCCAAAGTATTCGGAGCTCATGATATTGAAAGCGGTTTGAAGGTGAGTTTCACCGATGACGATGTGTATTTCGATTTCAGTGACGAAGCGCTTACCGAAATCATTTGCAAATATGCCGGTCCCCGTTTTGCCGAATATTTCAATAAAAAATAGTTAAAGCCGGGCGGGGTAGTTTTAATGGAACATTTTTATCATTTTTTTGTCAGTTCCCTGCCGACTTTGCGGCTTTTTGATCCCGCGCCGTGGAGCAGTGAGTTATTTCTGGCGGAATGCGAGCGCAATTTAAGCAAAGAGGATCTGGGGTTGTTGAACGCCACCGAGTTGGTGCCCTTGCTGCAAGTAAAAGTCCCCCGGGAGACCATGACCTGGCGCTGGAATAATTTTGAAGCGCAGTTGCGCAACCGGATGGTCCGACAGATCGCGGGCGGGCAGAAGGAACACGACGGCTATGAGCGGATTGCGGACGGATGTTATCCGGAAGTGGAGCGCGCGGTTACCGAGGCCTGGGCTCAGGCCAATCCGCTGGAACGGGAAAAGGTACTTGATACCTATCGCTGGCGTTTTCTGAGCGACCAGGAGGCGACCAGACCTTTTGGCGCCGTGGGAGTGGTTTGCATGTACAAAATCAAGCTGCAGATAGCGGAAAAGTGGGGACGCCGCAAAAACGAGACCGGAGCAGAGAATCTGCAAAAGGTTCTGACGGCATCCGGCATTTCCGCGCCGGCGGAAGAAAATAAGAACATTTAACGTAATAGATATATAATAACAGGAGCAGAACTGACGATGCAGAAGAAATCCAAAGGAAAAATCGTCGGCGTAAACGGGAACATGCTGACTGTCGAATTCGAGGATCACGTTACCCAGAACGAAGTGGCTTATGCGATTCTGGGAGAGACTCGTTTGAAGGCGGAAGTCATCCGGATTCGCGGCAAGCGCGCCGACTTGCAGGTGTTTGAAAGCGCCAATGATTTGAAAGTCGGCTACGAGGTTGAATTTACCGAAGAATTGTTGAGTGTGGAGCTGGGACCCGGTTTGTTGAAAATGGTGTTCGACGGATTACAGAATCCACTGAACGCCCTGGCCGAGAAATACGGTTTCTTCCTGAAGCGCGGGGCGTATCTGGAAGCTCTGGACTACGAGACCACCTGGGATTTTACTCCGCTGGCCAAGGCCGGGGACAAAGTCCGCGCCGGTTCATGGCTCGGCTGGGTGCCGGAAGGGATCTTCAAGCACTATATCATGGCGCCCTTTGCCCTGCAGGGCGAGTGGGAAGTCTGCGAAGTCAAAGCCGCCGGAAAATATAATCTGAAAGAAAACATCGCCCGCCTCAAAAGCGAAAAAGGCGAAGAACGCTGCGTGACTATGGTTCAGCATTGGCCGGTGAAAATTCCGATTACCGCTTATAAGAATAAATTATTGTCCGACCAGACCATGAGTATGCAGTTGCGGACCATCGATACGTTTTTCCCGGTGGCGGTAGGCGGTACATTCTGTACTCCCGGGCCGTTCGGCGCGGGCAAGACGGTGCTCCAGCATACCATGAGCCGTAACGCCCAGGCCGATATCGTGATCGTGGCGGCTTGCGGCGAGCGTGCCGGGGAAGTGGTGGAAATCCTGCGGGAATTCCCGGAGTTGGAAGACCCCCGGACCGGCAAGACCCTGATCGACCGCTCGATCATTATCTGTAATACTTCATCCATGCCGGTGGCGGCCCGTGAAGCTTCGGTTTATACGGCGGTAACCCTGGCGGAATATTACCGGCAGATGGGTTTGAACTGTCTGCTGCTGGCGGACTCGACTTCGCGCTGGGCCCAGGCGCTCCGCGAAATGTCCGGTCGTCTGGAAGAAATCCCCGGCGACGAAGCGTTCCCGGCTTACCTCGAATCGCGTATCGCGTCGTTCTATGAGCGCGCGGGGTTGGTTGAGTTGGAAAACGGCGAAAAAGGTTCGGTCACCATCGGCGGCGCGGTCAGCCCGGCCGGCGGTAACTTTGAAGAACCGGTAACCCAGGCGACGCTGAAAGTGGTGGGTTGTTTCCTCGGATTGTCGCGTGAGCGCTCCGACGCCCGCCGTTATCCGGCGATTCAGCCGTTGGAATCCTGGAGTCATTACAAGAGTATCGTCGAACCGGACAAACTGCAGATCGCCCGTGAAGTCCTGCGCCGCGGCCAGGAAGTCAACCAGATGATGAAAGTGGTAGGGGAAGAAGGCACTCACGTCGACGACTTCGAAACATACCTGAAAAGCGAATTCCTCGACTATGTATATTTGCAGCAGAATACCTTTGACGACGTCGACCAGGGCTGTAGCTCGGAACGGCAGTGTTATGTATTTGACAAGGTGCTCGGAATTCTGCAGACTCCGTTCAAAATGAAGGATAAAGACATTGCCCGGCGGTTCTTCCTGGAACTGCGCCAGATCTTTATCGACTGGAACTACTCCAAGTTCGACGCCCCTGAATTCAAGGAGCTCGAAACCAAGATCGATGCCAAGCTGAAGGAGCAACACAATGCGTAAAGTATATCATCGTATAATCCAGATGGCCGGCAACGTAATTACGGTCGAAGCCGAAAACGTCGGCTATAATGAACTCGCCGAAGTCCGCAGCGCCAACAGCGTTTCGCTGGCTCAGGTGATCCGCCTGCTGGACGGCAAGGTCTATTTGCAGGTTTTTGCCGGCAGCCGCGGTATCAGTACCGGCGACCAGGTGCGTTTCCTGGGGCGTGCCATGCAAGTTTCCTCCTCCGACGATTTGCTCGGGCGTATCTTCAACGGCCGCGGAGTTCCGCGCGACAACCGCCCGGAAGTCTCCGACAAGATGATCGAAATCGGCGGTCCGTCTTTCAACCCCGCCAAGCGGGTAATCCCGACCAAGATGATCCGTACCGGGATTCCGATGATCGACGTCTTCAATACGCTGGTCGAGTCCCAGAAGATTCCGATTTTCTCCATCGCCGGTGAGCCTTACAACCAGTTGCTGGCGCGAATTGCCCTGCAGGCCGAAGTCGACGTGATCGTGCTCGGCGGTATGGGACTGAAATACGACGACTACCTCTATTTGCGCAATACCCTGGAAGACAAGGGCGCTCTTTCCCATACCGTGATGTTCATCCACACCGCCGCCGACCCCATCGTGGAGTGTCTGCTGGTGCCGGATATGTCGCTGGCGGTGGCCGAGGCTTATGCGCTGGAAGGCAAACAGGTGCTGGTCCTCCTGACCGATATGACCAACTTCTCCGACGCGCTCAAAGAAATTGCCATTACGATGGAACAGATACCTTCCAACCGCGGATACCCCGGCGACCTTTACAGCCAGTTGGCGTCCCGTTATGAAAAAGCGGTTTCCATCGACGGCGCCGGTTCGATTACCGTATTGGCGGTGACCACCATGCCCGGGGACGACGTGACCCACCCGGTACCGGACAATACCGGATATATTACCGAAGGGCAGTTCTATCTGCGCGGCGGCCGTATCGAGCCGTTCGGTTCGCTGAGCCGTCTGAAACAGAACGTAAACTCGAAAACCCGCCCGGATCACCGGACGATTATGGATACCATGATCCGTTTTTACGCGGACTACAAAGAAACCATCGAAAAGCAGTCGATGGGATTCCAGATGAGTAAATGGGACACGAAACTGTTGAAATACGGTAAACTTTTCGAGACGCGGATGATGGACCTGTCGGTGAATATCCCGCTGGAAGAGGCGCTGGACCTCGGCTGGAGTACCATGGCGGAGTGTTTCGACCGTGAAGAAACCGGGATCAAAACCGAGTTGCTGAACGAATATTGGCCCAAGAAATAATCCGGGTGGAGAAATGGCCAAGATTAAGTTAACCAAAACCGAAATGAAATCCCAGCAGGACGCTCTGAAGCAGTTCCGGCGGTTTCTGCCTACCTTGCAGTTGAAAAAACAACAACTGCAAGTGGAAATCCGCAACAGCCTCGAGCGTCTCAATGCGAATGAGGACAAGTATAAAAAGCTGATGTCCGATCTGCAGTCCTGGATAGCCATATTCGGCGATCAGGAGGCCGCGGACAAGTTGGCCGCGCTGGTCAAGCTGACGAAGGTGATCAGCGAAAGCTGGAATATCGCCGGAGTCGAAGTACCGGCTTTCAAAGACGCGGAGTTCGACATCAAGGATTACGACCTCTATGTCGCCGAAGCCTGGTTTACGGAAGCCATCGCCGCCATCAAGGAATTGTTGATCCTGATTGAAAGCGGCAAGCTGATTCAGGAACAGTACCGGTTGTTGAGGAAAGAACTCATGACTACGACTCAGCGGGTCAACCTGTTCGAAAAAGTCAAGATTCCGGAAGCCCGGGAAAATATCCGCCGTATCCGCATTTACCTCAGTGACATGGATACATCCGCCGTGGCGCGATCCAAAATCGCCAAAAACAAATCACAGGAGGCCGTGGCTGTATGATTGTTCCCATGAAAAAAACGGTCGTGCTGTGTCTGGCCGATGACCGGCAACAGACCTTGGATAAACTTGGAGAACTCGGAGTGGTTCATGTGGAATCCGCTCCGAAAGAAGAAAGCAAATCCCGGGTCGATCTGCAGAAATTATATGCCGACGTCAATAAAATTACCGGCGTCTTGTCCGGCCGCATAGTGAAGGGGAAAAAATCCCCGGCGAAAAAACTGTCCGGCGAGGAAGCATACAAACAGAGCGCGGAGCTGCTGGCCAAGCGCGACGAGACCGCCAAGCAGCACGATCTGTATACCCGCGAAATCGAGCAGTTGCGTCCCTGGGGTGAATTTTCCCGGGAGACGATTGCCGAGCTGAAACAGCGCGGAATTTTCGTTTATCTGTGTTTTGCTTCGGATAAGGAACTGAATACGGTTCGCGAAGCCCAGCCGGAAGCGATCATTAAAATTATTCACGGGCATAAAGGGCGACATTACTTTGCGCTGGTCAGCGAAAAAGAGTTGAATGCGGCGGAATTGCCGTTAGCCCAAGTGCCGGAGCGTTCTTTGAGTGAAGCTCAGAATCTGGCCAAGCAAGCTCACAAAGAAATTGCGCACTTGGACAAGGAACTCGACGGTATGACCGCCGAGTTGCCGGCAATGCAGGAATACTTCAAGCGGGTTACCGAAGAACTGGAGTTTTCGACCGCCTTTGACAGTATGGAAAGCCATGGCGCGGTGGTCAGTCTGCGGGGATTCGTTCCCGAGCCGGACGTCGATAAGCTCAAGTTGGCGGCCATGGATCATGGCTGGGCTTTGCTGCTGCAGGACCCGGATTATCAGGAACCGGTGCCGACGCTGGTCAATCTGCCCAAATGGCTGACTTATGCCAAATTGGTTCTGGAGTTTGTCGGAGTGTCGCAGGGTTACCGCGAGGCGGACGTCAGTGCGTGTTTCCTGTTCTTCTTTACGATTTTCTTCGGGATGATCGTCGGCGACGCCGGATATGGAGCTATTTTCCTGGTTATATCGCTGCTCTTTGCTTTCAAGGTCGGCAATTCCAATAAGAAAATGCATAATATCGCCAAGCTGTGCATTCAGTTGAGCTGCGCATCATTGATATTCGGCTTGTTGAGCGGAAACGTTTTCGCCATTGAGTCCGAGCATATGCCGCGTTTCCTCAGGGGGATTGATTTCCTGACCAATAAACAGCACGGAGACGACAATTTAAAATGGTTGTGCTTCTTCATTGCCATGGTCCACCTGGGGTTAGCCCGGCTGTGGCGTACGCTGTTGGCCACCGGCTGGCGTCAGAAAATCAATGAAATCGGCTGGGCTTGTCTGTTGATCGGCAACTTCTATACCGCTTCGGCGATGATCGCGGGAAGAGCTTTCCCCGAATGGGTTTTCACCCTTTATCTCGCCGGTTTGGTATTTACCTTGGTCGGCTTGAACTGGAAGGAAGTCGGAGACATCTTCAACTATCCGTTCGGGGTGATCGGTACGTTTACCGATACATTGTCGTATATCCGTTTGTACGCGGTCGGGCTTTCCGGCGTTTATATTGCCAGAAGCTTCAACGATATGGGCAGAATGATCTATGAAATTCCGGTTCCCGGTTATGTTGTTCCGCTGCTGTTTATCGGGGCCGCTTTGATTATTCTGGCCGGACATCTCCTGAATATGGCGTTGGCCATGATGGGGGTATTGGTGCACGGAATTCGTTTGAATACCCTGGAGTTTTCAACACATATGGGGCTGCAATGGGCCGGCTTTACATATAAACCATTAAAAAAAACAATAGAAGATAAAACACAAAAAGGAGATTGATCCATGACACACGAAACAGAAGCAATTTTAATCCTGGGGAAGGCGATGATTTACGCCGGAGCTTTTTCGGCTTTGGCTTTTAGCGCTCTCGGTTCCGCTTTCGGCACCGGCCTCGGTTCTGCCGCCGCGATCGGCGCATGGAAGAAATGCTATGTCCAGAAGCGCCCGGCGCCATTCCAGTTGGTAATTCTGAGCGGTATGCCGCTTTCGCAGACTATTTACGGTATGATTCTGATGTTCCTGATTATCGCCATGGGCAATCCGGCTGTCTGGCCGGTTTATATCTTCATGGGGATTCTCGGCGGACTCGGTATCGGTGCTTCCGCCTGGTACCAGGGACAGGCTTGCGCGGCCGCCTGCGACGCCTTCGGCGACACCGGTGAAGGCTTTACCAACTACTTGATGGTGCTCGGGGTTATCGAAACCGTGGCGATCTTCGTACTGGCGTTCGGTATTGTGGTGGTGGCGATGTCCGCCAGCGCGGTCACCCCGGAAGCCGCCGCCGAAACGATCAAACAGGTTCAGGCCGGCGTGGCTGAAGTCCAGAAGTCACTCGAAGCCGGCGGTGCTGCCGCTCCTGCTGTTCCTGCCGCTCATTAATCGGCTCGAACATACACAAAAAAACACGGACGGGGAAACCTGTCCGTGTTTTTTTGTGCCAAATTACCGGCAGTTTTCTGCAAAGTAGTCATCCAGGCGGCGATGGAGGTCGCGGATGATTTGGCGGTCCTTTTTGTACCAGTGAGTACCGGTATAGCCAAATATCAGACGGGGATTGGTCCGGTACAAATCCAGGTTGCTCTTGATGAACTCAAATTCCCTGCCTTCCGGCAGTTCCTGACCGATATGGAGCATAGTCTTGCTGTCTCCTATCATCGCCAAGGCATCTTCGACCTGTATCGTACCGGCCGCCATGCGGTGCTCCATGCTGCCGGCTTCGGTAATGGCGATTCCCGGCAGATTCTCCCACGTAACCTTGAAGACATGCGGACCGGCGCAAGGATGGATGTGGCACGGATAATGGGAGCCCAGCGAGCGGACTGCCCGTAAATCATGCTCCAAAATGAATTCCAGATAGTAGTCCGGCGAAACCAGATTCACCGAGCACTCCGCTATGCAAAACGTCTCGCCATATATGAGCGCCAGGCGTTCCGGACCGATCCATTCCCGAACCTTGAACTGAACTGCCAGCCAGTAATCGGTGATCCGGCTCATCAGTTCCCGGAATTTCTCCGGTTCGTCGTAAGGGGCGAAAAAAACATTGGTACCGAGCACTGCGTGAGCAATATTGAATGGGCCCTGAGTATCCGGCATATAGATTTTGATGGCCGGAGACAGCAGAGATTTCCAAGTCATTATTTCCCGCTTGATCTGAGGCAGCATACCGGAATTTTCCACGTCCGGTATCGGTTGCGCCAGGGCTTCATCCAAGGTCATCTCGCCTTCCGGCGTGTATCCGTATTCGGCATTCAGGTTGGCACCGAACGAAGCCGCCAGGGTTCCCGGGCCGACTCCCGGCCAGAGGGCCAGAGTCACCGGGTTGTCCAATTGCAAGGGACGGATCAGCTCAACGACTTTGCCGGCGAGGGCCGCTTCAGCCGGATCGGCGATTTCGATTTCCGGTAATTGCATTTCCGGGGGAGCGATTGTGGTGTCATCGGTGCGCTTCCACATGCTCAATCGGATTGCTGGAAAATTCCGCCGTTGCCCGGCCATTGCCAGCCTCGCCGCCGCCTCCCAATCCCGCTCGGGGTGAGCATGGAATTGCCCCAGAGTCCAGTCGATTGCGTCTTGCAATGAAAACAGTTTCATTTTTTCCATATAAGCTCCTGTGATTTATATTTTATATAAAAATACAAGCTTATTTTCAAGTTGTCAATAGTTCATTTATAATCTTAACATGAAATTAACTGATTTTTTGTACTTTGTGGGTAGACTTTATCAAGTTCTGTGATATGTTTAGTCCCGAGTAAGAACCATTACGGTTAAGAAGAAATCTGCTTTCCGTTCACGGTGAGCGGAAGGGATTGAAAAAATGAGGAGGAGAATATGAAAACATCACAAATCTTTAAATGTGCCGACAGCGCTCTGTTAGTCGAAGTCCTGAATGGCGACGACAAGTGCGCCGGATTGGCCTGCTGCGGCAAAGACATGGAAGAGCAGGTCGCCAATACCAAGGACGCCGCCAAGGAAAAGCATGTGCCGGAAATCGAAGCCACCGCCACCGGAATCAAGGTCAAAGTCGGTTCGGTGCCGCATCCGATGATGCCCGAGCATTATATCGAGATGATCGAAGTCATCAACGGTCCTTGTGTCATGCGCAAATACCTGAAGCCCGGCGAAGCCCCGGAAGCGGAATTCCCGGTCAAGATGCAACCCGGTCTGATTGTCCGCGAATATTGCAATATCCACGGACTCTGGAAAAAAGAATCATAATTGAAGGGAGTGAGGTAATCATGTTGAATAAAAAGATTCAGGATGCGCTGACCGACCAGATTAATTATGAATTATATTCGGCCTATCTCTATTTCGGTATGGCCGCCGCCATGGAAAAATTCAATTACAAGGGCTTGGCGCATTGGATGCGTACCCAGGCCAATGAAGAACTTTTTCATGCGGCCAAATTGTTCGATTATGTCTATTCGCGTGACGGCGAAGTCAAGCTGCCGGCGATCAATGAAGTGAAAGCGGAATACAAAACTCCGCTGGAAGCTTTTGAATCCGCTTACAAGCACGAGCAGTCGGTTACCGCCCGTTTCAACAAATGGGCCGAACTCTGCCTGACGGAGAAAGACCATGTAACCGGAACTTTCATTCAGTGGTTCATTACCGAACAGATTGAAGAGGAAGACAGCATTCTGGTTATCGTCGAGCGCCTGAAACGCATCAAAGACAACCCGGACGCCATGTATAAGCTTGACGGCGAATTGGCGACCCGTATCCTGGCGGCATATGTCAATCTGATCAATACCGCCGGAACCACCGCATAAGAAGTAAATTTTTCCCAGGAAAGAAACAGTATCATGGATGAATTCCTCAAAGCAATCAAAATCACTGAAAAGGTATATTGGGTCGGCGTGGTCGACTGGAACCTCCGTAATTTTCACGGCTATACCACCGATCACGGCTCCACCTACAATGCCTTTTTGGTGCTTGACGAGAAAATCACGCTGATCGATACGGTCAAAGCGCCATTTTTCGAACAGATGATGGCGCGGATCAGTTCCGTAATCGATCCGGCGAAAATCGACTATATCGTCTCCAACCATTCCGAATTGGACCACGCCGGTTCATTGCCGATGGCGGTCAAAGCCATTAAGCCGGAAAAGATCTTTGCATCGCCCATGGGGCAGAAGGATCTGACCGCGCAACTGGATATCGGTATGGAAATTGATGTGGTTAAAACCGGTGATACTGTTTCTATCGGGAAAAATCAATTGAAATTCGTTCAAACCCAGATGCTCCACTGGCCGGACAGCATGTTCACCTACCTGACCGATGAGAAGGTTCTTTTCTCCCAGGATGCCCTGGGTATGCATTATGCATGCACCAAGTTGTATTACGACGAGCATGAACCGTGGCTCATGGAATGGGAAGGCGAGAAATATTTCGCCAACATTCTGCTGCCGTATTCGTCTCAGGTTCTGAAGCTGCTGGGCGATCTGCCCGGGTTGAACCTCGATCTCAAATATGTCTTCCCTGATCACGGACCACTGATCCGGCGCGGTGAAGATCTGCAGAAAATCCTGGGACTGTACCGGAAATGGGCGGAACAGAAACCCGCCAAACGTGTTGTTGTCGTATACGATACCATGTGGCATGCCACGGAACGGATGTCCTCGAGTATCGCTGACGGCGTTCGCAATGCCGGGGTGGATGTAGTGGAAATCTGCATGCAGCACAGCAACCGCAGCCATGTCATAACCGAGCTTTCGCGCTCCGGCGCGATCGTTGTCGGCAGCCCGACCCTGAATAACAATTTGGTTCCGGCCATGGCGGACGTGTTGACTTATCTGCGCGGTTTGAAACCCAAAAACAAGATCGGTTTTGCCTTCGGTTCTTTCGGCTGGAGTGGCGAATCCCTCAAACAATTGAACGCTTATCTGGACGAGATAAATGTTCAGAAAACCAACGATGGCATCAGTTGCAAGTATTCTCCCTCCAAAGAGGTGCTGGAGCAATGCTACAACGCCGGCCGCGAGTTGGCTGAAAAACTGATATCCATCGTGGACCAAAAATAAAGGAGAAGTAAAAAATGAAAAAGTACGAATGCGAATTGTGTGGTTACATTTATGATCCGGCCCAAGGCGATCCCGATAACGGCATCAAGCCCGGCACCGCTTTTGAAGACATTCCGGACAACTGGGTTTGCCCGCTCTGCGGAGCCGACAAGTCCTCCTTCAAGCCTCTCTAACTTCGAGGCTCACACCAATCCGCCGGGTAATACTGGCGGATTTTTTTTCGCCATGACAGGGTAAACTTAAAAGATTGCTCGTAAATTATCTTGTCCAACCTTGGATTTTATAATTTCTTTCAAATAACTTGCGTTCAGGAGCACCGGAGAATGGTTTCAACCAAACTTCAAATCTGGCACCATAGAACTGTCCCCAGTTTCCTTCGTAAATCGTGAAATTCATCTGGGAATAGAAAAGCTCATTGGGATTATCAGACCATCCCGGAATTTCATTGCAGGCGTGGCCGAGACGGGACTCGGACAGTCGTGTTCCCTTGGTAATCTCATACACTTTCAAATAAAGTTTTCCTGGCTCACCCGGATTACAGAATATTTCCGCTTGATAAATGCCCCCTTGTACCCCGTCATTGAGAATCATAGTTGGCTCTTTATTGAGAACAATGGCATCGGGTGGGAGCTTAAGCTAGGTAAATTCATGCTCGACAAGCTCGATGGCTTTGGCGGTCATTTGACGTCCAGGAAATACTGAACTATCGTAAATTTCCAGTAAAGCTTTGCCGGAAGTCAGCTGTGTCGAATACCTGAAATTTGTACCATCATTCGGTAGGATTGTAACTCCGCTCTGAGCTGCGCTACGCTGATTCCATGATTTTCCGTCCAGCCCGATCCCGAAGCGAAACTCATAGTTTGAGTTTTCTGGAGAAGATACCTTTGAGTGTGAAAGATTTTCCTGGTGGAATGCATAGTAATTGTGTAAAGTTGAGAATGGTTCTCCCGTTGAGGTCCGAAAACGTCGTACCGCATACAGGGTATCATTTTGTTCCCGATAAAGACGCCACTCTGGATTGCAGGCAAGATACTTAACCAGTTTTACTTTCCCATCTGGATCATGCATCAATTTTTCAAGTATCGGTAGCGATCCAGTATCTTTATCCGGCAGAGTTTTTCCTTTGCCGATAGCATTTATTACCTGATATTGGAAGCTATCTTCAGGAGCTAGCCGCCAAATGTATTGTCTCATAAATTCTTTCGATATATCCCCGGGATTCGCCAATTCTACTCCGTTCGGTAGTTTGAGGTCATCGGCAAAATGATCATCGGAAGCGGACTGCGCCAACAATGCTAATATAAAGGCCAGGCCCACAGTATAGATGAAAACGATTAAGCACACGAAATTAAGTCCGAGAAGCAATGCGCCTTGCCACCGATGTTTTCGGTAAAT
>JAVBRM010000136.1:0-77520 GCA_031548025.1 Victivallaceae bacterium | reverse complement strand
CAGCATTAATATAAACGGTAAATGATACTTTTTCAATGAGGGAAGCAAGATTCATGCGATAATATCAAAAAATCCGGAATTTTAACGAACCGCTATTGATTTTTTATTAAATTCATGTATAATGAATATAGTTCATTAATAATGAATTTGAAGGAGCAATCAAAAATGAGCACAAATTTGTTTTACCGGGTCGACAATTCAGAAACCATGAAACTCAAGAACTACGCCATGGAAACTTTGCGCGCCGATTTGGTGGGAATCGCCAACATCGAGCGTTTCAACGGAGCTCCGTTGAAAATGAGTCCGCAGGGGGTCATGCCGACCGCCAAGTCGGTCATTGTCATGGCCGTCCATCATCCGGATGCGGCGATTGAACTCGGCGGGATCGAGCATCCCCAGGAAGTCGGTCCGTACACGATCCAATATCATATGAACTGGCGGCTGGACGATATGTCGTACCGGATGAGCAATTTTCTGGAAAAACTGGGTTGGAACGCGGTTCCGATCGTGTCGTCAAATATCTGGCGTTATTGCGGATACAAGGATTTGAAAGAACAGTTCGCACCGGACGTTTCGCACATTCACGCGGCGGTGGCGGCGGGTTTGGCGGAGTATGGATACAGCGGCCTGGCGATAACTCCGGAATTCGGCGCCCGCGTCCGTTTTGTGACGATCGTTACCGATGCGGAACTAACGCCGTCGCCCCTGGTGGAGCCGGGCTCGGTTTGCGATAACTGCATGATTTGCAAAAAAGAATGCCGTTCCGGGGCGCTCTCCAAGGAAATCAACGGCTGGAATATTATCGAGTACGAAGGCAAGAAGTACCGCTATGCCAACAAAAACCTCTGGCGTTGTTCCTGGGGCGAGCATTTCAATCTGGACCTGGATTTGCCGATACCGGATAAAGTCGACGAGCAGGTGATCATGGATGCTGCGCTCAAGTATCGCCCGCGGCATGGGGAGATGGGGTCTTGTCTGCGCTACTGTCTGCCGAAGCCCTTGCGTTACTGGGATCGTGAATACACCAACGCGCCGCGCCGCCGTCGTCAGCATATCGCCAATCCGGAGATTCGCGACGAGGCTTTCCATCGCGGTATTTTTGAAGAAATCCGCGCATTCGGCGCCGCCTGGGGTGTGGACAACGTGGTAGTCAGCGACGCCGCGACCTTGAATGAAAAACTCGGGATCGATATCGGCAAGTTGATGCCGGGAGCGGTACGGGCGGTAAGCATGCTCTCGCAGCGCGATAAAATCGATGCCGATTTCTCCGCCCCCAACGCCGAAACCCATAAATTCGATATCGCCTGGAATCCGATTATGACTCAGGCCGGATACGATGCGGTGAGGTTGCTGGAGCGCTACGGCTATAGCGCCTGTCAGTATCTGAAATTCCCGGAAGAAAAGCTTCAAGCGGTGCTGATACCGGGAGTAAAGGACAAAGAAATCCGTACTTTGACCCTGTTGACCGATGCCGAATTGCCGGTTACTTCGTGGGAATTGCCCTATTCGCAGCAGACTTTGTCGGCAAGGGCGCTGACCAGCCGTTTGCGTCGCGAAATGGAACTGCGCGAATGCGATGTCATGGGGATTACCCCGGCTGAACGCCTGCAAGAAATTGTTCCCGCTCTGAAAAAGATCTACGAAGGCGAGGTCGAATTCCGGGTGAAAAACAAAGCGGACAGTAACTACAAGCCCTACGATCCGGAAGTAAGCACCGCGACCCGCAAAGTCTATGGGCCGGATAACTATCTGAGAAACGCCAAGTCGGTGATCGTCATCGGGTTGCGGATGCCTCACGAAACGGTCAATATCACCGCCCGCACCCCGGCGGAAGCCGCCGGGCCGTATGTTTTCGCCCAGTATGAAACGATCATGCGGTTGCGGCTGTTGGCCTGGAATTTGACCGGGTTGCTGGAAGAAGCCGGCTACAAAGGAGTTTATACGCTGGACCTTCACAATACCGGTTCGGTCTGCATGAATCCGCGCGGTGAATATCCGGATGCCTTCAGCAACGTTTTTGCCGCTGCCGGAGCCGGTCTGGGCAAGATCAGCAAGTGCGGGAGTCTGGTCAATCCGCAGTTCGGTTCGAACATGCGCTATGTAGCCATCGTCACCGATGCCGAACTGATTACCGATGAGGTATTGGCGGCGGTCAAACTGGAATGCGGCAACTGCTCCGGTACTTGTTTCAGCGCTTGCAAGACTTCGGCGCTTCTGCCGGAAGAACACAGCGTAGAGATCGGCGGAGTTCCGCAGGTTTTCCGCAAGATTGACGTTAACCGCTGCAACTGGGCCAAGCGTTATAGCCTGGTCGGTTCGGAAGGAAATCAGTATACCGGTTGGAGCCTCGATCTGCCCTTCCCGGAAAAGCTTGACGAAAAAGCGTTGGCCGACGCCATGCGGCAGTTGCCTCAGGTCAAGAAAATCCGTCCGTGCAACTTCGAACAATGCGTCCTGGCCTGCCCGCATTCCAGAAAACAATAGCTTGCTTTTTGGAGCTCTTCGGACTATAGTAGAGGATGATAGTAAAAGAAGACACAGGAACCGTTAAATCGGTATTAAAAGCACTGGCCGCACTGGATTTCGTCATGGAGCAATCGATGGTGAAGCCCGGTGTCGGCCTTTCCGAGGTCGCCGGCGCGCTGGAAATCCAGCCGACCACCGCCCGCAATATCCTGAAAACCATGGAAATGGCCGGATATATCGGGCGGGCCGGCGACCGTTTGTATGTTCCCGGGCCCAAGTGTTTCGGCATGAGCCGGGGCGCGCGGGTTGCCTCCAGCCTCATGAAAGTGATGCCGGCGGTGCTCGAACGTCTGGCCGCCGATATCGGCGAATCATTGGTAGTGGCGACACTTTTCAACGGTATGCGCAAAGTTCTGCTGCGTCGCCAGGGGATGTCCCCGATTGTGGTGGAGACTCGCAGCGCCGAACAGGACAACATGGCTTACCATCTGGTATCCACCCGGATTATGCTGGCTTTCGCCTCCGCTCGCGAACTTGACCTATTTGTCGAACTCAACGGTTTGCCGGGGCGGGAATGGGACGGCATCGACAGCCGCCAACAACTGGACGAGTACTTGAGCCGCCTCCGAACCGCGGGTTTTGCTGAAGATTATCCCGGCAAGGAAGTTTATGCCGCCGCGTTTCCGTTGCTGGACAGTTCCGGCATGATCCTGGGGGGATTGGGAATGTATATGCCCCTATTCCGGCTGACGCCGGAAAGAAAACAGCAGATTTTCGCCGAAATCCACGAAACCCTGTTCGCCATTCGCGATAAACTATAACGACTGGCGGCGCAATCCTTCGTATAGCGCTACGGCGGCGGAATTGGCTAAGTTCAGGCTGCGGAAAAACTTGCCGGGCATAGGAATGGTGTACATGCTTTCATTGTAACGCTCATAGAAATCCGACGGCAGGCCGGAACCCTCGTTGCCGAAAACCAGGAATGAATCCTTTTCATAGGGGCAATCCCAATAAGTCCGGGTGGTTTTGGTGGTGAAAAAATACATGACCGCGCCGGGATTGGCCTCCAAAAACACCTCCCAATTCTTGTGAATCGACAATTCGACATGCGGCCAGTAATCCATGCCGGCGCGCTTGACGTAGCGGTCGTCCAGGGAAAATCCGAGCGGTTCAATCAGGTGTAGCCGGGTATTGGTGGAGACGCAAAGGCGGCCGATGCCGCCGGTATTCTGCGGAATTTCCGGATGGACCAGGACAATATTGTATTGATTCGGCATGGTGGTCTTATCCCTGAAAAGCCTGGGTGATTTCTTTTTCCTGGCCGAAGATGGTCATCTTGTCGCCGACTTCCAGGACGATATCCGGAGTCCAGACCGTGCGGCTTTCTTCGCCGGCTTTGTTGATCAGGAGGATCGTGATATTGTAGCGGTTGCGCAAATCGAGTTCGCGGATGGTATGTCCGGACATGCTTTCCGGCACGGTGACGTCGGCAATGGTGCCGCCTTTGAACTCGATCATGTCGGCGACGTTGCTCATGGAGAGACGTTTGGCATAGCGCTCCGCCACGTCGAAGTCCGGGAGGATCACTTCATGGGCGCCGAGCCGCAGCAGAATCCGCTTCTGGAGCGGGGATTTGGCTTTGGCGATGACGTTGACCGCGCCTTCCTGCTTGAGCAGAGTCAGGGCGATGATCTGATTTTCAAAATGTCCGCTCATGCTGAGGATGATGGCGGTGAACTTGCTGACATCCAGCTCTTTGATGACGTCGGCGTTGCTGACGTCGGCAATAATGGCGGTGGCGACTTTGTCCTTGATTTCCGCGATTACCGCCGGGTCGTGATCGACCGCGACGACATAGTGTCCGTTACTGCTGAGGTCGGTTGCCAGTTTCACCCCGAATATTCCCAGCCCCATTACGGCGTAATTTCCTTTCATAACTTCATACTCCTTTTTAACCTAAGATAATCCTTTCCTGCGGATATGCCAAACGGCTGACGCGCCTTTCGCGCAAAAAAAACAGAAATATCGTTAATGGGCCGATGCGCCCGAGAAACATACAACCCGCCGTCATAAGGCGGATGAAAAAATCTTGCGACTCGTCGAAAGTCAGCGGCATGCCGGCATTGGAAATGGCCGCGCAGATCTCAAACCCCACCACTTTCAGCGATTGCCCGTAAAGAGTGGAAATGATTAGAGAGACCAGGGAGGCGGTCGCCAGAAACGATACGGTCACGGCAAATGCCCGCAGCGCGTAACGCAACGGTATTTCGCGGCGGAACAGCAGAAGCTTGGTGTTGCCCTTGAAAGCATTGTATACCGCCAGGAAGATCATGGCGATGGCGGTGGTATGAATGCCGCCGCCGGTGGAGTTCGGCGAGCAGCCGATCAGCATCAA
Organism: Victivallaceae bacterium; assembly: GCA_031548025.1. Classification (GTDB taxonomy): domain Bacteria; phylum Verrucomicrobiota; class Lentisphaeria; order Victivallales; family Victivallaceae; genus UBA5239. The sequence continues at coordinate 72,659 of JAVBRM010000136.1, read as the reverse complement.
TCCGCTGATGATGATCAGCGAACCGGCGTGCAGTGAAACCGGAGCCACCGTGAAAAAACCGGCGCTCCTGGCGGATACCGCCATGAAATAGGAGTCCAGCCAGGAAATATGGTGAGCCTCGAGGACTTTGATGGCGACCGCGCCGCCGGTTATCAGAATGGCGGAGGCGATAAGGACGATTTTGCTGTTTATCTGCAGCCGGGTGTGGTGTTTGAAGTGCGACATCAGGTCGTAAATTACGAAAAATCCCAGTCCCCCGGCAATGATCAGCAAGGAAATGATGATTTTAACAAAAGAGTTGACCCCCGCGAGGTTGTTGGCGAACGGCGTAAAACCGGCATTGCAGAATGCCGAAACCGAATGAAACAACCCGTAATATCCGGCTTCGCGCAGGGGCATGCCGTGCCCCATGAAGGCCAGGGTCAACAGGATAAAGCCGATTCCTTCGATGGCGAAAGTATAATTTATCACGGTCCTGATCAATTCCTGGATTTCGGAGCGGCTCAGGTGGCGGTTACTGCCGAGTCCGGTATGGCTGTCGTCGCCGATGCCCTGGCCGATCAGCATGACCAGAGAAACCGCCAGCGCCATCATTCCGAGCCCGCCGATCTGGATAAGCCCCAGCAGGACCAACTGTCCCGGCACGTTAAAGCCGGAAGTCGCCAGATTGCACATGTTGGTTACACAAACCGCCGCCGCCGAAGTGAAAAAGGCGTCTTCCCAACTGACCCCGTCCGTGTGGGTGACGAACGGCATTTTGAGAAAAATCATTCCTACCAGGATCAAACCGAAGAATGAGGCAATCAGGTAAAAATTTTTTCTGCGAAACGGATTCATAGCTCAACCAGACGACGGGTGAAATTATTTTTATCCGGAAGGTATTCGATTTCCGCCATGGTGCCGTTGCGGGTGACGGAGCCGGCGCTGTATTCGCCGCGTCCCCCGGCGTCGACTTTGGCGAAAGGCCGGTGAATGTGGCCGCACAGCGAAATATCGATGACTTGGTCATGAAGCAGTTTGACGACTTCCCGCTGCCCCCAGAGGCGGTGGCGGGCTCGCAAAACCGGTTGTTCTTCGATCAACGGATAATGTCCGATGATAATCCGCGGCCGTTTTTTGGGCTGTTCGCAGAAGCCGGTGACGAATCTGGAGGTCTCGTGGGTCAGGTAGCCGCACGACGAGATCAGATTGGTGGGGCGGCTTTCATGGACCAGGATAAAATCGACTCCGGCAATGGTTTTGACCAGCGGCAGTTCGTTCAACTGATAGCCGCAGAGGAAATAAACCGCCTGGGCCACGGCTTCACGGCAACGGCGGCGCTTGACGTAGCAGTCATGATTACCCGGTACATAGAGAAACGGGATTCCGGAATTTACCAGCGGTTTCAGGATATCCAGCACCTGTTGGAATTCACCGGGTTGGCCGGTGGAAGTCAGGTCGCCGGTGCATACCGCGACATCCGGAGGGTTGGCCAGGATATAGGCCACCGCTTTGTCCAACAGACTCAAATCATGTTGATAACGCCGCCGGAAACGGTAATTGAATGCACCGACCCAGCGTTTGTCGATGTAGGCCATCCAGTCTTCCGCCGGACCTCCGGCGTGGGGATCGGAAAAGTGTATGATTTTCATGGTGTTACCGGACTATTTCGGAAAGGTTTTCAGGGATCCGAACTTTTTACGGTATTCGGATAGCTCCGGGCCTTTGAGCGTTTTGAGCTTTTCCCGGAAGTAATTGGATTGCCAGGCACTCAACTCCTTGGTCCAGAATTCGTCGGCCGGGTTCATGGCCGGCAGATACTCCGCCGTATAGAGTTGGATATAGAATCGCATATTGGTGATCCGCTGCCAGCGTTCGATCCTGCCGATTATGAGATTGAGCAATTCTTCATCCATTTCATCGATATTCAAATTCACCGTACGGTTGGAAATGGAGTCTACGGTGTGGATGACCCGGTTTTTGATATTGACTATCCGCAACAGCATCCGCGCCTCATTTGTCCGGAGTTCGACTTGCTTGCCTTGGAAAGTATCGCCGCTGTTGTAGAGAAGCGTATGGTATTCGCGGCCGGTTTTCAAATCCTTGATGGCGGTAGTCAAATAAGTTTTCAGGGCCTTGGCGGCAGCCAGGACGTTGGGGGTGGCGGTCTGGAAAGCATCGACTTCCTGATTGGCGGTTACTACAAGCTGGTCTATGTCGTCAAGCTTGTTGCCCTGAATCATAGTGGTCAACTGATAAGGCACTTTGATTTTCATTGCAGTCATGGCCGCCATATATTTTTTATCCTGTTCCTGCTGCTTGCGTTGTTCTTCGGCCTGGGCGCGCTTGCGGTCTTCTTCTTCTTTTTTGATCCGGGCGGCTTCTTCCTGCTGTTGTTTGCGAATGGCTTCCTGTTGTTCCGCGAGCTCACGGGCGACTTTGATCTCATCTTCGTGCTTGCTTCTGGCCTGCTGACGGGCCGGAATTACCCGCAATTTCTCATCGATCGGCACATAGACGGTCAGCAGGTCTTTCAGTTTGCGCTGTTGTTCCGGGGTTTTCGGTTCCGGATATTTTTCCAGGAACGAATCGACCAGATTCAGGAATTCTTTTTCCTTGGTGGGATCGGCGCTGAAAATCTTCATCATCTCGTCGATATTTTTGATATACGAGTCGACGGCAACGGTGGTATCCGGCGGCGGCGCTTCTTCCGGTGACTCCTTCTGGAGATAAAAAAGTACGCCGACTCCGCCTCCGCAGGCCAAGAGAATCAAGGTAACGACCAGGAGAGTTATCTTCACCACTTTGCGGCGCGGTTTAAAGTCTTTCAAATCCTCGACGCCCTTGGGATCCAGTACCAGATTGTTGTTGGTATGGGTCTGGGGATTTTCCTTTTCATCGGCGAACAACGGCCGGATTCCCCCGGTGGGCGAGTCCGGGCTGGACGATGTATCACCAGGTGCCGGAGACGCCTGGGTATCCTGGGAAACATTGGCGCCGTCGCGTTTCAGGCCGATGGTGGATTTGACGCCGATTTTCGGGGTCGGCTGGGATTGCGAACCGGTGCCGGCCTGGGGATTGAGTTGCAACTTGGGGACTTGGAGCGATGGCGCGCTGCTGGCCAGGTTCGGCCGTTGTACCGAGCCCGTCTGGGTATTGAAGGCCTTGGGCAGAGTCAACCCGCTGGTGCCTTTGCCGCGGCGGATGATCCGCAGGTCTTCCACCAACGATTCCGCATCCTGATAACGGTCGTTGATGTTTTTCATCATCATTTTGCAGATGACCTGACTTACGGCTTCCGGTACATTGGGATTGATCTGGTTCGGCGGAACCAGTTCCGCTTCCAGGTGCTTACGGGCTATTTCGGTGCCGCTGCGCCCTTCATAAGGGAAACGGCCGGTCACAAACTGGTAAAAAGTCGCCCCCAGGCTGTAAATGTCGCTGCGGACGTCCACCGGGGCACCGGTCAATTGTTCCGGGCTGATATACTGAGGGGTTCCCATGACCTCGTCGCTGTCTTCGTCTTCGTCCGGTTCGCCGGCCACCTGCGACAAACCGAGGTCGGCCAGTTTGGCCTGATTTTTCTTGGTCAACATGATATTGTCGGGCTTGATGTCGCGGTGAACCAGCTTTTGTTCCTTCCACGCGCAGTCAAGGGCCTCCGCCACCTGCTGAATGAGGGTAACCGCCTGTTCGATCTGAAGAACTTTTTCCCGGCGCAATACCGCTTTCATGGTTTCGCCGTCGATATATTCCATGGCGAAATAAAAAACCCCCTCATCTTCACCGACGGCATACGCCTGGACGATGTGGGGGTGGTTCAATTTGGCGGCCAGTCGCGCTTCTTTGATGAAGTTGACGACGAATTCGGCGTTGTTGGCATAATTGTCCTGGAGAATCTTCAATGCGGCGGGCCGGTCCAGTGAAATCTGATGGGCGAGGTATACTACCCCCATGCCGCCGCGTCCGATTTCCTTCATGATCACAAAATCGGCAATGACGGAACCGGACGCAAACCGCGAGGGTGGTACCGATACCACCTCATTGCAGTGTCCGCATTGCACCTGATTGCCCATCTCCGAGTCATCGACGGCTACCAGCTTATGGCATAAAGGACATTGAAAACGCATTATCCTCGACCTGTTTAGTTTTCTCCAGCGAGATTATTAATTATATTTCCAGTGTTAAACTTAGCACAAAGTGTACTTAAAGGCAAGTGTTTTTCTCTTGAATTGTCATAAAAAGTGAAAAACATCGCCGAATCAAAAAGAAGTCCGACTCTCCGACTTCGCGATTTTTATAATAACCGGCTTGCTTTTGGCGGAAATTCGGACTATAATACCAGTTGGAAGCAACAGGGGTTTGTGAAGATGAAAAAAGCATACTGGATATTGATGGCGGCGGTGATCGGATCAGCCGGAACACTCTATGCGGCCATGTGGCGTTTTCAATCGGGCAGGATAGCTTGTGCCGAGATTACCGGTAACGACGTCAAAGTCGTCAATCCGGAAAAATTCGCCTTCTCTGCCAAATACAATAAACCCGCTTATGCTGTAGTGGTTTGCCGCCTGGACCAGGGACGGAGCATCAGTATCTATGATTACAGCCTTTCCGATGCCTTGAATACTTATCCATGTATCGCCATCAAGAGCGGTACCGGTGATTTCGACGGCAAGACATGGAAGCTGGATACGACTTCGACCGGTAATGATTATTCTCTGCTTTTCCGGATCGAAGATCCGAAAGGCGAAGAGGGTAAACCGGTGGAAATGAACTTGGAATACAACTACGGCAGCCGTCGCCGCAGCCGCCTGAAAATACCGTTTAACTATCTCGGCTCGGCAGACTTTACCGGAATCGCCAAAATTCCGGAGAGCGGCATGATGCCGGAACAACCGTAAAATTTATGACTCATTATACTCCCGAATTCATGCCGATGTCCAGGCAGGAAATGGACAAACTCGGCTGGGATCAGCTCGATATCCTTCTGGTAACCGGAGATTGCTACGTCGATCATCCGTCATATGGTATTTCTCTGGTCGGGCGGCTGCTGCTCGACGCCGGATACCGCTGCGGCATTATCGCCCAGCCGGATTGGCGCGACGCCGGTTCACTGCAGAAACTCGGCCGTCCGCTGTTGGCCTGCGCCATTTCGTCCGGCAACATGGATTCCATGGTCAACCTTTATACCGCCGGGCGGCGCTTGCGCCGGGATGACGCCTATTCCGAAAACGGCACGCCGGGATTGCGCCCGCCGCACGCCCTGGTCGTTTATTCGCAACTGGCGCGCCAGGCTTTTCCGGGACTGCCGATCCTTAACGGCGGCATGGAGTCCAGCTTGCGCCGGGTGGCTCATTATGATTACTGGCAGGACAAACTCCGCCCCGGCGTCCTGGTCGACAGCAGGGCCGAAATCGGCATGTATGGACAGGGCGAAAAAACCATTATCGAGATCGCCGAATGCTTGAGGGAAGGGCGTCCGCTCCGCAAAATCCGCGGTTCGGTGGTTTTTCTGGGCAAGAAAGAAGCGGAAAGCTTTGATTTCAGTAATTATGTCGAACTGCCGGATTGGGATACGATGCAGCACGAGCGCGACGCCCTGATGACTGAAACCGTCTTGGTGGAGCGTGAAATGAACCCGTATGCCGGGCGCGGGTTGTACCAGCGTTACGGCGACCGGGTGCTGGTGGTGGAGCCGCCGCCGGAACCGTTGACTTCCGCCGAACTGGATCATGTTCATGAGTTGCCGTTTGCGCGCCGTCCCCATCCTTATTATAAAGGACGGATTCCGGCTTATGACGCCATCAGCAACTCGATCCCGGCGGTGCGCGGCTGTCCGGGCGGGTGCTCGTTTTGCGGTCTGGTATCGCACCAGGGCAGGGCGATAACTTCGCGCAGTCATGAATCGGTGATCAAAGACGTCCATCAACTCCTGAAGTCCAAACAGTTCAAAGGAACTGTTTCCGATATCGGCGGGGCCGCCGGCAATATTTACGGCAGCTATGCCAAAGACACCGGCATCTGCGCCAAATGCCGCCGTTCCTCGTGCATGGTTCCCCAGCCCTGTCCCAATTATGTCGCCGACGGCAAGAGTCAGCTTGAGCTGATGCGCAAAGTCAGCGCCATTCCCGGGGTCAAACACCTTTACATCAACTCCGGTATCCGCCTCGACCTGGCGGTGAAACAGAAAGAGTTGATGCGTGAATTGGTGCACAAACACGTTTCCGGCCATATGAAAGTCGCGCCGGAACACCTTCACCCGCGGGTCTTGCAATTGATGCGTAAAAATTCCGCCGATGATTTTTATAAGTTCAAGGAATTTTTTGAGGAAGAGAGCCGTCAGGCCGGAAAGGAACAATACCTGATTCCGTTGTTCATCTCCAATTTTCCCGGGTGCACCGAGAGCGAAATGAAAACCGTCGATGACTTTCTCAACCGCCACAATTGGAGTCCGCAGCAGGTTCAGGATTACATCCCGCTGCCGATGACCATGGGGGCGGCCATGTATTATACCGGCAAGACTTCCGATGGTGAACCGATTCAGGTCAATCGCGGCCTGGCCGAGCGCCGCCCGCAGATCCAGGTCCTGAAAAAAAAGCGGACCCGGCCGCATCCCGGACAAAGAAGAAATTGACATTTTTGCTTTTGGAACGTATATTGAGTCAACGTCATACGCAATTTTTCTTAATTGAAAATGGAAAATGGAAAATTGAAAATTGGAAAGAGAATTACAGCTGTTTCATAATTATTTGCCGGCCGAAAAGGAGCAAGGAGATTTTTCTCTTTCTTTCATTTTCCATTTTCAATTTTCCATTTTCAATTCTATAAAACTGGTGGGCAAATGAAAAAACGAAATGATTATATCAGCGATAAATTGATACACTCGGGAGACCGGCTCAAAACCTATCAGGATGGAGCTCCCCCGGAAGAACAGCCGCAGCCCGACGCTCCGCCCCCGGCACCCGCCCCGGTGGAAATTCCGCGTCCCAAATCAACGGTTGATCGCAAACATTTCGAGGATTTCAACCGTAACCGCCGGGAACTGCTGATCCGTCTGTCGGAATATTCGGCATTGCTGGAAGCCGAGCTTATCGATTCCCGCAAAATTGCCGGCGAAGCCGAGAAATTGCAATTGGTATTCGACCAGTTTTTTCAGGAAATCAGTCAATTTCCGGAATCATTCAAAGATATCAGCCAGGAACCCGACCAATTTGCCGATTACCAGAGGCAACTGGAAAAGGCGCGTCTGGTGATCGTCCGCCACACCGCCGCCGTCCGCAAACTGCTCTCCTATGACAGCGAGCACAAACGCGGCGGCAGCAACCAGTCATTCATCCACGAGTTGGCCTCGTTGTCGTTTTTCCAATTATTCCGCCTGGGCTTCAGTTTTATGATGCCGATCATGCTGGCGATCATCGTCGCGGCAATCCTGGTGGGCACGGCCATTCTCATCACCATGGGCGGCATGTGAGATGATCCTCAACTTGCCCAAGAAGGGTGGAAAATCCCGGAAAAAGCACAAGAACACGCTGCATAATTATTCCCGTACCGAGAGCTTTAACCGCATCGCGGGATTTACCGCCACCAGCACCCGGGTTCACGTCGTCCGCAACCGCATCATCCTGACCGTCTTTGCCGTGGCGATTTTCCTGGTCGGCTTCTACTTCGTCCTGCTGTAGGCCGGACCGTTGATTATTGAGTTGAAAGCCGTCCTTTTGTCATTAGTCTTTTTCGTCCTTTGCCTTTTACCGTGAAATCCTTATGAGCCGGCGTTACAAATGAAGACGCCACCGGCAGTATTTGAGAACGCCCTTCTGATACCAGAGGGTAAAGATGGAACCGTCCGGCATTTCCACCGAGGAAGGATAGCCAAGGTCGAAATCCAGGCCGTCGTCAGTCAAAATCAGCTCGTCAGGCCAGTTTTTTCCTTGATCGGATGAAATACGAAAGCGAATTCCATAGGGAGAAGTGCGCCGGCCGTAGGACATCATCAGCAGTCCGTTCGAAAGGGAAAGCAGATGCGAGGGGTGGCCGTCCGTAATCGGAATGGGGGCCGTCCAGTTTTTTCCGCCGTCGAGGGATTCCGTCTGCCATGTCTGGATCAATGGCTCCCGGTTCTGGTCGCGAATATGAACAAGAATGCGTCCATCATTGGTTTCCAGCGTGTGCAACTCCACGCAATGATAGGCGGAATGTCCATTGGGCGGCGGAATCCTGGAGATGATTTTCCAAGTCAAGCCATCATCTTCGGACCGGGCGAATACCATGTCGTTTCCCATTCTTGTTCCCCTGGAGATATTGGCGGGTGACTCGGAAAGGCAGCGGCCGGCAAATAACAGAGAACCGTCCTTTGCGCAGGAGGGGCCGTGTGGATTATTCAACGGGATGAGGTATTTTTTCGACCAGGTTTTACCATTATCTGTGGAACGGCGCATCCAGAAGCCGTGTTCCTGGGAAAGTGTTCTCAGGTTTACCGCCTCTGCCGCGGGAATCCATGAATCATCCCATGCATCGACGTTCCCGCAGAAAGCGATCACGCTGGTGAAATAGTTGATGAGAAGTGTGCCTCGCGAGGTACGGCAGAGGCCCGCGTCCCTGTCATCGAGCGGCCCGGAGGAAAGTCGTTCCGGGCCCGTCCATGAATGTCCGCCGTCGCCGGAACGGTAGAAGAAGACTCTGCCGTAAGGGCAGATGTGGCCTTGTCGGTTCCCGGAACAGACAGCCGTCAATTCCCCGTTCCGGTTGACGGTTACGGTTCCCCAGCCGTGATAGGACGGCTCGTTTTCAATCGCTCCGAAAAATAATTTTTCAATTCCAAGTGACATAAGATTCTCCTTGAAGGTCAATACAGAAAAATTGTGGACATATGTGGAGTAAGTGTATAACTCCGGACTTTAGCGAGATTGAATTCCTTGTAGCGTGTAATGTAGATGTCGGTCAGTTCGGCGGGAGAGGCGGATTCGACATGCCCGTCCCGCATAGCCAGATTCACGCGGTGGCTGTGGGCCGGATAAAGCCGCCCGCTGCTGGTGGAAACGCCGGTCACCTCCCAGGAATCGGAAGAAGCATTCAGCAGGTAATGATTGGCGCCGTCCTGATAAGTGGTGTCATCACCCATGATAATGATTTTGGAAAGCGGAACAGCCGAATCGTCATAGGTGTATGTGTTCCTCTGCTTGAGGGGGACCACACGTGTCTGATAATATGAGTGCGCCGTATCGGAAACCGAATTGTAAATTGCGCCGTAGCTATCCGCGCGACTGGTGCCGCCGCCGACTTCGGAAGCCCGTTTCATGACAGGACACCGGGTCACCGCGGGCGCATAGTAGCTCACCAATGGCGGCAGATAGCCTTCCAGTGAGAAAGTTTGCGCCCATGACTTGTGATTGACACTGCCCGGACCGGCCCAGGCATTGGTGCCGCCGCTGTTCGGAAAATGTTCCCCGCAATCCATCATGTACATCATTGCGGATTGACTGCACTGTTTCAAGTTATTGATACACTGAGTCGATTTTGCTTTCATTCGTGCGGTGTTCAAAGCGGGCAGCAGCAGCGCTGCGAGAATCGCGATGATCGCGATCACGACGAGGAGTTCGATGAGCGTGAAATCTTTATTTTTCATTTTAAATGCCCTTTCTTTTCTGGTTCAGAATCCTGTTCCGCGGCTCGCAGAGGCGTTCGGTCGAAAATCTCCTTTTCCGACACGCCTATGTCATCGATGCAAAGGGTCATCGGATGTTGGTTATTCAGCCAGAAACTGACGCCGACCAGGGTGAATTCATCCGGGTTGACCTTGTCGGTACTGCGCATGGAAGAAAACGGCACCCGGACTTCCTGGCGCTCCCGGAGCGTCGGATCTTCCACACGGAAACGATACCGGTGCTTTTGGAAATTATTCGTTCCAATGTACACGCCGGAGCGGAGAATCTGTGCCGGCGTGTCGCAGCTCATGGAAAAGATCAGTGATTCCAGGCCGTTTTTCGGCTCGAAAGGAACATTCACGATAATGCGGGTTTGCGATTCGCCTTCCTGTTTCGGTGGAATGTCGAAACGGAGTTCTCCATTCTCTGCGCGAAATTTGACCGGCTCGGAAAATTTTCCTTCAAAAGTAACCAACGCATTACCCATTCCATTCTGGAAATCGGCCAGGATGAAGTCTTTTTTCATATTTCCGACAGTCTTTTTCCTGGAAACCTCCGGATTGAGCGGCTTATCTTCCGCGTGGTTTTTCCCGTCAAAGGCGGAGACCGCCAGCAATATCGGAACGATTCCATAAGAATTGCCCGGAGCCGAGAATTCCATCGCGACAATCCGTTTCGCGGGAAGTTCGTCCCAATCGACACTGAAAAGATAGAACAAGGCATTCCGGTCATCGGCTCCGCTCAAAACATACCGGGTGGCATACCCGGAGCAGTCCGCATTCCAGTGATTCAAGTTCCAACGGTATTTCAACGGCAGAAGTTTCCCCGTGCCGTCCGCGTATTTCAGCCGAAGTTCCGCCACAACTGGAAACGAATTGGCATGATTCACAAAGAATGTCATGGAATTCGGGCGGGAAGTCATGAAGAGACAGGAAAGTTTCCGGGCGGTAAAATCCACCGGGATCTCCACTTTTCCTGAGGGATATCCATCCTCCGGAAGCGCGGAGAGCGCAATCCCGTAGTAGGCGCCTTCCTGCCCGGTGAGCAGACGGAACTTTTCCGGAGCCTCCGCCAGTTGTCCGGAGAGACGTTTCGGCGTTCGGGAATCCCGGAATACAGGGAATTCCTCATCGTCGCCGAAACGGGTATTCGCCGCGTGTGCAATAGAAACGGGAACCGCGTGAATCCCCTTGCGGCGTTCTGGCGGAGGCGCCTTCGGAAAGCGGAGACGAAATTCATATCCGGGGTCCCAGGAAAGTTTTCGAACACCGCGCGCGTCAGGGTTCCAGTAATAATTGGCCGCGAGGACGGTGGCCGCATAAATATTCGCGGAAATTCTTTCCGGTTGCGAGTAGAAACGGTAAATCCAGCCGCCGTTGTAAAGAACGCATCCAATCCCATTATATTTCTTTACGAGGAGCGGAATCTCCTGATTGTTTTCCGTATAAGAGCACCAGGAACTTCCAAGCAGCGGGAATCTCTTTCCGGCAAAATATTTGAATTCGATTTCGTTGGGTTTTGTACTGTAGTCCCAGATTGTCATGAGCGTGGAGGGATTCAAGGTATTGAGGATTTCCGCGCCATATCCGCCGTCTCGGCCCGGATAAAAAGCATCGTGAAAAATCAAGGGAATTGCGCCGCCGTCCAGAATGGTTTTCTCGATTGCTCGGATATGATCCCCCACCAGCTTCACCGGGTCTTGTTTGCGGCAATCCGGACACGACGGCATGCCTCCCGGTGCGATTTCATCCAGATACGGTGAGTAAAAACGAGGCTTGAAAAAGGCCAGTTGCTCCCGGATCAGGCGAAGAGTCAGCTCGCCGGCAAGTGGTTTGGAGAGACAGTAGGAATTGTTCCATGACGTTTTTTTCGGATCTTCCAGAATCTGGGTCTGGTAGGCGGGGTGTGAATTCAGCCAGCGAACATGGGAGATCGCCTGAACCGCGGGGATGATTTCCATGTGGCGGGACTTCGCGTAAGCGACGATGTCTTCGAGCTCGGTTTTGGTCAAAGTATTTTTGCGAAGGGTGAAGGGGGAATCCTCCATCGGAAAATTGTCGGCGAATTCCAGGAACAGAGCATTGAATTTCAGTCCCGAGAGAAGATCGACGGCATCCTTGAAATGAGAAATGTCGGCCGACTCCATATTGCGGAGATTGTAGTAGGCTACACATCGGATTGGGAAAGAGGGTTCATCCCGGATTTCACACCCTTTCCACGTGTCCTGAGAGGAATTTCGGAGAATGGCGCGGAGCGTCTGAACGCCGTAAAATAATCCGGAGGAAGATTTCGAAGCGATTTTTACCCCCTTGGAGTCGATCCGCAGAAAATAGCCTTCAGGAGACTCTGGAACTTCCCGGTCGCGGAGGATGAGTTCGATTGTCGCGTTTTCCTTCTCCGCCCGCTCAAGCGTCCGCGTGGGCAAATATTTTGCGAAATCTCCGCGGAGTTGTTCCAGCGTCGCGCCGGAAACGTCCGGAAGGAAAATGGAAAGCTTTTTCGGAAGAGAAAAATCTTCCCGCAAACGCACAATTTCTTTGACTTCCGGGACAATCACCGGGTATGAGTCCGCTTCGATGTTTGAAATGTTTTTCGTCTCTGCAGTGAGAAGCAATGAACCGAGGAGCAAGGGAAGTATTTTTTTGAAGAAGGTCATAAAGGGATCTCCTGTGTGATTTCCTTAAGGGAGTTGGAAATTGCTGAAATACCGTTAATTTTCGAAAGATTCCCGAGTGATTTTTGTTGGATTTGCGAGGAGCATAACGAGTTATGTGACGAGCAAATCCGGCAAAAAGCGCCGGGAAGATTCGAAAATTGGTAGTTCGGCATTTTCCATCTCCCTAATGTGCACGGTGTTTCATTACGGAATTGACAAATCTAAGTTCCTGTTGTACATTATATTATAATCGCCGCCCCGGCAGTATGCAATGATGAAAAAATTACATTAATAGCGGAAATGTGAACAGAACGGTGAAAAATGGAATTTTCACGGGAAAAAATCATCGGAATTTTGGATAAAACACAGGGACGGCTGCCTGTCCGGAAACTTCATTTCGCGGAAATGTATACCGGCGTTTCCATCGAAAAAATGGAGGGAAACGAGCTTTCCATGGCCTACTTCCGGCATTTGCAGTACAAAGATATGTTTGTGGGCAAGGAACGGATCTCCTTCGGCAGCTCTTTTCCATGTCCCCGAATTTCCTGTGTCCTGAACGGTGAATTGTCTCTGAATGTCGGGAGTGGAAAGGAAATCCGAAATATGAAACTCTATGCCGGCGAAACCCTTGTCATGAAACCCTACAGCATTGTCGGAATTCGCTGGGATAGTTCCCATGAAGTATTCGGGCTGGTGCTTGCGCCGGAATATCTCCGCCTGGTTCATTCGGTTTATACGTATCCGGGAGCGCCGTTGCAGAGACCGGACCATTTTTATCATCTTACTGATTCATTGCGTCGGGCGACAACCTATGCTCTCAATGCGGTCTGTTCGCTTTCTGAAGGGCCGGAAGCGGATGGAATCGGAGTTTCTATGCTCGGAAACGCCTTCGCCCTGCTTCTCGAGGATATGAGAAAATCCTCACTTCCCGAATTCGGCAAGGCACGTTTTCTCTGGACAAGGATCGTTGACACCATCGCGGCTTCGCCGGAAACTGTAACCCGAAAACAGTTGGCGGTTCATTTCCAGATCACGGAAACGTATATTTCACGACTGTTTTCCACTTGTGCCGGGATGACTTTCAAGGAGTATCTCCAAAATTGCCGTATGAGCAAGGCTCTCAAAATGCTGGAGGAAACCTCTATGACGATCGAGGAGATTGCCTGGAATTGCGGCTTTCGATCCACATCCCATTTCATCTCCTCTTTTCGAGTAAGGCATAAAATTTCACCGGGCTTGTATCGAAGATTGAAAAAATAGAATATGTAGCGGTCTCGTCTGATCACTGCTGATTGAATTTTTTCGGATATCTTTATTATTTCTCTTTGCATTTTTTTTATTCCAGTGATATCATAAAAAAAATGCGTATAAGGATTGTACTGATGACAAAATTCACGTACATTTTTTTGTTTGCGTTACTGACCTTCTGTTATTGCATACATGCAGAGAAATACGCCGTTATTATTCAGTTGCGCAGCGGGACGCCCGAGCTTGAGGCTGAGGGCGCTGCCTTGATTGCCCGGTTGGAAAAGCTGCTGGCGGCGCGCGATTACCGCGTAAGTACGGCCGACTCCGCCGAAAACATCCGGCATACGCTGACTCGTCTCACAACCGAAACCACTCCCGATGACGAGTTGGCGCTGTATGTTTTCGGTTATGTCTCGGTGAATGCCCGGCGGATTTCACTGCCCACCAAGCAAGGGCGTATTACGGCCGAGGAATTGAATGGTCTGCTCGAGGTGATCAAAGCCCGCCAGGTCCTATATCTTTTCAACAGCGGCAGCGCGGCATTGCTGGCGCAACTGGGGAAAGGCGAGCGGACCGTCGTAGCCGCGCAGGACGATCCCGGGCAGCTCGGGCCGCCGCGTTATCCGACCTTTTATCTGCAGGCCTTGCAGGAGCTCAGTCCTGACGCGGCGTTGGGCGACGTTCTGAAAAAGGCCGGGCAATTGACCGAAAAATTCTATCGCAGTTCCTCGCTGGCCCTTGCCGAAAATTCCCAGTTTTATCACCGGGGCGAACGCGTTTCTTATCCGTTTGACGGCTCGAAAATGATGTTTACCGCCGTGTCCAAAGGAACTCCGGCGTCCGATGATTTGCAATTGCTGTTGGAAAGAAAAAAACGGGTCATCAAACCGGCGACTCCGGAGACTTTGAAACAGCTCGCGGATGCTAAGGTTCTCGCCGAAAAATTTTCCTTGTATCCGGCGATTTATCTGCGCCGCGAAGTCTCATATATTTTGAATCAGGACAAATCCGCGGTGGGGACGCAGGCCGACACGTTTTATATCATTGACAAATCCGGCGCGGAAATGGTTGCACCGGGCGGAGTGCGCGGCGTTCAAAAAGCACGGATCATTTATCCGGACGGTTCGCACTGTGAGATTGCCGACGATTCGCTGCCGACTCCGCCGCCGGGCTCGATCTTGTATTTGCAACGGCGGATTTCAATTCCCCGCCCCAACCACTTGCCGGAATTCCAAACGATTTTTCATATTCAATCAACTCTGCCGGTCTGCGGTTATTCCGTGTCGTTCCCGAAAGAGCTCAAATACAAGTTTTACAATACCCCGGAAAACATGGTCACGACCGAAAAAGGCAATATGATTACGTTCAGCAGCAGCGAATTACTGGAAGCCTACGAACAGTTGCCCTACGATGCCTTTCCGAGACACATCCCCGCGCGGGTGGTCCTGACGACATTGCAGAGTTGGGAAGATTTCATGAGTTGGACCCATCGGATGGTTTCACGGGCCGAGGAAATGGATGATGACGCCAAATCCCTGCTCGCCGATCTGGTCAAAGGCGCGAACGATGAGCTCGACAAAGTTAAACGAATTTACGACTTCCTGAATTCCGTCCGCTATGTGACGACCCCGTTGGGGGCGGCGGCATTCCGTCCGCAAACACCGGGCGAAATGATCCGCAACGGCTACGGCGACTGCAAGGACAAGGCCAATGCCATGTATGCTATGTGCAAGGAGCTCGGTATTGAGGTCCAACGGGTATTGGTTAACCGCCACAGCCAGGTCGATTCTTCTTTTCCCTGTTGGCAGTTCAATCACATGCTCGTGTATCTGCCGAAGTACAAACTGTACCTGGACGCCACCGACAATCTCGCTCCCTTCGGCGACCTGCCGCCGGGCGACGCCGGCACGACCGGGATGTTTATCGGCGAGCAAGTGGCTTTCGGTGAACTGTCGCAGGGGAAAGCAAGCTGGACCCTCATGGGGATTAACGTGTCGGCCGATGATACCGCCACCGTCCGGATCCAGAACCACGGACTTTTTGCATACGAATGGCAACGGATGCTGAGGCAGTCCGAAACGCCGCAAAGACGCCAGTTCGCGCTCGAAGCATTTCTCGATAATATTCTGCCCGGCTCGGAACTGATTTCTTACGAGCTGAGGTATGGGATCAAATTAGAAATCCGTTACGCCGGCGGCTTGCCGTTTCTGCCGGAAAACCTGACCAAACCTTTTCTTCCCTCCGAACGTAAGCATCCGATCCGTGTTTTCGATGGTCGCCAGGTCTCTTTTTTATGTCGAATATCCTTTGAAAACAAGAAATTTGAGGATTATGAATGGCAGACATATCCTGTGATGCTGAAGGTTGCCGACAGTGGGATTGTATTCAGTTTTTCATTGGGGCCCATGCCGACGATCGATCCGGAAAATTACCGGAAAATCCGTGCCAGTCTTTATGAATTGCGCAGACAGATCAATCATATCAAAGAAAGGAAATAGCCAATGACCAACGCTGCTGAAATCCTGAAGGAACTGCCGGGCAAAATGAATGTCGTCGCTCAGGAGCTTGGACGGAAAATTTTCGGCCAGGACGAACTGATCGAGGAGTTGCTGGCGGCAATCGTTTCGCGCGGGCATTGCCTGTTGACCGGGGTGCCGGGGCTGGCCAAAACGCTGCTGGTCAGTTCCCTCAGTGAAGTAGCGGATCTTAGTTTCAAGCGCATTCAGTTCACGCCCGATATGATGCCCAGCGACATTACCGGCAGCGAAATTCTCGAGCTGAACCAGACCGCCGGAGCCCGTGAATTCAAGTTCATCAAAGGACCGGTATTCACCAATCTGCTGCTGGCCGACGAAATCAACCGCACACCGCCGAAAACCCAGGCCGCGCTCCTCGAAGCCATGCAGGAGCGCGCGGTACCCGTGGCCGGCAAATGCTATGAGCTGCAGGAGCCCTTTTTCGTACTGGCTACTCAGAATCCGATTGAACAGGAAGGGACTTATCCGCTGCCGGAGGCCCAGCTCGACCGTTTCATGTTCGCACTGAACGTGAATTATCCGGACTATGCCACCGAAGTACGGATCATGCTCGAAACCACCGACGAAAAAACGGTGAACTTGCGAAAAGTCATCACCCGCGATGAATTGTTGAGATTTCAGGAGGCGGTGCGCTATATTCCGGTGCCGCGTTCGGTGGCGGAATTCGCTACCCGGATCGTGCGCGGGACCCGCCCCGGCAAGCTGCCGGTGGCCGATAAATACATCCGCTGGGGAGCGGGGCCGCGTGCCGGTCAATACCTTGCACTGGCCGGTAAGGCGTTTGCCGCCTTCGACGGGCGGCTGAATGTGGCCGACGAGGACATCATGCACGCTTTGCCGGGCGTGATGCGCCACCGGGTGATCATGAATTACCGGGCGGAAGCCGATCAGGTGACGCTCGAAAATATCCTTGGGGAAATCATCAAAGCGGTGAGGTGAAAAGTTGAGCTCCAGCGGCGCGCCGATCAGTGAATTTCTGGATATCGACCTCCTGGCAAGTCTGCCGGATGTGGAGTTGCGGGCGCGTTATCTGGTCAGCGGCTATTACGCGGGCATGCACAAAAGCCCGTTCCGGGGCAACAACGCCGAGTTCAAGGAACACCGCAAATACATTCACGGCGACAGTATTACCGCTATCGACTGGAAAGTCTATGCGCGCACCGACCGCCTCCATGTCCGGTTGTACGAGGAGGATACCGACCTCTCCACCGCGATTTTCATCGATGCGAGCCGTTCGATGGATTTTCAGGAGCGCGGCAGCGTCATGAGCAAGTGGGACTACGCGGCATCCATCGCCGCCGCCTGCATGCTTTTCATGTACAACCAGAAAGACGAATTCACGCTGAGCACCATCGGCGAAACCCAGGACCGCTATTTGAAACCGTCCGGCACATTGCCGCATTTTACCAAAATGCTCGAGCGTCTGCGTACCCGGCCGGAGGCCCTCGACTGCCTCATGCCCGAAGCGCTGGCGGACGCCGCCGGGGCCATTCGTTCCGGGACCATCGTCATCCTGATCTCGGATTTTTATGCGGACGCGGAGGCTTTCACCTCCGTTTTCGACCAACTGCAAGGCAAGAACTGCGAAATCGTTCTTTTTCATGTGCTCGATCATGCCGAACGCTTCTTTCCGTATCGCGAAACCATGTTGTTGCAGGACAGCGAAACCGGCGAAAAACGGGTCCTTTCTCCGGCTGTCATCCGCAAGGAGTATCTCGCCAATCTCGAGAGGCACACCAACAGCCTGAATGAAGCCGCCAAAAGCCGCGGCGGCGATTACGTGCTCTTCTCCACCGACCGGGTGCCGCTGGAGGCGCTCAGCACGTATCTGGCGGTCCGCAACCGGCGCGGAAGGAGGTTTCGATGAACTTCGCATTTGCCGCATATCTGGGCGGGCTGGCGTTTCTTTCGGTGCCGATCATTCTGCATCTGATCCGGCTCAGGCCCTCGACCGTCAAGGTTTTTCCGTCCTTCTACCTGCTGACCCGCAAAATCGCCAAACGGCAGCAGCGCAACAATCTGCTGAAATACCTGATTTTGTTCTGCCGCTGCGCGGCGCTGGCGTTTTTCTGCATGGCCTTTGCCTGGCCGTACTTTGCTGATATCGACTTGGAACCGGAGCGTGCTGAGGTTATCATCCGCGATATTTCGTACAGTACCGACACCCCGGAAATTCGGGCGGCGATTGCCAAGGCCCTTCAACAGGAACTGAGTTCCGTTTCGCCCGCGACCCCGGCGCTGGGCGCGGTAGTGGCTGACACCGTCCTTTGGAGCGGGGAATTCACGGCGGACCACAATGCTTTGGAGGCATTTTTCAAGCTCCATGAATCCTCGCAGATGTCCTCCAATTTCCTGCAGGCGCTTTATCAGGCGGACAGCCGCCTCGGCACGATAGCCGCGACCCGCAAACGCATTACCGTGATCACCGACCGCCAGGCGCTGCCGTGGCGGCGTCTGCCGTCCCATCAATTCATCAAGCATGCGGATGAAATTCGAATTCTGCCGGTGAAATCGCCGGATTTGCGGCACAATACCGCCGTCATTTCCGCCGTTGTCGAAACCAGATACACCATGCCCGGGCTTGAGCTCGATCTCAACGTCAAACTGGCGAATTTCAACAGCGAAGAGACTACATGCACATTGAAAGTATTTCTGGAAGGCGAGCTGCCTTTAACCCGCGAAGTGGTTCTGCTGCCGCGTTCGGAAAAAAGCGAACAATTCAAGCTCAAAATGCCGGACTCCGAACCCGCTCCCCGCCGCGGTCGGGTCGTGCTGGAAACCGCAAACGACGATCTCGAGCTCGACAATACCCGTTACTTCGCGGTCAATCCATTCAAAGCTCCGGATATTCACCTGACCCGCGTCGCCGGGTTCGATTTTATCCGCGAGGCACTGTACGGCAGCTCGAATATCATACAGGACGACAAGTTCCCGGAAAATGCTCCGCTCCTGATCGTCAATGACGATTCCGTGCTCGAACCCTCGCAATTGGAAGCGGCTCTCGACAATGGAACCAGCGTCATCATCGTTTATCGGGACACCCGGAATATGAGATCCATTCTCGAGCGTTTCGGCATCGAAGTTGCCGCGGACACCGTCAAGCAGACCGAGTTTGAAATGATCAATTTCGAGCATCCGGTTTTCCGCGAATATCTGGAGGTGAGCGCCGGGAGCTGGTTCGATATTTCGTTTTTTGATGTGCCGCTGCTCCGGGTGCCGCCCGGAGCCCGGATTATCGCCTCATTCGGCGGCGGGCGGCCCGCGGTCGTGGAAATAAACCGGGGACGCGGCAAGCTCATCGTCCTCGCCGCCGCCGTTGACCGCGATCACACCAATTTCCAGACTTACGGCGCGTTTCTGCCGTTCTGGCGCGAGCTGGTGGTGCATTGCGCGGACACCGGTCGTGAGCCCGAATCTTTCCTGGCCGCATCGCTCCCGGTCAAATTGCCGGACGGTGAACTGCCGCGCGATCGGGCCGGAGTATTCAGAGTCGGCGACAAACTGTACAGCGTCAACGTCGACACCCGGGAATCCGACCTCATGTCGCTGCCGGAGCTTTTCGACAGCGCCGCCCTGATCGCTCCGAAAACTTTCGAAGAAAAACCCGAAATCAAGCACGCCGGACTGGAACAGGCCAAAGATTACAAAGTGCTGATGCTGATTCTGCTGTTGATTTTCGCCATAACCGAATTGCTCCTCTCCAACCGAACGGTGAACTGAGATGAAATTCGTAAAAAAACAATTTATGCTGTACCGCCTGTCACGGATTTACCGCTCCGGCTTGAAGTTCTGGAGCTGGTGCGCGCTGATGGCGGCGCTGGTCCTGTTCGCGAACGGCATTTTCGATCCGAAACGAACGTATTATCTGTTTTTCAACTTTGCCGCCCTGGTCCTGTTGCTGACCGGCCTTGCCGGGTTCTTGCTGCACTGTATCGCCCGCTATGAAAAGCGACGGGTCACGGCGCGGGAATTCGACGGACAAGCCGGGACGTTCAACCACTTCGAAACGTTCCTCGAAATGGAACACTCGGAGCATCCGCTGAAAAACGAACACGCCGTCGAAAGCCATAATCTTTTCAAGAATTTCAAACTTCCGTTTCAAACTTTTCTGGTGCTGTTATTGGTGCTGGCGGCGCTGTTTTTCACTGGCTTGGATGTGGGTTTGATGCATCGTAACCGCGAGCTCAACCGGATTCACAAAGAACTCGAAAAAGAACAAGCCAAAGCCGAAAAGGAAAAACAGGCCGAGGAGGAAAAGCAGAAAGAGCTGGCCGCCGAGACCGCCAATTTGATCGTGACCATTCCCGAAGAGAAAGAACTCCGCGCCAAGCCCCTCGACGAACTGGATTGGGAGGGGATCGGCGAGTCGCCGCACGGCTTTACGGAACTAGCCCTGACGGTTTATATCAACGCGGAATTCCGCTCGCATATTCAGCCGGAGAAACTCCCGGGCGAAAATGGCCGCATCCGCTTTGGTTCATTTCTGACGCTGGAGGATTTTGAGGTCAAACCCTTCGATCTGGTCAGTTATCACCTGACCGGGCAAGCCATGGTCGGCGGCGAAAAACGAACCATTCTCAGCGAGCCCGGCTTCATCGAAGTTCGTCCGTTCCGCGAGGATGTTTACACCGGCGAGGCCGATCAGTTGACCGAGGGCGGCGCCGAGCTCATGCAGATTCTGAGCGCATTTTTGAATCGGCAAATCCAGCTTAACAAAGCATTGTTTGCCCTGAAAATCTACCAATTGAACCCGGACAAACGCAATCCCATCGACACCGTCAAGGTCAATGAAAATATCATCACTCAACAGCAGGAACTCGCCTACAACCTCATTACATTTCTGCAGGATCCGAAATTCAGGACCACACCGGCCGATATCATCAATCATTTGGAGCTGGCGCATGGCGACATGAGCAATAGCGTCAGCGCCATGCTCGAGCCGTCGCTCGACAAAGGCTTGCAGCATCAGCAAAAAGCGATTGCCAACCTGATTCAGGCTATGAAAAACATCCGCAAATTGCTGATCAAAGGTCCGCCGCCTCCACCGGGCGCTTTGAAAGCCGATGAAAATCCGTTCAAGGACAAGCAGAAATTCAAACCCCCGGAAATCGACCCGGCAAAAAATCCGCACAATCAATTGAAAGATCTGGTCGAGGAACAGAAAAAATTGAATGACGAGATCAAGAAAGACGAGCAAGCCGCCGACCGGAAAACCCAGGACGAACTGGCCGATACCCAGGACAAGTTGCAGAACCGGACCAATCAGCTCAAGGCCGACCAGCCCCAAGCCCCGGAGCTGCAGCAAAAACTCGAGCAATCCGCGGAAAGCATGGCCGAAACCACCGACAACCTGCGCGCCAATAAAAACGCCACCGCTTCGCTGAAAGGCCAGAAAGCCGCGGCCAACCTGGAAAGCGCCATGAAAATGGTGGAAAAAGCTTCCGACGAAGCCACCCGTGCCGCCATGGATGAGGCCCGCGACAAGCTGGACAAGCTCGACAAGGAACTCCAGGCCGAGCAGGCGACTCCCGAACAGGCCGGCAGCCAGCTCTCGGATATGGCCGGCGGAATGGGAGATAAAGCCGAAAAGCAAGGGCAGGGGGGCACCATGGGCAATGCCGGTAAACTCGGCAAACTCGGCGAGCGTCTCGCTCAGGGCGCCGAATCCAAGGGCAGCCGGGAAAAGATGCTCGAAGAACTCAAGGAGATCAAAAATCTCATCAATGAAATGCGGATGAACGGCCAGGATCTCGCCCAATTTCTGGAGTCCGCCGCCGGCAAGCTCAACGAACAGTCGCGCCAGCTCAAATACGCGGATAAAAATCCCGGGGAAATTCCCCCCGATGAAGCCGCCGAAGTGATAGAGGAAATGAAAAAACTGCTGGAAGATGTTTCGCAGGCGCTGGATCAGTTGTCCGAGGCGGCTTCCAAACCCGAATTGAAGAAAAATATCGATACCGCCCGCGCCCGCAGCCGGGCCGCCGTCAGTACTGTTTCGCGGGAAGGCGAGGGGCGTGGAGCCACCTCCAATTACAAGGAGATTTCCGAAAATACCTCACATGTGGTTTCGCTTATCGCCGGGCTGCTGGTGGAACTCAAACGCGACATGCGGGTTTATATTTTCAATGCCGGCGACGTTCCGCCGAAATACCGCAAAGCCACCGCCGAATATTTCGAGCGGCTCTCCAATCCCGAACCGCAGAAAGGAAAATAATGGAAAGAATCACGGAGCAATTTCAATGGAATTTTCCCGGCGGCTGGTGGGGTATGGCGGCCTCGGTGTTGTTGTTGGCGCTCGTCATCGCCGTTTCCTACCGCTACACGGTACGGGAGCTCAGCCCCGCCCGGAAAATCACGCTCGCGGTGCTGCGGCTGGTTTTCTGTCTGTTGATTCTGTTGTGTCTGGCCGATCCGCGCGTCGAAACCGAGCGTGTTTTCTCCGAGCGGGAAAATATGAAGATCGCGGTCGTTTTCGATGAATCCGGCAGTATGCTCAAGCCCGACCGTTGGAAACAGGACCGCCTCCGCGACGCCATCGATTTCTGGAACTCCAAAGTGGAAAAAGATCCCGCTCATCAGGCCTATGATTTCTATCGCTTCGGCGTCAATCTGCGGCGGATCGCCAAAGTGGACGAACCCCCCGACCCCTCCAACGCCGCGCAGACGAATTTCTACGATGCCGTCATCGACTGGAATGCCCGTTTTGAGGCGGAAAAATACGGTGCGGTGATCTGTTTCACCGATGGGATCGACACCTCGCCGACGACTCAGAATTCCGTGTTGAGCGCGCTCTCGGATTCTACGCTGCCGCATATCTTCGTGCCGATGACCAACGAGCTGGCGGCACCGCCGGATATCCGTTTCCGCAAGCTCGAAGCCCCCACCCATACGTTTATCAATACCGAAAGCGACCTGACGTTCCTGGTCCGCTGCAGCAACATCGCCCGTAATACCGCCCCCTGCCTTGAGATTCTCCGCGACGGCGCAGTCATCCATACCGCCGAAATCACCGCCGGGACCGGGTTGCGGACCATCAAATATCGCTATCCGGCCACCGTCGCCGGTACGGACCGCCTTTCTGCCCGGATCATGACCGGGACTCAAGTACGCGACATCGTCAACTGGACCATTGAGAAAACGGAACCGCAAGACAGCGTAAGCGTACTGATATACAACGGCGCGCTGGACTTCGGCACCCGCTTTATCCGCAATGTTTTCACCGATGATAAATCGGTCAAAATCGATGTCCGTTTCGCTCACGGGGTTTTTCCGAAAAATACCAATTACGGTTCGAATTTTCCCACGAAAGACGAGCTGAAAAAATTCGACGTCCTGCTGTTGATGAATATGAAACGGAGTGAATTGCCCGCAAGCGCGGAAGAAGATATTTACGAATTCGTCCGTAGCGGCGGCGGTTTGCTTTTCGTTACCGGCAACCCCGGCACCGCCCGGGAATATGCCCGCAGCACGTTGGAAAAACTGCTCCCCGTCAAATTCGACCCCAAAGCCCCCGTCGATCCCCGGAGCGATCCGGACACCCGCCGGATTCTCCGTGAGATCGAACAGGGCGCAGTCCCCTCCCGCTTCGACAGTCAGGTACGCGCCAATGAAGAATTCACTTACCGGCCGCCGCAACTCTATAAATTCGAGCTGACTGACCTCGGCCGGAAAAGTCCGCTTTTCACCCACAAGGGCGACGATGGCAAAACTGTTCCTGTGATCCCGGAATTTCAGGACATGGCGTTGGTCGAATCGCTCAAGCCGGGCGCGAATCTGCTGGCGTATTATACCGGCAAAGACAACCGGCAACACCCGTTGCTCGCTTATCAGAATTTCGGTACCGGGCGCAGTATGGCGCTGACCTCCGACCCGCTTTGGCGCTGGCGGCTGAACTTGCCTTCCGGGAATCACTCGTATGAGATTTTCTGGAAAAATATTTTCTCTTACCTCGGCACGGGCCGGAACCGCCAGACCCGCTGGATCGTGCCCAATCTCGCCGTCGCCAACGAAACCATGAATCTATACCTGACCAGCCCGTTCATTACCAATCCCGAGCTGCTGAGCTGCCGCCTCGAAACCGGAGGCGAGGAGAAAATCTTGACCGCCAATTTCGCCGAAGATAAAATCCACTGTTCGTTTCCGGTCGAAGGCGGCAAGGAATACACCGTCCGGGCTATTTACGACAAAAAGCCGGTTGCCGAATTCACCTTTTCCACCATGGCCTCCGAGCCCGGCGAACTCGAGTCCCGGATTCTGGAGCCGGACCTGGCGGCGCTGGAGAAATTTGCGATATTGCCGCATGTCCAGGTCTTCACCGGTTCGAAACTGATCCTCGCGGACCACTTCAATCGCGACGATGTCGAGCTCAAGGAGCATTTTTCGCGTCCATTGTGGCATACTCCCATCTTGTTTGCCCTGATGGCCGCGATTTATTTGCTGGAACTGATCATCCGGCGAATCTGGAAACTCATATAGGAGGAGGCTTGACGATGAAATACTTACTTTGCATTTTTCTGCTGTCCGTTCTGCCCGTGGCGGCGGACGATTTCGAAGCCGAACGCGGCAGCCGGGTCTCCTGGGTTCGCCTGAAATACCCGGTCAAGGGCAGTTCGCGCCACGAATCCGACTGGGACTGGCACGCCCACCCGACCGGAGATATCCGGATGATCGATTTCATCCGCAAAAACACCACCATCAACCTCAAGGAAGACTGGAACGTCGTCGATGTGGAGCACCTCGACAAAATGTGCTCGTTTCCGTTTATTTTCGTCCACGGCCAGCGCAGTCAGAACATGTCGGCCAAAGGTAAAAGCAACCTGAAAGAATACCTGCTCCGCGGCGGCCTGATCTTCGTCGACGACTGTGTCTGGAAACAATACGCTCCGCATCAGGATCTGCTTTACCAAAGCTTCCTGGTACTGCTCAAAGAATTTTTTCCGGACGTGAAAATCGAACGTGCCGATCTGAAACATCCTCTGTTTAATTGCTACTACCAGCTAAAGTCCTTTCCTCACTGTCAAGGCAAAAACAACGGGATATCGCTGGTCACGCTGAAGGGCCGCCTGATCGGCGTCGTCACCTCCAGCGACCTCCACTGCGGCTGGGTCTCAGAAAGATGGTTCGGAGCCCAAACCACCCAGAACGCCTGGCGCATGGGCGTAAACATCTACGTCTACTCCATGTGCTTCTGAATATATTATCTATCCAAAATGTGTTTTTAAAACACATTTTGGATAGATAATTCGGGAATTCGGGATTAGTTGATATACTCGATTACTCCGCCGGGGAGCATTCGGAAGGGACGGCCGGTTTCGGCTTTTTTGTCCAGGCGCGGGCCTTGGAAAATGAAGCTCGGCAACATCAGCCCGCCGGTTCCCAGTTCGTAGTTGCCGAAGCGGATCACCTGAATCGCCAGCAAATTTTCTCCATTCGGATTCAAGGCCTCGGTCAGGTCGAAAATGCGCGGTTTGCAAAGTCCCGAGCGATCGCCCTGACCGATATGACGGCCGTTGCACCAGACCCGGACGGTATTGTCGGCGCCGCCTATGAAAAGGCCGTAGCCTTCATCGGCTTTTTTCTCCTCGGAAGTCAGGCGGAAGCGGTCGCGATACCAGACCGCGCCGGTCCGGTAACCGCCCAGTCCTTGAGCGTCAAATGTCGAGTTATAGGTTGAAGTCACGATATAATGTTCATCGTTGACGTCGACACCGTAATAATTCAGATTCTGCCCGCAGGTATAGGGATCGAAGGCGGTTTTCAACCGCTCTGGAATTCGGTGAATGATCCGATAGGGAGGGGCGGTATATTTTTTACCCTGTTCCAGAAAATCTTTGAAAAAGCGGCCGATGAAGACCAATCCCTGCGGACCGGCGGAGTGAATATTCTGTTTGTTGGCCGCATTGATACCGTCGATGATATCCTGATAGGTTCGGGCGGCGGCATTGAAGTCATAACCGGCGATTTGAGTGCGGAAATTCAGATATTTCTGCATGTGTCGCATCGGTAGCTGCGCTATTTCCAGGCGCACTTTGTCCGCCTGGTTTGAAGTCGCGCTCAAGGCCTGTTGGAAAAGGCTATTCATGCGATCGACGAACTGCTGGTTGTAAATCAGGGTATACGGGTAAATGCTGCCCGCCTCCTGTCCGGCCTTGCTCTGGCGTTCGGCCAGAGTCAGATAATACTGAGTCATGAACGGCGCGGCGGCGCTTCCATAGGCCTGTTGACAATAACGGGGAATGAACTCCTGCCATTTGATCGAGGAATCCCATGCCATGCGGGCCGCCAGGTAAGTATGCGGCCCATTGACCGCCCAATCGTTGTAGGCGTTGACCATGAAAGCCGAGGCTCCCATTTCTTTCATGAACGGAATATCTTCACCCCAGATTTTCAATTTGGTGTAGGGAAGGTAGCCATCCGCCAGATTCCAGGAGTAGGGACGGTATTCGATGATGTTTCCCTGTTTTTTGTGCAGTTTTGACCATTGCCCGATGATATTTTTGAAGTAGGAGCGCGAGCGCGAACCAGCGTCTCCGGTACCGTGAAAGCGTGAAAAATTGATGTCGGCCACGTTAATGGCGATTCGCGGATTCGGGGTATATTTCATCGGGTAGTCCGCGTGCCAGCTGTAGAGGAAAAATCCGAGGTGCAGATTGGGAAATTCATCTTTGGTTTTTTCCAGAATGGTATTGAGGAAAAGAACGACGTGATCGGTACCGTCGTAACGCCCGCTGTCCGGGGAAATCCTGCCGGCGCCGGCCTGCATGGATTCGGGCGATTCGGAAATGGCGCCGCCGTCCGCCGGGCCCATCGGAATACAGACCAGCCGGTCATTGGGCCATTTGTTTTCCCGATATGTTTCGCGGATGTAGCGAATAGCCAGATCCACCACCTTGGGGTTGGTGGTTTCGATTTGCGGGCCGCTGCGCTTCATGGAACCGTCCGATTGACGGACCAGGGCATACATTGTCGGGTCTTTTTCGAATTCTTCCTTGTACTGTTTGACCAGCTTGCTCCAAGAGTGCCCGCCGGTTTGGAAATCGTCCTGGATATAAACGTTCAGCCGCATTCGCTGACACCAGACGAATAATTCATACCTGGCTTGAGCGTTTCTGCAGAAACCGCCATACCAAAAGCGCCGGTAAGCGAAATCCGGAACGCTGACGATATCCGTACCATTGAGCTCGATTTCCTTTGATTCCGGAATGATTTCCCCGGCCGCACCGGGCATGATCCAGGTGCAGCCGAGCTGATTCAGGAACCCGTATATCCCATGGGCGGAAGCGCCCGGGTTGCGCCCGGAAATAAGAATTTTGTTTCCGGCGATTTTGATCCGGTAAGCATCTGTCGAGGTTGCTTCGGCGGGGAGGGGGCAGTCGGCCAGAGTTCCGATGACGATAGCCGGAAGTTTGATGTCTACCGGATTCGACGTGACCACAATTTCCGGTTGCCGCCCGGTGATCCGCGACAGATGATACTGCAAGTCGTCAATTGCATTGACGAGCAGTTGTTCATCCTGATCGACGCGGGAGAGTTTCAGGAAATTTTTCTCGACATTGGCCTTGGCATCGAACTCCCGGCTGTAGGCTTTGAACTTCAATGGCGCATGGTAAATTTGCAGATTTTCCGCACCGGCGGTCAGTATTATTGCCATAGTGATCATTCCTGTCAGGAGTTTTAATTTCATGAGATAAATCCTTGTTTACTGCATTTCCACAATGATGAAATCGCCGTTGCCGAAGGTCCCGTCGATGACGACTTCATCGCTGTTGTTGTTGATTAATTTTACCGTGCTGCGAAGCGCTTTGACGCCGGCGGCGCTTCCCATGCCCCGCAGAGTAAGAGTGGACTCTATTTCCCGGCCGCTCCAGTTCGCCAGGGCAATCAGCAAAGTCTTGCCGCGGCGCAACAAATTGGGCTCCAGGAGGGCGTCACCGGCGGTGACCGAAGGCGTAATTCCGGAAGCCTTTACCACCGCTTCGATGAACTGACGCGGTCCCTCCGGGTAATTGACCGGAGTAATCAATTTCAGACTTGAATCCGTCTGAGCATGGTAGATATACGCCAAGGCAGGGAATATACCGCCCGCCGCCAGTTTCCCTTGTCCGAATCCGGAAACCGTCAAAGCATTCTGTCCATTGTCTCGCCGGAATACGACGGCGCCGCCCCGCAGATTTTGAGCCGCGATGATAAAGCCGAATTTTTGAGCAGTATCGACCTGACCGAGCACTTTGCGTTTTGCCATTTCATAGGGAGGGCGCCCCGGCGCGAGGTTTGCATCGCCTTCCAGCGCGCCGCGAACAATGCCCATTTCGTCCAACAGGCTGAGCGGGCGGTTGTATTCATCGAAGCTCAAGGCATTGGCTCCGGCGTAAAGAACGCCGCCGTTTCTGACCCATTCGCGCAAAGCCGGAACATATTCGCGGCGGATGTGGGTATCCGTGACCAGCAATAATTTATATCCGGCAAGCCGTGACGCCAAGTCTTCCTCGGGCAGGATATCCACCCGGACGTGTAGGTGCCGCAGCAACAAATACAGGAAAGTCCGCTCCATGCCGTAAGGATTGGTAAAATCCGGTTGAGACGGGTTGGCCTGCCACAGATCGCCGGTAGTCGAAAGCAGCATGGCGGCGTCACCTTTTACCACTTCCGCATTCAGCAATTGGTCTTCCACCGCGCCGATGGCATAGGTCACATGCCGGGCGGCATTGTGAACCCATTGCAGAGCGCTGCATGGACTCGAGGTCGGAATATAATGCGGTCCATAATTGAAAAACGTGAATTTTTTTGCCCCTTGCCCCAGTTGAGAGAACCCGGCGGCAATGAACTCCCATTGAGTGTTGGATGGGAAACACGCCAGCGGACCGAATATCCGGTCATACGGAGCACAAGCCGCCCGCATGACCGCCATATAATAGCCCCGGATCTGGTAATTTTTCATCCAAGCGGAATAATCCTCGTGATAACCGGTGGTCAGTGCTCCCTGACGGTAAAGCTCAAACCAGTCCATGCCCGCGGCAACCATGTTACCGCGGATTTCGCCGGCGAAATTGACTTTGGTTTTCCAGTCCGGCGATTTGGCCTCGGCGGTCCGGGTACAGAATTTGAAGAACTCCAGTGAAGTATCAATGCCGTAACGACTACTCCAATAGAATAGCACGGCGTTGCTGCGATCCGCGGAAGGTTTTATGTCATTGTAGGAGTTCTCTTGCAGTTCTTCCAGCGGAACCTGTTGTTGTTTCAGATATTGCGGAAATGCCTTGATGCAGACTGGACATTCGGTCACATGCCGCAGATACTGCGAGCGGGGTTCATCGGCCAATGAGGCTTCACGGGTGACGTTGATTCCGGGCGGATAGCTCGCGGCAGTTTTTTCCGCCCCCTCAATCAGGGAAACAATCGCGTCTTTCTTCGGCTGGCGCCCGCAGCGGATGCCCTTGACCGTCGTCTGCAGATGGTAAGGCCGGAAACTCACCGAAACATTGTTCCAGCCCAGATTGGAAAACCGGTCGGCATACTCCGGTGCGAAGGAAATGATATTGACGCCGATATTGCGCAGAGTCTCAATTTCGTTGCGGAGCGTTTCATCGGAGAGAGTATCGATTATCGCCTGAGTGGCGACCGGAAATTTTTCCGGCCGTTTACCGTATGCCTGATCAGCCATGGAACGTTGCAGATTGGCGGCGCTTTCCTCCAGGTCACTGGTGATTTGTTCACGCTCTGTCAGCACGATCTTGAATGCGGCCGCCGGACCTCTGCCCCGGCGCTCCACTTTCTTCACGATCCCCTTTTCATCCGGAGTCGTGGAAAAATAGACATTGTAATTGGCGGCAGGCGCTTTCTCCTGCCGCTTGGAACCGAAGGCGGAAACCACCAACCGATTCCAGGTGCCCGGCTCCGATAACGCCAACAGATTGGAAATATAAACCCATTCCGAGGCCTCGCCACCCTTCAACGCCCGGCGCGCGAAAGGAAGCTGCAGGCTGACGTGCTCCCAATAATATTTTCCATCGGCTTTCCTCCCCCACAGAGAATAACGCCAAGCCTTTTCACTGTCGGGAGCGGCTTCGATTTTCATGTAAAGCGGAAAGCAGTCTTCGATATATGGCAGGTATGTCAGATCACGGGTGATCAGGAAACAGTCGATCATATTGGCCGCACCGTTTTTGCTGACCATAAGCTCAAATGCACCAGGCTCCAGGTCAACTTCCATGCAGTCCCAGACCAGGGCGTGCACCCGGTTCCCCCAGCGCTTTTGCCCATCGGCGTCCGTCCGCAAACTGGCGGTATTGAATTCCTTTCGGACACGCTGCTCCGACTGCGTGACGGTAACTTGAAACGGAGTAGCGGCATTGCGCTTCAAGGCGTCGCTGTAGCGTACCCAGATATGATATTTACCGGCAGCCGGACACTGCAGCGCAGCGGTCGCGGTTCCTTCTCCGCGCGGAGAACTTTCCAACCAGGCTTTGCCGCTGACATAACCGCCATAATACCCCTCTATCCGGCGTGTTTTCCATTGAGTCTGGTCCGCAATCATGGTTTCCGCTTCTACGAACAGGGCATCCGCCGGCAACTGGGCATAAACGGCAAGACTTCCTGAAATCATCATCAAAGAAAGAATTATTCGTTTCATATCATTTCCGTCCTTTATTGAAAGAAGATTCGGCATGTATTCCAGCAACCGTAATGATTGCCGAAGTAATTCAGGCCGCCGCTCAGAGCTCCGCTACTGTTCAGCGTCGCCCGGCTGTAAATATCCGCGGCGCTGATTTTTTCGACATGACCGTCGACGAACAGAGTGTTGTTTCCGTCATGGGAAGGTTGATTATAGCGGCCGCTTCCGTAGCGGTCGCTCTTGCACAGAGAGCGTTCGCTGCTCAAACAGAACCAATCTCCGGCCATAGCCTGACGGCTGGCTTCTTTTGCCGCCAAAGCCCATGTGAAAATAGTTCCATTGGGGCAAGGAATTTTTTGCCCCAGCATCCGCAGCGAAGGCAGCGGCGCTTGACTACTGGTCCCTGTATAGGCATAGCCGCCGGAATAGGTCGCGCCGGTACCGGTTCCAAAATGGATTCCGTAATATATATTGACTATGCCGCCCGTCTGGGTTACCTGCATAAAGTCATTCTTGGCTGTGGTTGTTTGACGGTTGGCGAAATCCCTGACGGCGTAACCGGGACAAACCAGATGCTGGTTGGCCCGGGAGAATGCCGGGATATCCGCCGCCGTGCCCGGCAGGCTGTTCCACAAATAAGAAGTCATGATCGTAGCGTCGTCGAAAATATGTCGGTAATGCTGATTGAGCCGATCGGGACCGTATTCGTTGTTGTCGGAGGCATAGTTCAGCAGTCCGTGCCCGATCTGTTTAAGGTTGCTTGAGCATCCGGCATAATATGCGGTTTTACGTGCTTTCTGCAAGGCGGGCAACAGTATTGCTGCTAATATCGCAATGATGGCAATTACTACCAGGAGTTCAATGAGTGTGAAATGTGATCTGTGTTTAACAGCAGACATACGACCTCCTTATTATGACAGTGTTCTGACGCTTTTTCGTTCAACTAAAGGTAAATTATAACCCAGGTGCTGCTGGGGCAGATGCGGATTTTCAATTCGCTTCAACACGGTGTCGACCAATAGTTTCGCCGCATACTCATAGCGCTGGTCAAAGGTCGTCAGGGGGGGGCTGCTGTATTCGGATTCCGGCAGATTGTCGTAACTCAGGATCGAGATGTCGTCGGGAACCTTCAACCCGGCCTCTTCCAGTGCCCGCAACGCTCCGTAAGCCACATGATCGCTATGGGTGATCAGGGCGGTCGGAAGTTCCGCGGTCTGCAGCAAAGCTTTGGTTTCCTGGTAACCTTTGTCCATGTAAGCGCTGCAGCCGCGGAACCACTCGGGATGGATCATTAAATTGTATTTGCCGAATTCATCCCACAATGCCTGAATACGGATGCCAAACCGCTGCCCGATGAACCCGATTTTGCGATGTCCACGCTCATAAAGATATTTGACCGCCTGCCGTGCGTACTCTTCCTTGTCCGGGTAAACGCAGTCGAAGTACTGAAGTCGATTGCCGTAAATAACGGTGGGTACGTTGATATCCGGAATACTTTCGTCCTTGTCGTTGGTGATAATGCCGTCAAGACCGTGATCGCGCAGCCGGTTGTAGACATTGCGGTAGTTTTGACGGTCAGACGGATCCCAGAACGAGAAGAAGCCGAAATAATTATTGGCGGCCAACTCCCGGTCCAGAAACGGAATCAATTCTCGAAAAAAACTGGTGATGTTGGGAAATACCACCCCGATGGTATAGGTTCGGCTGGTCCGCAAACGCTTGGCGGCGTAGTTGGTCGAATAATTCAACTCCCGGGCCGCTTCCAATACTTTTTCGACGGTTGAACGGCGAACCTTGATATGGTCCGGATCGCTCATTACCTGCGCCACGGTACTTTTGGAAAGACGGCAGTAATCGGCTATATCCTGCAAGGTTGTTTTGCGAAGCGCGGTTTTCTGCATATTCTGATTCCGTTTGTTTTTCATTGCATCGATACAATTGTGAATAATTGAGCTTGCGTATCTATTTAAATTGGTATCGATACAATTATTATAATGGAAAAAAATCAATTGTCAATACCCAATGTGGAAAAAGTGAAAAATTTCAAAATGGAAAATATAAATTCGGTTTGTAATTTTTATTTTGTGAAGTATACTATTGTATAGTGATAAATAATTTCATAATGTGAAAATGCAATGATTAAGGTACTGGACAAAACTTTGGCGATTCTGGAGGCGGTGGTGAATGCTTCGCCGCGGCCGGTGAGGATTACGGTGTTGGCGGAGAAATTCGGGATCAATGTGGCGACCTGCGCGCGGATTGTGCGCGAGCTGGTGGACGCCGATTATCTGGATCAGGTCTCGCGTCAGGAGGGGTATACGGTTGGACCGCGCATGTTGACGCTGGGCAACAATGTGGTTTACAAGCCGTGGCTGGTGAAGTGCGCAAGCCGGATTCTGTCACAGGCCGCCGAAACGGCGGAGGCTTCGGTCATGCTCGCGGAGCGCCGGGGCGATTTGCGTTATATCCTGTATCACCGCAATTGCTGCTCCAAGCTGATGATTCACATGACGGAAATTGCTTACCGGGATTTGTTGTCCACTGCCACCGGGTTGATGCTGGCATCTTTCATGCCGGACGATGAACGGGTGGAGATGATTGCCGCTTATGAGGACGATGGGTTGGTGCTTTATGATGAGAATACCGATTTTGAGCGGATTCGCTCCGAGCGTCAGATCGAATTTTTGGATTCGAGGCGGGGGCAGGGGATTGCGGCTTTTCCGGTATTCCGCGGCAACGAGTTGATCGGGGTGGTTGGCGGGTCCATTTATATTGAGGACTATGCCGGCGAGCGTAAAGAAGCGTTTTTGCGAGTCTTGAAGGAGGCCGCATTGAATATATCCAGAGAAATAACCACTATTAACACAATAGGATAGAAATTATGGAAAACATCGCAGGAAAAGTCGCACTGATCACCGGTGCTTCCCAGGGACTGGGACGAATCATCGCCATCGAACTGGCCAAACTGGGTTGCAAGATCGTGATCAACTATGCCAACAATAGTGAAAATGCCGAAAATGTGCGCAAGGAAGTCGAGGCGGTCGGCGGTGACGTTCGGGTTTACCGTTGTGATGTGAGTGACGAAACGGCGGTCAACAAAATGTTCGCGGACCTGGGCCCCGTGGATATTCTGGTGAACAACGCGCGGCTCGATCCGTGGCGTCGCAAGCCGGAAATGACCGAAAGCCAGTGGTTCGACATGGTGATGGAAGTCAATCTCAAAGGCACTTTCCTCTGTTCGCTGGCGTTTTACAACCAGGCGAAGGAGCGCAAATACGGGCGCATCGTCAATATTTCCAGCGTTCGCAGTTTCCGTCCCGCTGAAATGACCATGATCGCTTACGGCGTGTCCAAGCTCGGGCAGCACGGGATCACCCGGGCCTTTGCCCACAACGGCGCTCCGTACAACATTACCGCCAACACGGTGGCCCCCGGCATGGTGGTTACTGAAAATATCGACAAGCGCCTGACCCCGGAAAAGAAAGCGGAAGAATCCGCCGCCATTCCGCTGGGGCGCGGCGCGACTTGCGAAGAAATTGCCGACGCGGTGATTTTCGCCATCCGCAACGGTTATGTGACCGGAGAAACCATCAATATCAACGGCGGCATGTACTACGCGCCTTAATTTCTTTAATTGAAAATTGAAAATGGAAAATTGAAAATGAAAGAAGTCAATACATTTTTTCCGGTTGGCGCGACTTATGCGCCTCTGGCCAAAGCGACGGAAGTGGATATCGCGCAATGGCCTGCTGATATCGAACGCATGGCGAAGCTCGGCTTGACGGTCTTCCGGGCGTTTATCTGCTGGGACCGGATCGAAAAGGTTCCGGGACAGCGCGATTATTCCAGCCTGGACCTGGTTTTCGATCTGGCGCAGAAAAACGGCTTGAAAGTAATCGGCAATGTCGGCGGCACGTTCACCAATCTGCAGGCGATTTATCCGCCGCGGCATCTGGTTTACGACCGGCACTGCGCATTGCTCAAGCCCACCCCGGACGCTTCGGAAGAACTGCGTTTCAACCGGTTCAAATTGTGTTATGACGATCCGGTTTACCAGCGGGAAGCGGCGGAATTCATCCGGGAAGTAGTGGCGCGTTACAAGGACCACCCCGCTTTGCTGGCGTGGTCGGGTTGGAACGAGCCGCGTCTCTCTCCGTGTTACTGCAAAAACACAGTGGCACTGTACCGGGAGTGGCTGGCGAAAAAATATGGCGATCTGGACACTCTGGCAAAAGCCTGGAGTACGGAATTCCCTGTGTATTTCCGCGGTTGGGACGATGTGAACCCGCAGCCGGAAGCCAGTTTTGAGGCCGGGGGCTACATCCCGTTCCTGGATTGGAAGCAATTCACATACGAGAACCGGACCGATAAATTCAATCTGGTCGCGGATTGGATCAGGTCCGCGGACCCGGATACTCCGGTGATTTCCCATATGTGTTCGACGAATGATTCCGATATTTTCGGCAAGGAAGACATTCTCGGCAGCAGCAGTTACACCATTCACGGGCAGGGCAAAAATCCCCATAATTTCACCCCGTACGAGTTTACATACCGCTACAATATTCCGCTGATAGCCAAGGGATTCCGGAAACACCGGCAAGATCCGTACGGATTCTGGATCGTGGAAACCGAGGCCGGACCGGTCAGCTGGGTTCACAATCTGGTGCCGCGCAGTTACAGCCCACGCCAGATGAATGCGCGGGACATGATGTTTGTGGCGCACGGCGCCCGCGCCATTCTGCGCTGGCTCTACCGAAGCCGTATTTCCGATGCCCAGGCCGGGGAGTTCAACCTGGTGGGCTGGGATGGGCGGATTACCGAGCGCGCCGCCGAATTCGGTGAATTTTCGAAGTTCCTGAACGACAATTCGGCGCGGATGCTGCATCATATTCCGGACAATCTCGATATCCTGATTCTCGATTCGAATGATTGCTGGAGTTTGTTCGAGGCGGAAGGCTTCGGGGCGCGTTATTCCCGCGGTATGACTTATCTTTACAATGCCTTGATGCACAGCGGATACAATGCACGGGTCTGCAATAACCGGCAGGTGATGGAGGGAATTCTGGACGAGTCCAAAGTTCTGTTCATTCCGTTCCGTCCCCATGTCGACCGCGATATGGCGGAGGTCCTGCGGAAATTCGTCGAAAAAGGCGGCACCCTGATTGCCGAAGCGCCGTTTGCCATTAAGGATACCAAGGGAATTCACTATGAAGTGACGCCCGGAACTATGACGGATCTTTTCGGCGCTCAGGTTTATGATCTGGAGCGGCTGGAGGAATCCGTCTGCGGTCCGCTGCCCGCTTTCGATTTCAAGGCGATCATGGAAGTGAAGGGCGGTACGGTCGAGGCGGCGTTTGCCGACGGCAAACCGGCTATCGTGACCAATATTTTCGGATTGGGTAAAACGGTTCTTTACGGTTCACAGGTCTCAATCGCCTACAAGCTGGAAAAACCGCAGAACGACGACAGTGTACCGGTGATCGATTTCGAA
Source organism: Victivallaceae bacterium (assembly GCA_031548025.1). Taxonomy (GTDB): domain Bacteria; phylum Verrucomicrobiota; class Lentisphaeria; order Victivallales; family Victivallaceae; genus UBA5239. The sequence continues at coordinate 36,496 of JAVBRM010000136.1, read as the reverse complement.
ACCGGCGAGATTTTCCGTCAGGAATTGATCAAGCGGGTCGGGCTTGCGCCAGTCTGGAAGCTGGAAGCGGCGAACCGGAAAAATATCCAGATATTCGTCCGCAGGCTACCGGACGGAAAGAAATTGATTTTTGTATTGAATATGGATGAAGTTTCCTCGGATCTCACGGTGGAATTTCCGGCGCTTGAAAACATCAAGCCGTTAGGAACTTCCTGCGATACCGAAAAAATCGAAATCCACGGGAATAAGGTTCATTGTCAACTGAATGAATGGGGCTGGTGTGTCCTGAATGCGGAGAAAAAATCATGAAGATCACCAAGTTAAAAACGTTTATCTGTAATTGTTTCCGTACCAACTGGGTGTTTGTGAAGATCGAAACCGACGCCGGAATTCACGGCTGGGGCGAGGCGACTCTGGAATATCGCGAGCCGACCGTCGTGGCGGCGATTCACGATCTGGAAAGCTATCTGATCGGTAAAGACCCGCATAATATCGAGGCGTTCCGCCATGATTGTTACCGCGATGCTTATTGGCGCGGCGGGCCGGTGCTCATGAGCGCTTTGGCCGGGGTGGAAATGGCGCTCTGGGATATCAAGGGCAAGGCGTTGAATGTTCCGGTGTGGCAGTTGCTGGGCGGCAAAGTCCGCGAGTCGATTCCGGTCTATGTCAACGGTTGGTTCTCGCCCGCCAAAACCCCGGAAGAGTTTGCCGAAAAAGCAGTGGCGGTGCGCGAACAGAAGTTCCCCGGGTGCAAGTGGGACCCCTTCGGCAAAGCCTGGCTCCAGATCGGCAAAAAAGAGCTGAATCAGGCCATGGAATGCATCCGTCAGGTGTCCAAAGCGGTGGGCGACGATGTGTTGCTGTTGATCGAAGGCCATGGGCGTTTTGATATTCCCACCGCGGTCAAAATCGGCCAGCGGCTCGAGGAATTCGATATTTTCTGGTTTGAAGAACCGTTGCCGCCGGATGACCTGAAAGGAATGCGCGAAGTCAAGGAACGGGTCCGGGTGCCGCTTTCCGCCGGAGAGCGCCTCTACAACCGCTATGAATATCGGGAATTTTTCGACCTGAACTGCGCCGATTACGTCCAGCCGGACGTTTCCCATGCGGGCGGTATTTTTGAAATGCGTCTGCTGGCCGGCGAGGCCGAAGCGCGTCACCTGGGATTCTGCCCCCACAATCCGTCCGGCCCGGTCGCCAACGCCGCGAGCTTGCAACTGGCCGGCTGCGTGCCGAACTTCGTGATCTTCGAAATGATGATGACCGACGTACCGTACCGCGCCGATATCTGCGACGAGGATTTAACCATTCGCGACGGCAAGATGGTCATTCCGGACCGTCCCGGTCTGGGCATCGACCTGAACGAGGAAGAGCTCCTGAAGTATCCCTATGTCCGGACTGAGCTGCGGCACTACCGGGGCGACCTGACCAACATCCGCCCCCCTGACGCCGTGAAGTATTACCGGCTGGTTAATTCCGATTGATTTTTATCAACCAGGTTGCGGGCCCCGACGCTTCGAGTATGATCGGATTTGATTTGAAAACCTTTCCGGAATACAGTTCAGTGGCGAAACTGAATTGCTCCGGAAGGGTAATCGTATGCTTGCCCGCTATGCCGGTATGAAACATCACGAGGTCACCATGGCGGCGAAAATAACTTCCCGCCCCGGTATAATTATGTGCTCCCGCCATTTTCAGGATGCGGGCCCACTGTTGGCCGTTTTCCGGATAGACGCCCAGGAAGATTGCCCGCGACTTGTCGGGCAATGTTTTTTCCGCGGCTCCGACGGCCTGATCCGGGTCGTAAAACGCAAACGCTGTGGCTTTGTTATCACGAACCAGAATTCTCGGCCCGTCCCCCTTGGAACGGAAAGAAGCCGTGCCGCCATTTTGAATGAATTGCATGCGGGCGTCTTTCCCGTTGGCGTCGGCGTCGAGCTTGATTCCGGTCAGGTCTTCCATGGCGGCGGTCGAAAATCCCTCATCACTAACATATCCAGGCGCATAACACCAGATTGAGGTGACATCGGCAATGCGGACCTTGTTCTTCAACTCGGCCCTCTCCGCCGCGGTAAAGGTGAACGGATTGACGAACACGGCTGCCCGGTATTGACGCTTGGACGCAAGAAAATCCGTCAGGCTGAGGAGATCGAAAGCATAGCCGCTTCGGTTAAGCAACGAAACCGCATTTCGGTTGATGATGGCGCTTAAGGGAGAATTGGAATTGTGTGGACTCTCATGGCGGAGCCGTTCATAATAATTAAATACCACAGCAAGATCATTTCCTGATTCCTGCGGTACGGTCCCGATTTTTTCGAATGCGGCCATGCTCTCCCGGATCCCGTTCAAAACCGCCGGATCGTCAAAAGCATGAGGACGGTTGTCTTTGCTGTTGGGGTCGTTGAACTGGATTCCGGCTCCGTCGAAAATCATATTGCAGTAATTCCGGCGCACGACCATTTCGGACTCGACGGCGTCGCGGCAGGATATCGCTTTCTGGGTTACAATATGATGAAAGCGGCTATCGTCTTCGGCCAATACGAGTTTTTCGTAGCGGTGATAGGTCGCGGGAATGGATCTCTCCATGAAATCGCCACCCGCCAACCGGCTGTCCGCCGTATACGGCGCCGGGTTGGATAGAAAATCGATGAACGGAGAGCTCAACACTTTGTCCAGCAGGACGTTCGCCCCCTCCGGCGGCTGGTTGTGCTGCAGGGCGTAACCGTAATAGGCTCCGAATAACCTGCCGGGCAGATTCTCTTTGACGCATTGCCCCATCGCCAGCAAGAGATCGGCGGTGACATTGGCATTGCAGTCGTAATAATCCAATACTTTGCGATTGGCGACGGGATCGCGGAAGAAACTCGGCTTACTCCAGCGTTCATCCGCGGTGGGAACTGTCGCGGAATCGATGGTGACCGTGTTGTCATTCCAGGCCTGACGCAATGCGGCGTCGGACCGGTATTTGTTTTTCAGATAGTTCCGGAATGCCGCCGTCATTGCTTTGCCGGTGTCCGGCCCCTGGTACATGCCGTAAGTATGCCATTCCCGGTAAATGCCGTAACTGGCCCGCAATCCGATCACTCTTTTTCCCCACGGCTGGCTTTGGATGAATTTCATCATCGCCCGGATGGTTTGCAGAGCTTCATTTTTGAATTTCAGCGAAGCGGCGGAAGGGCGTACCGGTCTGCCATACAGTTCGTCACTTCCGCTCGCGGCTCCGGTGGCATATCCCACGATTTCATCGGGATTGGCTTTGCACCATGCCGCCATGGCGGCAAAGCGGAAATTCACGAACAGAAACGCATCCGGATTGAGGTGCAGGATACGCCGGGCCTGAAAATCCAGGCGGTTAAAGTCATAGTTCCCATCCGCCCGGTAGAATTGCTCGTCGGGGATATAGACCTCAAAAAATCGTACCCCGAGGCGACCGGTTTTTATTGCGATGTTGTCATAGGGTTCAATTCCCGCTCCGTTGAAAGCGCTGTTCATAACGGGCGCATAGGCTTGACCGTTGATTTCGATTTTCGGTATGAACCCCTGATAGACGATCCGGGCGACCGGTTCTTTTTCCTGTTTCAACCCGGCGGGAATGGTGGTTGCCGCGATGCGTTCGGCGGTGATTTTTGCCTGTTCTTCCGGTGAAGCGTAGTTGTCGAGTAATTTCAAGAAGGAAGCCCATGGATTGGTCAGGATATCCCCCTGTTCCAATGCCGTTTCCCAGTTGGAATCGTCAAAATCGGACGCTTTCCATTGTTCCGACGGAACTGTGGAGGCGGCTTTTACGCTGGTGTCGCTGTGGATGGAAAGAACTTTCCCCGAGGCCAGCGTTATTCGGCCATAGAACAATACTCCGCTCGGTCCGGCTTCATTGGTGAGCTTGATTGCCAGAACATTTTTTCCGGAGTCCAGCACTTTGCCCAGGTCATATCGCATGCCTTGAGCGGAGCGGACGCCTGTCACGGATTTTCCGTTGACGAAAAACTCTCCCTTGTCGTCGTAAAAGACGTTGAGGAAAGCTTGTTTGACGGGTTCTTCAATTGTGATTGCGAGGCGGAAATAGCTGACGGCATTCGGCGCAACCGAGGCATTGCGGTTCCACAGCCATTGTGACCGGGAAGCCGGCCGCTGGTGAATGACCGTCTGCGGCAGCAGTTCAAACGCATGAGTCGCCGCCAACAACCCCATTAACATCAATGACAAGAAAAATTTACTCATATTATACCTTAATTTATTCTGGCGTCGCCCACGTAGAACAGAAAGCTCTCATGCAGTTCGGCCGGAAATTGAAATTCTTTCACCTGCTGTGCCAGCAGCCGCCCGGAAAAGACCTCAAACACATCGGATGCTTTTGGCAGTTTAATGGTTTTCAAACCCGGCGAAGCGGCATGAAATGAAATAAATGCGGAATTGGCATAAAGCACATCCTCGCCGGATGAATAGAGGTGAACGCCCGCTTGCTGGGCCAGCCGGTTCAAAAACTGCGGCGACAGATGAGGAATTCCGCAAAATATGTTGGTTCCGGTTTGCCCCAGGGCAATCCGGTCAGGGGCGTCGCGATAGACCGCCAGAGTTTGAACTTGAGGAGAAGGTTTGACGGCAAAAAGTGGAGTCAACTTCCCATTGGACCCCATCGAGTCTCCCGACGGGAAATTTACGACCGGCTCCAGCGCGGTCGGCATCGGCTGCAGTTCCATGCCGGTGAGCTCGCTCATCAATGCGGTGGACGCTGGTTTGTCATTGCGAAACATCCCGGGCGCATAAAGCCATACCAACAGATTTTTCCGTTGCTGAAGTTGTTTGACGGCATTGATAAATTGATCATCCGGATTGAATTCATTAAGAAATATCCACATTTTATAAGGACGGTCGATCACCCGTCCGATGTCTTCCGCCAGAATATAATCGACAGGAGCTCCCAGCTTGGCCAGTCTGGAACGTTGATGATAGATCAGCTCACCGGTCAAAACCTGAGATGAACGCCTGCCGTTGCTTACGCTTCCATCCGCGGCATAGAGTTGACGGGGCTCCTGCTGTATATAGCGTTTTTCAAAAGCCAGCACCGAGTTTGCTTTTTCGCTGACGACAATCGCGATTTCCGTTTGACTTCTTATCGGCTGCGACAAGGCGAAATCGGCAACTTTTTTGAAGGTCTGCAAATCCCGGATGATGGCAGGGGAACTGAATTCATTGCCTCCGGTCAGCGGCAGCAGACAGAGCGGCTCCATCCGGCAAAGATCGCGTCCCAGGTTACGGCGCATGATCTGCCCGGTTTGCTTGGCGGTTACTGTCTGGGAAAATCCGGCGTAAGGAATGAGATGAGTCCGGGTATCGTCGTCAATGACAGAAATTTTCCCTGCCGCCTTGATGGAGGCAAACGGTTTCATATCTTCCCCACAATCCCCCAAATTACGGACCCCGTAAGACGGCGGCGACAGAATCAGGTCGATATCGGGAGAATCCAGTATTTTTTTCAGCGCGTTATGACCGCTCAGATTGACGTTCCAGGCCAGGTTGCTGTATTCAAAGGTGTATCCGTAGTAAACGGCGAGCAGCATATCAGGCCCCGCGGCTTTTTTCGCTTCCCGCGCTAGACTGCACATAAAGTCGGCAAGACTGACGGAAAGAAATCTATTGACGGCAATATTCAAAAGCTGCCCCGTCGCCGGCAGAAAAACACTTTCACCCCGGGCCATTCGGGCATCGAAATCCGGTAATTTCCTCTTCTGCTCCGGAATATCCGGATATTGAACGGCGAGAAATTCTTTGAATTTTTGCTGCGCGGGCAATGAATAATCCATCAGCTTGTTCAATTTCGGAGCGTCATGAGCTCCCCAGTTCTGCCATTCGCACGAGTAACCGTTGGAGAGCAGGAAACCGGCAATTTTATCGGCATATGGAGCTTGGCGGCAATGAGAAATCAGGCGGCGGACGGCCATAATGGAGTCCTGCAGAAAACGCTCCGAGGCATAACTGGCCGGAGCCACTCCGTAATGCCAGACGGTTTGATCGTTGAAACGCGCCAGTTCTTCGGGATGGAGTCTGCCCCACCAGTCGGGCATTTCCGTTCCGGCCCAGACGATAATCGGAGTGTCCGGGTCGGTTTCCAAGAGTTTTTCGACGTAATTATCAATAACCGCGAAGTCAAATTTATCCGGTCCCGTCCACCACATGATGTTTGCGGTATTGCGGCACCAGAATGTCCGGAAATTCATGGGGACCTGATGAAAATTACTCTCTTTGAATCGTTGCGTGCTTTTCTCCGACTGGCAATTGCCGATCATGGGATAAACAGGCTTGCCATCGATTTGCAGTTCAGGGAAATCGTCCTTTTTGACCACTTTAAAGGCTGGACGGCGTTCCGGAGCCGATTGAGCCTGGTAATTGATTTGCCGCTGTATTTCCGGAGCGATTTTGAGGTTTTTGCTTTGAATGGAAAGAACCAGCGGCATGGAGGAAAAATACCTGGGCAAAGGAATTTGCCAATTGATCTGCCAGGTGGTATCTGAAAGTTGCTTGATTTGAGTGAGATCAGCATGCAAAACATGGGAGCCCGCCGTTATTCCCGAGGCGCTGCGCAAATATGCGCTGAACGTTGTTCCGGCTGGAGGAGCCGCTCCCTGAAAAGTGATGGTTAGCGGCAGCTTGCTTCCTGCTTTTGCCGCCGCCGGAATTTTTATCTCTTTAACGATGAGTTGAGGACGGATCGCAATATCCCGGTAAGGAACCGCTACCCGCCACGGCGCGGCCGGAGGAGGCGATTGCTGGATCATTTCCCGCCAGTCGCGATCATCGAAATTCAAGCTCAAATAGTCATCAGCGGCAGGCTTGACGGCAGTACGGAACGAACGATCCGAAATTACGGCGGTATGAGTCCCGTCTTGACGGTTCAGCGTCAGTTCCAGCAACATTCCGCCCGGGCCGCCGTGATTGCGGTAAAACCCGGCGATCAGGTTCTTGCCCGGCTTGATAAAGGGGGTAGCGTCAGCCCAATCGGGAGATTTCCAGCCGTTCTCCCGATGGTTCTCCAACACTTTTTGACCATTGATGTAAAGCTCATATTCATCGTCGGCACACATTTGAATTCCGGCCTGCTGCAAGTCGGCGGGCGATTCAAATATTTTGCGAAAGGCGAAACAATCGCGTCCCTGTTTCAAATGATCGGGGGTATCGTCCGGTGAACGCAACATGTAACCGCTCCAATATGGAACATCCATTTCGGCAGGCTTGGCGGCAAGATGCGACGGCAATTCCGATTTGACGGGAGCCCAACTGGTGGGGGGAGCCTTTTGAGGCGTGGAAATGAAGCGGATTTTCCGGATTTCAATTGTCCCGGGGTGTTGATCGACCATATCCAGGCGGATTTTGTCAATAAGGCCGCATTTCTGCCAGGAAGCAATACCACCGGTTACATCGTTTTGACTGTTCAGACGGAGGGTTTGCCATTTGCCGTCGCTGCTCAAACTGCTGAAACGCCAATATTGGTTGCCGATAAATTTTTTCTGTTCGGCATTGGCGAAAAAAAGCTGCCCGGTGGTTTGCGCCGGAAGCCCCTGGGATCGATATTCGATTTCCAGTTGATTGTATTTGACGGGGTCAATCGAAACCTGATGGTTGGCGATGCTGGAATCGGGACCTTCGATTTTGAGTATCATCACGCCGCCCTCGATAGACTGGGTCAAGCGAACCGGATTTCCCCAACCGTTAAAACCGTTTCCGGCATCCCAGGCGGGGGCGTCGGCACCGAGTATTCCGGCGCCCGCCAGGACAGCCAGGAGCAATGAAAATTTCATGTTTCTTCGCCTTATTTTACGTTGACGTCAAATGTTTGCTCGAAGCCCCTGAGGATGGTGTCGGCTTTCAAATGACCGTTAATGAGAAGATCGCTGCGATCAAATGTCGCCACATGTCCGTCGTAAAAAGCGAAATTGATTTTTCCCTTGTAGAGGTAATATTTGTAATAATCGTCCTCGCTGACGACGCCTGTAGTGCCGTGGCGCAAAGCGCAAAAGTCGGAGTTGTTGTTTTCGCATAACTTCACAAAACCGGGAGAGGTTTTATAATTGCAATCACCCAGCAATACGGTTCTTGAAGCCTGACGCACAACCGATTCCTTGTTGGGATGGTAGGTTACATTGTCGATTACTCCCGTGAGGAATTTATTCGCTCCGTAATGTCCATACAGAAAATTGTTGAAAGTTCCGACTTTATCGCCCACTGGTGTTTTTTCCGACGGACAGATGAAGGATTTGAATGTCGTTTTACCTGTGTATTTTCCGATTTTCTGTTCCGGAATCTGCTCCGGGGGAATTCTGTAAATCTCGGTTGCCAGATATCCCGACCACGAAAATTTCGTGGAGGCGTTATCCTGTGCCGGCAAGATCCAGTCCTGGTTCTCCGGGGAGTATCCTAAATAACTTGCGGTCAATTGCTTGAGATTGCCGGTACAATAAACGGTCTGCGCTTTTGACCGGGCGGCGCTCAATGCCGGCAGGAGCATTGCCGCCAGGATCGCGATGATCGCGATCACCACCAGGAGTTCAATGAGGGTAAAATTCCGGTTGTTTGTCCAATTTTTCATGATTCCCGATTCCTTATATAAGTTTTGTTCTTGTCGATTGCGATACGGTATTCAAATAAATCTGAATCAAATCCGACTCCTTCCCGGGTAAAAGTCCGGGGCATGAACAAACGGATATCATGGCTTCTCGGGTCCTCCACCGCCAGAAAGTTGGATAACACCAGTTTGGCCGATTCACCGGGCGAACGGTCGTCGATGATGAAAAGTGAATCGCGTTTTAAAAATCCGGAGGCCGGGTCAACCTCGCCACCGACCAGCGGATAACGGGGACCATTGCCTGAAACTTCGCCGTCGGTCAAATTGCCGAACCACCAGAGCCCGCCGCCGCTGTGGCGCAAAAGCTGCGAACAGCTGCTGGGGGAATTAAATAACCCGCCATCGTCATACCGCCATGGTTTGGGTTCGCTCCAGGTCATGCCGTTGTCGCTGGATCGGGCATACCATTTATGCCCGCGTAAACCGGGTTTGGATACCGAAACATCGGGATTGCGTGACAAGATGATATTGTTGCAGCCGCGCATGACCATGAGGAGGTCCCCATTGTCGAGGAAAGCGATTGTCGGTTCAAACAGTCCCCGCGGGGTCAGTTCAGGATTGCCGGTTACCGGATCGGAAAGTTCCCAGTCCAGTTTGCCGCTTGAATTCCAGCGGCCCGCGAGGACTGTCGAATAGTGGTAAGTGAAACCGTTTCCGGGATTGATGTATTCGCCTTTTTCATTGACCGGCGAAATCTGGCAGGGAATCAGGATCGTGCCGTCCGGAGCGGTAAGCGGACGGCATCCCTGGTCGCCCAGCATGACGCTGTTTTTGCCCTTCCAGACTCCCGGCAGCGGATGATTTTCATCAAATTCCGAGCGTCGGTGAATGATCGGTTCGTAATCGGTGAAATGTCGCCCGAAATCGGAAGACACGCGGTATTGAAGTTGCAAACAACGCATACAGGTTTCCGGCGAGTACACGTGTTCGAATATCCCTTCGTTGCGCAAGGTCAGGTATTTTCCGGAAACCGGGTCGAAGTAACCGCCCCGGTAATAGTGCCGCAAAATTTTATCTCCGGTGATGCTCTCGGAAGGAAGCTCGGCCGGTTCCCCCCAGGAAACGCCGTCATCATCGGAATAGCGGACGAAAGCCCGCGCCGGAGAATCGCTGTACGGAGTAAAGTTGTACATATTTTCCCAGCGTGAACCGCCGCAGTGATAGATCCCGCCGTATACCGCGGCGGACTGGATTTTCGCAATAAAAGTCCGGCGTGAAATCGTCATCGCTTCCCTGCTTGCAGATATTTTTTGAATGCCATATAATTATCCTGTTGTATCTGATATAATATTACAGTATTTCCATTGGAAAACCATAATGAAAGTCGCATTCAATAGCACAAAAGTTGCAAAGTAACGATTTTTTCCTAAAGTAGTGTTGAAATCTTTCTCCAGGATTGTATCTTCTTAAAAACAAGGATTGAAAATGTCCAATATAAAATTAATGAGTGTAATGTCGAACGGAACGGCGGAAAAATTTCCGCTGTACGTAATGAGGATCGACCCGCAAATCGCGACGGTAATGCATAAGCACGATTTTCTCGAATTGGTTATTATATTCTCCGGCAGCGGCGTTCATAAAATAGCCGGAACGTCCCGGAATATCGGAGAAGGCGATATTTTCATGATTCCCCGCGATATTTATCATCAGTATCAGAATTGTTCCCCGGATTTGACCTTGCTCAATATTCTGTTTGTTCCGGAACTGATTCCCTTGCCGCTGTTGGATATTTCCCGCCTGCCCGGATATGAAGCGCTGTATTGCGGTAGAGTCGGCCGGGATGAACCATGCGTGTTTTTTCATGTCGAGGATGCCGAATATGAATTTATTCGGAGGCTTGCCGTTGAACTGGACCATGAGAATGAACTACGCGCGCCGGGATATCTTTTCAACATGCTCGGACTCTTCATCGCCATTCTCGGCAAACTGGTCCGGATTTACTCCGATGCTCAGGTCTCGACGAAAAAATTCAATATGAACACCGATGGCGTAATCGCTTACCTGAACCGGCATTTTAAAGAGAAAATCAATACGACCAGACTGTGTTCCCTGGCGGGACGCTCCAAAGCCTCCCTGATGCGGAATTTCGTCCGCGAAACCGGTATTTCTCCACTGCAGTATCAAATGCAACTGCGGATCGCCGAAGCGGCCACCCTCCTGCGGACGACCGAAAAAAATCTCGCGGAAATCGCCTATGAAGTAGGATTCACCGACAGCAATTATTTCGGCCGCCAGTTCAAGCGCATCATCGGAGATTCTCCCGGCAAATTCCGCGAGGCCAACCGCGATTCAATATTGGCCGATTGAAACACCTTCACAGATGATAGTGCGAGTCATGACGTTTTGACAATGCGTTGACATGGAAATTTTGTCTTTATCCATAATTCTAATGCTTGATAAACGGGCGGCAAGTAGTATATTAAAACACGGCTTTATCTTTGGATTCTTCAAAGTCGATTATCCCAAATGAAAGATTAAATTATGAAACAACAAGAAAGCTCCGGTAAGGCCAAAATAGCGCTGGTTTCGTTCGATTCGCTGGGCGACGGGCTGATTTATCTGATGATGGCCGACAACCTTCAACGGAATGGTTTTGAACTCACCTGTTACGGGAACATTGCCTACCAGATGCGGGCGTGGCTGCCGGGCTTGAGTATCAAGCCGTATCCGGACGCCGACCGGATCGAGGCGGAATTGGCGGAGTACGATCTGGCGATCGTGTGTCCGCCCAAATTCATTCGCGCCAACATGGATGAAGCCGTGACTGCGCGTTTGCGCGAGAAGTGGTTGCTGATCTGCCAGAAAACACCGGAAAGCTGGTGTTTCGACCATACCGAAAGAATCCGGTGTTCCGTTGCTCCGGACAAGTTCCGGCAACTCCAAGGTTTGCTGAACGGCAGCGGCTCCATTCGCTTTCACGGACATACCGACGAAAGCGTAGTCGAAATAACCCTCCGGTATTTGCGGGAAAGGATGCATCTTGAGAACGTGAGCAAAAAGCCTCCCTTCGTCGCGCCGGACGGTCTGCTGCATCGCCGGCACCGGAAGAGGATCGTCGTCAGCCCCGATTCGGCCGGACCGGAGAAGAAGAATTGGCATCCGGCATCCTTCCTCAAGCTTTGCCATCGTCTGAAAGCGCTCGGATATATCCCGGAAATCGTCGTCGCGCCGGTAAACCATGCTTCCTGGGTGAAGCTGGCGGGCAAGACATTCAATGTCCCCCGTTTCGATGACATCGGCGAACTGGCCGCGTATTTCTACGAGTCCGGCGTCGTGGTCGCCAACGATTCCGGCAACGGGCATCTGGCATCGTTTCTCGGAATCCCGGTCGTCACCATCCACCGCAAGCAAAATCCGCTGTTCCACTGGCGCCCGGACTGGGAGCCCGGTATCGTCGTCTGTCCATCCCTTTCCCTGCCTTGGGGGAAAACATCGCTATGGAAATATTTTGTTCGCCCGGCGCGGGTTGCCGCAGCGGTTGAGCGTCTGCAAAGGAGCCCGGAATGACCACATTGCCTTGCCCAACCCGATTTCTGGTGCTCGACGGCATCGGCGGAGTGTCGCTTGGTCGCGAGATCAGCGAAAGCCTTCGCGCCGAAGGCCATGTAGCAGTGCATGTTGATTGCCGGAAGCAGCCGAAGCGCGCGCTGTATGGAATCCGTTCAGCCTGTGGTAAGGCCATCAATAAGCGACGCGACAGGGATGGGTTCCATTTTTTGCCTCGCCTGGTCTCGAAATCCCTGAAAAACCTCATTGAGGCGGAACGTCCCGATATCATCCTGGTCGTCGGTTTTATCTATAAATTTTTCGATCCGCAGGAATTACGCCGACTGGCCAACGAGCATCAGGTCGCGTTGTTTTTTTACGATACTGACAGTTGCAATCTTTACAGCAAGCGGCGCGAATTCATTTTCTTCATTGAAAAAGAATTGCCGGTTTACGACACAATCTTCTCGTTCTCACAGGTGACAACCCATTTCTTCAGCCAAACCTTGAGATTGCCGGCAGTCCATCTGCCTTTCGGCGCGTCAACCATCTCTGTACCGGAGACCATGGAAAAAACGATTGACGCGCTTTTCGTCGGAAGCGGCGATCTGCGCCGGATTTTTCTGCTGGAGCACCTCAAGGACAAGGTCACGGTTTTCGGCGACCGGTGGCAGCGCAATCATTCGCTGATCTCGCGCGAACTTTGGGCTAGAATCACCGACCAACCCGTTTGGGGAGATGAATTGCACCGGTTGCTTGCCCGTTCGAAAATCGTGCTGAATATTACGAGAACCGATTTCTATGGCGCGGAAACCGGAGTGAACCTGCGCATTTTTGAGGCGGTTGCCGCCGGCTGTTTCTTGATGACGGATTACTGTCCCGAAATCATAACCCTCTTCAAGCCGGGTGAAGAAATCGAAACGTTCCAGTCGTCCCAGGAGCTTGCAGACAAAGTACGCTACTACTTGGAACACGAGGATGAGCGCGAGGCCATCGCCAGGCGCGGACACGAAAGATTTCTGGCTGACCATACCTGGCGCATCCGAATCCGGCAGATGTTGGCGCAGATGGCCGAATCGGGGCGACCTGACCAACATCAGGCCCCCCGGTGAAGTATTATCAGTTAATTTCGAGTGTTGAGTAGTCGCAGAGGAGCAATGGGGAGTCGGTTAACGGCATTCCGTTGAATACCATGATGTCGCCTTCCCATTGCCGGTGCGGTTCGAAAATATCTCCGGTCAGGAGATTGACCAGTACTGGGCGGGCGAGGGGCTCGAAATCGTTTTCCGGGTAGATTTTTAAGATGATTTTGTCGAGAGCTTTCCAGTTGTATTGCGGGTCCGCCGGCATGTAATATGCGTAAAATGGTTTGCCGTCCCGAACGAAGCATTGGGTCCATATGGCGATATCCTGAATCCGGTCCGCCCGTTCGAGCCGCGGTGTGACTGCCTCGAATGAAACCTCGAAACCAGCCTCGGCCGGGCGGATGCCGTCCCGGAAAATCGAGGCCAGGTTGGCCATGGCGGAATATGCCTTTTTCGGAGTGTAAGTCAGGCCGTTGAGAATACCTTGGCGGGCGGTGGTGAAGGAGGATTGTGCGCTGTTGCTCATCGCATATGACTTTTTCATCATATCGGCCATCTGAAAGTAGGAACTCAGTGGAATACCGCAGGCGTGGTCCAGCAGGTAACGCCGCAGCAGCCATACCGCCTGGTTCCGTTCGCTTTCCCGGACGAAGCGTGGTTGCCAGTATTTTTCCGGGCACCAGGAGGCGAATCCGGATTCGCCCTGCCATATCGCCACTTTTGCCCCGCCATTCGCCGCAAAATAACGGCGCAGGTGTTCAACCGTTTTTCGCCAGCCGTATTCCGGGTGCGGAATATATGGGTGGAGGGAGAAAAAATTGATTTTGGGCAGGATGCCGGTTTGGGCGAAATCCAGGATATATGGGGAGTTGTAGCCGCTGACACAGCCGCCGATTTCGGCTTCCGGAATCACCTGGCGGATCTCCTGACCGGTCAAATCGATCAGTTTGGCGTAGTCTTCGGCATTGGAGCCCTTGGGTTGCCAGAATGAAGAAATATTCGCTTCGTTCCAAATTTCAAAACGCTTGATTTTTCCCCGGTAATGTTCGGCCAATGCGCGGCAGTATTTTTTCCAGGCTTCCAGGCATTCATCTCCGTAATACAGGGGCACGAAGCCGACCGACGCCTCACCGAAAGTATTTTCCATATAGAGTTTGTTTCCGTAGCCGACATTGAACCACGGCTTGAGGCCGCGCCGCATGAGATTGTCGACGATATCGTCGATCCAGGCGAAATCGTATTGGCCTTTTACCTTTTCGCATTTCCACCATCCGGTCTGGACCCGGGCCCATTTGACGCCTGAGGCCGCCAATTGGTTATAACAGAATTCCGGGTCGAACATGTCGCGATCCAGACATTCGAATCCGATGCTGATAATACTGTCTTTGACCTCTGAGGAAGTCCGGTGGCGGAGCTTGCCCTGGAACTGCATGCCGTTTTCGTTGGCGAGCGGTTCCGGCTCTCCGGCGCACTGACGGATGAATTCCAGACAGGCTTGTTCAATGTCCGGATACAGACGTTTGGGATCACTGCCGGGCAGCCAGATTTCGTGATGCAGTGCTTTTCGCTCCATGTCGTAATAATAAGTACGGATATTACAGCCGAGGGCGGTGGCACGGCGGGCAAAATTGCTTGAGGCCGCTAGCGGAACCACCGTATCGTTATATTGGTGTGTCAACAGCATCGGGGGAGCTTGGGGAGTGAGCCATGCGCCGGGAAATGCCGTGGCATCGAAGTTTTTGCCGCCGAAGAGCTTTTCGTAGCGCTCCGGATGAATCTGCCGGTCCGGTTCCGGGTCGGCGATGCCGGAGATACTGATGATGCCGGAAACCATTTCCGCGGGCAGGCGAAGCCCGGTCATCAGCGCCAGGTGGCCGCCGGCGGAAAGCCCGCAGATGATGAGCGGCTTCTGGCCCTCAAGGTCGGCGTTGAACAGAAATTTCGCGGCTTCCAGACAGTCGTCGCCGCAGGCCGGCCACGGCGCCGCCGTGGTAAGACGGTACTCAATGTTGAATACGATGAAACCTTGTTCGCGGAAGAATTCGGCGACTCCAGCCGCCGAATCACGATCCATGGAGGACCACGCGCCTCCGTGGATCAGGAGGATTTTACGGGTCTGCCCGGTAATGGTTTTCGGCAGAAAAAGATCGCCCTGACGGGATTGGTCCCGGTCTGTCGTATAAAATAAAGTTGTTCGATTCGCATTCATATTTTTATCCTTTTTGGCTATAGGGTTATTTTACAGCCGGATTACTGTTTCCGCAACCGCTTGATTTCCGATAAAATTGCCTTATATTACGATTATTGTGATAAAGGAAAGCAGAATGAAACGAGTCGGCAATGATGTCAGGCATACCGTAATTTCCGTGATTCAGCGGCATGAACCGGTGAAATACCTGGCCGTAGATTTTTATCATAAAAATACCGGGACTGTAGCGTTTCATTATCATTATTGGGCGCAGTTGATTGCCGTATCTTACGGTAATATCGTTATCGGGTTCGAAGATGGAGAATTTTCGCTTCGCCCGGGTGAACTGCTGCTGATTCCGGCCAAATGCAAACACAATTGGCACACTCCGGTACGGACATGCGCGCTGCAGATTCAGTTTGCCGCTTCACCCGGGGTGGAGTTCGGTTATTTCGCCACACTGGTCCGCGAGCTGGATCATCCGTATACTTTGCCGTGCAGTCAAAAGCTTGTCCACGAAATCACCCGGACGGTTGCCCATGAAAAATCGAATCCCTCGTGCGGCGGCGACCTCCGGATATTCGGCGGAGCCATTCAGTTGTTCGGCGATGTCGCCGCATCCTGGGAACAAAGTTCCAGGTTCAGCGGCGAAACATTCCGGCATCCCGGCTTGATCAAGGTGTTGAAAAAGATGGAACTGAGCCAGTACGGAAAAGCAACCCTGAAGGAATTGGCGGCGACCGCCGGATTGAGCGTCAGCCGTTTTTCCGAAGTCTTTCGTCAGGAGTGCGGGCTGTCGCCCGGCGATTATCTGTTGCGCAAACGAATGGAACGGGTTCGGATATTGCTTATGACCAGCCGCATGGAAATAAAAGAAATCCTGCCGCTTTTTCAACTTGAATCCGAGAGTTATCTGAACCGGAAATTCAAGGAAATTTACGGGGTCACGCCGCACCGTTTCCGGAAATCGTGCAACCCCGCGTTTCTGGGGACGAAATAAGAGCAAAATAAGCTGAAAAATCTTGCTTGGGAGCTTGTTAAACCGGCAATCCGGTGTATGTTACCTGATTACGGTTAAATTACAGTTATTTGAGGACAATGTATGAGCGATTTAGAACGAAAAGATATTCCGATTAAAATCGAAGATATCATGCATACCGCATATCTGCAGTATTCATTGAGTGTCAACGTGGGTCGGGCTATTCCTGACGTCCGGGACGGCTTGAAGCCGGTGACCCGCCGCATTCTTTATGCCATGCGCCAGATGGGGTTGACCAAATCCCATGCTTATACCAAAAGCGCGAAAGTCGTCGGCGAAGTGATCGGTAAGTACCATCCGCACGGCGACAGTTCGGTTTACGACGCCATGGTGCGCCTGGCCCAGGATTTCGCCATGCGTTCGCCGCTGGTCGACGGGCAGGGGAACTTCGGTAGTATCGACGGCGACCCGCCGGCGGCCTACCGTTATACCGAGTGCCGTATGGAGCGTCTGGCCGAAGAACTTCTCCGCGATATCGACAAGGATACCGTGGACATGACTCCGACTTTCGACGAATCGGAAGTTGAACCCGCCGTACTCCCCGCTCAGTTCCCGCATTTGCTGGTCAACGGCAATACCGGTATCGGGGTCGGGATGGCGACCAGTATTCCGACTCACCGCCTGGGCGAGGTCATCAATGCCACTATTTGCCTGTTGGAAAAACCCACGGCTTCGATTGAAGAGCTGATGGTCCATCTGCCGGGACCGGACTTCCCCACCGGCGCTATCATCCGCGGCAAAAATGAAATCCGCCGTTTCTACAAGACGGGTAAAGGCTCCATCCGGATCCGTTCCCGGGCCAAGATCGAGGAAAAGGACGGGCGCGAACGGATTATCATCACCGAGATCCCTTATGCGGTGAATAAAGAAAATATGGTCAAGCGTATTGCCGACCTGGTGCGCGACAAGAAGATTCCGGATATCAGCAATATCCGCGACGAATCCAGCCGCCGCGTCGGTATCCGCGTGGTGGTCGACGTCAAACGCGGCGCCATGGGCTCGGTCGTGCTGAATCAGCTTTATGCGATCGGCGGGCTTGAAACATCTTTCGGGGCGACCATGCTGGTGGTGGACCATAATCGTCCGCGCATCATGAATTTGTCCCAGGTGCTCCAGGCGTTCATCGACCACCGTATGGAAGTGGTGATCCGCCGCGCCCAATACGAACTGCGCAAAGCGGAAGCCCGCGCTCACATCCTCGAAGGTTTGCTGATCGCGGTTGCCAATATCGACGAAGTGGTCAAGGTCATCCGTGAATCCAGGACCAAAGAACAAGCCGGCGAACAACTGATGGTTCGCTTCCAGCTTTCCAAGCTCCAATCCGGTGCGATTCTGGAAATGCGTCTCCATCAACTGACCGGACTGGCTATCGAAGATCTCCAGGCCGAATATGACGAAATCAAGAAGTACATCGCTTATCTGAATGATCTGCTCGCCAATCGCGAAAAGCGGATTCAGCTGATCAAGCAGGAACTGGAAGAAATCCGGGACAAATACGATACTCCGCGGCGTTCGGAAATCACTTTCGACGATACGGATTTGAATATTGCGGACCTGATTCCGCAGCAGGACTGTGTGATTACGGTTTCCAATACCGGTTATATCAAGCGGATGTCCTCCACCGAATTCGAAACTCAGCATCGCGGCGGCAAGGGCAACCGCGGCATGGAAACCAAGGACGGCGATTTCGTCGAACATCTCTTCTTTGCCAACAGCCACGACCTGATTTTCTTCTTTACCGACAAGGGTTTCATGTACTGGCTCAAGGTTTATGAAATTCCGGAAGGCTCGCGTATTTCCAAGGGTAAAGCCATTGTCAATATGATCAAGATCGAAGCCGGCGACCGGATTCGCGCCATGCTGACGATGCACGAGGACGAACTCGACAACGAACGGCGTTATATCGTCATGGCTACTCGTAACGGTTATATCAAGAAAACCGCGTTGTCGGCGTTCAAGAATCTCCGCCGGACCGGCCTCCGGGCGCTTCATATCGAAGAAAACGACGACTTGATCGACGCTTTCATCTGTGAAGCCGGTGATGAAATCATCATCTGTACCGCCAAAGGTATGGCCTGCCGTTTCGACCAGAAAGAAGTCCGTCCGATGGGACGTACCGCCCGCGGGGTAACCGCGATCCGTTTCAAGCTCAAAGACGACTACGTGGTCGGCATGGTGGTGATCCAGGGAATGAACCCGGAAGCCAAGCTGCTTGAAAATGCGGAAGCTCTGGAAGAAGCCATAGTCGATGAAAACGAAGACGCCGTGATTGTCGGCGTTGATATTGACGAAGAACCCGAAACCGAGGGCGACGAAGAGCTCGACGGCGAAGGCGGACCGGAATTGCTGGTCATCACCGACGGTGGTATCGGTAAACGGAGCTATGTCTCCGGTTACCGCAAGACCCGCCGCGGCGCCAAAGGCGTAACCAACATCAAACTGCGCGCCGGCGAACTGGTGATTGCCGCCCTGCAGAGCCATCCGGGCGAAAAAGCGATGCTGATTACCGAACGCGGCCAGGTCGTGAAGATTCCGATCGACGAGATCCGTTTGGTCGGCCGCGCCTCGATTGGCGTCAAAGTCATGAATATGAAGTATGACGGTGACCGGATCACCAGCGCGGTGAAAATCGCCGAAGACGATGAGCCGGAAACCGAAGAGACCGCTGTAGAAGCCATCCCCGGTGAAGAAATCACCGCGGTGGATGTCATCGAAGCGGTGGTCGAAGACATTATCGAAACCAGCGCGGAAGCGCCGGAGACCGAACAGGAATAATATTTCCTATCGATAATGCAAAGAGCGAGAGGCGTTAAAACCTCTCGCTTTTTTCTTGGGCGGATTCGGGAGCAAAAGATTGGCGCTTAAGAGGCAGTCAGCCCAGTCGGACCGAAAAGAAAACCTTATCCGGACAAAAAAATAAGCAGGCAGTGAATATTTTAAACCACGGAATTTTCGGAAACCACGGAAGGGGAATGCGAAGGACTGCCCGTCCCTCGCGCTCCCTCGGCGGATACGATCCGCTGCGATGATTCTTTGGGAGAAAAGTTCTTTTTTCGCAAGGGACAACCGAACGGATTCGGTTTTCCCTTTGCAAACCTCTTTCCGATCCTGCCGGTAGAACATAGTCAAAGCGGCAAAGCCTGGAAAAGGGGTCGAGGGGAAAACCTGTGCTGAACAGGTTTTCCCCCGGTCAGTATAGCTGAACAAGAAACATCGCCACGGGCCGTGCCCGTCGCAGGAGCGCGAGGGCGCGCAGCACCTCGTATTCCCTTTTTCGTGGTTTCAGTGTATTCCGTGGTTAAAAAAATTTGAGTGGCCGATTACGGCAAAAAAATAAGCCGGCAATCTTGGGCGGATTGCCGGCTTGCAGTTTTCAGCGAAAGGCGTTATTTATTGTCCTGGGCTTCCTCGGCCTTGGCCGGTTGGGTTCCCTGGGAAATACCGAGCTGGGATTCGACCCACGGAGTTTTCTTCTCGATATAAGCCTTGGTAATGGCATGGCCGACGCGAGGCATGGCGAACATTTCCTTGGGGCCTTCTTTGATCTGGTTGAAAGCGGCATACACGGAGCTGGGAGAGCAGACCATATCAATGAAGCCTGCGGAAACCAAGACCGGAACTTTGATATAACGGGCAAAGTTGGCTACATCGTAGTAGGGGGCCACTTCGGCAGTCTTGGGCTTGTTGGGGTCAACGATACCGGGCCAGCCGGGAACGCGGTTGAATTTGGCTGCGCACTGGTCAGCCATGGCCGGAACGTTGGCCGCCGCCGCGGTAACATAAGAGTTGAAGCCGGCCATGATCAAAGCCAGGCCGCCGCCTTGGCTGGAGCCGTCGAGAACCAGATTTTTCCGGTTGGCCTGGGGAAGTTGAGCGACATAGGTAATCGCGCGGTCAAGGCCCAGGATGACATTGCGGAAATGATATTTATCCCGGTTTTCGCTGTCAGCCAGCGGGTAAAACATGGTTTTGCGCATTTCGTCATAAGCTTCGCGCATTTTTTCATTGCCGAGCTGGGTGGGATACTTGTGGACGTTCATGCAAAGCCCGATGACGCCTCTTTCGGCCCATTCGATCATGGGTTCGCTGATTCCGGCACCGGCTCCGGGCATCGATACGTAAATCGGGAAGGGGCCGACGCCGGAGGGAATGGTCAGGAAACCGTAAAGTTTTTCATTGTCAAGTACATCAACAGTGATGAAATACGAAGTGTATGCGCCCGTGGTGCGATCGTCGATTCTGGCAACTTCGATTTTGTTGAGGGCGACCGCGGTTCTGCCGTCTTCCCAGAATTTGATGAAATCCTCAGGAAGCGAGCAGCCCATCTGAATTTCTTCGGGCTGGAAAGCCGCCGCGGCCATCGGCAGGGTTTTGGGAGTGGCGAAACCTGCTTTGGGCTTGACTATGGCGCGGATGAATCCGGGCTCATTCAGAGGGCAGGTGACCTTGGCCGGATTGCCGTTGGCAAAGTCGATCAGGGTGGTGGCAAATTTATGACCGCCGTCAAGAGTCAGCGTAACTTCCGCCTGGCCGGCCGGAAACAACTCGGTGCCATCCTCGGCCGTAACTATGAATACTGCTTTCTCGCCAACTTTATAAGTGGCATTTTCGCGGTCGGTGGAAATGCGTACGATTGGTTCAGCCAGCAATGAGAAGGCTGCCACGGCAAAAACAAAGGCTATCAATTTTTTCATGGGTGCTCCATATATTTTCTGTTAAATGTATTTGTCAAGTCTATTTACAATAGTTTCACAGATCGACAATTTCAAGCGGCAGAGATCAGAAAAAGGTAAATTCACATTTCAACTATATCTGAATTGGCGGTTGCAAAATGCTTTTTACGATGGTACATTATAGATTAATTTATTAAAGAGGTTGATTCTGGTGAATAAACAAAGTGAAGAAGCAAAATTATTTTCCGCTAAATTCAAGCGCGATTACGTCGCGTATATGGCGATAGTTTTATTCTTTTTCATCGTAGTCAGTGAAGTGGTGATGGCGGTATCGATTCCGATACTGGTCAAGCATCAGGAATTGTGGGACCGCCAAACCTCGCAGCAGGAACTGGCGGCATTTTTCGATACCACCCGCGAGTCGCTTCGGGGGATGGCCGGGAGCAAGAATGACCGTATTGCCGGAGAAGCCGGTCTGTTGGTCCATGGTCTTGACGAACTGGCGTTGTATCTAAGGCGCAACCGGGAGGATATGAATATCGAGCAAGTCAATACGGTCGATGCGGAACTTAACCGGATACCGGTATTTCAGAGTCGGCTGCAAGGGGGAAAAGCATTAAGCGAACAGGAAGAGCTCAATTATGATAGCTTCATGAACCAGCTTGAAGCCCGGACCCAAAACAAAAAGTAAAGAAATTTAACCATGAATTATGATAAGATACACCTGTCCGAGCTGGTTAAAAAATTCGGAGAATGCCGCTTGGCGGTGGTCGGAGATCTGATGCTGGACGTTTATATCCTGGGCACTGCGACCCGGATATCTCCGGAGGCCCCGGTGCCGATTGTCAGAGTCAATACCCGTAATTCATGCCTGGGCGGCGCTGCCAATGTCATGCGCAATATCGCTACCATGGGCGGAAGTGTTCACGCTTTCGGGGTGGTCGGAGCCGATGCCAATGGCCGGGAAATTGCCGGCCAGCTAAGGGGGTACGGGGTCAATCCGGAAGGAGTTTACGAAGACTCCGCGCGCCCGACCACGGAAAAACAGCGCATTATGGCCGGGACCCAACAATTGCTGCGGATCGATTTCGAGGAAACCGGTAAAGTTTCCGGCACGTACCGGGATCTGATTATCGAGAAACTTTCAACCCTGATCCGCAATAAACAGATTGACGGAATTATTTTCGATGATTATGCCAAAGGGATGTTGTCCGAAGACATTTTGGAGCAGATTATCCCATTGGCTCAGAGTAACGGTGTTTTTACGGCGCTCGATCCCAAGCCTGGCCATTTGAAGCCGGTCAAGGGGCTTTCGGTGATGAAACCGAACCGCAGCGAGGCTTTTGCGATGGCTGGATTGGTTTTTCGCGATCACGGAATTCCCCCGGAAAAGGACGAGCAGCTGCATGAAGTGGCGGAGCGGCTGATGGCGGACTGGGAGCCGGAGTGCCTGGTTATTTCATTGGCTGCTCAAGGTTTGGCGTTGTTCCGCCGCAATCATTCCATGCTGACGATTCCGACCCGCGCCCAAGAGGTTTTCGACGTTTCCGGGGCCGGGGATACGGTAATTGCGGCATTGACTTTGGGATTGGCGGCCGGGGCGGATATCGCATCCGCCGCGCAGATAGCCAATTTCGCCGCCGGTATTGTCGTCGGCCGGGTGGGAACCCAGACTGTCAGTGCGGATGAAGTGATTGAAAGAATCGTCAATGGAGGCTGTTGATGAGTAATAATAAGACTGCGGTGGTAATTCCGGCCAGGATGGCCAGTACCAGATTTCCCGGCAAACCGCTGGCATTGCTGGGCGGCAAGCCGATGATCCAATGGGTTTATGAAAAAGGCCGCGCTTCGCGGGCCGATGCCGTAATTGTAGCAACCGATGACGAGCGGATCAAACAGACGGTGGAAGCGTTCGGCGGAGTCGCAGTGATGACTTCTCCGGATCATCCGTCCGGTACCGACCGGATCAGCGAGGCGGTCCGGGGATCGGATTACGATATCATCATCAATGTTCAGGGCGATGAGCCGTTGATTCCGGTCAGTGTCATCGATGAATTGATCGATAAAATGAAGAACTGTCCCGAGTTGGGAATGGGAACCGTGGCAGTGCCGCGCCTCCGTTGTGAGGTCGATGGAAACTTCAATACGGTGAAAGTCGTTTTCGACGCGAATAACATCGCGATGTATTTCAGCCGTTCCACCATTCCTTATCTGAGGGAAGGGGGACTGGAAGCCAAAACCTATCAGCACTGGGGAATTTATGCGTTCCGTCGGGCGACGCTGGACCGTTTTGTCAAGCTGCCGGAAGGACGGCTTGAGGCTTGCGAGAAACTTGAGCAATTGCGGGCGATGGAAAACGGTATTAAGATTTATGTGCTGGAAAGCAATCTCGAGAGTATCGGCGTTGATACCCCGGAAGATTTGGCCCGGGCGGAAGCGAAAATAAAGGAAATGAAAATATGATTCATATATGCGATCAAGTTGTTATCGGTAAAAAGTTGACCTTAATCGGCGGGCCGTGCATGGCGGAAAGCCTGGCTGTCTGCGACGAAGTTGCTGCCTACCTGAAGGAACTCTGTGCCGAGCTCGACGTGCAGTATATTTTCAAGGCTTCGTTTGACAAGGCGAACCGTTCGAGCGGCGGCTCGATCCGCGGTCCCGGCATGAAGGCCGGGCTGGAAATACTGGCCGCGATCCGGGAAAAATACCGGCTCCCGGTTTTGACCGACGTTCACGAAACGATCGAAGTCGGCCCGGTGGCCGAGGTGGTGGATGTACTGCAGATACCGGCGTTTCTCTGCCGCCAGACCGATTTGCTGATAGCCGCCGGTAATTCCGGCAAGACCGTCAATGTCAAGAAAGGCCAGTTCATGGCGCCGGAAGATATGAAAGGCGCGGTCGAAAAGGTCCGTGCCACCGGCAATGACAAGGTCATGTTGACTGAGCGCGGTACTTCATTCGGATATCATAATCTGGTGGTGGATATGCGTTCGCTGGCGATCATGAAGAGTCTCGGAGTGCCGGTGGTGTTCGATGCGACTCACTCGGTGCAACTGCCGGGCGGCCTGGGCAATGCGTCCGGCGGACAGCGCGAGTTTATTCGTCCGTTGGCGCGGGCGGCGGCGGCGGTCGGGATCGACGTCCTGTTTACCGAAGTGCATCCGAATCCGGACAAAGCGCTTTCCGATGGTCCGAATTCATTGAATTTCAAGGATATCAAGATTATCCTGAGCGAGGTTAAGAAAATTTATGAATTTAATCAGGCCAATCAGGAATCTTAAATCAAAGACCTTGAAAATCAAAGCCCTGGTACTTGATATCGACGGGGTGATGACCGACGGCAAGCTTGGTTTCAGTGCCAATGACGAGGTCAAGTTTTTCAACTCCCGGGACGGGCACGGTATCAAAATGGCGATTCGCGCCGGCTTGAAAGTCGGGGTGCTTTCCGGGCGGGCGTGCAATGCCAACCGGAAAAGAGTCAAGGAACTGAACTTGCATTTCGCTTACGAGGACAGCAAAGATAAAAAGGCGACTTTTGAAGTGCTGCTCAAGGAAAACGGCTTGAAGGCCGAAGAGTGTTTGTATATGGGGGACGACGTAGTGGATATTCCACTCTTGAAACGTTGTGGAATCGGCGTGACCGTGGCGGATGCTTTTGAGTACATGGACGAGTTTGCCGATTTCCGTACGGCGAAATCCGGTGGTGACGGCGCCGTCCGCGAAGTGATCGACTGGCTGCTTCTGCAGCAGGGTAAATGGGACCAACAAATGGAGAGATACTTGTCTTGAAAAGATTTATTATCAGTTTATTATTCGTGGTGAGTCTGGGCGTTTCCGCTCAACAGACCTCCGACACCTTGAAGAGCCTGACCAGTATCGAGGCCCGGATGCCGCTATACCGCGACGGCCGGTTGCAGGTTTTTATCTACAGCCAGAAAACAATTCGCCATGCCGACCGGCTGGAGTTGGATTATCCGGTTCTGGACTTGATCAAGCGCGATGTCAATGTCGACAGTATCAAATACATCGAGAATTATAACCCTTACGATCTGGACGCGCCGCTCCAGGAGATTCTCCTCTATTGGGCCGGGATGATTCACAGCGACGGTGTGATTATGTCGCATAAGGCTTTCATCGACACCCAGGAGCAGTTGGCATACGGCAAAGAAAAGGTTTTTTTCCGTTCGCCGATGCTTGACCTGAACGGTGTGGGGTTCCGCGCCAACTTCAAAGACCGCAACGTCAATGTCGAGAGCAAGGTCGAAATCCGAATCCGTACTGTTGATCCCAAAGCTCTGGAAAAGGACGGAAAAGTCGAGCCGACAAAAGCGACAGGGGACTCGTTGTTTATTGATTTCGAATCGGAAATGGCAATCCTGACAGGAAACGTCGTCGTGAATGAAAGCCAATTTCACTTGACTTGCGACCGGATCGAGATCGATATGAAAAAAAGCGACGACAAGCCGAAGGATAAAGATAAAGAAAAACAGGAAATTACCCGTGAATCCCTGATGGGCAGCAACCTCGGAGTTTCGCGGATTACTTGTATCGGCAACGTCCGGATTACCCGGAAGTTGAGCGAGGAAGAGCGCAAAGAAGGCGACCAGACCGTCAATTCCGAAAAAGCCGTATATGAAGTGGCCTCCGGCCAAATTACCTTGAGCGGCGGCAAACCGGTCATGCGGCGCGGCGCGGACAGCCTGGCGGCAGCGGAAATTACTATTTGGCGGGAAAGCGAGCGTCTGCGCGGCAATCGTGACTGCGAGATTATCGTGCAGCGGAAAAGTGATACCGGCGAAAAATTGCCCCCGACCATTATCAATTCTGAATTTCTGGATATGGATATGGCGAAAAACAGCGGTAATTTGAGCGGCAACGTCCGGATCAATGATCAGGGAACCCGTTTGAATTGCCACCAGATGGCGTTGACCTTCGCGGATGTGAAGCCGGAAAATGCCGGGGATAATAAGAAGATGGGCACTGATTTGTTCAAGATGGCCGGCGATAAAGAAGCGGCCGGCAAAAAAGATTTGACCTGGATCCGGTGTTCCGGCGACGTTATTGTCGTTCGCGATGGCGAGAAGGACAAAGACGGCAAGGTTTCACCGCCCTCCCGGGCTACCGCCGGACAGATGGATTACGATATCCGGAAAAATATTCTGGTTATGACCAAGGATAAGCCGACTTTGAAGCGCGGCGAAGATTCCATCGCCGGGGACAAGATCACGGTGTGGGTAGATGAAAAGAAAATGGAAGTTGAGCACAATTCCGAAATCCAGTTGATCGCCAAGGGCGGCGATGCCGCCACTCCGAACCGTTCGATCATCAGATCGGATTTTTCCGACCTCGATTACGGGAAAGACAAGTTGGTTTTCCGCGATGCGGTCAGGGTGCGTGACAAGCGTTTGAATCTCGATTGCGGAGTGATGACCATTTATCTGGCGGAAGATCCGAATGCCCCGAAAAAAGAACCGCAGAAAAAGAACGGCGATGTCCTGAATGACAATCCGCTGGACGGTTCCAAGGAAGTTGATAAGATCATCTGCCAGAAAGACGTGGTGGTGGATGATGAAAAAGGAATCCTGACTTGCGATCAGTTGACCGTGTATTTTGAGCCCAAAGCCCCGGGAAAAGAGACCCCGAAGAGCACCGACCGGGAAACCGGGCTCGGCAATCGTGAGGTTGAAAAACTGGTCAGCGAGGGCAATGTTCATTTTGTCGGCAAAAACGCCAAGGATAATGGCCCGCAGGAAACGGTGGCCGGTACCGGCGGTAAAATCAAGCAGGGGACTTTCTCCGATCAGTCGCATATATTTGCCGATTACGGCGAAGTGGAGATGAAAAAGAATTTCGGTTTCTTCCAGGGAAATGTCAAGATGCTGGACCCGCAAGGCGGTTTGCGCTGCAATAAGATGGACTTCTACCTGAAGGATTTCAAGGAAGTCGTTCCGGTCAAGCCCGCGCGGGTGGTGCCGCGCGATTCCGATGCGATTACCCTGCCGAAGCAGATCAGCCTCGGTTTCGGCAAAGAGCTGGAAAAGATAATCTGTCTGGATAACGTACGTCTGGTACGGGTGACGCCGCAGGAAAAAAGCGGTGCGGTCGGTACTCGCGGTGAGTACATTGTGGCCGACAAACGTCTGAAAATGACCGGTACTCCGGCCAAACGTGTTCAGTTGATCCGTAACGACATCAAGACTGAGCATGATATTGTTTATTACTGGCCGGAAAGCGGTAAAATGAGCGGCTCAAAGGGATATGTCCGGGAAGGCTCGGTACAGCCGGGCAATTAAAACCGGATACAATATCCAAATTTGGGCTTGACTCCGTGAAATTTTGTGATAGTGTTATGTAGAAAGGCAATTAAATGGATTATTTAGTTAAAGCTGAAAAACTGGTCAAGGCGTATCATGGACGGCGCGTGGTCAATGAAGTGTCCATGCATGTGAATGCCGGAGAAGTGGTGGGATTGTTGGGCCCCAACGGTGCCGGAAAGACCACCAGTTTCTATATGATCATGGGCTTGATTCGCCCGGACGGCGGCAATATTTGGTTTCGCGGTTACGATATCAGCCAGGCCCCGATGTATAAACGGGCGCGCATGGGAATGGGATATCTGGCCCAGGAACCGTCGATTTTTCGTAAACTTACGGTAGAGGAGAATATATTGGCGATTTTGGAAACGCTGGATATTACCAAGGCGGAGCGGAAACAGCGTCTGGAAGAACTGCTCGAAGAGCTGGAATTGACCCGGCTGGCCAAGCAGAAGGCGATGACCCTCAGCGGCGGCGAGCGCCGCCGGTTGGAAATTACCCGCGCCATGGTTACCAATCCTTCGTTCATCCTGCTGGACGAACCGTTCAGCGGAGTGGACCCGTTGGCGGTATACGATGTCCAGCAAATCATTTTTCGCCTGAAAGAAAAGAATTTGGGGATCCTGATCACCGACCATAACGTCCGCGAGACGCTGTCGGTGGTGGATCGTGCGTATATCATGACCCAAGGTCAAATATTACTTGAGGGCCCCAGTGAGTTCCTGGCCAATGATGAAAAGGCCAAGGAAGTTTATCTGGGACCGCAATTCACCATGTAACCCGGGAGGTACAACATGCAAATTATCATCAGTGGCAAGAATCTCATGGTCAGCGATCTTTTGAAGAATTATGTCGACGAAAAACTCGGCGCAGTTCTTCAGCACCCGAACCTGAAAATCACCAGTGCGCGGGTGGTTCTGGAGATCGAAAAAATCCGTAATATCGTGGAAATCACGGTCAACATGAAAAACCATGTCTTTGAAACCAAGACCGAATCGTTGGATATGTATGAATCCATCGATGCCGCCGTAGGCAAAATCAATTCTCAGATTGACCGCCTGCTGGACAGGGTTCAGGATCATGGCCGTAAGGCCCCGCTCCGTGATGTCATTACCGATCAACCGGAAAACTGATTCGAGCCGCATTTCGCCGCATCCCAAAAGGATGCGGCTTTTTTATACCCCGATGGGATGGATATGAGCGTTATTTCACTCCGACATTCATGGTTGAATCGGCGATTTTTTCCAATCTGTCCGAGGTGACGATACTGCGGATTTTTACCTTGTCCGCGGCAATGTCCGGAGTGACGGTAAACTCCGCGGCAATATGTTTTTCCGTATTCGGCTTAATGGTGAAACTTGCCTTTTCCGGTGAACATTTCCACCCTTCCGGCAGTTCCAGGGTTATGGTTCCCGTTTCTGTTTCACCGGACAGATTGCTCAGGCGGACATACACAGGGTACGGTTTGCCCGTTTCCAGAACCGCCGAAAGATTCGGCTTGTCGAAAACCGCTTTACGGCGGGGATGCGCTTTCTCTTTCGGCAATACCAGTTGAACCAAGGGCTTCCAGTTGCTGTTCGATTTCAGTTCGGAGGGGAATATCCTTAAATTAAACTTTCCGGCTTCCGCCAGAAGCCCGGCGTCCGCTCCGAGAATGAACTGCGGATAATCATTCAGGGAAAGGGTGATAAAGCCATTTTCAGTCTTTACCCGGCTGCGGTTTCCCATTATGTCGGCTATCTCAACTTCTTTGGCGCCGGTATTGAAACGCACCGGTACCGGCTGGGGTTCTTCCTTGACTGGAAAGCCGTTCCAGAGCAGTGATGTACCCGGTTTCTGATCTTTCCATGCCGGAGTCGGCACCGCATGCTTGACCACGTCCTGACGTTTCAAGGTGGCCCACGCGGCCAGAACCGGTTTGTTGTCCCGCGTTTTGAATGCCCGTATATAGAGATAGGGTTTCAAGTCGGGATTGCGGTCTGTTTTCACCGTTTCACGGTCGGCGGTCAAAAGTTCCTTTTCCAATCCCGGCGTGGCCTGTCCGAACCAGGAACGGCTGAACTCCTCGTTCCGGTCCATGGCGCTGGAAACACGTCCGGGCGACAACAATTCCCCGACATATTCCGTACCATCC
This sequence comes from Victivallaceae bacterium, assembly GCA_031548025.1. Taxonomy (GTDB): domain Bacteria; phylum Verrucomicrobiota; class Lentisphaeria; order Victivallales; family Victivallaceae; genus UBA5239. The sequence continues at coordinate 6,960 of JAVBRM010000136.1, read as the reverse complement.
AGCAACAGAGTCATGGCGCCATAGGCCGGATACGCCGGCAAGGGCTGGTTGCGCTCCGTTATGCCGAAACCGCCGTAACTGTCAATGCTGAACCACATCTTGTTTTTCAATCCATAAGCAAGGCTTTGCAGGTAGCTGCGGACCATAAAAGCCGCGGCGATGTTTTTCTCGGAAATCGAACGCAGCGGATAATTCTCCACCCGCCGGTTCTCGTCCAGAGTCAAATAACCGTTCTCACTGTCATAAACCGGTTTTTCGCCGTATTTATCCATCAGTTCGCGCAACAGCGTCACCCGGTCATGCAACCAGAACTCGCGGGTCATGGTGTTATTGATTTCCGGAGCGCGCGGAAAACAATGCAGGTGGACAAAGATGGCGTCCATATAGTCCCACACGCCGCTGTCCTGCATTTCCTCAAACCAGTGAATATCGACTCCCGCGGTCCCCGTGGAACCGACCATCACCGCAGGATCATGCAGTTTGGCCTTGATATATTCAATTTTCATCTGTTCGGCAAAATCAACCGGAAGGCGGCGGATGTTTTCTTCGTTGGTCCCCTCGGTCAGGCGAAACGTACCGGCAGGCATTTCAAGTATGGAAGTGGTCAGGGCAATAGGTTCAATACCGCGCGTCTCCTGTTCGTGGAAGATCCGGGCGGCATCTTCCTTGGTATAAACATCGGACGCGGGCTTGGAAGGCAATGCCGCGCCCTTGGCGGCAATCGGATAAGCCCGGCGGATCGTGCTCATGCCGATCCAGTTCATCAGGTCCAGTTTTTCCACGGTTTTGCGGTTCCACGGATAAATGATCCCTCCGAAGATGGAACCGGATTTGTGTGGCCGGTCAACGGGCGGCAGGACGCAATAACTGTGGTTGGCGACAGAAACACCGTCAACCTCGAGAGTCATGGCGAAATATCCGTATCGCGCGGCCGGAATCTCCACTTTCCGGCTGATGATTTCACCGGAGTCGGCGGTCAGCTCCAGAACCTGCGATGGAACATGGTTTTGCAGATAATCCTGGATTTTCAGAACGACACGGCCGGCGAATTTACGCTTTGTCCGGTTATAGAAATGCAGAATGAATTCCGGACGGTCGCCTTCGATCAAAACACTGCATGGCCTGGCAAATTCAAAACAAGCCTCATAATCACGGTTGGAGACACGTTTGAATAAAGGCGGATTCTCCCGGTACGGCACCAGTACGATTTCCTGAGCCGTATGGTACGAACCGTCGGTATTTTTTTCCCAGATCAGATTCACGCTTCCAAGTTTCCTCGCGGAATTGTGAGTCAATATCAATTCCGGTTGCATTTCCGCCTTGATTCCGTAAGGCTGATCCTGAATTCCGGTTTCCGCGAACGGCACATAGAGCGATACATCGGGAGAAGCATATCTGAAATTAGCCCGCCGGAAAAACGCCTTGTCGATATCGCTTTTGCAAACACCGCCGAGGTTTATTTTCAACCATTCCGGCCGGGCTTCAATGGTTCCCGTCATGGTTACCCGGTCCGCGTCTTTGCCGGTAAATTCGTACTGAAACTCAATCAATGTCATGGCGTCTGTCTGTTCTTTCAATACGGCCCGGAAACCGGACGAACTGAAAAAACGCTCCCATTGCATCGTGGCGCATTCGATATCGATTCCAGCGAGAAACGGCTGTAATGATCCATCCGCTTTTTTGAGTTCAAGTGCGATGTTTTTACTGTAATCCAGCACGTAATTTTTCCCTTCATAGCGTGCGGAATCCTGGGCCTGGGTCGCAGTTATTCCGAAAAATAAGCAGAATATTGCGAATATCGATTTCAGCATGGTAAAACTCCTCAATTTGGTTGAAAGCATCCGCCGGCATTGTTCAGCCAGTCATAGTATTTGCGGTACTCGACATGGCCATCGAGAAACCCCCCGTTTCCGCCGCCGCTATGACGTTCCGAAATACGTTGGTCGAGCGCATATGTCCAAGGGGTGGTCTTATTCCATGAAAAAGTTATGCTGTTATGTGCATCGGCCACCAGAACCCTTGTCGAAACTTCTTTCACCGACCCCAGTTTTATGGAAACATTATAGCTGACGGAATAGGTGACACTCGAATAAATTCCGATCAGTCCGCTGGTATTCGGCTGCCGCGACGGGCAAACCAAAACGCCGTCATCGCTTTTTCCTTCATTTTCACTTTGCCATTTCTGAGGCTTCGGCAGATATTTTTCCCGGACCAGAATATTCGTCCACCAGTTAGTTAAGCGTGTCGGATTGGTACCGCTGAAACTGGTCGCCAGATTCACCGGCGGAGTACGGTCATCAAAATCGTTCGCATACATCAAAATGGCTGACATAATCTGCTTATTATTATTCAGGCACTTACTCGCCCTGGCCTGTTCACGGGCTCTGTTCAATGCCGGAAGCAGCATGGCCGCCAGCACTGCTATGATAGAGATGACTACCAGCAATTCAATGAGGGTAAAATAATTTCCCCTGCGTAAATTCAACATTTCTTCAAATCTCCTCAGTTTTTCTGAAAGCATCCGCCGGCATTGTTCAGCCAGTCGTAATATTTGCGGTGCTCGACATGTCCGTCGAGAAAGCCCCCGTTTCCGCCACCGTTGTGACGCTCCGAAATACGCTGATTGGTCGCATAGGTCCAGGTTATGGCCTTGGCCGATAAGAAAGTCATGCTGTTATGGACATCGGCCACCAGGACCCTTGCCGAAATTTCTTTTATCAAACCCAATTTTATGGAAACATTATAGCTGACGCCGTTGGTGGCGCTTTCATAAATTCCGATCAGTCCGCTGGTATTCGGCTGCCGTGACGGGCAAACGAAAATGCCGTCGTCGCTTTTGCCTTCAAATTCATTCTGCCATTTCTGAGGTTTCGGCAGATATTTTTCCCGGATCAAAATATTTGTCCACCAGTTATTCCCGCGTGACGGATTGGTGCCGCTGAAACTGGTCGCCAGATTCAACGGCGGGGTGCGGTCGTCAAAATCGTTCACATACATCAAAACGGCGGACATGATCTGTTTGGTGTTGCCCAGGCACTTGCTCAGCCTGGCTTGTTCACGGGCCCTGTTCAGCGCCGGAAGCAACATGGCTGCCAGTATCGCGATGATAGCAATCACGACCAATAACTCGATAAGTGTAAAAATCTTTCTACGTAAATTCGGCATTTTATTGAACCTCCTGCATTCTATTTTCGGCAACACTTTCCCGTTGTACAATTACAGCCCGATACAATTTTTCCGCCTGCCGTTCCTGTTTGCCGGCAATGATATCCAAGGCATCGCAGCTCATTTGGGTAAAATCGGTGCTGGTGGAAGTCAGAGCTGGAGTACAGTCATCGAACATGCTGTCATCTCCATGTGCCAGGATACTCAGGTCTTCCGGTATGCGGATATGATTTTTCCAGAAGATCCGGTTGGCTGAAATTGCTCCGCCACCCATATAAATCAAGGCATCGAACCCGCCGCTCCTGATTTCATCCAGTTTATCTGTTGTGATTTTCCGGCTGGCGTCACGTACGCTGTCCCAGGATTTCACCGCGCAGGACAGAACTTTCAACTCCATACCGTGCTCATTGCCGAACGCAGTGGCCCCTTCGATCATCAGCTGCGGAATGGTTCCATCCGGCAGGGAGCGGACGAATCCGATTTTGCGGTGTCCGGCTTTATAAAGATAATCCATGCAAAGTATGCCGTTTTCATAGGCGTCGGGCCGCAATACCGATATATTATCCGCAAGTCCTTCATAAACAAAATAACTGTCCAATATAACGACCGGCAGCGGAAGCGTTCCCAGGTAGTCCAACAGTTCCCCTTCCAGCCGATCGGCGGACGGCATCAGTACAATTCCCTTGATATCAGGAAGTTCAAGGGCTTCCTTCACCAGACGCATACGGTCGCAGTCGCGCTGCAGCCAATAATTCTGGGTGATTAATCCCAGTTGCCGGGAATAAGCATTCAGGCTGTGAGTCATTCGCCAAATCACGCTGGAAAAATAATCGACCACAATAAAAGCGATTGTCCCCGACTCCGTTTTGTTGGTCGTTGGGGCAGGCGCGGGAATGCTGAATGGCGGCATATCGGTGCGGCTGACAATGCCTACGCCGCGGCGGCAATAGAGAATTCCCTCCGCCTCCAGATCATGCACGGCCCGGATAACCGGCGACTGCGAAGCCCGAAAACGTTTCATCAACTCGGCCACCGTCGGCATTCGAAGCCGGGACTCCGACTTCAGGGCTTCAGCCTTCAAAAATGCTTTTACTTCCTCGTACTTCTTGGACATGATTTCACTTTGATATTGTATTAGAAAAAGAACTATATTAATATAATAACGTGAGTCCCGTTATTTGTCAACAGGCGAAAAAAATATTTTCCAAAAAAATAACCCAGCAGAAAAAAATTAGTTGCGGCGGCTTCTGCGGATGGAAATGAATTGGGTCCACTCGCCGAGGCGGCATTCCATCTCGATCGGATACAGCCGCGGGCCGTCGGCCTCGGTTTCGATGAGGAATCCGGTAAGATGAAGTCGTTCCGAGTCCAAGGGACGGACTTTGATTCGCCAAAGTAAGCCGTCGCCATGGATAAGGGTAAGCTTTTCACCCTCATGGGTAAAGATGGTGCGGTAGAGGTTCTTGTCGGTGATATGGGAACGGTATTCATGGCAGACATTGTCAGTCAGTTCCAAGGGGATTATCCGTTGGGTTTCGTCCCTGCTGGAGGAACCGGGTGAACCGGTTCTTTTCCGTAGAGAGCAGCGGGCCGCATACTTATCGTTTTCACCGGAAACGCGATCGATGATGATTTCCCCGTCGAACAGCAGAATAGCCGGCTGCTGGCAGCACGAACACAAGGTGCAGAGCAGCAGCAGAACTCCCAAGCCTTTAAGGATCGACATTAGTTGCCGGCAGGGGTTTTTATGTCCGGCTGCTGGGGATTGCGGTGACGGTTGCCGCGTCTCTTGTGATGCCGGTTTTTCCGGGAGGCAAAGGCCGGTTCCACGGGCCACGCGTCTTCGAGTTCCGGTTTATGCCAGGAAACTGTATTCTGGATGACCATCAGCTCGCGGGCATGCAAATAACCGGTCTGGCCGGTGATTCTGCCGGCCTTTTCTGGCTTTTCAAACGCGGTCTGAAGTGCGATCATCCGGTGGGCCGTCTGGCTCAGCCGCTTAATCAGAATATGCGGCCTGTACACGGATTCCAGAAGCTGGGGGATCACATTGTTGATCCGCGGTTCGTAAATCCACAACTTGCCGCATGGGCTGTCCATGCGCTGCTCGATGAACGGAAGGGCCAGAGCGGCAATTGCCACGGATATACTGTCGCGGAAGAGCCCCTCGGTGACCCGCCGGTTGCGTTCGGCCAGGAGCTTTATCGCATAGGCGGCTGCCGGTTTGTGCCAGTTGGCGTCAAGATAGGGCAGGAAAAATTTCAACAGTCCGTATTGCTGGAAAACCGGGAGAATCTTATGGTTATGAACGCCTTTGAAGATTTTTTCCAATTCCAGCGTCAACCGCGATGGCGCGGCGTGAATGATCAACGGCATCTGTTTGAACAGGGCTTCTTCGGTCTCAGCGCTGAGCCGGAAACCGTATTGGCCGACCAGTTTCAAGGCCCGCAGGAGGCGGACCGGGTCTTCTTCAAAACGGAGGGCGGCATCGCCAATGGCGCGAACCGTGCCCATTTTCATATCTTCAATGCCTTGTCCGGTGTGATCCAGTATATTTTGGGTCAGCGGATCATAAAACAGGGCGTTGATGGTAAAGTCACGCCGCCAGGCATCCTCTTCGGCGGTACCGAAGTCGTTGTCGCTGAAAATCATATTCTGCGGCGTCTGGTGGGCCATGGCTTTTTCCTGGATTTGCCCGGTTTTTTCGGGGGCCTGCCGGAAAGTGCTGATCTCAATGATTTCCTCGCCATGGTACAGGTGGACCAGCCGGAACCGCCTGCCAATGATCATAGTGCGTTTGCGGCCAAAAACTTCTTTGACCTGTTCCGGACGGGCTGAGGTGGAAATATCGTAATCCTTGGGAATCCGCTTGAGCATCAGGTCGCGGATGGCGCCGCCGACGATGTAGGCTTCGTAACCGGCCTGTTGCAGGCGCCGGATAATTTCAGTGATGTGTGGTGCGACGGTAAGTTTCTGAATCATAGTTGTTTAAAGTTGCGCTGAATGATGGTGTCCGCGAGGTCCAGATTGGAGTCGAGGAGCGGATAGTCGGCATTGTAATGGAGGCCGCGGCTTTCCTTCCGCGACATGGCTGAGTCGATGATGATCTCCGCCACACAGGCAATATTGCGCAGTTCCAATAAGTCGCGACTGACCAGAAAGTCCCAGTAATATTTTTCAATCTCGGAAGTCAGGAGCTTGATCCGGGCCTTGGCGCGCTCCAAGCGGCGGTTGGTCCGGAAAATTCCGACATAGTCCCACATGAAACGGCGGATTTCTTCCCAGTTGTGCGAGATCACCACCATTTCGTCGGAATTGGTGGCGGCGCCGCAGCTCCAGACCGGGTTGATGTCGCTGGGACGGGACTTGGTCAGGTTCTCCTTGTTCTCGAGAATATGCGAACAGAGGAAGCGCGGTACCACCAGCGCCTCTAGTAAACTGTTGCTGGCCAGGCGATTGGCTCCATGGAGTCCGGTGCAGGCCACTTCGCCGGCCGCGTACAGACCCGGCATGCCGGTGTAACCGTTGACGTCGGTGCGTACTCCGACGCAGGAATAATGCGCGGCGGGCACGACCGTGATCAGGTATTGGGACATATTGATGCCTGCTTCGAGGCATTTGGCTAAGATATTGGGTAAACGCAACTTGAGCGTTTCTTCGCTGTGGTGGCGGATATCCAGAAAAACGCATTCTTCGCCGCGTTCCTTCGTTTCGCGGTCAATGGCACGGGCCACGACGTCGCGGGGAGCGAGGCTTTTCATCGCGTGGTATTTATCCATGAATTCAATCAGGTTG
>JAVBRM010000094.1:0-55995 GCA_031548025.1 Victivallaceae bacterium | reverse complement strand
TTGCTCAATCTCCTCACTCTCGTCCCACACCCCACCGTCCCCCCCCACCCACGCCCCCACCACGCCCCCCCCCCCCCCCGCCCGCCCTAGGCTGACAGGTCGGCGTGTTTTTCTCCGTGATAATAGGTACCTTCCGTTACTTCCACGGCATCATGGCCGACGACGGCCTGAACGTGTTTTATGTCGACGCCGGCTTGCAGGGCTTCCGTGACAAAGGTGTGACGAAGCGAGTGGAAGCCGTAGCCTTTTTCGTAGATCTTTGTGGCATCGAGGATGGCGCGAAATTCATTTGTTATTTTGCTTCGGTCCTGATCGTATTTCTTGACCGCATCCGGGAAAAAATAGTTTCCCATTGGCGCAATGCCTGCCAATTCAATCTTCAGGCTTTCCTGCAGAGGAATGCGGACCCGGCGATCTGTTCGGGCTGTTTTTTCGGGAATCAGGTCGACAAAGCCATCCGGGGTGATTTGATCGCGGCGAAATTTGACCACGTCGATCAGGCGCAACCCGGTATAGTAGCCGATGGTTACGGCTGAGTGCCAGAAGGGAAGATTGTTTTCGCGGCAGTATTTCAGAATGGCGGCAACCTGATCTCGTTTGAATGGTTTCTTGTGTTCGACGATCGCTTTTTCACGCAAATGTTCGCCCCAAGGGTTTTTAATGGATGATGTGGCTTTCCAGACGCTGGAAAGTTCACTGATATAGTGATTGCGGGTAAGCGAGGAGTTTCCAACGGTATCAAGAAATTTGCGGCAATCATGCTCTGAGATGTCTTTGCAGTCGCGATCTCCAATCCAAGAAATGAATTTACCTACCCGTTGTTGTTTGGTCTTTAATGTGGATGGTTTCAAATCCGGATCCAAGGCAAGATACTTATCCCATAAATCCTGGGCTGTAAGTGGAGGAGTCGGCAAGAAGTCTGATACAATTCCAAGAGCTTCTGCCATAATGGTTGCTTCGTAGGCATTCAAGCTGTTTTGGGCTTGCCCTTGAGTAATTTTTTTCAGGGCAAGCAATTTTGCCTGTTCAATCAAAGCCTCGGAAATCTGTTTGGCTATTCGTTTTTGCTTGAATTCGGTATCGAGCCTTTCGTATACTTTCTGGGCCGCTCGCTCACTGGTTTTTTCCGTAGAAATCCAAGTCTCTCTTCTGCCGAAGCGAAACCGAGCATAATAAATTTTTCCACGTTTTACCAGCATATGAGTATTCTCTCCCTGCTTATTCGCGTCAAAAGTCGTCGTTGTATTTGCCGGTGACGACGCCGATCCAGGCGATGTCTTGAGGCTTTATGTCGTCAAAATTGCGGCCAGCGCTGTTGTCGCTGGTCAAGCAGATGATATCCCGATTTTTCCGGAAGCGCTTGCAGACAACGCAGTCAGGGCATTTTTGATAGCTTTCCGAGAATTTGGCGATAACGATCTTGCCGTTTGAAATATCCTGAATATCCGTCACCGGATAACACAGAACGTTATCGCCGTCAATCAATTTGGGCTCCATTGATTCGCCGAAAATCTGAAAGGCCATGGTTCCTTTGCGAGTCCCCATAGGGGCCGGAACGGTTTTGGTATTTTCGGGATCCCAGTATTTCTGCAGGGAACCTCCTCCTCCGACCAGGCCACCGATATAGCTGGCAGCATTGGCCCAGTCCACTACCGGCACCGGGCGAACCAAATTACCGCCTTCCTTGAAAATTCCTTCCGGAGCAAGCAATTCCCGTTCAGTCGCAGTAATGGGTGCATCATCATGATTGATCCCCAGATGATCGAAAACACAGGAGAGGACATCAGGAAACCAATTCAATTTTCCAGAGAGAAGTCGCTCCAGGGAATGGGCAGAGTCATAGCCGATATAACGATTCAGGTCGGCAGCACTAGTCAGTCCCTGGCGCATCATAGCATCTTTGATACAGAGAAGCAATTCCGGGGTATTCTGAATAGTATCAGGTACTTTGGGAAGGGATGGAGCGGCATTTTCGTTGAAATTAACAACAAGCTTTCCGACAGCCCGGCGATTTTGCGTAGACATTGCCGAAAGACCTTTTTTCCAATTCGTCATGGTATTTTGCGATACTCCGAGCATTTGGGCAATTTCTTTCGCAGTTAAATGTTCGCGAGTCCTATATTGCTCCAGAGCGTTCATGATTTTTTCTTGTTCGGCATCCATAGAAATAACTCCTGATTTAAAAGTTACATATAACAATATAAATCAAATCCAAAATAAATCCATATGAAATCCAAAATATTTTATGAAATTTTACAAATATTTGTATTGACTTTGATGATTTTGTGATTATAATATAAACATAATCCAAATACAATACAAATTTCAAAAGAGGATTGTGATTCAAGATGAAGAATAAAAAATGGAAAAGTGATTACTTTCGCCCGAGTATCCTTGATGAATCCCAGGAATTCAGGACTGAATTTGAAGAGGAACTGCAAAAATCAGAATTAAACAGAGTCGCTTTCAGTCGCAAGTTTGCCGAGGGGGGAATGGCGGCAGTAAAAAAGTTCAATTTACAAACAGCAAACACGACAGGTAGAGCTTGAAATAAGCATGCGATTATACACGGAGTTTCACGGAGGAACACGGAGAGTGGCGAATGAATAAATACATTGGATCATGGTTTGTGGTTTTGGAGAATTATTTACAATTAACAAGTTATTAATAGGTATTGCAAATATATTAGTGAGAATAAAATGAACGAAATGCATCAACTGTCCGTTTTCAAATTTGAAGAAGCCGCTGAAATCCGTGTAATCAAAATCAACGATGAGCCGTGGTTTGTCGCCAAAGATATTGCCGAAATTCTCGGATATTCTGAAACTGCCATGATGACACGCAGACTTGATGGTGATGAAACCATATCTGCTAAATTGGCAGGTATGAATATGAACTCGACTCTAATCAATGAATCCGGTTTATATAACTCTATCATCGGCAGCAATAAGCCGGAGGCGAAGCGGTTCAAGAAGTGGGTTACGGCGGAAGTGTTGCCGTCGATCCGGAAGCATGGGGCTTATGTGGCTCCGGTGGTTTTGGAGAACTGGCTGGCCGATCCCGCCAGGATGATCGAAGCCCTGACGGCCTTGAAGGATGAGCGGGCTCGCCGGAAGGAACTGGAAGATCAGGTGGCGGCGGACCGCTCCAGGGTTGTGTTTGCCGAATCCATAGAAATCGCCCAGACTTCCATTCTGGTCGGTGAAATGGCGAAACTGATCAATCAATCCACCGGGTATATCATCGGGCAGAACCGTTTCTTTGAATATCTGCGGGAGAATGGTTATATCCATCGCTTCGGCGAACAGCGCAATCTGCCGACTCAGCGCAGCATTGAAGCGGGATGGATGGAGATCAAAGAGGGGTCCCGTTTTGACAACAATGGGGTATCGCATCTCACCAGAACGCCGAAGATTACCGGCAAAGGGCAGATTTATTTTATCAACTTATTTAAAGATATGAATCGCTGCGCTCTAGAGAAAAGATAAAAGAGCAAAGAGAAAAAGGGCGGAGAGGCGATGAAGCGGGTTGAGTCTTGTAATTGCGGGGAGGACGACTGCCGGATGTGTCGGGCGGAGAACTTCATCCGGTACCGGTGCGAGGGATGCGGCGAGAAGGTTATCCGGTTGGCGCTTGAGAAAAACGAGAATGGATTGTGTCCGAACTGCGCCGACCTGGTCCAGTGCGATCTGTGCAAGGGCTGGTACGGGGAGGAACTGGTGGGGGAAGATCGCATCTGTACTGCCTGTCGGCAAGAGGAAAGAGCAAAGAGAAAAGAGCAAAGGTTTGGGAATGAATTACATGGGAAAAAGAGTCATTAGTCTTTGTCCGGAGCGGGACAAGGTATTTGCAAGGGGGCATCGGGAGTTTATGATCAGAGTTGGGCGGGAGGAATTTTGTGACAAAATCATTCTGCTGGTTCGGGGAGTGATTTTGCTGGCCGCGCTTATCGGCCTGGCGATATTTTTGATTTTCAGTAAGAACTAACCTTTAAAATGGAGAAATAATCAATGACGAAAGAAGAATTGGCCGCGAAACTCAATGGTCGCGAGTATCGCGAGGAATTTTCGGCGGTGGAAGAGCGGGAGGCATGCGAGAGCGGTTTGCTGATCGTGTACGGCGCAAGCGATGACTTGCTTGAATTTGCCGGAGTGATCCGGGATGAGGTCGGCGCTTGGAATGGAGCCGAAGTGAAAATTTCGCCCGACAAAAAAATTTGGGATGAAGATTTCATTGAGGAGCATGAGAACGACGTGTTTTTCCTGGAGTGGCAGAAGAATAACAAGCTGATTACAGTCGGGGCCAAATGGTGTCCGCCGGGATTTGAGGGCTCATTCCTGATTACCACAGACGCGCCGGCGGCAAGTTTCGATATTATGGAGGACGGTGGGCTCTATTGTCGCGGAATTGTGATCGACATGAACGAAGTTTTCGGTGAGGTGGCACATGCGTAAATTCAGGCGAATTCAGGCGAAAGCCGCCGCAAAACGTCTTGGACTCCGGCTTGATACGGTTTGGAAGCACATGCAGAAAGGGCGGAAGGCTGTCGATAAAACGGAAAAACCATCAGAGGAGATTTGCTCATGAAAGGCACAGCGACTTTGGCGAAAATCTGCGGTCAGCGGTGGCCGCGCCTGCTGCCGAAAACGTACGCGGCGGCCTACTGCGGCATGAGCATGCCTAAGTTTATGTCGTGCCCGGAGTTGGCGATGCTGGTCATGACGATCCACGGCGAGGATGTTGTCGATAAGCTTGAACTCGATGAAACCATCAACACAATGAAGAAGGACTCCGGCAAATGGCAAAAGGATCAATAGGGTCGGTATCGGCCGGCAAGAGAAAGAAGTTATCCATTCAAGATGATGAGTATCTCTATGATAAATCCGGCAATAAGTATTCGCGTATCGCGCTGAAGGCTCTGCTTCTGGCGGTTTTAAACTTCAATTTGATTCAGTAACTACGAAAAAGCGAGAAATAACAAATGGTTAAGATTACAAGTTTCCAGGCGGAAAACGTCAAGCGGATTCGGATGGTGCAGTTTGTGCCGACTGAATCCGGATTGACGATCATCGGCGGCGACAACCGCAACGGCAAGACTTCGGTATTGGACAGTATTGCCTGGACTTTGGGCGGGGCTAAGTTTGCTCCCAGCAATCCCCAGAATGCGGACAGCGTGAATCCGCCGGGGACGAAAATCACGTTGTCCAACGGCTTGACGGTCGAGCGGCACGGCAAGAATTCCAGCTTGAAGGTCAGTGACCCGGAAGGGAAAAAGGCCGGTCAGGAACTGCTGAATGAGTTCATCAGCGCCTTTGCGCTGGATCTGCCGCGCTTCATGAACTCCAGCGACAAAGACAAGGCGTTTATCCTGTTGGATGTTCTCGGCATCAAAGACAAGCTGACCGAACTGGAAAACAAGGAAAAGGCGCTTTATGACGAGCGGACCGAAGTTGGGCGCGTGGCCGAATCCAAGAAGAAGCATGCCGATGAATTGGCGTATTATCATGACGCGCCGGGAGCGGAGATTTCCGCATCCACCGTGATCGCCCGGCAGCAGGAAGCGGTGACCGCCAACAACTGCAATGCGGAAAAACGGCGGAAGCTGGAAGAATTGACCTACAGAATTGCGGGAAATCATCAGCAACTGCATGAATTTGACAATGCCACTGGCAATCTGGATAAAAAAAGGCTCTCCGTCATTGAGGAAGTAGCGGATATTGAAAAAAAGATTGAAGGGCGCAGCAATCATCCTGTTGATCCGGAGCTTCATGAAAATTTCCGGAATTTGCAGAACCGGATGTACAAGATAGCTGATGATCTTGCGGGCTATCATGATTTTTCGGAATTCAAACATCACATCATCCAGGCTGGGGCCTGTTTGATGAAAATGTTCGAAGAACGCGAAAGATCAATCGGCGAGCTTAAAAATTATCTGATTCAGAAACAGAATGAAACCGGTAAAATCGGATTTGAAATTGATCTCCGTCTGAAAAAACGTGTTGAAATGCTGAGCCAAACAAAGAGCATCGAAGCGGGACGCGACGCCCTGGCTGATGAAGTCGCCAAACTTCCGGCGGATATCGACCTGGAAATATTCACGGCGGACATTGAAAAACTGGAAGCCGAAAACGCGAAGTACCGTGGCAACGTTGAACAGGGCAAGGCGGCTGCCGAAGCCAAAGCCCAGCAGGACCGTTACGACGGGCTGACTGCTGAGGTCGAACAGGTCCGGCGCGATATCATGGCATTGCTGGACAGCGTAAAAATGCCTCTGCCCGGCCTGACGGTCAAAAACGCGATTCTCTACTACAACGGCCAGAAGTGGGACTGCATGAGCGGTGCCGAGCAGTTGATCGTGGCGACTTCCATCGTCAAGGCCCTGAATCCGCAGTGCGGTTTCGTGCTGATGGATAAACTCGAGGCCATGGATCTGGCGACGCTGGAAAAATTCAATGAATGGCTGATGGCGGAAGACCTGCAGGTCATCGCCACCCGCGTTTCCAAGGGCGATGAATGCAGCATTATTATCGAAGACGGCGAGGCATCGCTTCGCTAAGAGAAAAGATAAAAGAGTAAAGAGCAAAGGGGTTGGAAATTTTATTTCAAACCCCAAACCATAAAAAGGTAACGGAGAAATTAGTATGAGTAATGAAGTTGTGAAATCTGAACCGAAAACCGCATCGTTTATCGTCAATCAGATGCAGGGGCAATTTGCCAAGGTGCTGCCGGAAATCATCAAACCGGAGCGGTATTGCCGGATGATGTTGACCGCGCTGAATAAGGACAAAACGCTGATGGAGGCGTTTATGGACAACCGCAACCAGGCGAGCGTGTTGTCAGTTTTCATGCGGATAGCGGAAATGGGACTGGAACCGGATAACCGCCGGGCGGCGATTGTCTGTTACAAGAAAGGCAATACCGGAACTTATGACATCACACTGATTCCGATGTATCAGGGATTGTGCGAGCTGGCGATGCGGTCCGGCAAAATTAGCACGATCCATGCGGAAAAAGTCTGCGAAAAAGATAAATTCGAATGGAAACTGGGCAAAGTTACCGTGCATGAACCGAACTGGCGCGAAGATCGCGGCGAAGCCTATCTTTTCTATTGTCATGTGGAATTCAAAGATGGAACCTACAAGGATGAAACCATGTCACGGAAAGAGATCGAAGAGATTATGGAGTGCTCAAGTGCCTATCAAGGCGCGAAGAGATTCGGCAAATCCTGCCCGTGGATGACCCATTTCGAGGAAATGGCGAAGAAAACGGTTTTTCGCCGCTGTTCCAAATGGCTCCCGCTTTCAGCCGAACAACGGGACATGTTCGAATCCGATGATTCCGATTACAGCGCCGACATCGCGAAAATGCGTCCGGCGGCGAATGACAAATTTGCCCAGGCCGCAGGTGTGGCCGGCGATGATGAAGCCATCGACGTGGAGGCGGTGCCGGCGGAAGAATCGGCAGGTCATACCGAAGGCAACAATGGGAGCGATTCATTATTCGGAGAGGAGGCGAAGTGAGTAATAACCATCATCCCATGTCGCCGTCGAAACTGGAACGGCTGGCGAACTGTCCTATCAGTTTCAAAATCTGTCAGGGTTGGGAAAGCCCTGACGGAGATTACGCCGAGCGCGGGGATCTGCTGCATCGCGCCATTTATGACGATGGCGCTTACAGTCAACTTCCCGGCAAAGAGCAGGATATGATCGATCTGATCCGCCGGGAGCATATCGAACCGTACCGGAAACTGGAACATTACCACGAGTTGTATGTGGAAATATGGGATGGCGATGTATTGCTGACCGCCGGGACTTTGGATGACCTGGTAATTCTCGGAGAGCTTGCCAACCTGAAAGATTGGAAGTTCGGCAGTTACGAGGTTACTCGGGCCGCCGACAACCGGCAGACCAAAGCGTATGTAGTCGGCATTTTTCAGAAGTTTCCGCAGGTGATGGTCGTTTATGTGCTGATTGTCCAGCCGGTTTACGGTTATGCCGATTATGACGGTCAGGCGGAGTTCCACCGGGAACAACTGCCGGAACTGATTGCCGAAATCAAAGCGGTTTGCGACCGTGCGAAAAACGCGACCGAGGCCGACTACAACTGCACTCCGGACAATTGCCGGTACTGCAACAAAGGAAATTGCCGGGTCTACAAGGAACATTTGTGGAGGGCTGCTGAGGCTTTCGGGCTGGAAGGGATTGAAAAGGATTTTCCGATGGAAGAGGTTGTTGCACATGCGGATGAAATGCTCTGCAAAGCCAAACTGCTGGAAAAACTGTTGGATGAGCGGACATCCGCATTCAAAAGCGCGATTCTGGCCGCCGGCGGCAGCGCCAATTTTCGGGTCCAAGCCGGACGGGTCACCCAGAGAACCGATTGGAGCAAGCTCTGCCGGGATCACGAGATCAGCAATGAAGTCATTGCCGCTTACACGGTCGAGTCCCAGGGCGAACCGTATCTGATGCCGAGAATGCGGAAGGCGAAACAACTTCCGGTTTGAGGTTTGGGGCGTGGGGTTTGGAAAAATCTCCCCCCATCTCAAACCTGATAACTCAAACCACAAACCATAAGGAAAATTATGAAGGATTTTTTGTTTAAGGGATTTATTATTGGGCTGGCCTTGACCGCCATTGTTTTGGCGATGACGCCGATTTTTCATCGCTGGAATGCGCGGCGAGTCAACGATATCCGGCAGGAATATATCATTCAGGATGCCCGTGTCCGGGTTCAGTCATACGAGTGGTTCTACTCGATGCATGACGAGATCAAGGCCACTCGTAAAAAGGCGGAAATCGCCGCCGGCACTCCGGAAGAAAAAGGTATCCGGATGGTGTTGGAGTCGATGATCGCCGAGTACAATTCAAAATCCCGGATGATGAATACCAAGGCCCAGTGGAAGGCCATGGACTTGCCTTATCAAATTGAACTGAGCTACGAAAACAAGGAGTAGAAGGTATGGAGTTCAAAAAATTTCGAGATGCTTTTTCAGAGCATTTCAAGAGAATGACCAAGGGAGAAATCCCGCTGTATGTGGCGGACGTTAACAAGGACGCCCTCTGGGAACTTTATCTGGCATCGTTCCCGGAAGGAAGCAATCCTGTGTACCGTGTGCGAAGTGAACACGATTGCGGTTGCTGCCGTCATTTTGTGAAAAATGTTGGCGACATTGTCTCCATCAGGGACGGAATTGTCACGAGTGTATGGGATTTCGCCGCCGGTGACCCCGCATATCAGGCTGTTGTGGATGCTCTGGCGAAATATGTCAAAAGCAAACCGATTGTGAATGTGTTCAGAAGCGCCTTCCCGAAATACGGGACGAAAACGACTTTTGAAAACAAAGACGGGGTCACGACGAAGTTTGACCACTTTGAAATTCAGATTCCCCAGGCGTATCAGCATCAGGGGCGGGAAACCATCGACTCTGTTCGGGGACAATGCCGCGATACAAAGAATGTGTTCAAGCGTTCACTCGATGAGATTTCCGAAGACAGTATTCTCACCGTTTTGGAGCTGACTCGGCAGAACTCTTTGTACAAGGGCGAAGAATGGAAGGCCGCTCTTACTGATTTTCTGAAATACAAAAAATTCTACGACAGGCTCGCCGGGGACTCCGCGAGAGAACTGTTCGCCTGGGAAAAGTCCGTCAATGTGGGCGGGGCAATTGGGCGTATTCGTAATCACAGCATCGGAGTACTGCTTGTCGATATCAGTTCCGGCGAAGATCTCGACACGGCGGTAAGGAAATACGAGGCGATTGTCGCGCCGGCAAACTACAAACGCCCCAAGGCTATCTATACCCAGCGGATGCTGGATGATGCAAAAAAGACGATTACCGATCTTGGCTATCTCGATTCGCTGCCGCGCCGGTATGCGAAGCTTGACGACATCACCGTGAACAATATTTTGTTTTCAAACAAGGACTCGGCTAGGCGTATCGCAGGAGCTTCGGATATTTTTGCCGAAATGGGCAAAGAGACTAAGAGCAATCCCAAAAAATTCTCCAAATTGGAAGAACTTTCGGTTGATAAGTTCGTGAACGATGTTCTTCCTGACGCGGTGGAACTGGAAGTATACTTTGAAAACAAACACGCCTCCAATATGGTGTCGTTGATCGCTCCGGTGAACGCAGAAGCGAAAACCATGTTCAAGTGGGACAATGGTTTCAGTTGGGCTTACTCCGGCAACATGACCGACAGTATGCTCAAGGAGCGGGTCAAAGCGGCTGGCGGCAGCGTGACCGGAGATCTGCGTTTCTCCATACAGTGGAATGACGGCAAAGAACACGACGGAAACGACCTCGATGCCCATTGTCATGAACCGAATGGAGAGCACATCTACTTCGGTCAAAAGCGCAGCTCCACGGGAGGGGAACTGGATATCGATATCATCACTCCGCGCCCGGGAACTCCGGCGGTGGAAAACATCACCTGGCCTACCCGTAATCGGATGCGGACCGGAACTTATCAGTTCTTTGTCCGCAACTTCTCGCACAACGGCGGACGTGGCGGCTTCCGTGCGGAAATCGAATTCGACGGCCAGATTTATTCCTTCGATTATTCGAATGAACTTCGCCAGGGCGAGAATGTCAAGGTCGCGGAAGTCACGCTCAATGCCGACGAAATGTTTAGCATCGTGGAGAAGCTGCCGTCCAGCGTCGCTTCCCGCGAACTTTGGGGTATTTCGACAAACCAGTTCGTCCCAGTGTCCGTTGTCATGTTCAGCCCCAATTACTGGGACGAACAGCAGGGAATCGGCCATCGTCACTACCTCTTTATGCTGAAAGATTGCGTAAATCCGGAAGAGCCGAACGGCTTCTATAATGAGTTTCTCAAACCGGAGCTGGAGAAACACCGGAAAGTGTTCGAAGCTCTCGGAGCCAAAGCAAAAGTCGCTTTCACGGAAGATCAACTGTCCGGCCTCGGATTTTCGTCCACGAAACGGTCAGAGCTGGTCGTCAAAGTAAAAGGTCAAACCGAACGGATCATCAAGATCCTGTTCTAAATAAAAAAAGGAAAAACATCATGGAAAACATCAACATTTTCGAGTACGCCGCCAAAAACAAACTCCGTTTCCCGTACCGTGGCCTCATCGCCGTCGAGGACTTGTACAGTCTCTCGGTGGAGGATCTGGATCAGATCTACAAGACGTTGAACACGGAACTCAAGAAAGAACAGGAAGGCAGCCTATTGACAACCCGCTCCGGCGAATCCCTGGAACTGGAAGTGTGTATCGCCATTATCAAGCATATCGTGGCGGATAAACAGTCTGCAGCACTGGCCCGGGTGAAGGCGCATGAACGGCGTGTTCAGAAGCAGCGGATCATGGAAATCATGGCCGATAAGGATGACGTGGAACTTCGCGGCAAATCCAAGGAAGAATTGCAGGGAATTCTGAATTCCATGGAATAATTCCGCAGCGCTCAAAGAGCTTGCCTGATTTCATCAACAAGCTCTTTGAATTCAACAATAAATCACAAGGATTATTATAAATGAAAAAGACGATATTTATTTTTGCGACGATACTGCTGGCGATGGTTTTCAGCGGTTGCGACAAACAGAGCCCCAAAGCGCGTGAACGCGAGGCTCAGAGGTCGAACCTTGCCAATGCCCAGGCTTCGAGTCCGATCCCGGCTATCAACTATCACCAGGAGCGGCGGACGATTTCCAAATGGGCTGTCCGCTGGGACAAGCCGAATTTGCCTTGTTATGTCTACCTGGTGAACCATGGCAATATCATCGGTTATTATGTTACGGATGGGAAGCCATCCAGTACGCAATCTTACATTTTGCCGGAGTTCAAGCACAACCTCCATGTAAACGGCAATTGCTGTATGGAGCCGACAGCCGACTTGGACGGAACGTATGGGAACAACAATCCCGGTATCCGGTTCTTCACCGCCGAGGGAACAGCGGTGGAATGGGGCGGCTCTGGAGCGTCATATCTCTATTCCGATGCTCCGCTGCCGATCAATGTGCCGAAATTAAATCGGCAAACAAAATAACAATGGAGAGGAAATATGCCGAAATTAACCTTAAAAAGACAGGAAGTAATATCAATCGCCGTTTACGAGCAGGATACGAAACGTTGTTCCCCGGAATGTCCCTATATATACAAAGAAGACGGTCAGTATCAATGTGGCCGTTATCATGAATGCGTCGATGGTGGCTTCGAGGATACTGATGACATGTATGGATTCAAAAGATCCATAAAATGCCTTGAGCACTTCGGTATTGAAAAACAGGAACCGAAACCTGGCATGATGCAGGTCTGTTTCAACGGCATGCGGAGCAATCTTGCCGAAGCTTTCAATGAAGTAGTCGAGGTGGCAACGGAAAAAGACTGGGCCGGCGATATCGACATTGATCATGACCGGCTGTTCAAGAAACTTGCAGAACTGCGTGGCTTTATTTGGGGGCTGCTGGCCTGTCATGAAGATGGCGATCCCGAGTGCCGCGATCTGTCCGATGAAGTTGAATTGGCCCGGCTTCCGGGTGATGATGAGGAGGAAGATGATGAGTAAGTTTGAATGTCAGGGATGCCTGATCAAGCATCGTTTTGAAGGTAAACTCGAACCGAGGCATTGTCTTTATGAGGGTGGTATCACAAACTGGCGGGAAATTAAAGAATCGGACAGGCCGGACAGATCGGACGGTTCGGACCTGTCGGATGAAAAGCGATTGCCGAAACTGACGGTTGATATGTTTGATCACCCGGATTGTCCGGATTGGGTGTTTGCATTGACGGTCAATCAGGACGGTAGTGTATTCGGATGGGAAAAACGGCCATGTATCTGGGAAATATCTACTCCCACAGCTCATTGGTCGGCGAATGCCGGAAAAGAAAGCAAATTTGTGAAATTGCCTGTTGTATGCGATCCGCGCAATTGGCGCAACAGCTTGATTGAACGGTCTCCGAAATTGTCTGACTGGTGCCAGCCCGGTAAATGGGTATGGCATGAACAGAACGGATTCGGCAGAGTTGTTGAAATTATTCAGGAAGCCAGAGGCCCCATGCCGAAGGTCGAGTTTCAAAGCGGTTGTGGACCTCAACGGGATTCCGAACTGAAACCGGCACGAGTTCGCCCGTGGACATTTGAGGAAGCACCGGAATATATAAAGATCAGAATACAAAAAGGATATGAGAAATGCTTTATTTTTGATCGCGACAACCCTCGGCAAAGATGTATTTCTCTGGAGCGTCCATCCTATGGCGGATATGGTTGGTACGATGCAGAATTACAGGGTTCGCTATCTGCACACTGGGAACAACTCGACGGTTCGCCATGCGGAGTGTTGGAGGTGATTGAATGAGCGGAAAGTTTGCGATACGGGAAAAATCCATATTTCATGGTGACGATATGCTGGAATTCGGGAAGCATAAGGGGAAGACTGTTTGTGAAGTGGCAATCAGTGATCCCGCTTATTTTCTATGGATGTACGAGCAGGATTCATATTTTGCGGAGCGATATCGCTTTCTGCTGGATTCTGCTCGCCACCTGCAGCGAGAGCGTCAGGGGGCGACTAAAACACGGCAATCATTCGATATAGAAGACAACCTCGATTCCTGGATGTGGGAAGATGAAGATAAATATGAAGGTCATTACCATGACTTTGGAAATCAATAGAGGTAAAAAATGAGCATGGGTGAAAAAGCCGACTATACAAATCTCGAACGGCTGCAAGGGAAAGCCCAGCTGGGCGACGACGATCTACATGCAACGGCGAATTATTTGTGTGAGCATAGCTTCTGTCCCACCCCTTATGAGTGCGTGGATACAAGCGTATCATGTGCGAAGTGTATTGCAAGATGGCTTAACGAGAGGGCTGAATTATGAGTGAAGAACAGTTTCAACTACAGTCAGTAAATGGTCGCTGGTGTGAACGGTCCATGACTGACCTTGAACGTGCCGCATTGATTTACATCACCAGGGAAACGCATAATCATTTCGGTGATAATGGACTCATCGCATTGCTGGCCGATTATATCCGCTTGGGACGCGAATACAGTGACATGATGGGTTCCGACTCAAAAAATATGCGTGATCGGATCACTGAATTGGAAAAGGCCAATGAGGTATTGAGAGCCACTTGTAAGCATGGTTACGGATTTACCGATGAGGAATTGGCGCTGATTAATGTATTTCGCGGTTATGGAAAGAAAAAAGATGATCAATTTTTTAAAACAATTATGGGGAAATCATGAGCAACAACAAGATTGATACGGTGGGTAAGCGGTGGGTTGGCGTCGACCTCGATGGAACACTGGCGCACTATGACGGCTGGAAAGGCATGGAGCATATCGGCGAGCCGGTGCCGGCAATGGCGGAGCGGGTAAAAAAGCTTCTGGCAGAAGGCGTGACTGTGAAAATATTCACTGCAAGAGTGTGTTCGGGGCAATCTCATCATGATTACATGGCAGCTTATACCGCCATTTCCGACTGGTGTCGGAAGCATCTAGGGTGCTTACTTCCGATTACCTGCGAGAAGGATTTTTCCATGGTCGAGCTATACGATGACCGCTGCACGCAGGTGATCCCGAATACCGGCATGAGCGTCGAGGAATATTACCGGGAGCGGATCGCCGAGTTGGAGAATGCGCTTGTTCTGGCGAAGGTCGCCATGGACTATGAAGGGGATTTTCTCAATAACATGGATGTACTTAATGTCGAGTATAATGATACCGCTGCAATAGATCCGTTGTTTGAGGCTGTCGGCAAGGTGATGGAAACGATGCCGGGTTATCGCAAAATCTACGATAAAGAGTATCATGCCGCCTCAGTGCGCTCAAAGCAGACCGACAGCAACGATATGTTATGGCCGCATCAGCAGCCAGCCGATAAGGATGAGTCATGAATATCGCTTTGATGGATGTGGACGGGCATAATTTCCCGAACCTGGCGCTGATGAAGCTGAGTGCCTGGCATAAGGTTCAGGGCGATTCGGTGGAGTGGTATTCTCCGCTGTTCAGTAACCCGGACCGGATTTATGCCAGCAAGGTATTCACGTTTTCGCCGGATTATCTGGACTATGCTCCGAATCATCCGGAACCGATCAAAGGCGGTACTGGTTATCCGATCATTCGTTACAGTATGCCCGATACGACTGGAATTATCGACTACAACTTGATTCTTCAGAAGATCACAAAAGAACATCGGGCTTGGTATGAATATCCTTCACTGCCGGACGAAATTGAGAACTTTCTGCCGGACTTTACGTTATATCCGCAGTACCAAGCGGCCTATGGATTCCTGACGCGGGGCTGTATACGGCAATGCGAATGGTGCATTGTTCCTTGGAAAGAAGGCGCGATTCGGGAGGTTAGTAGCATCGAGAAGGTTGCCGCCGGCAGGAGTGAAGTAGTCCTGATGGATAACAATTTCCTAGCCGCAGAACCGGATTTTATCGAAAGGCAGCTCATGGTAGCAGCACAGTTGAAGTTGAAACTGGACTTCAATCAGGGTTTAGACGCAAGACTTGTTACGGCGAGGTATGCCAGATTACTGGCCGCATGCCGCTGGAACGAACCTATTCGCTTTTCCTGTGATTCCATGGCAATGATTGAGCCGGTTAAGAATGCGATTCTGACTCTGCTGGAGAATGGGATCAGGCGGAAAGAGTTCTTTATTTACCTTTTGGTCAGGAATGATATAGATGAAGCTGAGTCGCGCTTGAATACATTAATGTCATTCGGGCAGAAGCATCAAGTGAAAATTTCACCTTTTGCCCAACCGTACCGGGATTATACCGGACGCCTTGCTGTATCGGAAGAGCAAAGACGATTTGGCCGCTTCGTAAATATCAAGGGCGGCAAAATGTGCCTAAAAATGAGATTCAAGGATTACAAAGATATATAAAATTCCAATATTCAAAAACATAAAAAGAGGTCAAAATGAGAAAATTAGCTTGCATTAAAAGAATCGAAAACATTTCAGCGATTGAAGGCGCTGATAAGATTGAAGTCGCGCATATCGGCGGATGGCGTGTCGTTGTTCAGAAGGAACAATTCCGAGCCGGGGAGCTTGCTGTTTATTTTGAAATAGATTCAGCATTGCCGGCCAATGATGAACGTTATACTTTTCTGAAAGAGCGCTGCCTGAAAAGATGGTTCAACAAAGATATTCTGCTGAAGGAAGTTATCCGGATCAAAACAATCAAGCTCCGTGGCGTCGTGTCCCAGGGATTGTTGATTCCATTGAATGATTTTCCAGAGATCAACGATCTTTCAGAGGGAAGCGACGTAACGGAAATTCTCGGTATTCTGCACATGGATGATTTACAGGAAGAGATGGGCCGGATAACCGGAACTGCTAAGGTCGCCGGCAAGGCAAAAGGGAATTTCCCGTCGTTCATTCCCAAAACGGATGAAGAACGGATTCAGAATCTGGCTCATTATTTTTCTAATCCGGTCATGAATGATGTGGAATTCGAGGTAACCTACAAGGACGACGGCAGTTCCATGACGGTTTACTATGCTCCAACTTACCGCGAAAATGAGCCATTCGGGGTCTGTTCAAGAAACATCGATTTGAAAGATGAAGCCGACAACATTTTCTGGAAAGTCGCACATGAGTTGAATCTCCGGAATAAGCTCGCCGAGTACTGCATCCGGTACAACAGAGAACTCGCCCTGCAGGGGGAATTGGTCGGTCCCGGTATTAATGGAAACCGTGATTTGCATACGGACTATCATTATCGCCTGTTCCGGATCTGGGACATTGCCGGGCAGAGATTCCTCACTCCCAGTGAACGGTACAGCATTAAGGAATACCTTGGTATTGAGCATGTCTATGTTCTCACATCAAACTGGAACGTCTTCGCCGACATAACGAGCATCGAGGAAATGCTGTCTCTGGTTGATCGGGAAACCGAAAACGGAAATCCGCTGGAAGGGATGGTTTTCAAAGCCGAAGACGGTTCTCGCAGTTTCAAGTGCATTAATAATAATTATCTGCTCAAAGAAAAGAATTGACGGGGCATGGAGGCCGATGGAGAATGAATGCTTTAGCGAGGACAATTAATAAGGCCAAACCGGACAGAAATATCAAGGTCAGCGAGGATCTGCTGCTTTTGATTGACCGGGCGGCGAAACACTGCAATACGGAGGGTTCGCATGCCTGCCGGGCCGCAGCGCGTAAAATACGGAACGGCAGGGCGAAAATTACCAAGGCCGGCGATAATTATCTGGTTCTACTGACCCAGTGTTATCCGGGCAAAGTGGGACTATGGACGATTCAGAATTTGTACCACCGGGCCGGTAAAAGGAGTTTCAAAATTCGGAATTATGTCGCCCCGGGTGTTTCGCCGACGCAGTATCGGGCGGTGATCGCCGCCTGTTGCCTCTCGGCGCTGGCCGGGCCGAAATACGAAGCGCCGGACATTCCCGGCGAGTATGAAATTGTCGCAAACGACGAAGATTAATTTCAGGTGAAGAATGTCAAGCAAATTACCATACTTCAAATTCGATGCGGATGACTGGCTGACGGGCAAAATACAGCTCCTGCCGATGGAGCAGCAGGGTATTTATGTCAGTCTGTTGGCAAGGATCTGGCGCGAAAACGGACGTATTCAAAATATGCCGAATTTGTATCTTCAGTTCAGGGTAACCCAAGGCACCCTGAGGGACGCTTTGGCTACCCTTAAAGAATTAGGAATTTTGCAAGAAAATGACGGCTTTTTGAGCGTGAAATTTCTGACGAGGCAGCTGGACGAAAGAGCGGAATATATCGAGCGTCAAAGAGAATTCGGCAGACAAAAAGGCAAAACAAAAAGGGTACCCCCAGGTAATAGAAGAGAAGATAATAGAATAAATGATAATAATAAAGAAAAAAAATATAAAAAAGAAATCTGCGAATTTGTCGAAAAAGTCAAAAAGCATTATCCGAATCTCGGCGGCGTCTACAAGGCCCAGCGGATCATTCTGAATGCGATAGACCGCGAATTCGACAAAGGAATGGAAATCCCCCAGATTCTCGAAATGATGCTGAATGCGGTCATCACGTATTCGACAACCGTTTCGACATGGGACGCACGGCAGAAAGAGTTCATCTGGTCGGCCAGCACGTTTTTTCAGGACGGTCACTATCTTGACGATCCGGCCCGTTGGATCCGGGAGAGTGAAGCGGAAAGCAGAGCCCCGGTAAAACGAGGCGGCGGCGGTCATCAGACCCCGAATGAATCCGATTACGGAAAAGGTTGGTAACCATGAAAATCGATTTAAAAAAATTAATGACTCCGGATCACCAGGATGAACCGGTCAGTCCGGAAGAATATGCCACGCGGCGGCGGGAGTTCTGTCAGCATATGGTCAAAAACGGCTACAAACGGCTGAATCCGGCGCTTTTTGATGCTTTGGGGGATTATGTCGCCCGGAAGCCTTGCCGGGGCCTGGCTTTGCTTGGAATCAAGGGAATCGGCAAAACCTGCGGTCTGTATTTCCTGCATGACCATTGCGAAATCAATATCGTCAATGCGGAAGAATTGTCGCGGGCGTACAGCAAGGGCGGACACAATGAACTCACGCCCCTGGCGTACCCCTGTTATTTGGGGATTCACCCGGAACAGCCGCTGGACCTGATTATCGACGAAGTTGGCCGCGAGCCGAATCCGAGCAATTACTTCGGCAGTCCGCTGAACGTGATGGAGCAGGTTTTCAAGGAGCGGTACACCCTGTGGAAGCTGTATGGAGCCAGAACCATTTTCGCCAGCAATTTTCCGCTGGAGTCGGATAATCCGGGAATTGTGACGCTGGAGCAGCTTTACGGCGACTACATCGCTGCGAGAATCAAGGAAATGTGCGAAGGCCCTGTCCTGACCGGCAAGGATTTGCGCGATCCGAAAAATCGAATGATGTAAAAAAGTAAAAACGTAAAAAAGTAAACAAGGTAACAATATGAATGGAATTTTTGAAATAAAGCAGTATGACGGCGACGATGGAGTGAGAGGTTTTGGCGGTGATGAGTTACTGGAACCAGGGAAGCTGGCCGAGAAGATTTATGGCGATAAATTCAGCAGTGCGGCGATATTTGCTTATCTGTTTCGGCGCTTCGGCTATCCGCTTGGCGGCTGGGACGATTATAAAGAATTATGCGGTTATACCCTGAGTACTCCAATGGAGGGAATTTATCTGTATATCTCGATCAAAGGAGATGGCGAGCCTTCCTATTCTTTCGGAATAAGATTTTCCGATGAAATGTACAAGAAGTACCGGAAAACTGACTGTCGCCGCAGGATGGCATTTGTCAATCTGGCAAAAAGACACGCCCAGCAAAACGGTTATCCATTTGTCATAAATTTTGCAAATCTGAAAAAGAGGAAGAACTTGCGAATTGTTCTTCGATGGTGTCGGTTTAACGGTATCGAAATAATGAAAGCCTCGAAAGAGGATGCGGAAAGATTTTGGGCCGAGATGTGGGAGCGCTCACAAAAAGCCTATAAAAAACAAGAGAACGCTTTAAAACGGCTGGTGACGAATATTTTGAGTGGAAAAATCCATGCGAAAGCCAGATCGATGAACTGGTCAAACAGATTAATGAGGCTCTCGAATATACCCTGATGGATTTATTGCGCCCGGTATATGTGCGTGATGTTCCGATCAATGCTGTGGGATATGTGGATAATTGCTGCAAGGGCTGCGAATGCATGAATGAAGATGAAGAATGTATCCGAGAAGACAAATGTCATGTAGTGGCGGAGTACCATCCGCTGGCCGGTTGTGGAGTCAAAAAATTTGTAGAGAGACTTTCAGAAAAAACGGAGGTGAAATGATGGGAGCTTTTATTTGCAAGCAGCCGAATGGGCTTTATTGCCGTTTCTCAACGGTGGTGGACAACCCTACGCATTGGAATATGAGTGAGGAGGATTATATCAATTACCGGAAGGAAGCAGCCGTGGAAGAGGCAGAGTGGGATGCCCGCCAGACACTTAGGTATCATTTAGGTGATTTCAAGGATGTAAGCAAGCTTTTCCGTCCCAACACCATATCGCGGAAAAGATTCAATGAGGTCCTCAAGGAGATGGAAACTCCCGTGGAGAATATTATACCGAAAAGATCCGAGAGAATCGGAAGTTTCGGGGTCGGACTGGATAATCCGAAGCATGATGTGAATGTCGGCAGCGCCCTGCGCGGTTGCGGATGTTTTGGAGCGAGTTTCCTGGTGGTCGGGAATAAACGTATTTCCTGCTGGACCAAGACTGATACGGAAAAATCGGTTTATACGATACCGGTCTTCCGGACTGACGATATCATGGCGGAAATACCGTTCAATCATGTGCCGGTGGCGGTCGAACTCACGGATGGGGCGGCGAATATCGTCGATTACGAGCATCCGCTGAATGCGTTTTACATTTTCGGAGCCGAAGACGCGACTCTGGGGCATCGGATTCTTTCGCGCTGCCGGGATGTCATCCGGATACCGAGCAATTACTGCCTGAATCTGGCCTGTTCGGTCAATGTGGTGCTCTATGACCGTGTCGCCAAAATGCAGAGAAAACAGCAGGAGAAAGCTCAATGAACACTTATTCGATTAATTGGGTCGGGTATTCCGGAAGGGAATATTGCGATACGGTAGTAGCGGAAACTACCGGCAAAGCCAAATACCGGTTGTATCTGGAACAGGAGATGGATTGCGGGTTTGGCACTTTCCTGAAGCATGTTGTGAAGTCTTGCCGAGTGTTGCACCGGTTTCGGGTATCTGATCTGTACGGTGATATTGACCGGTTCAATGAAATGAAAGATCGGCGGGGTATACCATTCGCTCACATGGGGATGCGCGTGGAGGTTGACGGAAAACCGGGAATAATCGTTGGTTCGAATTATTCAGGTAATCTGGATGTTTGTTTCGACGGAACATCTTGTGGTTCGAACTGCCATCCGCATTGGATGACCAGGTATTTCGATGCAAACGGCGACCTGATAAAAGAATATATGAGCACGAATTAATCAATTATGACTGGAGATTTTAAACCACGGAATTAACGGAAGCCACGGAAACGGAAAAATGAATAAGAAATCATACAGTTTAAATGGGTTATAATATGTTATTGAAAATAAATAAAGGCGATGAGGCATGAGCAAAAATACAATACTTTGCGCGGATTTGTTCTGTGGTGGCGGCGGCACGTCCACGGGCATGATTGCGGCGTTTGAAAAGCGCGGCATTGACTACGAACTTGTAGGCGTGAATCACTGGGATAAGGCGATTCAAACCAATAACCTCAATCACCGGGGGCGATATTACCGGGACGGTGTGGAGCGGGTTTCGCCGCGTGAGCTGGTGCCGGGCGGACGGTTGCATATTCTTTGGGCCTCGCCCGAATGCACGAATCATTCCCGCGCCAAAGGCGGCAGGGCCAAGGATGAACAGAGCCGGGCCACCGCGTGGGATGTGCTCAAGTGGCCGCAGGAGTTGTATATCGACCGTATCTACATAGAGAACGTCGAGGAATTCATGGAATGGGGGCCGCTTGATGAAAACGGAAATCCCGATAAATTGAAAAAGGGCAAGATTTTCCAGCAGTACATCAAGACCCTGAAATCAATGGGTTATCGGGTGGAGTGGCAGATGATGAACGCCGCTGATTACGGCGCTCCGACCTGCCGGCGGCGGCTGATCATCCAGGCGGTACGTGGCAAGGGGCAGAAAATCCGCTGGCCGGAACCGACTCACGCCAAAGAACCGGGTTTGTTCGGTGAAAAGCCCTGGCGGGCGGCGCGGGAGATCATCAACAAAAAGCTGCGCGGAAAATCCATTTTCGACCGCACCGCGCCGATGGCGGCAAACACGCTGCGGCGGATTTATTCCGGCATGGTCAAGAACGGCGGCGAACACAGTCCGGAGTTCTGCGAGATGCTCCGGGCGGAGATTGTCCGCTCTTATCGTCACCGGCGGGAGCGTCCCCGCAAGGGCGATACCGATTTCCGGAATGACAAGCACCTCAAACCCGAGGAAAGAGAGCGGCACGAGTTGGCTTACTGGCGCAAGAACTGCCCGTTCAGTACGCTTCACGAGCTCCCGGAAGTCGAGCGGCACAGTAACCTGGCGGCGTTCATCACGGTCATGCGGGGAACCGCTCAGGCACAGGATATCGCTTCGGTGAAAACGCTGGATGAGCCGTTGATGTCAATCAGTACCAATGGGCATGAAGGCTTTTGTGTGCCATTCGTTACCCGGTATAACGGCGGCGACAACCGGAATCACATGATTTCCGCGCCGGTGCCGGTGGTGGATTGTTCGAACCGTTATGCCCTGATTGAACCTTTTATTTTTGCAATGGGGCAGACTTCGGCGGGGTCGCGCAGTACGGATATTTCATCACCGATTTCGACCATCGTAACGAAAGCGGAACATTGCCTTGTCGAGCCGATGATTGCTGCCCGGCGTTTTGATAATGTGCCAGTTCCCGTTAACTGCCCGTGTCCAACCATCGTAACCACCGGAAATTTAGACCTGGTTGAACCGATGATCGTGTCATTGCGCGGGACCGGCGATGGCAATATCAACCGGTCGGCAACCAGCGTCATGAATCCCTTGCCCGCGATCACGACCGCCGGGACTCATCATTACCTGGCCGAACCGCTGATAGTCGACATGAGCCATCCGGCGGAGAATTCAACAGCGCGGATCCGGAGCGCTGCGGAACAGTTGCCGACGATCACTACGCGAAACAACCTCGCGATTTCCTTGCCGTTCCTGATACCGTTCTTTGGAGAAGGCTTTAACCAGACACCGCGCACCCACTCGGTGGAGGCTCCGCTTCCGACCGTAACCAGTCACGGCGCGGGTGGACTTGTGGAACCATTGTTTATCCCGCAACACGGCGGCGGGACGGTGAAGCCGATCAGCATGCCGCTGTCCACGATAGCCACGACGGGCGCGATTTCGGTAGTGTCGCCGTTCCTGGTCAAGTTCTACGGCAATGAAAAATCATGGTGCAGTATCCATTGCCCGCTCGACACCGTTACCTGTAAGGATCGCTTCGGCCTCGTTTCCGGGCGGCTGTTCGTGGATAGATGGGGCAATTTCATCTGGCTCGACATCGATTTTCGGATGCTCGAACCGGAAGAACTGTCCCTGGCGATGAGTTTCCCGGAGGATTACATCTTCGCCGGAACAAAATCCGACCAGGTCAAGCAAATCGGCAACGCGGTATGTCCCGCCTTGGCCGAAGCCCTGATCGCAGCGGCTATCGAAGATTTAGAAGATGTATTGAAAAAAGCGGCATGAAGGAATTGGTGAATTTATGAGTTGGAGAATTGGTGAATTATGAGTGAAATACAGAAAAAATTAAATGCGGCGGTTAAGTTTCTGCGAGGCTGGTGCAATGAATACGAGTGGTCAAGTCGCTTTCTGCCTGGAATGGAACCGGATTTGACTCCGCAATTATGCTTCAGTGGAGGAAAGGATTCGGTCCTGACCAAGTTTGTTTGCGATTTGGCCGGAATCAGATACCGGATGGTTTACTCGGTAACGACGATTGACCCGCCGCCCTTGATCTATTTTATCGAAAAGAAGTTTCCGGAAGTTCATTTTCGTCCAGCCGGAAAGAATTTTTTCAAAGAAATGGAGTATTACGGATTTCCGATCCGGCAAAACCGCTGGTGTTGCAAGGTTTTCAAGGAAAATACCGGCGATGCAATGTTGAAAATCATCGGAGTACGGGCGGCGGAGTCGGAAAGACGCGCCAAACAATGGAAACCGCTTACGGCACACCGGGATAGCGGGATTGAGGAATTTTATCTCTGTCCGGTACTGGCATTTACGGATCACGAAGTCTGGGAAATCACCCGGGCCGAAGGTTTGCCGTATTGCGAGTTATACGATTGCGGCTGGAAGCGAATCGGCTGCATCGGCTGCCCAATGGCAACCGTGAAGGAGCGGCGAATGCAACTTAAAACATTCCCGCGCTTTGAGATGAAGTATCGGAAGGCGTTCTCTCGACTCTGGGAAAACCGGGCGAATACGATTTCGCCCAAGACCGGACTTGAATGGTTCGGCAGCCGGAAATTCATCTGTTCCGACGATTTGTTCGAATGGTGGATATCCGGCATATCCAGTCCGGAGGATCTGATCAAAAGCGGCTTTACGGTCGATGACCTCGAGCTTCCCAATGGACAGACACTCTTCGATTTTTCCGAAAGCTGCGATATGGGATTAAACTTGTGAGGAGCGCTATGAGAAGTTTGTTTCGATATTATGGAGGGAAAAACCGGCTGGCCGGCTTTATTGTCAGCAATTTACCGAATCATCGATACTATCGGGAACCGTGTTGCGGGGCTGGTTCGGTATTGTTCTCCAAGCCGCGCTGTTATGCCGAAATGATCAACGATTTGTCAGGAGAGATCATCAATTATTACCGTGTGATCCAGAATGATAAACAATGCCGAAAATTGAAAAAGCTCATTGAGTATACACCATTTTCGCGAGATGAGTTTGATTTGGCGCATGAAACAGCGGATGAACCGGTAGAGCGGGCTCGGAGAATGCTGATTCGTTCATTGATGGGTTATAATGCCGATTCGGTAAATACGAGCAACTCGAAAACCGGTTTCCGCACCAATGCGACGAGAAATTATTCAACTCCGGCTCATGACTGGGGAACCTATCCTGACTGTATTGAATTTTTCAATGCCAGGTTGAAAGGAGTGGTTATTGAAAACCGCGATATGTTTTCGTTGATCGAAAAAGAGCCGGACCTGCCGGATGCTTTATGGTACATTGACCCGCCGTATCCACGGGCAACGCGCACAAAAGCGGGCTCGCACAGTTATTTCCACGAAATGAATGACAGCGATCACGAACGGCTGGTGGAAGCCCTGTTGAAACTCAAAGCAATGGTTGTTTTGAGCGGTTACGAAACGGAGCTGTATCACCCACTGACGGAGGCCGGTTGGGCACGAGTTGAAAGAAAATCACAAACCGGCGGGAAATCGATAAAAACGGAAATCTTGTGGCTGAATCCACAAGCAGTAAATTCGCAAACTGAACAATTATTACAATTTGATTGAGGTGAAAAGATGATTGACTTAACGAATAAATTCAGGGTATGGGATGAGGAGAATAAGCATTTTCTGGAACCGGCACAGTGTTTATGCGATGGAAATGGGCGGTTTTGTTATGTCGATAGCCAGGGCATGAAAAATTACTGGACCAAGGATTTCAAGATTGAACGCTGTGCCGGCCTGATGGATAAAAATCGGGAATTGATCTTCGAGGGCGACTGGGTTCGCAATGATAATGGCAAGGTCGGTTATGTCGCATATCTCGCCCAGGAAGCCGGATTCGTCGTCGTATATGAAGGCTTCGACTGTCGCCTGGGGCATCACAATACCGGTAGTCAATATGATATTGAGGGCAAACTTGAAGTCGTCGGAAATATTCATGAAATGGAGGTCGAAAGATGA
Organism: Victivallaceae bacterium; assembly: GCA_031548025.1. Classification (GTDB taxonomy): domain Bacteria; phylum Verrucomicrobiota; class Lentisphaeria; order Victivallales; family Victivallaceae; genus UBA5239. Next base: position 30,594 of record JAVBRM010000094.1, on the reverse strand, counting down.
AAAAGTACCGGGTATTTTTTGAAGATCCGGAATATGGGACTCTTTATTTGGATGTAGAGGCTGAAACCGCCTCGAAAGCCAAATATGAAGTTTACCGGGAAAGCGACTGGAATGATGAATTTATACACTTTTGCAAAAATTCGTGGGTGAGAAGAATATCGGATGGGAGTCGCTTTGCTCCGGTTGAAAGTTGAACGTTTAAAGTTGAAAGCAAGATAGGAGTAAAAAAAAATGTCTGAGTTAAAATCAATTGTACCGGATTTGGAATTGTGCAAGCTGATACCGAAAGGGGAATTCCCAGATTCGGTAATGGTATGGGTCACTGCCGATGAATGTAGAGATGCCGTCGAAAACCGTACCCAAATTGAAGCGGTATTGAAAGGAAATGATTACATCAATAAGCCGATGCTTTATCCCGCACCGACACTGGCGGAGATATTGGCGGAGCTGCCTGATGATATAGTAGAAGAAGATACCGGACATGTTGTTGAATGGCTCATGCTGAGTCGTTCCTGGGATCGCAATCAAGGAGGCTATGAAATCTGCTATGATGGCGATCCACGCATGTGGAGGGAACGCGACTCGAACCCTGCCAATGCCGCGCTCCGGCTGTGGCTCAGATACAGGGGTATCGAGATAACAAAACCGGATGAATCGGACATGGATACATTCGATGAACTCGAACCCACCGACCGCGAACTCATGACCGTGGATGCGATGGGCGTTGATGAACTTGCAGGATGGGATTGGTAATTATGGAAAAGAATTGTCGAACATGCTGGCACTGTACACCCGGAACACCATGGAAAGGGTATTGCAAACAGTATTATATCTCCGTGGGATATGATGAATTTGTTGAATGCTCTGACTGGAAAGAAGCATCGGAAAGCAAAAAACTGGCAATCGCCAAGGCCGAAAGCCTACTGCGTGATAACGGGTATGTGGAGGTAAAATAGTGAACAAGCAAATATTAACTTTAAAACAATCGGTTCGGATTCTGCGGCGATATCAGGACTGGCGGCGCGGGGATGATTGCCGGACCATGGATGAGTCCGGAATTTCGCCGAAAGCACTTGGCGAGGCCATTGATGTAATTTTGAAGCATCACGGAGTGCCGAAGCCGCTGATCCGGTGCGGCGAATGCGTCAATCACGATAAAATGTTCGGAGGCTGTGCGAAAATGCAGTCTCTCGACCCGAAATGTGTATTCAAAAAGAGGGGAAGTCGCTGCGCTAAGTTGAACGTTGAAGGTTGAAAGTTGAAGGCGGGGAGGCGGCAAATCCTCCCATATCTAAACTCTAAACTCTGAACTCTAAACTCTCAAACAAAAAACAGAGGTATTATCATGACAAAGGAACAGCGGCAAATAGTCCATCTCAGCAAACAGGCCGGTCAGTTACAGGGAATTCTCGACTGGATAAAAATGCAAAATGTACCACCGGAAATTCTGGCGACCCTCCGGCTGTTGGAAAAATCGGTCAAGGGCACGCCCCGGGATTGACAAAACAAGTATTTTAACAGTAGTAAGTAGTCAGTAGAAAGTAGTAAGGTTCGGGAGGCGACTAACCTCTCCGAATCTCAACTCTGAACTCTAAACTCTCAACTCTAACCGAAGGGTAGAATATGAATCTCAACAAAGTGTATCTGGCGGGGAATTTGACCCGCGATCCGGAATTGCGTTGTACCAAGAGCGGTATGTCGATTTGTGAACTCGGTCTGGCCGTGAACCGCAAGAGCGGCAATTCGGACGGTCAGCAGAAAAATGAAGTCTGTTTCGTCGAAGTCACCGTCTGGGGCAAAGTCGGCGAGGCCTGCGGCAAGCATCTGCAGAAAGGAAGCCATATTTTCCTCGAGGGCCATCTGAGTTTCGAGCAATGGACCGACGCCGGCGGCAACAACCGTTCCCGGCTGAAAGTCACCGCCGACACAGTCCAGTTCCTCGGCGCGGAGGGCGGTGATGACAAGGGCGGCGGTCGCCCGGCATCCAACAGCCCCCAAAAGGCCGCTCCGCAGAAGAAATCGCAACCTTCCGACTATCCGGATGACGTCCCGCCGTTTTAGTCGCTGCGCGAAGGTAAAAGTTGAAAGTTGAAGGTTGAAAGTGTGGGGGGAGAGGCAGGTTACGAAAAGTGAAACTACCGCGCCTTGAGGCGATCAAAAGGCGCGGCTTTTTTGTTTTCAGGAGGTTGAATTTTTGATTGATGGAATATATATTCGTCTATGAATGATTTTTCTGAACCGGAATGGAGGGAATGATGAGGACGGTTTGCCCCAACTGCCAACAGGAGTACGATGTTGACATTGGTATGTTAGGTTCAAAGGCTCTGTGCGAAGCTTGCAACAATAAATTCATCATCAAAAAATGTGCTTGTCTGGAGTTTTCAACCGATTCTTTGGATGAGTACGAAGATGAGGATGAAGTTTCCATTGAGAAATTCCCCTATGTTTTTCAGTTGATCCAGAAGTATCTGGCTCCCGATGATGACGATATGATAAAAAAATCACTGGCTATTATCCTCATGGAACGCGAGGCCAGTACCAGTTATCTGCAACGGCGGTTGAAAATCGGTTACAATCGCGCCTCGGAAATCATCGACAAACTTGAGAAACGCGGCATTGTCGGCCCGCCAATAGCCGGTGGTTCAGCGCGCGAAATATTTATCTTTGACGATATCTGCAACACATGCCTTCCAGGGACTTCTTCCGCGTCGGCTAACAACTATAGTCAAAAGTTACCAGAATCACAGCCTGTTAATTTTCTGAGAAACTCCGGAAAACAAAAAATCGAACAGGAAGAGCGAGATAGGATTCGCGAAGAGGAGGAGCAACTCCAACAGGAATTGAAGCAACTTGAATTGGAATTGGAGCAATATGAGCTGGAAAAAGTTCACGGCCAATCGCATTGTCCATATTGCAAGGAATCTGTCAATCCCGCTGCGGTTATCTGCCCCCACTGTCGTAATAATATTTTCCGTTGCCCCGGATGCGGATCGTTTAGAGTAGAAGCCATCATGCGAAAAAGCGCCTTTACCAAAAACATGTCAACGGCGGCAGGCGGGGCATTGGTCGGCGGAATGCTATTGGGACCAATTGGAGCCGCGCTTGGCGTTTTAGGAGGACTGTCATCAGGTGATCCATCATCTGAATATTATTTAAAATGCAAAGATTGTGGATTTGAAGTAAAATAGTACCTGAAAAATTCGAAAGAGGTTCATAAGTAATCATGCTGGTTAAACTGGGGAAAATCTATTTCATCGGAGTCGACATCGGTTGAAGCCGGGCGGGTAATCCATACCGGTCCGCGCGGCGGTCGCTACTATATCAATAAGAATGGCAATAAAACTTACGTTAAAAGAAAATAAAAGGGAGATCGGTCAATGTCTATTCACAGAACGACAGCAATCTTAATGTTTATATCAATTGCTTCCTTTACTGAGGCCGTCGATTTGACTACGGTTTCAGGGAAGACTTATAAAGAGGTGGGGCTGGGGAAGATTACGGATAAGGGATTGCAGATTACCCATGAGGCCGGCAGTGCGACCATTCCTTATGCAGAATTGCCGGAGCAGGATTATGTTGCGCCTTCGGAGGAGGAGCGAAAGCAGAAGATTGAGGAAATGGTCAAGGAACTGCAAGCCAAGTCTCCTTTCAAGCCTCTGCAGATTGGGGAGAAGATCACGGTCGGCAATCTCTCCGGGAAGATCAGCCGGATTACCGAAGATAAAGTTTATTTTGACTACGATGGAGTCGAGAGTGGATATGCTTTCAATCAGTTATCCAAGGCGCAGAGGCTTCGGGTCAACCGGGAGCTCTATGAGAAGGATATCCAGCAGAAGGCTGTTGCCGCTTATGAACAGCAGGTCGCCAATGATCAGAAATTCTTCAAAGACCTGGCCGTCATCAAAATTGAGGGAGAGAGGAAAATGAAAGCCGGCGCGGCACAGGCTAAAAAAGATGAGGAAGATAAGTTGCTGGCGGGGAAATTACTTATTCTCGGGTTTCCGAAAATATTCCAAGTTTATGAAAATAGTGTGCTTTCCGAGTATGGAGATGACGTTATTTTAATTGTCGACATTGATACAACTAATTTAGTCGATGGTGATACAGTTCCTTACAATGTACTTGAAGGGTGTCGCTGGCTGGAGGAATCTGAAAATAAGCATAAAGGGATATACTCTCCTAGTAATATCAAATATTTGAGATGTATTAATTGTAATTTCGAATCAGAAAGATTTACCGCTACAAATTCAGAAGATGAAAAGAAAAAATACAAAGCCTTGCAAAATAAATACGAAAACAGAAAGTGTTCCAACCCCGATAAACGTATCTATCTTTATTTAATTGGAACTCATTCCTATACAAATGTTCAAGGAGCAAGGAAAAAAATCCGAAAATATACTTATAGCCGTGAAAAGGCTCTCGAGTATTTTAGCAAGGCCGAGAAATAATTCCCGGCCTTGTTTTGTTTGGTTGTCTTACCACTTGATTCCTTTGGAGGGAATATTCAAGTGCCGCCATGATTTGATCGGAAATTCATTGAAGGTTGCGACATCATAGCCTTTTTTTCCCTCGATGGCTTCCAAGTCCAATTGTCCATTGTTGTCTCCACTGCCAATCAGCGGCATTTGAGATAATTGTTCACACTGACAATCATAGGTGGAGGAAATCGTTCCTGCTTTTTGCAAAGTAATACTTTCAGTCATATATGCCTGGCGGATCGCAAGATATTGGTTCCAACCACAGTAGAAAGGATCCCCTAAAGGTAAATAAACATTTTTAGTACCCTCGATTTGGTAATTCATCTTTTTCGCGCGCCGGAAATGGCATATTTGAGAACTCACATTTTCTTCTTTTAATTCAACGCCTTTCGTCAATAAATCATCTTTATATGTGAGCGCCGGGAACAACGCCCTGTCACCGACATTGAGTATTTTTCTTACCAGTAGCTTATTGGAGAGATCGATCTGGATGGAGATATTGACGCTCCAATATTCCCATTTGACTTTGCTGGAATTATCTTCGTAAACTTTGATATAGCTGACTTCCGGGGTCAGGAGTAAGGCTTTGCCGGTGGCTATCGTCAGGCCGCATATTTTTACTTCCTCAGAATTGACGGTATTGCCGACGTTAATTCCTTCAAGCAGATCCCAATTTCGAACGGCGTAGGAGAAGGACATCTGAAGGTTGCGGACGGCAGTTTCCGCAACGATCTTGTCGCCGGCGGAGTTCCGGACCGGTTTGGTCGCCTTGTAGTCGAATCCTTTGCCGGTGCTGAACTGATTGCCTTTGTCGTCATAGGAGAATTCAAACGGCATGACGATCTCGGGGTGAGTGAACTGAATATTATCCGGCTTCAACTTCCAAGGCGGGGTTTCACTGGTAACCGCGTAACCGTCGTCATCGGTGGCATTCGGATCGCCGCTGGCAAATTCGCAGGAGGCGTGAAACCAGCAACTATCGGCCAGATCTTTCTGGACGGAGGCGGAACCGTAGAATTTATACCGCGCATCCTCGGTCATGGCGGAGTATTTCTGGGGAAAGTTCGTATGTGCGTAGACATCCAGGTCATTGTAATCGCGCGGATTCTCGCCTTCCGGCACTCGGAAGTGCAGAATTTTGGTGATGCTAACAACTCCATTCTCCATCCGGGAGCCGGAATGCAGAAATTCGTGTTCCTTATCGTCCTTTACGTAGATCAAACCTGATTTAGCCATGGTAGCCTCGCTTTTTCCAATACCTCGCTTGTCAACGGGTCGCTTCGCTAAGTTGAAGGTTGAAAGTGTAAAGTTGAAGGCTGGGAAGTTTTTTTCCCAACTGGAGCGAAGCGTCTCTGCTTTCAACCTTCAACCTTCAACTTTTATCTTAGTGAAGCGATACGTTGACAATCGCGGAATGGGTGAAATTAAGAACTTTAAGCGGGAAAATTAAATGGCTCAGGATAAAGCAACTTTATTAGTCGTCAACCAAAAAGAACGTCAATCATTGAAGGCAATGATTGACCGGCATGAGTCCAATATTGCCGGGCAAGGCGCTCCGAAAAAAGAGCAGACTTTATTGAACACGCCGACGGATTCGAATGAAAACAGCGGCGGGTCCGGCGGCAGCGGGGACGCGGTGCTTTGCCGGGTGGTTTCCGGGAGTACTGCTACCGGCTATACGGTGGATATTTTCGCGAACGGAAAGAATGGCTCGACCACCGGCAGGGGGTTGTTGTTTGTCCCGGAGCTGGCGGCGAACAGTACCATTGCGGGCGGAAGCTGGCTGATCGGCCACAAAGCTCTGATCGCCTCAACCGGAGGGAATGACTGATGAGCTTCCTGCAGACGCCGACCACGGTCCGAATGCCGACAGTTCCGGGGTTCTACATATCGGACAACATCTGGACGGGGACCGGGAAGGATGCCGGGTTGATTGCTTTCGTCTGTTCGCCGTACGGAGCTGTAATGACCAAGAATGAATTGTGTTACAGCCTGAACATCGACGGTTCCACGGCCGCGCCGGTCTACAGCAGTGTGAACGGCTACATCTACTGGGGTACGGGGCGGTACCTCTATTATTCTTCCACCTACGGGTGGATCATTTCGAACAAGTTTCCCGGATACGAACCGCAGGAGACCTACGACAGCGAGACTAAAAAGTACGAGGGGGATTTGTTCTGGTCGGGCACGATGCCGGCGCTTGGGGACGGAGCCTCCTCGATGTTCGAGCCGCGCGGTACCGGAAAAAATCAGGATTCAGGCATCAGCCCGCTGGAAGTCAAGCCTTCTTTTCCGCGCTGGCAGTCCTCCTCCGGGGTGTTCGGCGAATACCTGCCGATGGAGGGGAATACCGGCGAAAAATATTTAGGTGTTCCGCAGTGGCAGGGGGATAACAAGGAGTTGTTCACGCGGAGCCAGGCCCAGGATTCGTCCGGACATTATACGTATGGGCGGATTTATTACAGCGGCGAGACGTGGCTTATCGGTGAGCAAGGCGCGGAAGATGGCTGGTGGGAAGGCAAGGAACCGCAGATGGACGGTACGGTCGTGTTTCACTTCAAGACACTGCCCGAGTCGGAAGCAATCGGCGAAAATATCAGTGTGAGCTTCAAGGAATATGTTGCCGGAACGGAAACGGCTTCGGTGTTCCTGGGTGAGGTGGCGATATGGCGCTGATCGAATACACGCCTCCCGCCAGTTGGACGGACAAGGGGTTGGACTGGAATGCCATCGATACGGGAAAGCTGGATTATTTCGCGGCGATCCGGGAGGCTCTGCTGGAGCGCTTCGTATTTTGCAAGCTGACTCCGCCCAATGATTTGCTCCAGGCCGCACTGTACCGCCCGCTGAACGCCAATGTTTTTACTGCCGCGCGTGACTCCATCCGGAGTCTCGCGCCGTATTTCATTAATATGTCGCGGGAGCATGACGACGGCATATGTTATACGTGGACCTACGGCGAGCTGCTGACCATGCCCGACTGCAACATTGCCGAAGCGCCAGGTCCCGGCTCAATGCTTGAGCAATATGAAGTGTATTTTCAACGGCTCAGGAACGCAATCAACCAGTTGACGCATACACGCGAGGTAGAAATTACCGAAATTCCGAGCACTCAAATCGACTCGGACACGATTGGAACGCCGCATTATTCAATAGTCATTGCCGAATCGGCGGGGCTGGAGCGCGGGGGATTTCTCTGCGCCGAAGGCAGTGCCGACGATGCCCTTGAACTCATTGCCGGCGGACGGATCATCTATACCGACCATGACCCGGAGGTAGACGGCGCCACCCATGGCTACGGAGGCGCACTCGGGGCAATTCCCGCCGGCACTTCATTTGAGGTGTTGCTGTGGGATACGGCTTATGTTCGCATCAAATGGGAGGGGCGGCTGTACCTCAGCAGCGAATATCCACGGCGGGTTGACTTCAAGTTTCACCCGTGAAACTTTTTTAGAGTTGAGAGTGGAGAGTTCAGAGTTTAGATGCGGGAAGGTCGCTTCGCTCCAGAGAAAAGTTGAAGGTTGAAGGTTGAAGGCGGGGAGGTTTTGCTTTTAATTTTTTGCTGGAGCGTAGCGACTTTCGGAAAAATATGTCACAATTTTTTGTTTATCATTTGCGAATAATTATTTTTAATGATATAATATCAGTATCTAATAAAAATGAGAATGTAAATTAGTATTTAGAGTTCAGGTTTAGAGTTTAAATATAGGGAAATTTCACGCTTCCCGAAACTCCACTCTAAACTCTGAAAAAGCGAGGTGTTATGAATTTTTTGGGAATCGTAATTTGTTATGTGGTCATGGGTAGTTGTGCGGTGACATCGATTATTCATTATCATGGGGACAAGATCGGGAAGGCTTGTTTCTTTATGATCGTGGCCGGGATTTTGATGATTGTTCATGAGGTGCAGCGCAACGGCAGAATCATTTACAATCATTGTCAGTGGATCATTCCGACGGATACCGCTTCTTCGCAGAACAACCGGGATAAAGGCGATGGAGAACATTGAGAAATGCTGGGGAACTCTGGAATGTGAAAAGCGGCCATGCTGTAAATGGGGCGCGGACTGCCTGAATTATGCCCGGGAAAAGGCCGATGATCTGCATTACCAGTTCCAGCATGTGTCCGTGCAGAATATGTTGTTCGATCCGAATGACGACGAGGCGGAAAAGATTAATGACATCTATTACTCCGAGCCCGCCCCGGAAGGCCGGGAGGAAGATCTGGCGCTGGTGGGGATTGTTATTCCTGCGGAGTCCCGGATGATGGTCAATGCCGTGCTGGAAAAGTTGGCGGAGGTTTATTTCTCGATGCCGACGGTGTTCGAGGGGCTGATGCATGGTATTTTCAAAGACAAAAAGCAAGCCGATCTCGCCAGGGATAAAAATATCACCCGGCAGGGCATCAACAAACGGATGCATCGCGAGCTGGGAGTCGACCAGAAGCGGAACAGCATTCAGGAGCGCCGCGACCGGGAGCTGGCGGCGGTCAAGTTGAAATTTGAGTTGGCCGAGCAATTGGAACAGGAAAAAGACCAATTGATCCGGGAGATGAGCCCGAATGAATTCGCGGTTTACAAACTGTGTTTTATAGACGGTTGCAGTATCAGAAGCGCTGCGATGCAATTGAATATCAAAAAAAGCCGGGTTCACCAGATTGGACAGTCCTTGAGGCGAAAACTGGATAAAAACTGGACAGGAGTCGCTTCGCTCCAGTAGAAAGGGGCAAGTAGTCAGTAGTAAGGTCCGGAGAGGCGTGGAGTCTCCCAAATCTAAACTCTGAAGTCTAAACTCTAAAAACTGAAAAAAGGAGATTATTATGAATCGAAAAACCGCAGGAAGATTGTTGGCTCAGAAGGGAATCAGCAAGAAAACCAAATCCGACGCAGGAGCCGTACTCGGAGAATCCCGAAGCCGGGAAAAAGTCCAGGCCGCCCGTGAAAATCTGAAAAAAGCGAGAAGCGCCAATTAGAGTTGAGAGTTTAGAGTTGAGAGTTTAGAGTTTAGAGTTGAGATTCGGGAAGGCTCTGCGTCTCTCCGGCCTTACTACTTTCAACTTTCAACTTTCAACTTATTTTCATTTATGAAAATCATCTGCGACAGTCGGGAGCAAGCTCCGTTTTTATTTGAAGGTTTTGAGTGCCAGGTGGCCACCGGGACATTGAATGCCGGCGACTACTCGCTGCATGGCTTCGCCGACCGGATCGCGGTGGAGCGGAAAGAACTCGGCGACCTGATCAGTTGCCTGACCGCCGGACGAGAGCGCTTTGTCCGTGAACTGGAACGACTGCGCGGCTACGAGTCCGCCGTAGTGGTAGTGGAAGCCCCATTCAACGACATCAGCAAAGGGAATTACCGCTCCAAGTTGAATCCGGAGTCGGCGGTCCAGTCCGTCATTTCAATCATGCAAAACTACCGCATGCCGTTCTTTTTCGCCAAAGATCGCACCCAAGCGGAGGAATTCACCTTCCACTTTCTACGGCATTATCACAGACACGCCCTCGAGCGCTGGAAGAAAATTAATGAGAAATAATCATCTGTTTAATAATTCATACCAGTGAATAATTGCCGTTTTCATCTGATCTTAGTATCTGCACTTTACCATCTTGATTGATATATTTGAGAACTGCGATATAATAATTTGTGTCGGTTATGGTACTTTTTACTTTAAAATTATTTGCTTTACTATACTTCAGGTTTAATTGTTTTATTTTATTTTTTCCTTGGGGATGAATGATAAAAGCATTCTGATATATTCTTTGCCATTCATGGTCACCGGGCTCAGACTGTCTGAATTCATTATTTTCAAGATTAAAGAGAGAATATTTTTCATCCCGATCAATATCTTCGATAATAATCTGATCACATGGTCCTCTGAGATGAATTGGATCTCCTTCCTTTAAAGAAGTATTTGTCTCGTGCCACTCTTTATCAAAAATACAACTCAAATATGTTATTCGAGCAGGAAATGAGAAATCAATTATGATATCAAATTCCTTAATTCTATCATTTAAATCATCTTCGGTCACATCTTTGATAACCATCAATGATATTTGATTCCGTTTAGCTGTAGATAGTGCGCTTTTTTGATATCCGACTTTTGTGACAAAAATACCTCTGCTCAACCCCAATGCTTTAATTTTTGTTGCAAATGCTTCAATTTTATTTACGGGTATTGGATTTTTGTAATTTTTGCATTCAATGCCTACCTTAAACACTTCACCTGCTATTTCATATTCCCAATAAATATCAATCTCTCTTGGGTTTCCATCTGGGTCAGGTAGTTTGTGCTTTTGAAATAGTTGAATCGTTTTATTCTGTCCATCAGCCGCTCCACACTTTATAATAGCATTATAAACATTTGCAACAAATGATTCATACTGATCGCCTTTTTCTTTTTTTGATACCATACAACTATTTGCCTATATAATAATGCTTATTTTGTCGTCTTTGGTTTTCTTTGAATGCGTTTAGGTTTGCGTTTTGACTTAGGTTTTGGTGGTTTCGGTGGTTTCGGTGGTTTCGGTGGTTTTGGCCTGGGAAGGATTGATGATCTGAGTATTTTGGGATAATCTACGTGATATTCGTGGGTTTTATTCAATGAATCCAGGGTAAAACGTAATTTTAAATTATGCCAATTATCAGTATCTATTGTTTCATTCAAACGATATAAGAACGCTCCTAGAGATAGCAAAAATGAATTTTCGCAGGCCGATACGGCTGAAAAATGTTTGACATGCCATTTGTACTCATGTGGAGCTCCATCAACAAGATTGATATGGAATTGCGGTATACATGTAACAGCTTCCGGCAAATATCCATGTAAGTTGGGTACTTCCCCTAAGGCATTTTTGATTGTTTCCTGCGTAATATCGCTCGAAAATGAGATTATCCCCGAAAAATAAGGAAGCCGAAGCGTTCTTGAGTGCATAAATTGCTTGGCGTGAGCGATATTATATAGGCCATCTTTCAGCGCGGTACTGTCCAAGGTCTTTTTAACTTCTATTATACCGAAAACTGATTCGGGAAGAACGATCACGTAATCTCCGGTTCTAAACAATGGCGCAAATTGGTTTGTATCGTGGATTAATATATCAATTTGCTTACTGACGCACAATTTTTTACCATCATATTCAACTTCTGGCCCTCGGATAAAGCCGGTATCAACAGAATATTTTGAAGGTAATTTTGATCTTAAATAATCGCGGATCAACATTTCGCAATGATAGCCATCTGTTGTAGGACTATGGGTTGATCCAATTAAATTTTCAATGTGTCTGAAGCTATCGAGCAATGTCTTTGCTTCTTGTGAATACATTTGATCTAACTGTTTTCTGATGTTAATCATTTCATCATTTGGCTGACACATAATCCCTCTCTTGTTTTATTGTTAACTCATCATTATTTTTGACTATTTTTCTGCTTGGTGCCGACCGTCTTTCCTTCCGGATCGCGGTAGGTGGTTGTGCCTTTGCCGTTGTCCGTGGCGGTGCCGGTGGTTTTGCCTTGGGCATCGCGATAGGTTATTTTATTGCCGGTCGTGGTTGCTGTTCCGGTGGTTTTACCGGTTGCATCACGGTAAACAGTGGTGCTGCCGGAGGTTGTGGCTGTGCCGACCATCTTGCCGGTGGCGTCGCGGTAAACTTCCTTGGTCTGGGCGAAAGCCGAAGGGAGTAAGCATGTTGCTGTGAAAATGAACAGAAGTATTTTCATGATCAGTCCTTTTAATTACGAATTACGAATGTCTAATGACGAATTGGGAGAAGACGTATTGCGCTTTATGGAACATTGAATGGAGCCGATGATTTTCAGGAGCTCTTCGCAGTCGCTCAACATGCTTTCCGCGAGTTTCGGAGTGAGATATCCGGACTCCTTTAGCAGACGGAGCCAATAATGAGTTTCACGCGCTTCCTTATAGGCTATCGTAATTTTTGCCATAAAATCTTTTTTGCTCTGCCCGCCAACTGCTTCTTCGGCATTTGCGCCGATGCTGGTACCGGACCGCAAGATTTGCTTCGCCAATACGAATTCCTTCTTTTCCTCGGTCAAATAGCGGTACATTTTCACAATTCGTAGGGCAAAATCAAAACTTTTGTTCAGAACTACATTATTGCTCATAGTTTCTCCCATAATTCGTAATTGATAATTCGTAATTCGTAATTTATTCTCCCTCCAGGACGTAAAAACGGGGTTTGGTGGTCAGCCAGTTGTCGCGGGTCAGCATGTCTCCCGGGGCGAGTTCCCAGCGGATCACGCAGCGGTGCCGGGTGGGTTCTTCGGTGTTTTTGCTGTAATCGTGGTACTGCTTGCTGTAGGTCAGGCGCTCGAGTTCCATCTCCCAGAGGCCGCCGCCCAGGTTCATGGGGACGGGATCGATCACGATATAACGGTTTGTGTAGGTCTTGCCCGGCGGCAGCATTTCGCCCGGCTTGAGGGTATCCATGTTTTTCAGCCAGGATTTGAGCAGGCGGTCCGCATGTCGGTACCGAGACATCTCGGACATATTTTGACGGTAAACTTCGGTCAATTCCGGTGAATTGTTGCGTTCTCGCTTGCCCTTCTGGGCCTTGAGGGTGAACTTGCGGATCTCCTCCTGCATGGCGGTAAGTTTTTGCTCGTATTCGGCCTTGAAATCTTCGACCGCCTTCTCCATCTCCTCGAGAGTCTTTTGAGCTTTCACGGACAAGGCCCCGGCGGCCAGTTTATCGGACGCAGGAATGGCACCCGAAGTAATAGGCGCGGCTTCTTCAACTCCACTCTCCACTCTAAACTCTAAACTCTCAATTGAATGTTGCTGTTTATTCGCCACTGTAAAACCATCTCCACCTTGAAAATAATTTGCCGACAACCCTCCGTGATCGTCGCCACTCGCCATGGCGTAATATAGTTCATCCAATTGAAAATTGAAAATGGGAAATTGAAAATTACGGAGAATAGGGTTTGCGGTTTGGGGTTTGAGGATTGCAACGGGCTGGTCCGCATGTTCGCAAATTAGAATGCAGGAGTCTGCATGTTTGCCGGATTTTTCCTCGTTCTCCGCAGAGTCCTGGTCCGTATGTTGCTGTATTTCTACAGATATTGATCTACCAGGGACTGGCCCGCCGGGGCTTGAAGCATTGACCGTGTTTTCGACAATATGCAGTTCATAATCTTCATTCAGTACATGAATTTCTTTAAATAAGCTCAAGTCGCTATGGTATTTTCCGATATCAGAAACATAATGCAACAATGAATTAACAATTCCGCTCCACGTGACACAATCGGCAGCATAGTAAGCATGTGACTTATTGGCAAATGAATAACGATATGTTTTCAGGCTATTTTCATGGTCGTTGGCCTCGATTGTTTCTTCCGTAGTAGCCGCAACCGTTTCCGGCTCATCTTCCGGCGCCGTGGTCATGGTCTGCATGTTGGTAAAAATCCACATGGCAAAATCATAATCAGTTTTGGTAACCGAATTGAAGACGTCCGGATTTTGATAATGATAGATGCAGCCTCTGATTTTTCCATTTATGGTCATAGTTTCGAGTTTATGGGCTTCACGGGTGATTGTGGCGATAAAATCGAGCCTTGAACCGATTTTATAGCTTTCGTCCTTGACTTGATAACGAATCGGGTTCTTGCCTGAGCTGAAATAGGCGGCCACGCGCCCGGCGGTTTTCGGGGAAAGAGTTTTCAAGTACTCAAACAAAAGTGATTTGTTTTCTTCCGAACCGTCAAGGCTGTTCAGCAAGTCCGCATGTTTTTGCGCCTGTTCTGCGGCCTGGGCTGCGCGCTGCCGGGCTTCTTCCTGTTCCTGAAGCGCGGCCAACTTATCTGTGTCAACATACGATTTGACTGCGTCCGCAATGCCTTTAACGGTTTTCGGCAGTTCCATCCCCGTTTCCCGCTGGAAAATGAAACAGGAGACAGGGTTATGAGGAGCGACACGCGGCAGCAAAACCGCCGGGTCACGGTCCGCAATGGCTTCAAGCAGAATAGCAATCTGGAGGGCTAAGCGCTCCCGGTTCGGAACGCCGCCCTCCTTGATAAGATAATTGGTCCAGTATTCGAGATAATAATTGATTTTGGTATTGTTGCTCATGGTTAGAGTTCCTTATGGTTTATTCGGTTGCTTTGTTATATTTTCCCCAGGAAAAACCGGCAGTGAATGCCTCCCCGGTGGTACGGATCCAGTCTTTCGCTTCTCCAGCAAATGTAATTCCATATGACATAGCGGAAATGGTATCACATTCACCGGCAATAAGCGCGATAATGATAAGGCGCTCCGTTTTGCTGTAATTATCTTCAATATCGCAAATGAATTTTACGCCATGATCCTGGAATGCCTGAATCTGGTTGAGGTTATGATTTGCGCTCACGCATGCATACTTGATGCTATCTAAAATTTGTTTTTCGTCCATGATCTGAGTTCCTTGTTGATTTGGTTATGCGGAGATACGGATATATTTATTGGCGGCAATCGCCGCCTCGATGAAGCTTTTTACCTCATGATCCGTTAATTTTGCTTCTCCACGATAGCGGGCCGCCGCCGTGAATTGTCCGTTTTTGTTGAAAATGCGGATTCCTTCAATCTCGATAGCGCCGCCATTCTTGACGATATCATAATATTTACTCATTTGATCAATCCTCCCGGGTTCTTGCCGCTGCAAAGCATACAGCCGACGGTTAAAACGATGCAAAATCCGATAAAGCCATATTTCAGGACTTTGAATAAAGTGACAAGCACAACAAAGAAAATATTTTTCATGCATTCGCCTCCCTGAGCTTTTCGGAAAGATATTTCCGGAGTTTACGCGGCGGGATCATGTCAAACAATTCGGGCAGCCGCGCATCATGGTTATACAGCCGAAAATATTCCTGTTTCAAATCATCCAAGGTTGCCCGCACGGCTTTTGTACGTATCGTCCCAATCCCCGGCCCGCCGGGGAACGGTTCAAAACTGATTTGCTTTTTCATATGTCAAATACCCTTTATTCATTATTGCAGTTCAAATTCGACTTCCAGTTTTTCAGCCAATTCGATGTAATTACCATCATATTCGGTTACCAGCCAGTTGGCTAAGGCATAGATATCAACCGGGCTTTCATCGTCACTCCAGGCGGAAATGGTCCGTAAATTGCCTTGAGCGTCAAAAAATATGTAATCGTCCGTAGGGATGTAATCACCATAATGTAACTTAATGACCAGGCCGAAAACATCATCTTTGAAATACCCCTCAAAGAAAATCTCATTGTTTTCGAATACTTGATCATCGGGATGATCTTTCACGGCGAATTTATTCCACAGTTCGATAACATCGGAAGTCCCGGCACTTTCAAGGGCTTCTAAAATCTGTTCTTTTATAGTCGACATGATATTATATCCTCATAATAAATTTAGTTGTTGGAATTTGCCGGGATTGCTCCCGGCGCGGTGTTCATTTTTGTTTCAGTTCAATACTTCAAAGCCGTTATCGCGCCCGGCGTCGACCATTAATCCATCGAGCCATGTAGTTTTGCGAATCTGCCAGCCGCCGTGTCGGTATTCACCGAGATAGTAACCGCCGCCGCCACTGTAATTCTCGCGGTGTTCCCAGTTTTCTGGGGCACTTGCCAGCGCGCGAATATCGGGGATCGCCGATTTGGCCGCCGCTTTTCGCATTTCTGAAAAGATACAGCGGTTATGCTTGGAGAAGGCGAGAATCACACACTTAATCGAGCGGCTACCGTAATAATCGCTCATGCAGTCGCTGGTATCCTGCCGTAACTCGGCTACGATAACCGCCGCCGGTTTGAATCCAAGTTGCTTTTCGGCATTCGCCCAAATGGCTTTTCCGCGCTCAGTGGCGGCTTGTCTTTCCGCCTGTTCTGCGGCCTGGATTGCGCGTTGCCGGGCTTCTTCCTCGTCACATTTGCGCACGATTTCGGCCAGTTCTTCCGGACTGATGATTTCCGGGGCTTTACTGTCGTCGTAATAGGTGCCAATGCCGAAAACCTTGCTATGAGGCCTGATTTCATGAGAAAATGAGCGATAATAGATTTTTTCGTCGTTATCGCTGTATCTATAGGCGATATAATAATATTTCCAGTTGTTTCCGCTTTTGTCGATCCGCTCAAGCCAGGCGGTCGACCGGTTCATATATGGGCCTTCATGGATCAGTACTTGACCGGGAACAAGTTCGTTTTTATCCATTTTGCGGAGACAACCAGCGGCATAGTCGAAAGCCATTATTTCAGATTTGATAATTTGCATGGTCATGGTATATATTCCTTATGTTTTGTTGTTTTTCCGGTGCCGGGATAACGCGCCCGGCTCGCGTTTGCTTACCAGCGTTCGCCCGGTTCTATTTCCATGGTCATGGCCTTGTAAGCCGCTTCCATGGCCGCCGGATTGTCGAACGCCTTGCGGATCGCTTGGAATATCCGCTTAAACATTGTCAATCTCCTTGACATTTGCGAAGCAGTGGGATATAATACCATTGCTTCAGATTAGCACTTTGAGCGACACGCTCTAGATTGTGTTACCGCACTTTCTAGAGCAACTACTTACTTTCCCCGGTAACATCTTGCGATATAACAAGCGGAGAAACAAATCACGCTCACACATACGATTAATGGCGATACATCAATGATCATTGAGAATTCCCTCCACCTGATAGCAAGCCATTCTGTTTTCGGCCTGTCGGTTGACCTGGGGATTGCCGCCGAAACAGTCGATAACGCATCTTGCCAGTTCAGTTCCGGCAATCGCGGCGGCCTCTTCCGAGTCTAAAGTCTCCTGATAGATCCGCTCGAAATATTCCCGGTTGAATTCCAAGTCGATGATATCAAATTCATACTCAGCCGCATCGAGAAACGCCTGTTTGATTTTATCATCAGGTTGCTTTGAAAAACCTTCAACCAATGCCGCAGGAATTGGAAGGCCGGGGCTCCAGGTGAAACTGTTTGGTTTATTGCAAATTAAGTAAAGCCATCCATCCTTATTTTCGATCCTGAATGGGTATTTCCTTGTATCAATATCTCCCAAGAGGTGGTGATGTATAGTCCTATAATCATCCGAACATGATACTTTTTCGCCATTGATAGTTAATTTCTTCATGATTCAACTTCCTTGTGTTATTGCTGCTGCTAAGTTCATTAAAGCAAATGCCTTGTCCAAATCTCCCTTTCGATACGCCTTATTGGCGCGTTTTTCCAAGCCAGCGGAAAAGCCTTGCGGATTATTCCGAATTGCATTCAAGATTTTCAGCTTCTGTTCCTTTGTCATATTTGTTTACTCCAGCTTAGAATGTATAATCATGTGCCCGGCCAACATAATGCCAGTTGCCATTATATAAACGGTAAACGCGCTTGTAGAACGTTGAGAAACTGCAAGTTTCGTAATGACTTACAAGCTCATTCCACGCCTTGAGGCAGGCGGCTTTTTTGGTTGTTTTCATGGTTGTTTACTCCTGTCGGGATTAATGCTTAGGGTTTCTTTGATTTAAGCTGCGGCCAATGTGGATGATCCGCCGTGCTTGATCCTCCGTTATTCCATACCATTCAGCAAATGTCGTAACGGTAAGAAAGTTATTGAAGTAATCCAGATACATACTTTCGAATTTCTTTTTCATTGCTATTACTCTCTATAATTCTAAATGTGTAATAATCTTTTTCCATTGCCGCTCCTGACTGCCGGGGATTGTACCGGACCAGCCTGTTTTCGGTTATTCATTTTTCAATCAGCCGACAAGATAAATTCCACTTTCTTGTCATGATTATATTATACATCCAAATGATGAAAAAGTCAATATATAAAATATTTATTATCAATATAATTAAGATATTTCAGAATGGTTATATTTCCAGATATACAATCAATAAATCATGATTCACATAGACGAGAACAACCATCATAAACCACCATGCAAACCCCGCCATAACATAGTAAATTCATCAATGAGGTGGATAGCGCCCCAAACCTGGCATAGCTCAGTATTCTCGAAAATGACTGAATCACCTATTCGAGATATGAATAACTTTTTCATGAAGGTAAATACTAATTCGGGAACTGATCCCGGGATAGAGGCCATAGAATCAATAAGTATCTCGGGAGAAGGATATTAATAACCAGCATTTCGGGATATGAAACTATTTACCGGTATATAATTATATATATTCTTCCTCGGGATATAGAATAATAACCAATATATAAGTATATAACTATAAAGACAGGCTAAAGGATATATATTAACCATAAGAGGGCAACAGAGCAATCAGTATTCCCACTCAGAGCGAAAATACCAGTCAAAAAGGTATTGATGCACGTATAGAGACGGCAAGCCGTAAGACTGCCCATGTAGTCAATAAGTACCATAATGGATACATATCAATATCCCAGTTGCAAAGCAACTGTAATGATCCATTTTGAGCTCACGAAAGCTCAATATCGTATACATTTTCAATATTTGAGCTTATTAAATTCTATAGTATAGTATTGCACAATATTCGGGCAGAAACTGCCCGGTGAAAAGAGGCCATAGAGCCACATTGATTTTCCATGATCAACATGAGGTAATTGATCCTGATCGAGCCCGGAAGGCCCAAGGATCACCGCCATAGGTCCAGCAGACCATGCCCCCCACCATCCCCCCCTTCGCTACCGCTGACACGTGTTTTGGCACTCACGAATTTTTCAATCCAAAATATGAAGGATACTGAATGGATTATGGCGGATATTGGCTGGAAAAGATGAACAAGGGATGGATGATGCTTTCCCGGATATGAATCTATTTGCAGGAATGGGGGGAGTCGGGGGGATCACTGGCATAAATAGCGAGTGACATGTTGAGATGATTTATCCTTTGCGGATTCCTTATGGAAAACCTATAGGGAACGTGATCGCGAAGGCGTTGTTAATGCCGGGGTGATATCTTGGACGGTTTTCTGTCTATCGTTGATTAGAGGCCCGCTTCCGGGCTTTTTCTGGATTGTGCCTTTTGCCAGCGCTTCAAATCCTTCAAGTCCGGTAGCCTTCCCATCCGAAAGAGCCAAAGATGGCAATTCAAGGAATTACACTTGGCCGGCTCTTTGCGATTACCGGCATTGCAGTCGATACAGCGCAGCCGGATCGCCTTCAATGGCGTCGGATGCTCTTTGAACTTTTGTTCAATGGTCGGCAGCTTTCCTGCAGCCTTCAATTCCTGGTACTTGGCATGAGCCTTTTCGATTGGAGTCATAGAGCCTATGGGTTATGGTTGATTTTAACAATTCCCAGGTAGTCAACTCCCCATACCCCTTTTCGATGCAATGCAGCGGATCCGGACATGCCAGAAATTTTTTTCTGTCATTCGCCTGACTCTGCGTTCTTTTTCAGCTTTGGTGCAACAAAATGATCGGGAATACAACTAATATCTTCCGAGGGCACTGTATTCCGGCGATTAGGACGCACTCTACATGAAAATTGCGCTCCATGCCGCCGCCGTCCAGTCCGCAAACAACGGCCATTTTGATATTGTTTACATGTCCCGCACAACTTAATTGTACATGGAAAATCCATTCCCATCACTTCATTATCACCAGGTTATGCCACGGCACTTGTCGAATCCGCAGATGTTCCGGGAACTGGTTGATGTCTTTGACCAGCTTGCCATTGATGTGAAGTTGCTTCACGAACACAGGAACCTCGGTGGTCCGACATTGTTCGACGATTGATTCAACCCATTCGATCCTGCATTCCCGACCAGGGCGGTTCCCGATAGACTCCGCACCGACCACCACCCAATCGATAAACCTGTTGCCGAGTTCATCTGGTTCGCCACGATAGCATCTGGGGCAAGTATACCAGTCATCGCTGCCGGGACAGAACGTTGACATCCCAGTCCAGCCGCAATGCCTACACCCGACGGCATAATATCTATCGGAAGCGAAATATTGACTTAAATCCACTTTCTCCAACAATGGCTCCAGCGAAAGCCAACTTTGTCCGGCATTGCAGAGGACCGGTAGGCGCTCTTCCAATCGTTTCTGATTTTCGGCGGTGACGCCAAACCACAGATGCTCATCACCCCAGTCAAAGCCGACATCTTCCCAGTGTTTGAAGGCTTGATTCAGTCGTTTATGCTGTTTGGTTAGAATTAGATTGATAGCCTGAGCCGAAAGTTGCTCCATCCAGTACAGAATTTTCTCATCCGGTATTTCCCCCTGAAACCAATCGCTCATATTACCACAGAATATTACGCCTGACTTCGGCGGCCTGGACTTGGCATAGTACAATGTTCCATGCCAATTACAGGCACTCCCATAAAGCCCACGAAAACGTTGGGCAAAATCGCAAGCCCAACAGTTCTCACACCCCTCTGATCGTTTCCGACACCCGATCACCGGATTGAAAGTCTTCTTCCAATACTTCGCCCCATTCCATTGAATCAAATTACTCATTTTACCTCGCCCTCCTGTTTCAACCAGGCAATGGTGGCCGCGATTGCCTCTGATTTATTTTCAAAAGTCTGGAAAGGTTCGGTTTTCCCAACCCATTTCACCCGTCCGTCATGAAGTTTCACTGTTCGAGTCAAAAACTCCGCCAACATCTCCGGATTTTTGGTGACTCGGGCAAAATTGCAATGCTCGTGACATCCTTTGGTACTTCCCTTACAATGGCACTTCTCGCCGGCGTCCACCTTGTAGAGCACCGCCACCCGAATTTCATTCCGAACTGCGCCATAGCATAAATCACACAGTTCAACGGTCGCAATCGTCCGTGCCCCGCTTAAATTGGTCCTAAGCCCTTCAATCTCTTCTTTCTCTGAACGAAACTGGTACGTTTTTACCGAATCATGTTCAATACCACACCTGTCACAAAAAAACTTTTTCACTCATTCACCTCCGACTCATCATCTCCCTCGGCGATCATCCGGTCAAGCTCAGCCACAATCAGCGATCCAGCAATAACCAGCGACCGCTTACGGTCATGTTTCTCCCGCTTATCTCCAGCATCCCACGGCCATATCTCATCAAAAGGGAAACCCATCTTCAAAAGCTGTTCATGCTCCTCCGTCCACAATTTATTCGCCGCGTATGCGATTGCCGCCCTTGCCAAATCAGCTCGCATCCCGACATTCGCATAGTATTCACAGTCTTGCTCCGGCGTATACCCTTCAACTTCAACCTGCCGCGCTCTTTCTTCGGCAATCAAAGCTATCCCGTAGCCGGCCCTGCCGATCAGAGCCAGAAAAACCTCATAAGGAGTTGTGACACCTCTGGCATTCGGACTAATACTCCCATCGTCTTCTGCGGCTTTCACTCGCCTGTACAGCCGGAAAACCGCATCAAGCGGATGCTCGTCGTCGCTCCAGCTCTCATGCATGGCCTCGCCGTTGCACTCGTATGTTTTGCTTTGAATGCTCTGCTCTTCCCAAAGAACTTCCGCACCTCCGGGCATATCTTTCAGCAATGTTTCCAAGTCAGTTATTCTTTTCATTTGTCGCCTTTTTATGTTTTATTAATTATTTGCCAAAATTGCGTTGCCGCAGGTGATTTTTCCTTCCTCCTCCGCTTGCGAGGGAATGAATACCAGGACGTCAAAGCCGGCTTCCCGGAGCTCGCTTTCCGCCTTGTGGTACGGAGTATAATTCCAATAACCCCCGGTCGTTTTGATTTCATTGCAACGGCAAGCCGCCGTATTGTGAATCGGAGTGATCTTGCACATGAATTTTTCCTGATCAAACATCGAGGCCAATAACTTTGCGTCAATAATCATGCCATCGGCCAATGCGAAGTTCAGTGTATATTTGCGCCCGACAGGAGCATCCAGCTTTTCGGCAATCGCGGCAATATCCGCCAAGTCGAGCGACTGACCGTTAAACAAGTAATTCCGTTGAATATTATCGGTACTGTTGATAGACAATTGCAATCCGGCATCACCTTTGTACGTTGTATTCTTCACAAGACACCAAACTCGGAGAAATTCTTTCAAGCCCGGGTTGAATCTCGGCATCATAGTGGAAATCACTGGATGAATTTTCACGAAAGTATTCGGCTTGAAAAAATCATCAACCAGTAATGGTACTGCACATGCATGTGCTATTACCTCGGAATTAAAAGTCGGCTCTCCCATTCTGGCATAATGAATATTGATTCTTTTGGGAGAAAACTCGGTTTCCGATATGATTGCGGCGATCATCTGACGGTTCATATCGCTGACACTACAGTTTCCTGTAAAATTAACTTTCGGCACATCGCAGAAACGGCAAAAACACTGACAGCCGTACTGCGTTGAGATCGTGATAACCCATTTCTCCGAGAGCGGCAGCAACGGCAAATCATCACTGACGCCATTGATATCCTCGTTCAGGCCGAGAAAAGCCGCCTTGCAGTTCGCCTTCTGCCCATAATCGCGTAGGGAAAGACATTCCAACTTGCCTTTTTCGCCGTCAATGATAAAAATTTTACCGATTTTTGTTTCAATTGTGTCCATCAATATTCTCCAGTTTATTCGGATTGCTTACAAAACGTCCATCTCTCAAGCTGAGCCAGAAACCATAGCGACAATCAATTTCATAATGCCACCACTGTTTATGCCTGCCAAAATGTTTCCATGCTACAAGTTCATGATTCCAGACGCAGATATGGCATTTTTTCGCATATAACATATACTCGCCACGGCAAGTACGGGTATGACCGCGCATATAGAAAAATCCCTGCTTCTTGATCTGTTTCACTTCACATTTAATCTCGCTTAGCGTCATTGAGCTATCCCTTGCTTGAAAATGAGTCTGCCACCCAAACAGGTAGAGTCCGTTAAATTGCTATAGGGAATAAATTCTGGGCTTTCCTTATCGGAGAGTGCGTTAGCATAATCAACCATATTCTCATTTTCAGCAAGCCACAATAAAAATTTAACCTCTTTCCGCTTAGGAGCATTTTTCAATGACTTCCTGGTAACTTTATTGATTTTTATTGATCGAAAAGTTAATGAATAATATGCTTTATCGGCCAGTGCTTGTGCGATTTCATCTATATATCCCTCATAATAGCCGAGGCATTCTGTTGACCGTCCCTCGCAATCCCCTTGTGTTGTTACCTTCCATATACCATAAATAGGTGAGTCTTTTTTTGCCATATCCTTCTCCGAATTTTAAAATGGCTCATCTGACGTTACGGTAATTCCTTCATCGCTCCAGAAGTCATTACTGAAATCGCCGCACTCCAATGGCATCTGCTCATGAGCGTCTTCCGTAACGCCACGAGCGCACGAATGGCCGTTGATCTCAGCTTTGCGCGAATATAGAAAAATCTTTTTCTTTTTGCAATAGAATGAATTAAAAGTATTTGTCCATTCTGAATATTGGCTTTCATAATACGCAGTAGATTTTTTCCTCTCAAGATGTTTACAGTTAAAGCAAGGATGTTGATTTAGAGGATTTTTCCGGCAACATTCTTCATGCTTCATGCATGTGGGAGCGAGCTTGTAAATCTTGCCGCAATGATCGCAAGTGAACACCGGCATGATGATCTTTTTCATACAACTCCTCCGGTCTTTCTGCCATGATACTTCACCATCGGTAGATCCTTGCGGAGATACAGCGGATGCGCCGGCGTACCATCGCTGTTGACTTTCAGACAAACGGCCTTGTCGCCGATCATCTGCATGACTTCAAGGTCCCGATCATTGTGTTTGCCCATTGTTCCCCAGCCGCAGAGAACCGATGACGCAACCCTGACCATCTCTTTCAGGCATTCATTATTCTGTCTATCCGCGCCTGGGAATTCAGCTTTTCGCAAATCTTTTGGATCAGTCGCTCGATAAGCAAAAAGATTTCCTACATATAATTTGGTGAATCCATTTCGTTCGGCATAGCCAAGCAAGCGTCGGATAGTCGGATCGTCGACCAATTCATCGGCAGTAGAAGGATTCAAGCCGATAAATACGAGAATGCGACTATTCTCAGCCATCAGATTTTCGACATGTCGTTGCAATATATACCGAAACCGCCGATCTTCCGAAAAAAATGCATTCAGTGGTACAATTTCATTATTGCTCATTTCTCGTTTCTCCCTCGCTTTTCTTTATAGCCTCGATAAATGGTTCGAGATAAGCCCATTTCTTCGCTGCTATTACTTCATAATATTGACATTTATGATCATTGTACCGCATCATGCTATAGGGGAAAAAGCGGATTGGATCATTTACTCTCGGCGTAATGATCCAGCGCCCCTTTTCCGGCAAAATTTTATCACTATCGTTCCATGCGATAGTCATATTGATTTTATGCCGCTGAAAAATTTGCGATTCAAGCCAGCGATTGCGCCATTCCAGATTTTCGATCATCATGCGAAGATGAAAGTTTTTATTGCGTTCAAATCCGACCATTGCAATGAACACAATGCACCCGAACGCCAGTAACCATAAAGATAATGCCATCATTTTATCTCCACAACTTTGAATACGACCACCCAAACCCACGGGTTTTTCTCCCATGCGCCGGGGCCGTTGATATCATCCCATAGTTTATGGAAAAAATATTTTGCAGTGAACCAACTACCTTTCGGCGAAATAACCCCCTCGGCCAAAGAATCTGCCTCTGTAATATCCTGCAGACGTTCGATTCTGACTTCTGTTACTTCTAACAATATCCGGCTGGCCCAGCGCGGCATGTGGATGGAAGGAAACGTCTTTCTCCTTAGAATACGCGACGCGTACTTTTCCAATACCGGATATTCCACTTCGATAAGCGAATGGGAATCATCAGCCAGATAACGGACTTGGATATGCGATTTGCCCCCGGCATTACCCCCACAGATAAGTTGAAACTTTTCCCGAACCCACAGCCGATCACCAACCTTGCCATAAGGGCAAAGCCTGTTTGCCCAACTATGAATGGTTGTCCCACTTTGCCATATAACCGGCACAGAAAACGCTAATTTCTCGCCAAGACTCCTGGGGTCTTTTCCGCGCCAAATAATAGAGTTATCATGATAACTTCCCGGTTGCGGTTTGATGATCCTGCGGGTCATGGTTTTTCTGCGATCGTTGATGGCCTGTATCATCAGGGGACTGTATAAAATCGGTCTTTCTTTCACTTCCATAATATTGCCTTTATTTTTGTCCTATAAATATATAATATCATAATAAATAATTATTCGCAAATGATAATGTGACAAATTTGAGAAAATAAATTCCGTTGAATACTGAAAATAGTAATAATTTATGCAAGAAAAATTAAAAATGATTCAAAAATAAACACATTGGTTATTGACTTATTTAATTATTGTGATATAATATCATTATGAAATAATAAATGGAGGTATTCTATGAGTGTATTCAGACGACAGACGAGCAAGGGAATAACCAAACATTATCATTACCGTTTTACGGTCAAGGGGAAATTGCATCAGGGGGTATGCCATGGCTGTACGACTCCGACCGAGGCCAGAGATTTCGAGGCGAATGTCCGGGCTTCCGTCGGGAAGTTGGCCCAGCAGGAAACCCTCAACGATCTGTATACGAACTGCCGCGACATGCTGGTCAGCAAGAACCCGGTTTACCTTGTCGACGCCTATGACAAGGCACAGGAAAAACCGCGCAAGCGCACTCCGGGCAAGGAACGTGAGGCCTTCAAGCGCAATTACTGGAATGACTTCGTCGCCTATATGTCCAGACACAATCCGTCCATCCAATACTTGCAGGACGTTACGCCGGTTCATGCGGAAAACTACATCCATTTTATCCGGACCAAGGGGAGTTTCTCCAAGTTCGATCAGTCCCCAAAAAAACAACTTCTGGCTCACGCCACGTTGAACGAATACCACAATACCCTGATTCAAACCTTCAATCTGCTCAAAAACGAAACCGGCATGATCGAAAATCCGTTTTCCGGCATCGAAAAACTGGCGAACGAATCCGAAAGCCGCGAAGCTTTTTCCCTCGAACAACTGAAAGAGATGTTCACCCAGGCCGATAATTTTCTCTATCCCATTTTCATGATCGGTTTGTTCAGCGGCCTCCGCCTGGGCGACATCTGCACCCTGAAAATCAGCGACGTCGATTTCGACCGCCAGTTCATCTACCGGAAAACTCGAAAAACCAGTAAACTCTCATCCATTCCGATGCTCCCATCCCTGCAGGAATATCTGCGGCAAACCATCCCGGCCTCCGGCGAATATGTTCTGTCGGACCATGCGGCCCTCTATCTCCGCAATCCGAGCAATATTACTCAACGGGTCAAACACTTCCTCGAAGCCGATTTGAATATTTGTACCACCGAACAACTTCCCGGCAGAACCCGCGTCTGCAGTCGCCTCGGCTTTCACAGCTTTCGCCATACCCTCTGCTCGCTGGCCGGCATTGTCGGCATTCCCATGTCGGTCGTCAGTTCCATCCTGGGCGAACTGACTCCATCCATGCTGGCCCTCTATTCCCGCCACGTCGAGGAACAGGACAAGCTCCAATACATCAAACTTCTCGGAGACATGCGCCTGAACCTGATTCCGCTGCAATCATCTCCCCTTCAACTCCTGTTCCCAACCGAAGACCCCGAACGCGAAGCCCTCATCCAGAAGATTAAAGAATTGCCAATAGAGGAAGTCCGTACCTTATTAGAACTGGTATCATGATTTATCGTCCCTTCCTGCATAATTTATCATTTTTGATTTATAAAATCTAAATCCTTTTTTCCTGCATAGTGGATGGGACGGCGTGCCATCTTCATTAAGCCCCACGCAAAACGCTTTGTTGCCGATCATCTGCATAACTTCAACATCACGGTCATCGAACTTACCCATTCTTCCCCATCCACATAGAACGACATCGGCTTGATTTATCATCTCACTCAGACAAATATTGTTCAGAGAGCGGAATTCATCAGTCCTTATTTGGGAGTCCTTAGAGTCAGGGTTTACCAATGGAAATAGATTGCCAACCATAAGCTTATGATATCCCCACTCTGTTGCATACTTAATTATTCTACTAATTGTACGGTCATTATTTTTTTCATCAGCCCAAGATGGATTTAATCCAACAAAAAGGAATATTTTGCTTTTCGTACTTTCTTTTGAGCCTAAAATACGTGGCAAATAGAATCGATACTTCTTTCCTTTCTTAAATATCGGATCATTTCCTAAAACTATACTTTCACTCTTTTCTTTCATGCGTCTGCCTGCTTGATTATAAAACCTCGTACTTATATCAATATATAATAATTCTGAGTTTTTTCAATTTTTTGACATTGATATGTTTTTTCCTGCGATTTCGTTGACAATCTCGGTATCATCAAATAATCAAGGTAGATAATGGCAGATTTAAGGGAAAAAATATCGAAAGCGGAAGTACTGGCCGCCATTCCGATCAGCAAGGGACTCATTGAACCCATTGAGAGAGAACTGCTCTGTACCCGCAAGGCGATAAAACAGGTGCTGGCCGATTATCCCGAGGTCAAGGAAGCTTTGGCGGAAGAACTTGAGCGCGAAAAAGACCGCATTGAGTTCAATTTGATGCGGGATGCGGCGGATGGAGATCCCAAAGCCCGCGAACTTTTTATGAAATCCCAGATGCGGGATAGGCATTACGGCGAACGGCTGGAAGTGACTGGTGCGGATGGCGCACCACTGGTGGTTCTACATACCGCCGGCCAAATACAGTCGATCGATGACTGGGCGCAGAGCGCCCAACAATATGCAGAGGCCGAAAACGCCGCCATCGAAGCCAAAATCTCCGAGGTCGTGGATAATAAAAAACCTATTCTGCTGCGGGAATAGACCATGCCGGCCAAATCTCAAACCAAGCCAAACGAGCGTCACTATTATCCGACTCCCAAACAGGAAATCGCTCTCGGCTGTCCTTGCAAGACCATTTTCTTCGGCGGAGCTCGCGGCGGTGGCAAGAGTCATTGTTGTCGCTTCCTGATCATGAAACATGCCGAGATGTACAAAGAGGACGCCCGGATGATCTTCATGCGGCGCAGCCTGAAAGAACTTGAACAGTTCATCGACAAATGTAAAATCATGTTCGCTGGCCTCGCCGAATGGAAAGAACAGAAGAAGCGTTTCGAGTTCAAAAACAGCGCGGTCTGCGAGTTCAACTATCTCGAGGGGGAATCGGTTCACAATTACCAGGGCGCGGAATTCACCCTGATTATTCTGGACGAAGTCGGCCAATTCGACGACTACGGCGATGTGAAAATGCTGAAGGGCTGCCTGCGCTCTTCCGCCGGTGTCCCCTGCCAGTTGTTCATGACCGGTAACCCCGGCGGGCGGCTTCACAATATCCTCAAGGCGGAGTTCATCGACCCCGCTCCGCAGGGAATGGTCCCGATCATGGATACCGACGAAACCGGCAGGCCGCTCGGAACCTACCGCGTCTATATCCCATCCACGCTTTTCGAGAATCCGTACCTGTTCGAAAACGACCCCGAGTACATCAGCAACCTGCTCCAAGTCGGCAGCCCGGAAATGGTCCGCGCCTGGATCAAGGGCGACTGGAATATCATCTCCGGCGGCGCATTCGATAAACTCTTTGACCGGAATATTCACATTATCAAACCCTTCCGGATCCCGCGCAACTGGCGCGTCGTCTCCGTCTATGACGATGGCCTCAGCAAACCCTACGCCCTGACTATTTTTGCAATATCGGACGGCTCCGATTATTATCTGCCCAATGGCGAAAGACGCGCCACCATACGCGGTGATATCTTCGTCATTGCCGAGCTCTATGGCTGGAAAAACAAACCCAACAAAGGAACCCATGAGAGTACCGCCGCCAAAGCTGAACGCATCAAAAACAAAGAAGCCGCCCTGGGCTACGTGATCAGTGAACACATCGCCGACAGCGCCATCTTTTCCCAGAACGGCAACAGCATCGCCGATGAATTCGAAACCAACGGCGTATTTTTCACTCCGTGCAACAAGTCCCCCGGCAGCCGCCTGATTGCGGCCAACCTGTTTCGCAACCGTCTGATGGGCGCTCTGAACCGCATCGAAACACCGGGCATTTTCTGGTTCAACACTTGCATCCACAATATCCGCACCATTCCAACTCTACCGCGTGACAAAAACAGTATGGATGACGTAGATTCCGATGCGGAAGATCATTGCCTCCATGGTGATACCATCGTTCACACGCTGGAATATGGGAGCGTGCCGATCCGCGAACTGGTCGGCAAAAACGGACACTGCATGACCGCCGGCGGTTATTACGCCGCATTTTCCAATTGCCGATGTTTCCAGAAAGACGCTGAGATGCTCAAAATCACCACCGTTGACAACTCCAGTATAACATGTACCCCAGACCATCGTATTCTGATGGACACGTTAAATTACTCGGAGGCGGAAAAATGGAAGTCAAAGTCGTTTCAGAAACTCAACAGAATTTCAATGATCAGACCTATTATAAATGCGGCAACTATTTCCAGCGAAAGGGAAAGCGATTGCACTTCGCGGTATGGCGCTATCACTTCGGAAAAATTCCCGCTGGCGCTGTCATCCACCACCTGGATGGAAACCGCGACAATAATCAGATCGGCAATCTCGCGCTTATCGCCGATTCCGGTGAACATGCCAGAATACACTTCTGGGCAAAACCCCGGCCAATGCCAAAAGAATGCCTCGCCGGCGCAGTCGAATGGCACAAAGGCGAGTCCGGGCGGAAATGGCACAAAGAACATTATGAGCTCGTCAAAGACAAGTTTCACCGGGAATACCAGCGAACTTGCGAAATTTGCGGAAAATCTTTTGTCACCAAACAAAGCCAGGCCAAATACTGTTGCCCATACCACGGAAACCTTGCCCGAAAAGCCAGCGGAATCGACAACGAGCAACGAACGTGCGTTATCTGCGGAGAGAGCTTTGCTGTTAACAAATATTTACGCAAACAAACCTGCTCCCGGTTATGCACAAACCGCTTACTCGGTAAAATCCGTGGAAACCGTTGACCGTTCCGACGCATATTGCCTGACCACCGACGGTACGCACTGTCTGGTGGTCAATGAAGGATTTGTCGTCGCAAACTGCTACGATACTGTAGCCTATCTTCTCTTAAGCTTCACCGGCGGCGAAGCCCAGACCTGCGCCGTAAGCAACGTCTCGTAAGATAAGTAAAAAAAGTGAAAAGGTAAAAAAGTGAAAAAGTCTGAAATTTTCCAAACTCCACTCTCAACTCTGAAA
>JAVBRM010000145.1:0-21009 GCA_031548025.1 Victivallaceae bacterium | reverse complement strand
TAAGGACTCAGCCTGGTTGGCGGCGAAGCCACTTTGTCATAAATGGATTTTATCCTCAACTGCCAGTATTGATCCGACTCCCGGTTCGTGGACGCAAGAATCAACGGAAGAAATTCGACGCATTCTCCACAGTGTTTTTCCAATATTGCTTTAAATCCGGCGGAAACGAAAACCCCAATATACCAATAACAATCCAAGGTGGTACCGATACTACCGAAATCGGCTTTGGTGCGTTTGAGAGAAACAGTCAAAGGATGTTTCTGATGTAAAATTGAGCGTCTACAAGTCCGGCACTCGACAAATTCCTCAAAGGCTCCCCGATTTTCATCTTTGGGGGCCTCAATGCTCATATCGCCGCCTATGCGGTAAATTTCATATTCCTTCTTTGCCATAATACACCATGTACCTCCATGAAACCACCATCCATCCCAAAGTTACATTAATCGACAGTACAAGCTTTTTCAACTCGATTTGCAGAGATTTCCGAATAGATAATATTAAACACTGTAAGCCCTCAGTGGCTTGTGGGAGAGAGATGTACCAGAGCATTGGGCTGCCTCCAAGGTAGGGCTGTCTGTCCTCAGACAGCCGTTCACCTCGAATTGCATATCCTGTTGCCTTCGGGCAACCCGGCAGGTTATGCGGAGTGAACGGCGCTCTGAGGACAGAGCGCCCTACCCACACTTCACTAATGCCATACTTAAACACTTACTTCAATTCCGGAAATTTTGATGATTCCTCTTCGGTAGTCTCAAAAACAGCCGCCTATCTCTCCTTTACCGTTTTCATCAGACGCTCGAATTCTTCCGGCGGAAGCGGGTGTTGGCGGTTCAATTCGGTCAAAATTGCTTCACTGGATGAGCCATTCGGCACGGCAAGAGCGATAACCGAGCCATCTGAATAAAGAATATTACAGGATTTGGGATGGTTGCCGGGCAGATCCATGGCGATGGGAAGCGGCATGGAGGATGTTTTCCGAGGAAAAAAGAGGTAGGACTTTTCTTCCAGGCTCCCCGGGCAGCGCGGAAGTTTACCATCAATGAAATATCGCTTCAATGCTTCCCGGCAATCGTGGTAACGAAACTTTTCTCGACTCCACATTTTCTCGGGAAAGCCCATGCCGGTTAAAATCGCAGCCGTTAGGACTACAATGATTGATTGCAAGAGATTGATTTTCTTTGTAAGAATATAATTGCCGATCAGAATCCAAATGGTCAGGATTCCCGGCGGAACAAAACAGAGCACCGCACGCAGAATAAGAAAGCTGGAAAATGATACATCCATTTCCCAAAGTCGGCGGGTTCCCCAAAAAGCAAATGAAACCGAATAGACCAGAAGCAATATGAACGGAAGATACCATCCGAAAAATGATGATACAAAAGGAGTTTTCTTTTCCGAAAGTCCGCTCATTTCGCGCCTCCATTTGATTTCCACGGGTAATAAGAATCGATCGTGCCGTCCGACCATAGGCGGTGACGCAAGTCGCCGGCATGGGCGCGGGGCGCGTCTTCGATGACGATGAAACATTGGTCGTCCGGTTTCTTGTCCGCTCCGGGATAAAGATGGTGGCAATATCGGGTAATGAACATTTCGAGTTTGGCTTGACTGGCCTCGTCGGGAAAGTCCGAAGTCTGAAGCGCCGAGGGATATGATTCATGCTTGTTGAAATAAGAAATAAACGCTTTCTGATAAAGATTCAACGCGGATTGACAGCCCCACCTGGCTTCTTTTTCCTTCGAACGGCACAGGCAGATCGAAAAGAAAAGGATGATGAGCGTAAATGCGAGCAGAACCATCAATCCCTTCGGTCCGGCAGCCTGCCGGACTGGAATCCGGATGATTCTGACGGCATATAGCAGCAAGAAAATCAGGATCAGCAGGATAATTCCATAAAAACCGATTCGCCCCGGCCATTCGTTGTTATGTGAGTGCAACGCGATGAACTCCTCCCATTCGAAAAATGTAGGAGTTGCAACCTTACCCTCAAAAGCGCGCCACCAGCGCAATACGGAACCATGACTCCAGATTCCCCACCACCAGAAAGCCGGAATATAAAGAAAAAGCACAACAAAGACTGTCCAATTTTCTTTCCAGTTGATCCATTCTTTCAGCTTCACTTTGCGCCTCCTTCCTTTTTCGAAGGAAAATGCTTATCCCAAAGACGGATGATGAGATTTGCAAGTCCGCTGTTCAATATCCAAACAAAAATTAAAACGAGGAATACTGCAATTATAAGTTCAAGATACAACAAGGTTGAATCCAGCCATGACGGCAGTAGTTGCGGATGAGGAATTGGGGTAGAATCCAATATACCCGAAGCAATGGTTCCGCAAGCATTGTCCCGGCAACGATGATATTGAATCATGGCTTGTGCGAATTGAACAGGCAGATACATCGGCAAACACCAAACGGTCCTGTCTCGTCCGTCAACCTCTTTTTCATCGTAACTGATGGCGAAAAAATAATTTTTGACAGAAAAAGAATGAGGACCTGTTTTAGACTGTTCTTTCGCAAATTGAATTTTACCATTCGGCAGAGTCTTCATTCCATGAATTGGCCTGGTTCCGAAAAGCTGATTGTTCATGCAAAGAATCATCGGCCTGTCACGATCCAGAACGATCACGCCGATTCCCTGGTGCCCGCTCAGAAACCAAGCATAATTGTATTCCGGAAAGTAATAGACTCCGAACAGCGGTGGAATAAAAAGCCAAATCGACAGGCACACACAGAGCAAGCAAAGGATTTTTCGGAATTTGCGTTTCAGAAAACCGGGAACAGGAATTTCCCAAGCAAGAATTTTTCCGAACAAGTTTTCCTGTCTTTTAAAGCTCATGGAGGGTCTCCTTACGGCGTCACTCTCTTTTTCCTTTTGCCATCAAGATACTCCGTGGGAAGAACCATTGCAAGAGCTATGTCATAAATGTCAGGCTTCTTTGCAAAAAAACTTGATTTTACATGTTCCTGATGTATTGTCCGAATAATAACTTATCACATGGGGCGGCGGAAAAGGTGGTGCTATATGACGGAAATAAATACCCCGGAAAAACTTGACCGTACTGAGTTTGCCGGCAATCTTGCAGTACAAAATCGAAAGATGATCCGCAAGCTCAGAATGATAGCTGTTTCTTTGGCCGTGTGTCTATATCTTTGGTTCCTCGCGCTCTGTCATGGAAATACAGGTTTGTGTATACTCTTGTTGATAATCATGCTTTTTATTCTTTTGTCGTTGCAATGGAAATGCCGGGTGTTCTGCCACCGTTGCGGCGCGGCGCAGGATGGGCGCTTCAACTGGTATACCGGTAAACAGTCGCTTATCGAAACGCATGACTTCCTTGCGGACGGACATTGCGGATACTGCCGTGCGGAAATGTTCACAACGCCGAAACCGAAGAAATTACAGTTGACGCTGGCGCAGCTGTGGGGCGGACGAAAATATTTTACCGTTAATTTTCCCCTCTTCCTGTGCCTTATGCTCGGCGCGATGTTGTTGCTTTTCTGTTCCATATTCTCGCTGGAAGCGATGACCGTGACAAGCCTTGCCACAGCTACCGTTGCGATTTTTTTTGAAGTAAGTTGCTGTTTGTTGCTGTTGCGGCAGACTATTTCTCCGCGCGAACTTCTCCCACTTCCATGTCCGAAATGCGGAGGCGACTTGAATCGATATAATTATCGCCGGATCGCCCGTGAAACTGGCGGATGCGGATACTGCGGAGCACAAATTGTGGCGGACTTCATCCCGGAGCCGATTCCGCCGACTCTCACGGATGAAGAACGAAATCAGAAACTCGCCGCACGGACGAAAGACGGCAGAAATTCAATTATATTCGGATATTGTTTGTTGGCGGGAGGTTTTCTCTGGATTGCGTTGTTGTGGTTCAGTTCTCCCTATTGGGGTAAACTCGCCATCTCGGACGATTTGGAGGTATTGTATCTGATGACATCGGCTTTTTGGGCAGGCGGAATCGTCAGCATCGTTTTAGGGAAAAAGCAAAAAAGAACGGGCGTCGAAACGGTACAGCTTTTCCGTGAAGGTTTCGTAAAATTGCAGTCGGGCGAGCTCCTGCTTGACCGTTTTCCGGACAATGAAAAGTGCGCCGAATTGCTTGAGCGATGGAAAGTCCAGCATCGGCCTCGAAAGAAAACTCCGCCTGAATCACCGTGGATCGCTTTGGGGAAAATGGCATTGCTGTCAGTTGCGATGCTCGCGATAGGAATCATTGTTGTACTCGTAGGAGGCGATAAAGATATACTTCTCACAGCGATTGGTGGCGGCTTGCTCGGGATAGTTTGCATCCCGATAACACTCATCATCATGCTGTGTCAAAAGTTATTCGGGAAGCGCCCTCCGGACGGCGGGAAAGGAGCGGGGGAATGAGCGCACGTTTCAGCAGAAAAGAATTTATTGTATTCAATCATATTGCATTTCCAACCTTGCGCCAGGCACTGATTGTATCCGGATTTTTCGTAATCGCGGCAATCTTATTTTATTGGTTCCCACCGGAAAACTATCCACAGACGGCGGATAAATGGTATATGCTTGGCGCTTTGATATTTTGTGTTCTATTGATTTGGAGTTTATTCTGGAGAAAAAGGCATCCATCTCCCTATAAGCATTGTCCGAACTGCAACGGCAAAATTCAAATCGGCTACCGCAATGGCGAGGCATCACCTGGTGTCGGACTGAATCTCGATCTCGCGAAACCGCCGAAAAACCATGTGACTTTTAAAGACGGACTATGTCCGCATTGTCATCAAACGGTATGGAACGATACTCCGAACAGTGAATTCCAAGGCAAAAAAATACCGATGAGTGAGTTAGAGCGCATACAACATCCGCAAAATACACGTGATATTGACTGGCGTCTTATGCTTATCGCTATTGCATTCATACCGATTCTTACAGGAACGGCAATGCTGTTATTTGAACTTATAAAACGGTATGATTTTCCTCATATACCAGGTAGTTGTCTTGTCATATCTTCAATTATGTTTTTGATGTATGGCTGGAGTCGTTTGGTTATCAAATACTCAAAGATGCTGCACTGTCCTGCCTGTGGAATAAAATGGTTTGATTTCGATTTTGCATATCGAACCGGCCACTGTCACTGTTGTGGTGAATTGGTTGTCGATCTGGCTGCTGAGGAGCCAGCCACCAGCGCAGATACGGAAGCAGAGGCTATTTCCGCGGAAATAGCTTTATCGATGGCTGATTTTCTGCCGATTCCATCAAAAGAGGTTTTACAGGAAAAGCTGTCACATTTTTATGAATACGACGCGAAACGTATAGTCATTCGGGATGAAATGGAAGCTCTTTCGGATGGCGAATTACTGGCTTTGGTGAATTTTTCCGGCGTTCGAGATTGTGTGCTGGAAAGTGCATTTTTGGTATTGAAACATCGGGAATGTTGGGCTGAAAAATTAATGTTCGCTTACCGAAATGGTCTGCTGACTCGTCGAGATGCCAAAATGTATATGCTCCACTATGTAAACGTGCGTGGGAATCAGTATCCGACTGACCTTGCATTTTACATGGAACTCTTGAACGATAAATCGCAAGATATCGTTGGGGAAGCCTTATGTGCCGTTACCTTTTTCAGCAATCCCGCCGTGATTCCACAACTTGCTGAAATGCGCGACACCCGTTGGAAGTCCATTCCGAAGAAACCGAATCAGCGTTTTTCTATGGCCGATTACTTCTCATTATCCATAGCGGCATTGAAATGCGGCAACCCATATATTGCTTATCCCTTCCATAAAGATTGTGACAACCGCTGGGGATTCCTAGCTCAATGGGAAAAGTGGTCACAACTCGGCCGGCAACAAAAAGACGCAATCATCACCCAAGCTCTCGCCGAGGCAGAAACGGAGGCAAAGCCATGAACGATCTTGAATTTCTTAAAAGATGTGGCATTGCCTCTGATTCGCCGGATGCGGAACTGGCGTTACAACTGCGCCTTGTCCTTGCTCAACAATTGTCAGAACTCAAGCCGGAAGATGTGACGCCGGATATGACTTGCGAAACATTAATGCAGGGAATCCGCGGGTTCGATGGAGCCCCGGACATGCTGGAAGTTGTCATGGCGATGGAAGAGCTTACAGGAAAAGATATTCCCGATTATGCTGCGGCTCATATGATCAATCCAAGTCAAAAAACGCAAACTACGATTCGGCAACTGCTCTCCAACTGGATGGAGGTTCTTGAAAAATTGAATGCGGGAGAATCTTTTCCGCCGCGCCGTCTGACATTTTGGACGGATAAACGCTGGTATCATTGGGCGGCATGGGGACTACCGATTCTCGGAATAGCGGCATTGGCCGCATCGCTTATCGTGTGGCGTTTTATTAGTGACGAAGAGTTTATATTGCGATTTGTGCCGATTGTCATGGCCCCACTGGGTATCTGGTTGGGAATCCGTTTGTGGAAATGGCATCGGGTTACGCTGGATCGCATGCGATTCGAACACAAATACCGTGCGGTGCTTTATATTCACGGCACAACGGGCGTCCTGTTGGAACCCTACAACTTCATGGATTATGGTGGCTGGGATTTTGCCGACGCCGCAACTGCGGCGAAACGGGCGGGTGAAATTGCGGCATTTTTGAATTTGCCTCTGGAGTTCCCGTCAGCAAAGAATTTCATTCTTTTTCGCGGCTGGAATCCGGTAGCTTGGGACAAGGTCGCTACCATGCCGTTTTTCCTTGAGCTGTCTTCGTTTTGTGAAAAATGCAAGACCGCCGGATTCTCCGCCGAAGTCGATACATTGCTGGATACAATCAGAGGGTTATCTTGGTTCAAGTTTCTTGCCGAAGCCGTCGTGAAATTTGAAGCCGCACTTCCGCAGGATGCTCTTCCCGCCGAACGGAAAACTTTGTTGAAAATGATGGAACAGACAAATGATCGGGTGGACGCATATTTCAAATTTCTTCAAGCTTGTGAGATTCAATCCGGCACGTTGGGCGCATATCAGGCTCGAAAACTCCGTAAATTATGGGCGGCAGGCAGTTGCCGTTTGACCGAAGACGAAGTCACTGCCGACATGCGGCTTGGCGAACTCGCCCCGCAATGGTTTCCTCCAGATGACAATGATTGGGA
This sequence comes from Victivallaceae bacterium, assembly GCA_031548025.1. Taxonomy (GTDB): domain Bacteria; phylum Verrucomicrobiota; class Lentisphaeria; order Victivallales; family Victivallaceae; genus UBA5239. The sequence goes on along the minus strand of JAVBRM010000145.1, from coordinate 13,916 downwards.
TTTACATGAGGAGAAAGTATTGGCCTGGGGAATAGTTCTCGGTAAAGATTACGATATTTTGAGTGATTTGAAACCGCAACCGGAATGGACGCTCGGAGAGCTTGTCCGAAAATTCTCCGACAGCCTTAAAATAAAGATGAAACAGAACTCAGCCCCAAAGATAAAGCCATGGCTGGAATATGTGGTTTCCTTGATTTTTGCATTGGTTCTGTCGTTTCTCTTCAACGCGGGGTATTCTCTGAATAACTCGTGGAGTTGGAAGATCTGGGCCTTGATACTGCTCGTTCTCCTAATCATGTTGCTTGCGAGTATTCTCTGGGTCAAATACAAAAAACGGGGAAATCAATGAACTATTCGGCATACTATAAACTGGCGTTACAGCAAGTATACGGAGTAGAATTTCCTGAAATGAGCTCTGCGGAATTCGATAGCCGCTGTACGTTGTCGCAAGTTCCTGACGCGCTCAAGAGTTTGTATCTTGTACTAGGGCAAACCCGGGTTTGCCGGATGCATGTTTTTTTGCCGGTGCCGGAGGAGTTGTGCGTCGACGGTTGTCTGGTGAGGATCGCTCAAGCGGACAATGGCACATGGTTCATCGACTCCAAGGATTTGCACGAGAAAAATCCGCTGGTCCAAGTTATTACCAAACAAAAGGAAGACACAGACGGGACGCTGATATCCGAGTTCGGGAACGATGGAGAGACCCGTGTGGCATTGCTGATGGCCAATCTGATTGCCCAAAGCGCCGAAGAAACAAGGAAGGCATGTGCGTCCGCCCATAACGGGCTGTTTAACCGTTTCCGGAGCATTTTCTCCTGGCTTACCAGAAGGCGCCTGAGATTTCTCACGCTTATGGCGCTGGTGGTTATTTATCCATTGATTACAACACGGATTCTTGTCAAGATTGATGAAATAAGCCCGACACTCGGGAGTTTGGGCGTTTTTTTCACGATGGGACTGTTTCTAGTTCCGGTTCTTGCCTTGTGGCGGGTGTTCCTGTATTGGAATGTCTGGCTGGGTTGGAACGACAATGTGCGTTTCGTCAATGGAGAAGATCCGCTTTGTCTTCTGATTAATAAGCTGACCTTGGAATATCTGTTCATGAACCAGGCGGAGCGATGGGCTTTGCCGGGGAAGGGAGATTTTCATCTTGACTGGGGAATTTGCCTGCGTGAAGGGGACCGCCGTTATTGTCAGGTTCGTTACGATTTAATCTTGGAATCCGATGGTGAAATTTGTTTCCCCGGCTTTGCTCCGATCCGCTATGAAGGAGAGAAACAGCTTTCGTTATTGCTGCGTTCCACGCTGGATAAACAAGGCTGTTTGAGTTTCGTTCGCGTGGAGGCCGGGCGCAAATGGAAATTGCCGAAGTCCGGCAAAGTACGCTTGCGGGAGACGGAATCGCCGATGACTTCGCCGAAATCAGTTCCTATTCCGCTGCAAAACATAGTGCGTCGAAAGTGCGCGGAATGTCCGGCGATCCGGATGGCATGGCTGCGTCCGGCAATCGAGGATGGCGTTTCCGTTTATCGCCTGACAGTTCTTGCCAATGCCGATGTCAATCTTGCTCCGCTTTTGGAGGACGTGTTGAAATTCTCCGACCGTCCGCTTAACGCTTCAATTCAAGACCGCGCGGATGATATGGAGAAATTCATACCCCTGTTTTCACGCGGTACTGAAGCCGTCAACAATGATATTCCAAGCGAAGATCATATCCGGATCAATGAAGAAAACGGCGAGATTACCATCGGGGAGATTATTATCCGTCCGGATGCTTCGCCACAGAAGATCAGGGATTCTTACGGAGCGTTTATTGTGGATCAAAGTGCCAACCTCCCGTGGGAACGGATTTATCTGGTCAGCGAGCAATATCATTTCGCTTTGTATTTCAATGACGGCAAATTGACTATGTCAACTTTGACCTGTTATGTCGATGGGAAATGGGTATACGGCAATGACAAAGTTCAGGCGTTGTATGACCGCCTCTTTCCCCGAACTAACCGTTGCCCATACTGGTCAGCGTATTTTTGCCCCATCAACGGTCATATGGAGCCGCCATCCATCCATTGGAAATATACAATTTCCAGTCCCGCGGCCTCCGTTGAAAATATAAATGAGCCACACCCGGTAGTCAGAAAAATGATAAACCTGCAAGCAAAAGCGCTATGCCTTGCTCCGCTGGTTTTGATTTTCGCGTTGCTTTGGCCGGTCAACAACTGGATAACGCGCTGGCTGATTGTCCTTGGCTCGTTGGGCGTTCTTGCGGAAATCGCCTTGGCCGCAGGTTGGCTTTACCGGAAAAGTAAAACATGGTTCTTTGTTTTTATCGCAACTTTATCAATCCTGATCGGCTGGAGTTTTGGCACCGCTTTGTACTCCACGCCTCTGTATGACCGTCTGAGAAGCGAGTACGTTCTTGAACTGCGAAAATACGTTGGCACCCGCTATCTCTGGGGCGGGGAGAATCGGTTGGGGATTGATTGTTCCGGCTTGCCGCGCAAAGCCATGCGGACTGCGTTTTGGAAAATCGGGTTGAATGAAGGCAATCGGGATTTCCATTTCCGCGCGTTGGAAAATTGGTGGTTCGACGCTTCGGCCAAAGCGCTCGCGGAAGGCTATCGCGATTACGTTTTCCCGCTGAATGTTTCAGGAACCGTGGCGGGCGGGCCGACTTATTTCCTGGAACCCGGCGATCTGGCCATTACCGATGACGGGGTGCATGTGATGGTTTACCTCGGCCCGGATGAATGGATTTCCGCCGATCCGGGACAGGGCAAAGTTGTGATCGAACACCCGTCCGAGTCGAAAAATCCATGGTTCACCCGTCCGGTACATTTCTATCGTTTCAGCGCGCTGAGAAATGCCAGATTCCGTCCAATGAGAACATTCCCTGCCATTGCATGGGAATCATTTCTCAAAGGTTCACAGAGCGGGTGTTGTCTTGATACCTCGGATACTTACACGGAAAATGCGCATTGGAATATTTTCATCAGCTCTGGAGAGGATTTTTGTTTGCACTTTCTGAGTGAAAAGTTGACTTCCAAACGTCCCACCGGACAAAGAATGTGCGGTTACCCGGTGATGAATGAAGGCGAGGTCGCATTGGTCAGCATGGCGAGAATTTCCGGCAAATCGTTACTGGAATACAACGGCTCCGATGCAGCAGTAAAGAAGATCATCGCGGATTCCAAATCATACGCCGCACCGTTATTTTATGTGATGCCTGAAGTCTTGAAAACCGAATCGACCATCGCCGCCGTGCGTGAATATTATTTAGAGTCACCGCCAGAATCGGAGGCAAAGCCTTGAAAAATATCCTTGCAATTCACCGGATGAAGAGTTATCGTTACTGCATCGTGCGGTCGGAATGCCTGCCGAAAAAGGAGAGATAGAGTGATAATGAAAAATTTCATAACTATTCAATTCAAAATTTTGGGCGATCAAATAGCGCAAACCGCTTTTCTTAAGAAAATAGAGTCCGTAGGGGGATTATTAAGAAAAAGTATAGATGATAGCAATTGCGGTATTACCTTCAATTTTAATTATGATTCAGATGGTATCAGCGAGGCCCTTGATCATGCATTTAATGAAATATGGGACATCAAGGAAAAGTTTCTTGGATACTTGAACGAACACAATTTAAAGCTTGACGTGTATATTGTTTCCAATGATTATGATGGCAGTACTTTACTATATTTGACCAAAGATATTTTGCGTAAAATCAATTTTTTCAGTGTAAACTTATTTTTTGATTTCAATAAACCCAGCCCTGAAGGCTGTTCTTTTATTGAAGATAAAACTCAAATCACTATTGATTTGGGAATAAATAGCAAAGAAGATCGTTTCAGCCCAGATGACTGTACGCGTCAGACAGGAATCATCCCAGATGAAGTTATACATAAAGGCGAAACGAATTCTGCAGGACGCAAGATACCTTTTTCGGAATGGAGAATAGAAAATAAACGCAACTCGCAGAATTTTGATATTGCTATAGACGAAACCATAAACCGTATTGAGCAGAATCTCGAAAAATTAGTTGTTTATGCTACCGCAAATAAGTTTGATATAATGTTAAACGCATATATTACTCTGGAAAATGATGCTCCTGATTTTTTTATGCTTTCAGCGAAAAATATAAAAAGAATAATTGCATTAAATTGCGATGTAGGTTTTGATCTGTATGATTACCAAGATTATAACCTGAAATAAGAAGGAAGAGTTATGTTTTGGAAAGCATTGGCAATTGTAACGCTGCTTGTGGCGCTGGCTGGAATTCCTGTGGCTTTTTTTCATGGAATCGGCTGGCTCATGATGGCGGTAGGAGCTTATCTGTTTTATCTGGTCAGCGACCGGGCGTTGAAGTTCGAGTCTCAGTCCGAGGTGAAGAAAATTGCCGAAAATTTAAAAAACGCGGGAAAATACGCACAGGTTCCGGGAGAGGCCTCGCCGGCTGAATATGATTTGTCGCAACGGGACCTGGAGAAGCTCGGTTTCCGGCTGGTGGAGAATATTCGAATCAATTCGGCAAAAAATGCGGTGATCCGCTTGATGCGCAGCCGGGATAATGCAATCTGGGCGGTGATCGAAAAGAACCGTTCCGGGCGTGTTTTTTGTACATTTTATGCCTTCTTTTTTGATATGACCGCAATTGTCATATCGAATCACGCCCGGAAGCAGTCAAGATTTAAGATTGTACCAAAGCGCTTGATTCAGCAGAATTTCGATGAAATGGCGATACCTGAACTCTATCATGAAATGGATTCCAAATTCATGGACCATTGCTTGAGTTTTCCGGAATCTTTTTCCAAACCGTGTTTACAACCGCAATCCGCTACGGACTTTATTCGGCTGTTAAATGAACTTCATTTACGCCAACGGCTTGCGCAAAAATCAATTCCCCTCATTCGTGCGGAATTGCATAAATGGGGCATCGGCGACCCCGAGGCGGAGAAACTGTTAGAGCTTCAACGCATCAACGCCAACGAGTATACCGATTATTTGCCGACCGCCCCGGCCTTGAAGCTGGTCCCGACGACGGAAAACGCACGTAGCCATCTGGGCGGACTACCCGATTTGCCAGTCGATATAAAGTGGCCGGAAACTCCTGACGGACAGGCTATGAACTTCGTCGGACAAATTTATTGTACCGAAATTCCGAAGATGAAAAAGATTCCACCACTGCCGCGAAACGGAATGCTCAGCTTTTTTTATGCGGAGGAGGATGAAAGAGGCTACTTCGGCTTGGAACCCGGCGATGATTGCGGCTGGCGGGTGCTGTTCACTGAAAGCACCATCCCTATGAAGCACCGGGAGGCTCCGAGCGGTTTGGTGGTGTACAAAGAATTTCCGGTTTCTTTCGAAAGAATGGAGGTTCAGGCCGGGTATGGATATCAAGGGCATCAGATGTTCGGCTTTCCTGCTTATGTCCAGAGTGAATTCATGGAGGCAGATTGTGCAAAAATGACTACCCCAAAATTTGCCAGTAAACCGGAAGATTGGCTGTTGTTGCTGCAAGTCAATACGGATCAAGTGAATTCCAATTTGCAGTGGGGCGACATGGGAACGCTTTTCTTCTGGATTCGCAAAGAAGACCTCGCCAACCGCCGCTTCGACCGCGTGTGGATGATCATGGAATGTCATTGAACCTTTAACCAACGGGAAATATTATGAGCTTTAGTTTTGCCGGATATTATATGGATGATGACGCCCTTCGGAAGTTTGCGGCGGAGCAGGATCAATCTGCGCCTCCGAAGCGGGCGCTGAAAATGCTCTATGACTATTGCGATCAGGAGGGGCAAGAGATTGATTTTGATGAAATATTCACGGATTGCCATACTTCATGGTTTGATGCTTTGGATGAGGCGGTCAAACAAATCGGCTTTCCTGAAGATTTTTCCTTCTGGAATATCATGGACCGGAAAACGCCGCCGTTCCCGTATCCTTACGACCATAACAATGAACTGTCATTCGGCTATCTTTCGGCGGCGGAAGCCAAGGATATTTCCGACAAATTACAGGATGCGGAGAAGCAGACGGGCGAGGCCTGGGATGACGAAGTCCGCAATGGGCTGGTTATCTTCCGGGAACGTTGCAACGAGGCTGTCAAGCACAAAAAGTCGATCCTGTTTCTTGAATGTCGGGATTGGGAAAAGGGCGAAGAGGAAACACCGCCGGAAGAGCCGACTGAGCGCGATGATTATGCGGCAGGCGATCCACGTTTCAGCTTCTTAAAATTAATATCAACTATCTTTTCTATACCGCTGATCCTCCATTATCTTGGAGTGGTCCAGATTGGTCTGGTGGTTTGCGGAAATCTATCTGGCGCTGAATTTGTGGAAAAATGGCACAAGCTATTTGAAATGGAGATCGGGTATTTTCTGATCATTTTTCCTCCGGCCTTGTATCTGAGCGTACTTCTTCTGATTTGGGGGCGCTTCCGTTGGGTTGTGCGCAAACGCCTGTTTTTGTTGTCTCTGCTTCTGCTGACTGTTTCTTTCATTACGTTATATCGGGCATTTCCCGGCTTGGTAAAAAACGAAGCCATAATTTGTTTGATCACCGGAATCGTTTTATGGAAAAGTCGCACGAAATAGAAATATTACATGTGGTACGGAACAGCATATGACGAAAAATTTCAAAAAATCGAAAAAGGTACAAAACCGACTGTTTCATCTGCAAATAGTGGATGATTCCGAAATTGTCTTGAAAGCCATCCGAAAACAGGCACTGGAAATAACCTTTCAAAATGAGACTTTTACGCCGGAAAAGTTTCTGGCTTACCCATTGAGCGATAAAAATTTGATGGCGTGTTTCGGAACCTTGCGGCCATCTGAAAGGACAGTCAAGAATTCAAGTGCTTTCCGGCAGCTTGTCCATTGGAATAAAGCAAGATATGTGGTTATCTGCGATGATCCGGAACTTCAGCCCGATGCGCTAAAAGTGTTTTTTGCCGGCCGAGCTTCGGTTGATTCCAGAAAGGAACAGGCCGGTAGTGAAATTATCGATTACACGAAATATGGCCTTTGGGAAAAAGATAAACTGAACGAAAAGAGTATCGCGTTGGATGAAGTTTACCAAATGCGCCCGGCAATGTGGGCAGCAATAATCGGTATTGCGGTAGCAGTAATGCAATTGATATTTTTACCAAAACTTCAATTGAACTCATTTTTCATGTATCTTTTCGGACTGGGGGTGATGGGCTTCGGTGTACAGGCTTTGGTTAAGGAAGAAACGCGTTCCGCTAAAATATTCGACTGGGCTGTATGTCTGATGTATTTATTTTATGTGGTGACTTTTCCATACAGTTTCAATTTGACGTTGTTGATATCGCTGGGGGCCTGGGCGTTTACATTTCATATTACAAAGTCGCCGGGACGTTACGTCATGTTTGCGATCTGTGGAATCGTGACGCTGACAATAGCCGTTTATTCGTGGGGGAATATGTGGCGAATTCTGGAGTTTAATACTTTGAGTGCAGATCATATCCGAGAAATCAGTTTCAAAAAAGGCGGAAAACGAATCGTAATCGATTCACCAAGAGAGCTGAGAAAAATTACAGACGGACTGTATTTGTACCGGTACGGCGACAAAGATGTTATTTCCAAAGCGTCGGAAAAATGGGAGTGCGAAATTGTGATGAAAGGCGGCAAAACCATCCCATTGACATTGGTTATAGCAACACCGAATGAGCTGTCGGAAAGGGTCTTTATCCGCGATGAGAATGCGGAGCCCCAGCCGTGGTCGGATGAAAAGAATTTGTATCAGTCGCTAAGCTTGCTGGACGCGCTGAAGCCAATATTGGAGATAGGAAAGGATGGCAAAACGGAGAAATAATTCTCGCGGAAAATCCCGAAAATCTCCCAAAAATCCAGTTCAGGTGATTGCCGAAGAACCGGATATCCCTTGGTGGGATAAGCTGGTCAATTGGCCTCTGATTGCGGCATATGGTATTGCATTTCTCTATTTGGCGCTTCTTCCCTCTTTGGGGGATGCAATGTTGATACTGTTTCTTTTCGGACTTTTTGTGGTCTGGTTCGGACATATTGCTTGCGATGAGGAAAAATCAACCGTTTCGGAAGTGTCCAAATGGACTGTTAATCTGGCGTATCTGGTGTTCGTTGCCACTCTGCCATATGTATCCATTCTGCATATATTGTTTCTGATAAGTGTGCTGGCATTTCTGGCTTTCGCTTGCAGGCTGCGCTATATCATTCTGCCGGTTGGAATATTTTTTGTACTACTGTTGCTTTTTTACAGTGGAATCAAAGCATGGCGCATTATTGAATTGAATACGATGCGCGGCGATTCCATCCGGCAGATCAACTTTAAAAATAAATCTCGTCTGACAGTGGTTGATAATCCCGATGATTTGAAGCGAATAGCCGGAGGGTTTCGCCTTTATCGCTGCGCGACCAGTGCGGCAAGGGATTATTGGGAGCGCGGATATATGAAATACATTGCGAACGATCCCGAGCCATGGGAATGCGAGATCATCTTCAAAAATGGTGAGCGCATAGACCTGGTTATTGCTCACGGAAGTTACGACACGTGTTCGGAGCGGATCTATATTCTTGACCAAAAGATATATGACATGCCTGATATCCTGAAACACGGACAATCCGCAAGCATCTACCAGTCGCCACGACTGTATGACGTACTGAAACCGTTGCTTTGGCCCCAGCAGGTTTCGTCGAAAAAATTATAGCTTTCGGCGGCGTAGTCGAAATCAACTCGGTTCGCCACCCCAAAAGGAAGAAAGCAAGCCCAAGTCCGCCGATAATTCACCTATATACCTATGAAAATGACGTCATTCAAATATTCAGACCGCTCCTGTAATGATGCGACTATTTCCAGCCTTGTTCCGGCTCCCATTGGGATGGTTTCTCGGGCCTTCGGATGAATATCGGCAATAGCAGATTTTTCACTCGGGACATGGCGGATTCAAAATTATCCGGTTGCTTTTTCAGCTCGTTTCTCCGGCAGAAAGCATTCCATTGTTCGTGCTTTCCTGTATCTGTGGCGAAGATATCGGTGAAGCATAGAGGGATTTCAGTGAGAAACGGCACTTTTCTTCTCTCAAAGGTTTGCTCTATCGCTTTGAGCAAGGTATCGAATGAAAAGGTATACAGTTCAGAGAGCAGCCAAATATCGTAAATGTCTTTCATGCGGCTGTTAACCATGCCGCGACTTACCATTGTTTCCGCTTTTTCCGCGATCATGGAGTAGCGGGTGTAGATCAACAGGCATGGGACGTTTCCGCCAAGCAATACCGGATATTCCGATTTTTCTGGCCCCGGAATTACAATATCTCCGACTCCGATATCGAATTGCATCGGAATTTTTACACGGTTGATGAATGCCAACAGGGTTATCCGGGTTCCGCCGTATTCCGTTTCTTCGCGGATAGGGCCAATCGATATGCTTTCCGGGTCAAAAAGGATTCCGTCCCACGGGGCGACTTCTATTCCGCACAATTCCACGAATATCTTTTTCAGATATTCCTCTTCCGTATTTCCGGAATAGAGAAAATCGGAATCTTTCGTCGGCCGAAAAATCTCTCCCTCCTGCCATACCCAAAGCAGGTTCCCACCTTTCAGGATAAATCTTTCCGCATAATTGGAAACGCTCAGCCGGTAGAGAAATCTTTCTATCGAATATCGAGTCAGGAGAAATTGAAAAGTGACTTTCATCTCTTCCGAGATGTTTTTCAATTTTGCCAAAACCGAAGCCGGAATATTCTTGGATTCTTTCGTATTCACAGTAGCCGGAATATTCTTGGATTCTTTCGTATTCACAGTTGGAGTCCCTCCCGATAAGGCGCCATGATCTTTTCGACCCGGCAGATTTTGGCGGCTTTCCACAGTTCGTCGCCGGAAACCAATTTCTTTTGCAGCCCTTCCCGAAGCGCCTCAAGTGCGATGTCCAGACCGATTTTGTTCCGGAATTTGAAGCAATCTGCGATTGTTTTGGCCACGGAATAAACCTTCAGTGGAACACCATTTCGGACATGTTCTTCGATTCCATAGGAATAAGGAGCTTCTGAAAGCGATATGTAACGAACCGGAGGATAATCGAAAACCTTATGCCGTTTTCCCTGCGGAACGGCAAGCCAGACTTCATGCGGCAGTTGGGTTGTCAGGGAATGAAATTCCAGTGCGCTCAGCAGGCAAAGTATTCCATAAGGAACTACATTGAAAGCGAGTTCATACATTGATTCCGCATCGAATTCCTTGTCTGCCGGAACATAGATTCCCCGGTGAATCCGCTCGATTACTCCGGCGTTGCAAGCCCGCAGGAGCATCTGGTAAGAAACTCCCTGGGCCAGAGCATCTCCCGCCCGAAAAGGCTGTCCGGCCATTATTATCTTTTGAAGACTTTGATATGCTTTCATAAAGTTCCGATGTTAGCAACTGACTATAAATATAATTTATTATAGTCGATTTTCAACAAGAAAAGAAAAATTTTATTGATCTTTGTTCCCAGCCATCAATCACCATCAACGTCCATCTGGACTCTGATCAAAACTCCCTCAATCGGATAAATTGTTTTTACTCGTTCGAGTTGGAGGAAGGCGTAGAGGGTGTCTTGTTTTTCGCGGGAGGAGATGGTGAAGCTGAGGCCGAGGGAGGTGTGGATTTCGATGATTTTTCGCGAGGGATCGGCTTCAATGATTGCGACGTGTACCCACGGGATCAGGAATTCTTTGAATTCCGTGACGATGCGGAGGCGCGGCATGGTGTAGGTGCTGCGTTGCCAGCATTCCAGCGGGTCGGGGCTGAGCGTGGTTGCATCGGCTTCGTTTTGGAGCTCAATCAAAGCCGATTCCGCCGACTGGCTTGGGTCGCTGTCGGGGAGGTTTCGGTAGAGTTTCAGGACTTCTTCTCTGCTGTTGACGGGCGAGTTCGGCATTCCTTTCATTTGCGACATTTTTGATTTCCTTTTGTTTGATCGTTTCTTTGATTTTCTGCTGTTTCCAGGTCGGGAGAAAGCTGAAAATCGTCTTTATGGTTTTGATTCCGATGTTCTTGGCTGCTTTCATAAAACGGTTTTTCCGGTATTCGCTGAGCAGTTTGCCCGGATCGGGGCGGCATTGCTCTTTGATCTGCTCCGCAGTTGGTTTCTCCGGCAGAATTGGGCGGGCGACTTCGCCGGAAGCAATCAGGTCATGGACGGAGAGCCGTTCCGTTTTAATCTTCATCAGACGGTCTTTGAAGTGCTCTTTGTCCGGGACATGTAACGCCAGCTTTTGTTTGCCGCGCGAACAGGCCACGTAAAAGGCTTGTTTTGACATTTTTTCGGCGGCAACCACTACGTTTTTCGAGGTCATGCCCTGCGATACGTGCGAGGTCATCACCCATCCGTATTTGATGCCCTTGAAGTTCTCAGGGAGCTGGATGGTTGTCTGTTCGCGCCTTTGGGAGTCGAGCAGAATGTATTCATTCGGACGCCCGGTGGCGATCGCCAGACTGCCGTTATTGATTTTATAATCCGGGGTTTTGACGTTGACCGTAAAGCGGACGATATCACCTTTGCCGACCGGCAACGCCGTTGAATTTCCAACGTCAATTCCGTGCTTGATCTCTTTAGGCAAAACCGTCTTGCCGTTGCTCAAAACGAGCTTGCCGTCGTCGATTTTCAGGACTTCGGCCATTTCACCCGGCAGACCGATACCTTTGATTTTGGTCGAGAAGAAAATCTTCATTCCCGGCTGGAAATTCTCAAGGTTGCCAAGCTGTTGTTTGGTCCAGTTCCAAGAACGGAAAGACTCCACCTGGTTGGATTCGTCGCCCTGAATGATGCCGGCGTCCTTCATTTTTTTCCGGATCATGCCGGTCAGCGACTCGCATTCGCGGATGGTCGGACACGCCGCGATACAGTCAAGCGGACGCTTGCCCTCATCGGTCAATTCCAAGAAGCTCGCGGCCGCTTATTCCAGGTATTCGGCCTTGCCTTCGTGGATAAAGCCGTGAGTATCCAGATGCTCAAATCCTTCCTTACTGCTCCCCGCCGAAACCAGCTCAATACCGCGACGGTACTCTCGGGTCTGCTGGCGGTGAATCTCCGACAGGCAAGTTTTCGTGATATTCGAGTGGTGTTCGAGCAGTCGGAAGAAATCCCCAGCCTCGACCGACGAATGTTGCCGTTCGTCGCCGACAAACAGCACCCGGTAATTATTCTCCATCGCCAGCTTGACGATCTCCGAACCCTGTTTGAGCGAGTTTAGACCGGATTCGTCGATAATCAGGTACGACCCCTTCGGCGGCAATGAATTGCGATTTTGTAAAAACATGGCGACCGTTTGGGCTTTGCCGAAATTTTCGCTTCGCAGCACGTCGACCGCCGAGTTCGTCGGCGCCACTACGTGAATATCGCCGACGCCGCCTTTCTTCAGGCACTTGCAGAGTTCCTGCAAGGTCGAAGTTTTTCCGGCCCCAGCCACGCCACGGAACACCATGAAGGAGTCCTTCGATTGAACAATCGCGTCGATAACCTCGATTTGAGCGGAATGGTCGAATGTATCCTCCGCCTCGGAGAACGGCACATAATCGCTTTTGAAATTGCTGTAAACATCCTTGGAATTATTGACCATATTGATGGAGTAGTTTTCCCGCTCGACATGTTCCTCGGTGGTGAAATACGGGTTGGCATCCGGCTTCCCGAGGTTGATCAGGCCGGGAACCTGCTCAATCACAGCATGAAGATCGGCAACTCTGGTACGCCCGAGGTTCTGATTCTGAACCTCGGCCAGAATCTCGTCCCAACGCAACACACCGCTACGATCGAACATCTGCTCGACCACCTTCTGAATCTGAGTGGCGGCGATCTCTTCATTGACGCGAGGCAGCAACAGCGATCCCCGGCGACTGGCCCGGTCTGCCATGCGATTGAACGTCTCTTTTTCCTCCGGGGTAAAAAGCGACAACTTGTAGTCGGTCACTTCCTTCGGAGTTTTTTCCAGCATCTTGCGGGAACGGGTCTGCAAGGTAATCGTTTTTATTTCTTCAGGAGTAGGTTGTCTGCCGCGAACGGCGACGAATTTTTCGATCTCCTTGTCGATCTGTTCCCGACGCTTCGAACACCGTTTCAAAACCTCGTCCGGTACACCCTTGATCTCAAAACCGGTAATCTCCCCCTTATCGGAACGGACCATCTCGATTTCATAACCCAGGCGAATACACTCGCGGGCAAGCGCGTTTTGGTATGACTTCCCGGCATACCGGATCGCCTTGTAGATCTCGGTCGAATCCAAGGCTTTGAACGAACCGTTCTCCTCCTGGGTTACGTTCACGACAACATTGTGCGTATGAAGCTGAGGATCAAGCAACCGGCTGTTGTCATGGTGATACTGAGCGTAGACAAATTGACCGGTATAGGCGAAATTTCGGGTCGCGCAATTATCGCCGGTCCGAATCCGAACCGCCGCGAACTTCTGCATCTCCTCCATGCCGATCTCAACAGCATTCCGATGCGCTTCGACCAGCCTCGGATCAAATAACGACATCACCGAAACCGACTTCTGCGCCGAACACTGGAAGTCATAGAAACGGACGGAATGAGGGTTATTCCGCGGAGTCAGCTTGTCATTGGTTTCAGGGTTGATATTCTGCTGAAACAATGAAAAAGTCTTCTGATCAACGGAAGCTCCGGTCAGATTGAAAGCAGGCGCAAGGCTACCCTTCCAGCGACCTTCAACCCGGTTGTGCTCGCTGTAGTAGTCATTGTTTGCTAAATGTTCTCGGTAAAAGTCTGCACCCTTACCATGTGTGGCTTTGATCTTTGCCGCAGTAAACAGAAATCTCCTTCACACCCCAAGCATAGAATACATCGGAAACGAAAATCTGCCAATCAAAATCGAGAAAAAAATCGAAAATTTTTTTGTGAAGTTTTTAGGAGACTGCCAAAAATTTAAGATTTTT
>JAVBRM010000137.1:0-9062 GCA_031548025.1 Victivallaceae bacterium | reverse complement strand
TTTTTTACAACCGGGACGCCCACAAGTCTTTCGTACTTCCGTCAATGCTCCTTTCGCCGCCATCTGCTCTTTTTTCATTTCTCAACCACCTTTTCTTGTATTGTATTTATATAGCAATACAATAGTATACTGTCATTTTTTCCATTTGCAAGTGCCCTTGCTAAATTTTATGCTTTTTTACCACCCCACAAGCGACTGAGGGATTACTGACTGACCGATTACCAATCACTGAATCAGGTATTCCGTGGTTAAAGATTAGCTGAACCGGTAGAGGGCACAGGAGTATTGATCCGGTAATTCCGCTTTCAGTTTGCCGTTTTCAATAACAGCGGAGCCTTTTCCGAAAACTTTTTCCACGCCGGCGCCAAACGGTATTTCAAATGTGTATTTCCCGGTCGTCGCTCCGTTCCGGTAGACTGCGATGAATCCCTCGTGGTAATCCGGAGCCACCGAGGTAATCGCGCTCCAGGCGCCATTGACCGGCATTTCACCGGAGGATGTGGTCAGGTATCCGGCGAACTTTTTCCGGTACGGTTCGATCATGGCGAAGAAATCTTTCATTTGGGCTCGGCGCTCCGGCGAAGTATTGACAATGGCTCCCCAGTAAAGCGGCGCGGCAAAAATAGTCGTGCCGAGGATGTATTCCAGGTCATAATCTTCCGCCTGCGGCATCATCTCGATTTCCAGACGGGAAGCCGGGGCGTATTTCAACGTATACCAGATGTTGCCCAGCGCCATATAGGGATGGTAATACCGGTGATCCTTGTTGGTTCGACCACGGTTTTCCAGAAACAGCCGGCCGAAATCGAGGGCAAAATCGAAATTCGGGCGATTGCGGCGGGTTACATCCATTGATATGATCAACTCCGGTATTTCATTCTGTAGTGTTTCCAGTAGTTCGCGATATTTTTCATAGTGGATATTAGCGTCGCCCAGCATGGTATTGAATGCGGTCAACTGATATAAATCGAATTTGAAATGGCGAATTCCATAATTTTTATACAGATCCGCTATTTTGTTTTTCATAAACTCGAAGACTTCCGGTTTCAACAGTTCGAGCGAAGCGTAGCCGCGTTTATGTTCAGGAGAAGCATGAAGCTCGGTATAGATAAAATCATCGGTTCGGGCCAGCCAATTCCAGGGATTTTCTTCCAGCATGGTGTCGCGGCATTCGGCGCCGTCCCAGATCCGCATTTTTTCGTGTCTGACATCAAGTCCCAACGGATTGCACCAAAGCCCGATCTCGATACCGTAGCCGCGGGCAATTTCCGCCAGCTTGGTGAATTTATTGGGAAACTTGACCTCGTCGATTTCCCCCATAAAGCTGGAGAACCAACCGTCATCGATGAAAACACAGGTGATTCCGGACTCGGCGGCGGCATGGAGTTCTTTGGTAATGGCCTCCTCGTCGACGCCCAGCGTCAGGTCCGGCCAGGAGTTGGAAAGAGTCTCTACCGGCATTTCTCCGTAACGCTCCAGCCAATAGCGTTGCATACCGTGGTTTTCACTCAGGCCAATGACCACCCCGTTGGCGCGGCGGTTTTCGCCCGGCCGCAGATTATCGAATCCAAGCCCAACCACTTCCAAATGCCTGGCCGCCGAATTATAGATGAAATCGTATTCCCCCTTGATGGGTTGGCAATCGGGCATGGGGCCTTCTTTGTAAATGAACAAGCCGCCACCGATAAAATAAGCCCCCTTGTAACGTCCTTGCTCTGCAGGGGTTTCAATCAACCGGTGGTTCGACTGGTCGGAACAACTGAAAAAGTTGACCACTTTCGCCGCTTCAAGAACCTGCCCGAACTTGAAATCGAACAACGTGGAATAATACATCCCGGCACGGTTTTCCGCGCTGGTGAAGGTATCATACCAACGGATTGCCGGTGAATTATCATAAAAAAACAGATGCCTGGTCAGGATTACTCCGCTTATATCCCACCTGAATTCATAACCGCCAGTCGTTGGTTTGGAATCCAATAGCCTGGATTCCTTTAGAAATTCCCTGTCGGCAATCACGCGGGAGGTTCCGTCAGCCAGCATGTTTTTACCGTTTTTCAGGTCGATGAATGATTGAATGACGAAGAAGGGCTCAAGTTCAATTGAAACCGAGATGCGCGAGTTTTTCAAGTCGATTATCATCAACAATATTCCTTGTATAAGTGTCTTTATTGATCAACGGCAAAGCCATAAAATAACTTCAAATCTGTTACCTAACTGTTTATAATTATACAACAAGCAGGTAAATTGTCAATCGCTGAATAAAAAATTTTCAATCAATACTTGCTCGAGTAAAATTTTAAACCACGGAAAAGGGAAACGAAGAGTTGCGCACTCCTCGTGCTTCCGCCTTCGCCAAGGCTACGGCGGACAGGCCTGCGGCGGATACGATCCGCTACGAAGATTCTGCTCAACAAATAAGGAGTGAAAAAATAAATTTCCCTTTCCGTGGTTTCCGTAAATTCCGTGGTTTAAAATTCCCACACTCACCGGAATTGCTTTTTGATTAATGTCCGGGGGTAAGGTAATATTTCTTTCCGGCTTCGTCGGATTGGATGGTAATGAAACCTTTCTCCGCCAGTCCGGCCAGGAGGCGCCAGCACATCGTATCTCCCATAAACGGGTGCTCCTCGTAATCGCCGAGCGCACGGAATATTTCGATGCCGACGTGTTTTCCCGAACGAATTATTTCAAGCAACTGCCGTTCGCTTCTGCTGAGCCCATCCGCAGCGGGAAGCTCTTCCAGGTATCGTGCCAACGCCTTTGCCAGAAATGGAAAGCGCTCCGCTTCTTTTTCCGCCAACAGCTGCTTGAGAGCCCCGGCGCCTCCGGCGAACGCCTTCCAAGCCGAGGCATAGAGCGCGATATCGCTTTCGCTAAGGCGAAGTGCGGAGCATTTTTTCTCGGCGAATAATTCAGGAAAGTTTCCCCAGGCAATATCTTCGCAGATCAGAAAGACGGAAGCGGGTGTGCCGTTCAACAGAAAAAGAATTCTGGAAAGCATGGTTTGATCGTACATACAGGCATCAAACCAGAGTACAACAGAATCGTCCGCGGACAATCCGGCCAATGCCTGGTCCATCTTGCGAAGCGAATTGAGGAGTTTTTCAAAATTCAACTCCGGCATGCACTTGTGGAGTTCTTCCGCGCGGATTTGTTCGAATTCTTCAAGCGGAGTATCCGGCCCCGGAATGCGTCCCTCGAGATAACTTTCACGCCAGACCAGGATTGGAGAGGTTTCGCCGGACTTCCGCCAGGCCTCATAAGCACAATCACCGTTAAAAATATTCAGTTCCATAAATTTTTCCTGTTCCTTTTCCAGTAAAGTTACATTGCCTCCGACTGCTTTCAAGCGGAAGAAAAAGATTTCCCGGGAAAAAGCTCAAAAAGGGCTCTTCGAGTATCAACAGAAATTTGCGATTTCTTTGAGATAGGGGTATTGCAAAATCATCAATCTTGTAATATTGTAATACAAGATGCAATTTACAAAGGACATTGAAATGGAAGCTGATCTGGGTATCATAAAAAAAGAAACCACTACGGAATCTACGATCAATGCTCTGCAGGAATATATTATCAATAACAAACTGCAAGCCGGCAGCAAACTTTATTCCGAGAATGAGTTATGCAGAAAATTCCAAGTCAGCCGGATTGTTGTCCGTGAAGCGCTCCAACATTTCAAATCGTTGGGGATCATCGACTCCAAGCCGCAGCGCGGCGCTTATTTGAAATCGCTGGTGCCCCTGAATCCGTACGTCAATCACATTCCCTACCTGGCCAATGACGTACAGGCGACCCGGGAGATCATCAACATGCGGGCCGTGGTCGAATTGGGATTGTGCCTGGAGATTGCCGAAATAATCACGGAGGAAAATCTGCGGAAGCTTGAAGAGATCAATGAAAATCTGTTGAACGCGAAACTGAAGGAGCGGGTAAAATTCGATATCGAATTTCACGCTTATCTCTTGTCGATCGCCGATAACCGATTGCTTTCCGGGCTTCGGGCTTTGCTGATTGATTTTTTCGACCGTTTCCAGAGCAAAGGCCAACAGGCCGAATCATATAAACTCGTCAACCGGAAGGTGTATGGGGAACACCGGAATATCATCGAGGCATTTCGCAGCAAAAATGAGCTGGAAATCCTGAGTGCCGTCAAATTTCACATCAACGAATTCAAGAAGTATTTATATGCGCAAGAGTAAAGTATTAAAAAAATTACGTGCCGGCGAACCGGTATTCTGCCTGAAATCCGCCTATGCGGTTCCCGAAATTGTGGAGCTGATGGGGCTTCTCGGAACAGACGTGGTATGGATTTGCAACGAACACAACGAGATCGACGCCGCAACTTCCCGATCCATTATGCGGGCCGGCAGGGCGGCCGATACGGATATTCTGTACCGGCGCGCGTTTACCAGCTATGACCGGATGATTCATGTACTGGAAATGGGGGCCACCGGGTTGATGATCCCGCATTGCCGGACCGCCGATATGGCACGGGAGGTTGTCCGCGAATGCAAATTTGCTCCAATAGGCAGGCGAGGCTTTGACGGAATCAATGCGGATTCGGATTTCGGCACCGTTTCCCTGATGGAATATCTGCATCATGCCAATGAGGAAACTTTCATCATGGTACAGATCGAAGATGCGGAAGCCGTGGATGAAATTGAGAAAATAGCGGAAGTACCGGGCGTGGATATCATCTTCATCGGTCCGGCTGATTTAAGCCAAAGCCTGGGAATCCCCGGGGAGTTCAAGCATCCGGAAATTCAAAAAATCATCCGCCGAACCATTGCCGCCTGTCACCGGAACAATAAATACTGTGGAACTTCCGGCCTCGATTTCGAATATATGGAGTTTCTGCTCTCGGAAGGAGTGGATTTCATTACCTTCAAAAGTGATTACGGCATGATCAAGGAAGGCATCAAAAATGCTGTGCGCGACTTCGGCAAACTGACCGAGCACCACCATGCCGCACAAATAGCCGAATAAGGCATATCTCCAGAAAAAATATCGCGTTCTTTTTTTATTCCGGGGGGATTGACAAAAGTATTTTTGACTGTATAATATTAATACTGCAACGATGCAGTAAAAAATTAAATTCAGGTCAAATGAACGCAACTACTAAAGATATCGCCCGGCAAACCGGGTTTTCGCTTTCGACGGTCACCAAAGTGGTCCGCGGGCTTTCACGCCAGTACAATATCAAGCCGGAAACCGAAAAACTGATTATGGGCGCGGCGGCGGAGCTGAATTACCGGCCCAATCATGCCGCCAGGGCTTTGATCACCCGCAAAACCAATACCGTCGGGCTGCTGTTTCATTCAGTCAAAGATCAAGCCCAGGCCGACCGGATGTTTGCCATTCAGGAGTATTTGAACGAACTGGGATATGTCGGAATAATTTCCAACTGGGCAGTGGGGGAAAGATCATTTCAAACCGCCTGCGATTCAGTAATCAGCCGAGGCGTGGACGGCATTATCTGCAGTCACTTCGAAACTCAACTTCTTACGGCCAAACCGCCGGTGGTGTTGTTGGCCTATGAAGACGAGAGGTTCGACTCGATTAATTACGATTATCAGGGTATAATCGATCAAGCCTGCGATTACTTTCGCTCACAGGGACATAAACGCATCGGATTTGTCGGCGCCCGCACCAACGAACGCCGTTACCATGCCTTTATGAAGCAGGTTCAAAACGACCCGACTTATACCTACTGCACTCAGGACGGCTTGCACATCGGCCAAGCTGCGGTCGAATATTTTCTGTCCTTGAAACATCCTCCGACCGCATTGCTTTGTTTCAATGATATTTCCGCCATGCGGCTGATTTCCGCGGCAACAAGCCGGGGCTGGAAGGTTCCGGAACAATTGTCGGTGATCGGAATGGACAACCTGCCTGATGCCGAAGTTTTTTGGCCGACACTGACCACTTTTAATTCCAGAATTAATGAAACCTCCAAGATACTGGTCGATATTCTGATGGAAAGAATTCACAATCCGGAAGCCCCTCTCAAGAAAATCATTATGGACTGGCCGCTGATTATCCGTAACTCGACCGGACCGTGTCCCAAAGGTAAGGTGATGAAATGACAAGATACTGGATATTGTTGTTGACCATATGCCACGTTTCGGCGCTGGAAATCAATTTGAAAGACAGCATAGCCAAGTCGACCGATACCGTCATAACCAGTAAAGACGTGACCGTGGGAGCCGCTCCGAAAGCCTCCATGACCACGCGGGAATGGAAAGTCGAACCGGCAACAGCTTATGAGCTCACGATGGAAGTCAGGATGGACGGCCCGAACAACCTTGAAAATAAACCGCCCATGGAATATTACTTCAAAAACAAAGTTTCCAAATCGCCCCGGCTTCCGCAATGGCGGCTGAATTTCAAGCTTCAGGATGGCAAGACGGTTTCGCAACACGGCATCTACCGCCGTATCCTCAATCCCGATAATCAATGGCATACCATTACCGATCGTTTTTATACGCCGCGCAACACTGCAACGTTGCAGTTATCCATAAACGGCGGCGATGAAGACCGGCTGACGATCCGGCGGATCAAGCTGGAAAAACTTCCGGTCAGCGAGGTTATCAGCATCAATTCCGACTTCGCGTTGGGTGAGTACAATTACAGCGGCATCATGACGCTGGTTCGGGGATGTCTGGACAAAAATGAAGAGGGCCAGGCCATCCTCGCCATGCCGACCGGCTGGTATATGAGCTACGGCATTCCGGTAAACGGCGGCGAATCGTTGCGGTTGAGCATCGATGTGGATGTGCCGCGCAAATCCACCGCCGGAGTCTGGTTCTATGCGCAGGGCAAAAATATCGGCAAAAGCACTCCCATCATGATTTGGAAAGGCAAGCCAGGCCGAGCCTCTTATGACCTGAAGGTACCGGCCAATGCCGACGAAGTGCGACTGGTCGCCGGCAGCGGTAATTTTAAAATGATTAAACTTGAACGTATAAAAGGAGAGCCCTCGAAATGAGAAAAGTATCGTTGATTATGTTATTGGCAATGACCGCCGCGATATCGGGCGCGGCGATCCGCGCCGCCGAACAGGCTCATGTCTCCACCCGATATGCCGCCGAAGAGTTGCGAACATGGCTGGAAGCGATTACCGGTAATAAATTGCCGGAATATGAAATCAGGCTCGGAACTCCGGATGATTATCCCGAACTCAAAAAACTGTTTCCGGACGACCTGAAAAAGCTGTCCGGCAACGACGGTTACGCGGTGCGTGTCCATGACGGCAATCTGTATATTTTCGGAAGCGTTCCAAAGGGAGTACTGAACGGAGTTTTTCGCTTTCTGGAAAAGAACACCGATATCATCTGGGCGCGGGCTCAAGAGTTCGGAGCGATTTATTCAAAAAATCCTGAACTCAAATTCAGCCATACCGATTACCTCGATATTCCGGCGACAAGCGTTCGCGGCTGGCACTTCACCACCCGGCAAGACCTTGAGTCGATCAAATGGGAAGTCCGCAACGCCTGCAACTATCTGGCCTACGCTCAGCCCACCCTGGACAATATCAAATACGGATTGTCCATTCAATTGATGGGCGGACACAGTCTGCACCGGTTTATTTCGCCGAAGGAATATTTTGAGACGCATCCTGAGTATTTCTGTTACCTGGACGGGCAGCGCCGTACGCAAGGGCAGCTCTGTTTCACCAATCAGAATATGATTGATGAATTCATTGAAAATTTCGATAAGTTCGTAACCGACGCCGATCCCTCGGTCATCTACTTCAACGTCGGAGTCATGGATACTCCGGTAACCTGCCACTGCGCGGAGTGCCAAAAGGACATCACGCTGCCCGGCGGCCAGGTCATCAGCAACAAGGCGGACAATTTCCGCTCGACCCAGTATTTTCTGTTCATCAAACAGATTGCCGACATGATGGCCACCAAGCACCCCGGCAAGATCGTCAATACATTCGGCTACATGTTTGCCGCGATACCGCCGGCCTTCAAACTGCCGCCCAACCTCTATATCCACTACTGCCCGTATGTCCGCAACGACAAAGCCCCGATGTCCGATCCCTCCAACGCCAAATGGAAAGAACGCACGAAAAAATGGGCCGAAGTCACCCCGAACGTGGTAATCCGCGAGTATTACGGCTGTGCCGGTACTTTTCCGCGGCAACTCTCCCCGGTGGTGGCTCAGGATATGAAATATTATCTCTCGCTCGACATCAAGAAAATTTTCTCGGAAATTCCGCCCGACGGCTCACACAAGCACCCCAGAAACGAGCAACTGATGAAATACTGGGATAGTTCGTCCATGGAATTCTGGGTCATCACCAAACTTTACTGGGACCCGGAACAGAATGTCCAAGCTTTGCGCGACGAATATGTCAAGCGGACCTATCGCGAAGCCGCCGCGCCCATGAAAAAATATTATGATACGCTGCAGAAAGTCTGGTTTGACTCCAAAACGCCTTCGTACTGGAACAGTTCGCCGGCCGCCTCCGCCCGCGACTACCTGATCAAAACCGGCCTGGAAAAACCGATGCTCGACTACCTGACCGAGGCCAATAAACTGGCCTCCGATCCCAGAGTCAAGCAGATGATTGCGCGGGTCCGTACCTCCATGGAAGAGAACTTGAACCTTGGCCGGGAGCTGACCGCCCCGGAACTGGATGTCCCTTATGCCACCTCGATCAATCCGAATGACCTGAATTTCAACCAGGGTCCCTGGGTCGCAGCCACGGAAATCGAGGAATTCACCGTCATGAAAAATCCTAAGGAAAAACCGCACAACCAGACCCGGGTCAAGCTGCTGCACGACAATCTCAATCTCTACCTTGGAATCACCTGCGCTGATTCCGATATCGCCAACACTCAGTTCATGAAAGGCGGCAACCCGCCCGACACCTGGCCGCGCGGCGAAGTGCTGGAATTGTTCCTCACACAAGCCGACGACCAATATTATCACTTCGCTTTCGACGTCAACGGCAACCGTTACGACGCCCTTTCCTATGACAACAAATGGAACGGTTCCTGGCGAGTCAAAGGGCAGGTCAATCAGCAGGATTGGACGGTCCTGGTTACAAT
>JAVBRM010000123.1:0-56732 GCA_031548025.1 Victivallaceae bacterium | reverse complement strand
CTTTCCCGTTTCCTGCTCTTTTACACCTCAAACGTCGGCGCGGAAATCTTCCAGGGCAACAATCATCTTTCAATGGCGCGCAAAAGCGAAGCCGCCTTGCAACGGCTTGTCATGATGTTCAACTCTCCGGAGTTCGTAGCCCGTTTCGGTAAATTCAATTACGGTATTTTCGCTTTCAACTCCCTGAAGCCGGAACATCTCCGCCTGATCACCCGCAAATTCATGGACGACAAGCTCAAATGTTTCCGTACTCTCCGCGAAACCAAAATCGAAGAAAAGAGCTTCATCATCCCCGAAAACATGAACGTTCTCGGCTATTCCCCCGAAGTAGTGGACCACGCTCTTTTGCAGACCAACACCACGAGAAACGGAGCCCGAGAAATCCGCGACATCGTCGAACGGATGCTGAATCAAGCCTACAACCACGCCATCACCAACGACCCCACCGGCCAGTCAATGGCAGGATTCCTCCACCTGGAAGAAGGCCAAATCATCCTGAAACCCGACTCCCCATCAAACCTCATCCGAATCCAGTAAAAGGAGAACCCACATGGTAAAGATAGTAGAAAGAATCATCTTTCGCGACGACGGCACGATTGAAAACACCACCCGGAAGATCGAAATTCCGGGCAAGATCAATGGACAGAAAATGTTATCCGCCGTCATGAACCTGAACGGCTGGAACCTCGTAGTCAAAGACCAGACAAACGACATCGGCATGATCATCAAAGGCGAAAATGAATCCGAACTCATAAGCCTGAAATCCCTGCTGGAAAAAACCACCATCTCAGTAGCGATTCAAATCCCCCTGAACATCCAACCGCCCCCGACCGTCGCCGACGACTGAAGCCACTCTTCATAAAAGAACAAAAGAACACGGTTTTATTCCCAGTCACCGAGAATAAAACCGTGTTTCTTTTTGCCCAAAATTCCGAAAATATTACCACATCATGCGTTTGCAAAAATGTAAACTGCCTCTATTTTATGAACAGTTACAGTTTTGTAACCGCAAGATGTGAAAAGAACCAGCCTCAAGCTGAAAAAAATTCACACGCAAAAAGCATACTTTAGATACAAGTATCCACCAGGAGCTCGATAAGTGTGAATTTTTTCATGGCTGACTCCATTGATTTTATTTGGAATTATATGGTTAAAATTTTGCGTACCCATGGTTCGCCTTTGTTTTTGCGGCAGATTTCGTCGAACAGAAGATCGACGGCGTTTCGGGCCAGAAACTGGTTTTGCTCCTTGCCGTCAGGGAAAATGAAAATATTCTCATAACCCGAGTGATAACGGTTGATCAAAGTGGCTATCGGAATCTGAGGAACATTATAAAGCTCGCTGTGCATGAAATTGAGTTTGTCGATTTCCTGGGCGATACGCTCGTCCGGCACCAGGGCGCCGTCGAACGGAAGTTCATTTCGCCGGAAAAACGGTTTCAACTTCTCCAGCATCCCGGTCATGGGACCGTTGCCGAGAAAGATATTTTCCGGATTCAACTCCAAATTGATGGATTTCGCGTATTCGAGTGCATATTCGCGGTTGGTCCGGTGAAAGAAATTATCCGGATTTTCATCGATATAAGCCAGTTCTTTGACTCCGGTCTGCTGTAGTTTATTCAGCAGGTTTTCGATATTGCGGTTCATCCGCGGCGTGATATTGCTGAAATTCCGGGTAATAAAGGATTCCGGATAGCTCCCGAGGACTACGCCGGGGATATCCAGGGCCGAGAGCACCTCCATGCACTCCCGGGTGAGCCGGCCGGTAACGCACATGCCGTCGCAGCGTTCGTCGCGCAGAATGGGAGGGAGCTCATAGACATTTTGCACCGAGGCGTCGATGCTGTTGATAATGCTCTGATAATGACGCTTGTTGCATTCTTTGATGATATGGTTGATCCAAGAAATATAGGAACAGCTTTCCAGGTCGTTATCGATGAGGACAATGGCGATTTTCTTGGTGAAACCGCTTTTGCTGCTCAATATCGCGTCCTGCAGTTTGGGATCGATGGCATAATCCAGCTCCTGGCAAGCGCCCAGAACCAGTTTCCGGGTTTTGTCGTTAACCAGCGGATGATTGTTGAAAACACGCGAGACGGTGGTCAAAGAGACCCCGGCGTGCTTGGCTATTTCCCGCATATTTGACATGCTATCAATCTCATTTTATTTGTTTCATTAAGTTTCAGGAAACTTATAATATTATAATGCCAAAACCGTCAAAAGCAATACCCGGCAGGAAAAAATCGAAAAAATTCAATAACAGCAGCGAAAATATGAGTTTTTTTTCACTTTCCGCATTGACATTTTGCCATAAGTCAATATAATACCGCTAAAGTGGACCCAAAATTACCAAGGAGGATTCATTTATGGCGACCATTTGTCCTTATTGCAATATTGAAATCAGCGAGAGTTCCATCGAGGCTGAAGACGGCTGCTGCCCGGAGTGCGGTTCGGTCGTGACCGTATCCAAAATTTTCGATGATGAAGATGAAGACGGTTTTGAAGACGATTTCGATATTGAGGATGAAGATGATCTCCTCGATGAAGATTTCGGCGACGAAGATTTTCTCGACGGTGACTTCGACGAACTGGATTTCGACGATATGCCTGAAGATTTCGACTATGACCGCTGATCGCGGTCTGTAAAAAATTCATGAAAATTTCCTGACAAGGGTATTTTCCTCATTAATGAGGGGTTGTTTATGCATAAACATACGATTTCGGTTTTGGTGGAAAATAAATTCGGGGTTTTGGCCAGGGTGGCGGGACTCTTCAGCGGGCGCGGTTACAACATCTGCTCGCTGACGGTGAACCAGACTCATGATCCCAAAATTTCCCAGATGACCATCGTAACCAAAGGCGACGACCAGATTCTGGAGCAGATCGGCAAGCAGTTGAGCAAGCTGGTGGACGTGATTGTGGTCAACGATTTGACCGGCAGCGATTTCATCGAAAGCGAAATGGCCTTGCTGAAAATTAAAGCGAAAAGCTTTGAACAGCGTTCCCAGATCATTCAGCTTGTCGAAATTTTCAAGGCGGAAATCGTGCTGGTCAATGCCGAAGAAATGGGCATTGAAATCCATGGCAAACCGTCGAAAATCGATAATTTCATCGGCCTGCTCGACGGTTTCGAAATCCTCGAAACCGCCCGTTCCGGCCGGGTCGCGATTTCGCGCAATATCGGTTCGATCCAGAAACGCCGGAATGTGGATGAAATAGATGGATGATGAAGATCATATTCCAGAAGAGCTGCAGTTGAAACTCGACGAAGCCGCCAGAGGGTCCGGTTTGGATTACCCCAACTGGCGGCGCGGCATTATTTATGGAATATGTTCGATATTTTCGGCGGTCCTGATCGTACCGTTGGTCTTTATGATTATGCCGGACGGTACCGGCAATGCCGGATATCTCCGGAATAATTTCTTAATCGCGGGAGCTTTGACTTTTTCGGTGGTGATCACCGTTTTTGCGGTTGGAGCTTTCCGCCCGCCCCGCAGCCATGACTGAGCCGCAACCCGTTAAAATACGGTTCGACCGCGGCACACTGCTGGTCGACGCCCCTCCCGAACACGTTTTTCCGATCATCAAATTCCTGAAGTTCGATGAACGCGTCAAACTTTACCGGGTACCCGCTTACCATTATGCCCCCCTGGTCCTGACTTTGAAGAAAAGCGGAATACCGTTTATCGACGAAGCCAAGGATTTTGCCATGCTCGAGCTTCCCTTGCAGGATTCTCTGAGTCCGCGTCCTCACCAGAGCGACGCCCTCGGCAACTGGCTGCAGAAAGGCGGCCGCGGCGTGGTGGTCATGCCGACCGGTTCCGGCAAAACTTATCTGGCGGCCATGACCATGGCGCGGGTTCAGCGCCCGACCCTGGTAGTGGTGCCGACCATCGAGCTGATGCAGCAGTGGGCCAGCGTGCTTGAGCGCTTTTTCGGTCTCGAAATCGGAATGCTCGGCGGCGGCTCGCGCGAAATCAAGCCCCTGACGGTGACCACTTACGACTCGGCGGTCTTGAACATGGAGTTTATTGGTAACCGTTTTGGATTCATTATTTTCGACGAATGCCATCACTTGCCGGGCCCCATGACCAGGATTTCCGCGCAAATGGCCATCGCCCCCTGGCGGCTGGGGCTGACCGCCACCCCGGAGCGCGAGGACGACGGCGAGGCATTGCTGTGGGACTTGATTGGGCCGCTGGCGTACCGGATCGATATCGACGAGCTCGAGGGGGATGTGTTGGCCCCCTATCGGACGATCCGCCTGGAACTGGAGCTTGACGAGGACGAGAAGCTCGAATACGAGCGCACCAACACACTCTATAAAGAATTTTTGAAAAGCCACGGTATTACCTTCGAGCAGAAAAGCGACTGGAATAAGTTCATCGGGCTTTGTGCGCGCTCGGAGGCCGGGCACCGGGCTTTTGAGGCCTATTTGACGCAGCGCCGTATCGCCCGCGCCGGGCGCAATAAATTTCGCAAGACCTGGGAATTGATCAAGCACCACCACAACGAACGGATTATCATTTTTACCGCCGACAATGACACCGCTTACCGGATCGGCGAGAAATTTCTGCTGCCGGTGATCACCCACCGCACCAAAGCCGCCGAGCGCAAAGAAATGCTGGACAACTTCCGCGCCGGGACCTACCCGGTACTCGTGACCAGCAAAGTCCTCAACGAAGGGGTCGACGTGCCCGAGGCGGGTATCGGCATTATTCTTTCGGGCAGTGCCAGCATTCGCGAGCACGTCCAGCGGCTGGGCCGCATTCTCCGCGCCGGGGAGGGCAAAAAAGCCACCTTGTACGAACTCGTCAGCCTTGGGACCAGCGAAATGAGTGTCAGCCGTCGGCGTCGCGAACATCGCGCCTATCGCCGTCAATGGAGGAAATACTGATGTTGCCCAAAGCCATGATGAAATTCCGCCGTAACGGCAATAGTATCAAGCCGGTATTCATCGATACCGCCGAGCCTGGGCTGTTGGAATACGCCGGACAGTTGGTCGGGCTGTACAGCATGCCGGACAATCCGGAAGATGTCCTGACCCGCGGCGAGCTCGACGAAATGTCTGAGCCCTTGATCAAAAGCCAGCGCGACGCCAAGTTCGCCGCCGGACTCCACAAGCTGATGACCGACCGCTGCGAATTTTCCGCTCCCGTCGACCTGGATTATTCGGCCATGCGCCGGGATATTTTCAGCAAAAGCGCTTTGCTGCTGAAAGAAGCGGCCTGTGATCTCGATGACTACCGTAAACAGCTCCTGAGCGATTATCCCGATGCCATTGAGCAGGGAATCTACCGCGACCTGCCGCAAAACGAAAAACTCTGCAAAGTTCGCAAAACCTTTGCCGGCGAACTGTTGGAGCGCTACAATTGCGCTCAGGTTCAATCTCTGTTGCTTTACACCAGCGAAATCGATTTGCGGATTGAGGAACACAACCCGGCCTCGGTCCGCAAACTGTTCAAATACCTGAAATTTTTCCGTCTGCTGGCGGAAATCCATCAACTGCCGATGAGCGGCAAGGAAAAAAAAGACGGTACATTTTTCCGCCTGGCCTTGAAGATCAGCGGACCGGTGAGCCTGTTCGAAAACACCCGCAAATACGCGCTGCAACTTGCCAGCTTTTTCCCCGCCGTCTGCGACATCGAAAAATGGACGTTGATCGCCGGAATCGAGCTCGACAAGCGCCAATCGCGCCTGCGCCTGACCCAGGAAGACGGCCTGGTTGGCCACTACCGCAATTTCAGCGCCTACGTGCCCGAAGAAATCACTATGTTCCATCGCCTGTTCCGGGAGAAATCGCTGGATTGGGAAATCACCGGCGACTCGCCGTTTTTCAACCTCGGCAATCAGGAACTGATTTTTCCCGACCTCAGTTTTCGTCACCCCTCGGGAAGAGTCGTCCACCTGGAACTGTTCCACCGCTGGCACTCCTCGCAGTTGTTAAGCCGCCTGGAAGCCATGAAGGAAAAGCCGGAGCCCGACCTGATTATCGGGATTGACCGCTCGCTATGCGGAGAAAACACCAAAGAACTGCTGGAGCGCTCCGAATTTTTCAACAAACAAGGTTATCTCTTCCGCGACTTCCCCGGCGTGGACCGCACGTTGAAATTGCTGAATGAACTAATTCAGTAAATTTAGTTTTAATTCTGTAAATGTGTGGTATATTACACGATAATATTTTGTAACCATAGGAGAAAAATAATGCAGGTACCATTGCTTGATTTACGGGGCCAGTATGCTACTCAGAAAGAAGAGATTCTGAAAGAAATTGCGGAAATTTGCGACAGCCAGCGTTTCATATTGGGCGATAAGGTCGTTAAATTTGAAAAAGAACTCGGAGAATATTGCGGAACTCCTTACGCTTGTGGCGTTACCTCCGGTTCGGATGCATTGATTATGGTCCTGATGGCGGAAAATATCGGTTACGGCGACGAAGTCATTACGACTCCTTTTACCTTTTTCGCCACTGCCGGAGCTGTTGCCCGGGTCGGCGCCAAGCCGGTTTTCGTTGACATCCAGGAAGATACCTTCAATATCAACCCGGATTTGATCGAAGCGGCCATCACTCCGAAAACCAAGGCGATCATCCCGGTCCATCTTTTCGGCCAGTGCTGCGACATGGACAAAATCAACGCCATCGCCAAAAAGCACAACTTGATCGTCATCGAAGACGCCTGCCAGTCCATCGGTTCCCAGTACCGTTCAAAAGACGCCGGCACGATTGGGGATTACGGATGTTTCTCCTTCTTTCCCAGCAAAAACCTCGGTTGCTTCGGCGACGGCGGCGCCGTTACCACCGACACTCAGGAACGTCTGGACCTGTTGAAAATCTTCCGTAATCACGGGCAGGGCGCTACTTATATTCACAAACACATCGGCGGGAACTTCCGTCTGGACGCCCTCCAGGCCGGTATCCTTTCGATCAAGCTCCGCAAGTTGAACGAATGGCATGACGGACGCAACCGCAATGCGGAAACCTACCGCAAGCTCTTTGCCGCCTCCGGTATCGGCGAACAGGTAACCCTTCCGGTGGTCGCCGAATACACCACCCGTCACATTTATAACCAGTTCAGCATTAAGATTAAAAATGGTAAACGCGATGCAGTCAAGAGCTTCCTTACGGAAAACAATGTCGGCTGCAATATTTATTATCCGTTGCCGTTGCATCTTCAGGATTGCTTCGCCTATCTGGGCGGCAAACAGGGTGATTTCCCGGTCAGTGAAGCCATTGCCAAGGAAATTCTTGCTCTGCCGATTTATCCTGAATTGACCGGCGAACAACTTGAATTCGTCGTCGCCACCATCGCCAAGGCCCTTGCATGAGCAGAAAAGATCAGAACGAAAAAGAGCTCAAGTCCGTCAGTTATTTTCGGCTGCTGAAATATTGCAAGCCATATAAATGGCGGTTGATCACCGGTATTCTTGCCGGGCTGCTGGTGGGCGGTTCTCTTTTCGGCAGTTTGATGGTGGTTCCGCAAATGGCCTCGGTGGTCGAGCACGACATGAAGAGTAAATCGGAAGTCAGAGTCGTGTCCGAAGAGCTTGAAATCGCCAACGACCCGGAATTGGCGAAGTCATTGAACCATTTGCAGAAATACGCTAAAAAATTCAAATTGCCGCTGGAGGTCAAAACTTCATCCATTGAAGTCAGTTGGCCGGTGGATTTCTCTTTCCCGGTTTTGAATGAAACCGGGAAGATTTCCTGGCAGTTTTTCGGGCTCTACATTTTCATTTTCCTGGCCTGGTGGGTATTGAAGAATATTGCCACTTTCATCAATCATTATTATACCCGCTGGGTCGGCGCCAGGGTCATCACCGACATGCGCAATGAAATTTACGGCAAACTGTTGGAGCAATCTTTGAAATTCTATGGCAATCAGGATGTTGGCCATTTGATCAGCCGTTGTACAAATGATACTGCGGCCATCGAACATTCGGTCTCCAACACTGTAGCCGACGCTACCCGGTGCCCGATCGAGATTCTGGCTTGCGCCATCGCGATCATTATCATCAGTATGCGTTACGGAAATTTTCAATTGGTACTGCTGCTGTTTATCGGCATGCCGCTGTGTGTTCTGCCGTTAATGATTATTTCCCGCAAGATTCGTAAGATCTACAAAAAATCATTGGCGAAAATTGCCGAAGTGGTATCCAGAATGCACGAAACCTTCACCGGCATTCTGGTAATCAAAGCTTATAATACGGAAAAAGAAGAAGAAGGAGTCTTTTCCCGGACCAACCAGAGTTATTTCAGAAACATCGTCCGCGCCTTGCGCTGGCAGCTCCTGATGCAGCCGTTGATGGAAGTCGTGGCGGTGTCCGCCACCCTGATATTCCTGCTGATTTCCTACAGCCAGGGAGTTACCCTGACCAAGCTGGCGGTAATTCTGATACCCGCGGTAATGGCATACCGCCCGATCAAGGATTTGGCCAAGGTCATATCCAACCTTCAGAGGAGTATGGCCGCCGCCGACCGCTATTTCGACCTGCTCGATACCGACACTACTTTGGAAGAAAAGCCCAATGCGGTGGAACTCACTGATTTCAAAAAGGAAATATCCTTTAACAACGTCAGTTTCTCGTATGACAACAACCGGATGATTCTGGATGGCGTCAATTTCAAGATCCGTCGCGGCAGCATGGTCGCAGTGGTCGGCGAAACCGGCTCCGGCAAAACCACCATTGCCAACCTGATTGCCCGGTTCTATGACGCCACCGAAGGTTCCATCACCATTGACGACGTCGATGTCCGGGATTTTCAGGTCAAATCTTTGCGGCAGCATATCGGAATCGTCACTCAGGACCCGACTTTGTTCAACGATACCATCGCCAACAATATTTCTTATGGTTGTCCCAATGTCAGCCGCGAAGACATCATCGAAGCGGCCAAACAGGCCAACGCCCATCAGTTTATCGTTGACGGGCGGCATCCGGAAGGATATGAAACTGAAGTCGGCGAAAAGGGATTCAAGCTCAGCGGCGGCGAAAAACAGCGTGTCGCCATTGCCCGGGCCATTCTCAAAAATCCGCCGATCCTGATTCTGGACGAGGCCACCAGCGCCCTCGACACCGTTACCGAGCGCCTGGTTCAGGACGCGCTGAACCGGGTGATGAGCAACCGTACCGTTTTCGCGATTGCCCACCGCCTCAGCACCATCCAGAACGCGGACTTGATTATCGTATTGAAAAGCGGCAAGATCGTTGAATCCGGCACCCATCAGCAATTGCTTGATTTCGGGGGAACCTATAGAAACTTGTATGAAACCCAATTTGGCAAAATCTGAGCGAATTCATTTCATCGGCTGCGGCGGAGCGGGCATGGGCCCGCTTGCCCTGATTTTAGCGGCCAGGGGGCACCGGATCAGCGGTTCCGATCTGCTGGAAAATAAATTCACGGAACTTCTGAAAAAGTCCGGAGCCCATATTTCAATCGGTCACTCGTCCGTCAATCTTCCGTCGGAACCCTGCCTGGTGGTGTATTCTTCGGCCATAAGTGCCGACAATCCCGAATTCCAGGCAGCCAAACAGCGCGACCTCCAACTCTTGCGAAGAGGCGAAATGTTGGCGGAACTGGCGGCCTCCTATCAACGCTCTGTCGCGATCAGCGGTTCTCATGGCAAGACCACCATCACCGCCATGCTGTCCCATATTCTTTGCGAGGCCGGCTTGAAACCGGGTTTCATGATCGGCGGCAAACTGATCGACGGTTCCAGCTCCGATGCCGGTTGCGGCGATATTTTCGTTACCGAGGCCGATGAAAGTGACGGCAGCCATACTGCCATTCATCCATGGCTGGGAATCGTCCCCAATATCGAAGATGACCATGCTTGGAGTGTGGGTGGAGAACAACAATTATACGAAAATTTCCGTCAATTTGGCCGTCAGAGTAAAAATCTCATTCATATTAATTCCAGTATAGCCAATGAATTATACTTGAATCATCCGGATTCGCAAAGTGTCGGACCGTCCGTCACTTCATTCGATCCGGTGAAATTCGGCGGTTTTCTCGGGCTCGATGCGGAGTTCGCCATCGTTGCCGCAGAAAAGCTGGGGGTCCCACGTTCGGATTCGCAGCGGTTTCTGCAGACCTTCTCCGGAGTCGCCCGGCGAATGACCAAACATTTTCAGAATGACGGCAATGTCGTCATTGAAGATTATGCCCATCACCCCACCGAATTAAAATGTGCTCTTGAGTTGATCCGTCAACGCTACCCGAACCGGCATCTCCGGGTGATTTTCCAGCC
This sequence comes from Victivallaceae bacterium, assembly GCA_031548025.1. Lineage (GTDB taxonomy): Bacteria > Verrucomicrobiota > Lentisphaeria > Victivallales > Victivallaceae > UBA5239. The sequence continues at coordinate 46,486 of JAVBRM010000123.1, read as the reverse complement.
GCACCGTTATGCCAGACTGGAAAAATATCTCGGTCAATTTGCCGAATTGCTCGGTCAAGCGGATTCCGTTTACATCGCCCCGGTTTTTGCCGCCTGGGTGGAGAGCGGTCCCTGCAGCAGCAGACAACTGACGGAAAAAATCGGCACTTCCGCGTCCAACCTGGAAGGAGATTGGGAGCAACAGGCCAGTCAAGTTCTCGCTGAATGCCCGGAATCCGCAGTGATCGCAATTATCGGAGCCGGAGACATCGACCAAATCATCCCCCTGATCATCAATCAATTAAAAATGACGGATAAGTGACGCGTCATTTTTCCTGGCAGTGGATGAATTGGTAACTGCAACGTTGCGGATCCGACTTGGTATACTTGGTTCCCAGTAATTTACAATGTTCAAAAATCATGTCTGCTCCGATATTTTGCACATTGACGATGGGACCAACCTTGTTCAGATAAATCGGATATCTCTCATCCGGCGGCATGATGACATCAATGATGAAACCGCCGGGTTTGGCTGTTTTGACTACATTTTCAATCGTCACGGAATCGGGAGTCAGCACTCTTCGCGAGTAGTCAAAGTCAGGATAATAGCGGGAATGGAATAAGTAAACATCACCCGGCATTGCCACCGTCAGGTTGCGCAGAATTATCTGCCCGCCCAGATCTCCGGAATCTGATCGGGAGCTGAATATGAATTTGCTATTATAGAAGCGGCAATTTTCCACTGTGATATTGCATCCGCTGAATTTGATGGCGACGGCGGGAACGAAATACCAATCTTTCAGCACCGGCTTGAGTGGATACCCTGGAATTGCGGTGCTGATGGAATCGAAATCGATTCCGGCGATCCGATAATTCATGCCGTAGTGATCATCGATTTTGTTGTACACTCCCCCCTGAAAGGTCATATTTTTGCAGGAATTCCCTGCTACGCCACTCCGGCAATTTACCGACACGCAATTTTCAAAGCGCATATCGGCGCAAATCACATTGAGTATATTATAGCCCAAACCGTGAAACGTCGCCCCGGAAATATAACAGTCCGTAAATATGCAGTTGACGACCTTTTCGTTTAACAGGATGGATGCCAGCGTAACATCGGGATTGGAGGAGATGATCCGCAGGTTATTGAAGCGCATATTCGAGCGTTTGACCGAAACCCAATTCCCGTTCACCCGGAAAATTTCCCCTGGAGATGCGGGAACAACGATTTCCACCGCCAAATTGTTGACCGTCAGCGGATTCTGAAAAACCTGATGCTCAACCGTCAATTCAGCAATCCACCACACCATCAGTCTGTCGCGAACGCCATCAGGCCGGACATAGGGGGTATAAGTAGAGCGTCCGCCCGGAGCGGTAGCAGGAATCGCCACCTTTTCAAAATTCGGGGGCGTGTAATATGCATCGGGACCGCTGGGGATGACCGCCTTGTAGACCACGCCTCCGCGTCGGCAATAGTCGCCACGCTTGTAGGTGGTCTTTTCGTTCCATTCGCCGACGGCATCCTGTTTCGCATAAGAGTGCATGAATTCCGGGCGAACACCACCACGGGAATCGACAACACTGACGATTTCCTTCCGTTCGTAGAAATTATCCCCATAAGTGTTACGGCGTCCGATAAAAAAATCGGTGTACCGAAAGCACAATGTATCTCCCTCCCTCAAGTTCACCTCTCCGGGATTATTCGCCAAGGGCAAACGATTCAGCTTCGGCAAAGACCTGCTTCCAGCCATGATACCGTAAAAAGGGTTTGGGGAAAGAAGGACCGGCGGCGCATCCGGCTCAAAGCTTATTTCCGGAATTTTCTTCAGAAAATGCAATGGAAGCGCCGGATTTTTTTGCTCCACGGTTTTTTGAGGATCGATTTCCCCTTTCAGTAGAATGGTTCCCCGGCATTCGATGTTGCAGCGCAACTCAAGCTTATCGGTAAGCACATAACGTCCCGGAGGGATCAGCAATGTTCCGCCCCGCGCCGCCTGCGCCGCTTTTTGCAGTGCCGCGGTATCATCGCTTATGCCGTCCCCCTTGGCGCCATGCTGCCGGGCATCAATATTTTCGGCTCTGCAAAAGATTGCGAATCCCAATAAGCAAACGATGAATACAATTCTTTTTCTCATTTTTCTGACTTCCTTAATTTCCAAACATCCGGTTTCATATTATTTCCGGCAATGACCCACAATGCATCGTTAAAAACCGCCAGTCCGGTTGCATGCCGCGCCTCCCAGGGCACCTCAAGCTTATGCCACTCCACGCCGTCGGAGCTATACCAGGCATCCTGTAAATTTCGATAACGGTTTCCCTCCGCGACACAACCGGCAATGACCCACAGTTTATTGTCAAAAGCAATAATATCGTGAAACTCCCGCGCTATCCAGGGCGCATGTTCGCAGTGGCAGGTCCAATGAATGCCATCCGCAGTACTCCAGACATCATTATAAAAATCCCGGTGGATCATATCATTCGTGACAAAGGTTCCCCCTCCCAACAGCCATAGCCGATCATTCAATATCGCACTGCCGCCAATCAGGCCGCGAGGTTTCCACATCGGAGCTTGAGTCTCCATTTTTTCCCAATTCACACCGTCACGACTACGCCATACATCATTGTAGAGAATCGCCGGATTGTTTTTCCCGGCGAAATTCGCGAGCTCCTGACCCCCCATCACCCAAAGATACCCATGATACGCCGCGGTGTAATGCAACGTTCGCGGCGCCCAGGGCGGATTCGCGCAAACCCGGCTCCAATGATGACCGTCGGGGGATTTCCAGATATCGCAAATATAGTATTGACGCTGGCAAAAATCGCCTCCGACAACCCACAGTTCTCCCTCAAAATCAAACCACCCGCAACAATGACGCCCTTCCCAATGCCGTTCCGGGTCAAATGACGCGAACCCGTAGGTATTCGGCATTTCCAATTTCCAGTCCACTCCATCGGCTGTACTCCAGATTTCATTGCTGCAAGTACGTGGATATATCTCTTTGTAGCGGGGATCCCAGCCGCCGAGCATCCAGAGCCGATTTTGAAAAACGACCAATCCGTGGCCGTCGACGCCATTGAACGGAGCCTTTTTCTGTACCTCGATCCAACGATAAGAAGATTTTGACGACATTATTGTACAACCTCTGATATTTATTTTAAACAACTGCTGAATTCAAATTCCCACTGCCACATCATACTGTTTCCTTTATAGGATTTTAATCAATTGGTGGTTCTGTGAAAAGCGACGCCAATGATTCCCCGATGGCGGCTTTGTTCCAGCCGACATGTCCGTCACAATAAAGAATATTGGTGGTCCTTGAATGCCTCGGGCGAAGCCGTCTGGTCGAGTCTTCCTGCCCCTCCGTATCCGCAATGATTTGAACCGGCGCGGCAATGCTCGACCAGCCATCCGTTAAGATTCCGATCTCCCCCGGCTTCTTGATTTTTGGATAAAAAATCTCAAGACGGCTGTAATTGGGCATGAATATCTGCGCATAGATATAACCGACATAACCACTCTTGGCCCGGTCCAACTTACAGGTATATACCGTACCACGGTACCGATTCTTGGCGTTGGCCTTTGACTCGGCGCTGACATATTTCTGCAGAAGGTCAAACCAATACCGGTTCTCGTAAATGATCCCGCCGCTGTCATAATAAGTGGGAAAATAATTCCGGTTGTCGTCGCCGTACATCTGGATAGCGGTGGCGATCTGTTTCAGGTTGCCTTTGCAATGGGTTGCCTGAGCCTTTTCTCTGGCATTGTTCAAGGCGGGCAGTAACATGGCGACTATTATCGCTATAATAGCGATAACTACCAAGAGCTCAATAAGTGTAAAATCATCTGCATTTTTCATTTTTCGGATCGTTCCTTATGATTCGCGCCGGCTTCATTTTGTCTACTCACACGTGTAGACTTATAAAACAAAAAAAATACTCTTGCCATATATAAATAATACAGTATATTAAAGATGTTGTCAATAGCTTAATCGAGATTTTAATGAAAAATTATGCCAACATGACCGAATTTGCGGCAGCCTTGGGGTTGTCACGCAGCACCGTCTCCTATATCCTGAACGGCAAATGGCGCGATCGCAATATCAGTCCGGAAACAGCCGAGCGGGTACTCTCCTATGCCGAAGAAGTAAAATTCGTGCCGAATTTATTCGGCCAGGCCATGAAAGGAAAAATTCAGACCGATGTCGCCATTCTCCTGCCCTATGGAATCCATCAGCATTACCAGCAGGCGTTTTTCAACTTCCTGACTGTGATCAGAAAAAAACAATATTCCTACATGGTGTTGCCGCTCCTTCATGACCAGGACAATACCGCCGTAATCCGGCAGTTGGAAATGTTCAAAATACGCCGGGTGCTGGTGATTGCCAGTACCGGAAAAAATAAAATTCCCTGGTGGCGCGAGGTTACCCGGCAGTGCCCGCAGATCCGGTGGTTCTTCTACGACTATAACTTCGAATATGGTTTGGGGGCGGAGTATTTCCCCGCCAATGTCTCCGCAGCCGGTTTCGACCGCCACGAAAGCACAAAATCAGTCTTGGCTTACATCGCCGAAGCCGGTTATCAGCAGATTCTCTGGCGGGCTTTCATCCGGACCGAAGAAATCGACGCTTGTGCCAAAAAACTGAAACTCGAGTTGCTCACTCCCCCGCCGCTCAATACCGCCGACATGCCCGAGGCCGGACGACTCCTCGGCGATTATTTGCTCTCCATGCCCAAACCGGCGGAACCGCTGGTAGTCTACAGCAGCGATGATATCATGACCGCCGCCGCCATCAACCACCTGCTGCAGCACAACCGTCGGGTGCCTGAAGACTTTGCATTCATTTCCTGGGATGGCCTGGATGTCAGCCATTATTTTCAGAAACCGATCACCACTCTGGTTGTGCCGCATGCCGAGATGACCGCCGCTGCCGCTACCTTTTTGGACGATCACGCAGAACCGCGTTTCACCCGGATATCGCCTTCGATCCGCCCCGGAGCCACCCTTATAAAGATTAATGGCCCGTCCCTTAAGTCACATTGATTTATCGTATTTGCAACAAATAGATTAAGGAAATGACGGATAAGTGACGCGTCATTTTTAACCGAAATCCGTCGAATTTGCCCTTTCACCACCGCCTTGGCTGTTGATTTTTCCATCAAATAGTTAGTAAAAGGGCTCGAATATTTCGTATATTCTGCTATGTTACTGCAGAAGCAATAAACCATTTTCGCGGAGGAATTATTAAATGTATGTCATGAGTATGCAAACCCTTGCCAGTTCCGGAGTTTACTACGCTTTCGAGCATAGTGACTTATGCGGAAAATCCATCGTGATTCTACTGATGGTCGGCTCAATCGCCGCCTGGTCGATCATGTTCGAAAAATGGATCTCGGTCAAACGGCTGCGGGATAACAGCAATTTGTTCATTAAGTCCTTCAACCAGAAGCAGTACTTCCTGATGTCGATCGGCGATTCCAAGAAACTTGTCGGCCCGGCCTCCAAAATTTATGCCGCGGCCTTGGCTAAGATTACTGAATTTCATGGTGCCGGCGAAACCCAGTTGAGCAGTATGATTCAAATGGGGAAAAAACCGCCCAAGGCCCTCTCTCCGGCCCAACTTGATGTAATCCGGGCGGCTGTGGACAAGGAAATGTCGGATCAGATCAAGATCCTGGAAGAACGGATGGGATTCCTGGCAACTTGCGTCAGCGCGTCGCCGTTTTTCGGATTGTTCGGTACGGTGTGGGGAGTAATGCTTGCATTCTGCTCCCTGGCTGAACTTGGCCGCGCGGAAATCAGTGCGCTGGCTCCCGGGGTCGCCGGAGCGTTGCTGACCACAGTCGCCGGTTTGCTGGTGGCTATTCCCTCCCTGATCGGCTATAATTTGCTGACCGCGTCCATTACTTCCCAAGTTACCGACCTTGAAGACTTTGCAGACCAAATGACCGCTCAGCTCCGGGTGGAACAAAACGAATACGACATCGAGAAAAACACCGTTCCAGCCCCGGTCCCGGCTCAGGTAGTCCAGAGAGCCCCGGTATCCGCCGCGCCGATCCAGCAAGTACAACAAGTCCGGCAGGTTCCGGTCCAACAGGTTCAGCAGATGCCGGTCCAGCAAGTGCAACCGGTTCAACAAGTTCCGATGCAAGCTGTCCAGCAGATGCAACCGGTTCAGCAGGTTCCGGTCCAACAGATGCCGGCCCAGCCTCAGGCTCCGGTTTATACTCCGGTTTCTCAGCCGCAGTATCAGGCTCAGCAGCAAGTTCAGCCGCAGGTGCAAACCGTATTCGTACCCCGTCCGACTCCCGTTGAGGAAGCTTCGTCCGAGTCGGTTCAACCTGATTTGCTGAACCAATAACAGCGAGGTCCCACCATGGCCAGAAGACCACGAGCCAAAAAAGCAACCATGGACCAGATAAATGTCACTCCGTTGCTGGACTTGACATTTATGTTGCTGATTGTATTTATGATCACGACTCCTCTATTGGAATACGCCATCGACGTGACGCCTCCGGAAATGAACGCCGACCAGAAGCCCGACAATAATACGGTCAGCATTTCCCTGAATAAGCGCGGCGAAATTATGTTTGAAAGAAAACCCGTCAATAATATGCAGGAACTATTGGATATTCTCAAGAAGCTGAAAGATGAAAAGCCCAAGGCGGTAATCCTGGTCAGTGCCGACGGTACCCGGCAATACAATGACGTAATCGAGCTGATGAATACTATAAAGAAAGCGGAATTTGCCAACGTTTCACTGATAACCACCGCCGAGGCGCAAAAATAAAAATGTCTGAGGACAAGGATCATATACCGATATTATCCAGGACCTCCGGTATGGTTTCGAATCGAACCCGATTCAAAATCTATCAGGCGGTGACGGCGATTCACGTAGTGGTGGTCGCCGTTCCGTTCATTTTTCAGGCGGTCGCCCGGATGACCGCACCGCCGCCGAAACGCATCATCAACATCCGGCTGATTGAGCAAAATGCCGAAGCTCCATCCGACCGCAATGAACACCACGTAGGAGGCTCGGCCCCCGTATCGGTGCCGGATGAACCAAACCGGCCGGATCCGCCTTCGCAAACTCCGCCCGCTCCGCTTGTTCCGCCGAAAGTCGTCGCTCCGGTTATCACTATACCGCCGCCGGTAGTCATCAAACAGCCACAGGTTGTTAAATCGCCTCCGAAAATCGTCAAGTCCCCGCCGGTTGCCCCCAGGCAGCCGACAGTGCTCAAGGCTCCGCCGGTTATCGTCAAATCTCCGGTTAAGCCCAAAGATCCTGTCAAGCCCAAGGAGCCATCGAAGCCGGAGCGGGATTTCAAACCGATTTCCAGCAATGACTGGCAAGATATGAATAAACCGAAGAAAACGGACCCGCAGCCGACAACTCAGCCGCCGCAGCAGACTTCAAGTTCGACGTCCAGCTCGACCACCACGACTACCAGTTCCAAGGGTGGAGGAAGCAAAAAGCCCGGCCCGGTCGGCGACCCCGGCGACAATATAGCCGGCCAAAAGCTCGCCCTCGATTACAGCCAATGGGTCGGCCAATTCCTGAAGGAGCAATGGGAACCGCCGAGCCGTCTGCAACTGGGGGGACGCGAACCGGAAGTAACGGTAACGCTGTATCTGGCGCCGAGCGGCCAGATCATTTCCTGGAAAATGGTCAAGCCCAGCGGGGTTTCGATTATGGACAATTCGGTGGAGCGTCTGTTGCGCTATGTCCGCAAGATTCCGTATCCGCCGCCGAAAGGTTTAAGCGAAATAACCCTGATCATGGTGATAACCGATTGACTTTTCACCAGTAAGGCATTATACTATCGCATTAATGGAGCAAATAAAAAATGAATCTGGCAAGTCTGATTTCGGTCGATTCGATCCTGGTAGGAGTCGAACCGGCAGACAAAATGGAACTGTTCGAAATGATGGTCAACGCCATATCGACCGCTTCGGCAGTTCGCCATTCCGGACTGGATCAGCAACGCATCCTTGATGCCGTAGCCAAGCGCGAAAGAAGCAGCAATACCGGGGTCGGCAACGGTTACGCTTTCCCGCACGCCCGCATGGGGGGACTGAAAAACCTGGCGGTCGGGCTGGCTCTCCTCCAGAAACCGCTGGAATACGGCGCTTCCGACAAAATGCCGGTCAATATCGTCTGCATGGTGTTGGCTCCGGAAAAAAACCCGACCATGGCGCTGAAAGTCATGTCGCAGACCATTCGTCTTTTCTCCGACCGTAAGGTCAAGGAAAATATCCTGAAAGTACGCGACAGTCGAATGGTCCTGGATTTGCTGATGGAGTCCGGAGCGTCCAGCGACATCCCCATCATGGCGCGCGATATCATGAATCCGCCGCTTTTTGAGGTGCATCGCGACACGCCGCTCACCGACGTCATTCAGCTGATGGCCGACAAACACATCAACGCGGTTCCCGTGGTGGACGAGCACCGCAATATGATCGGCCATATCACCGGAGCCAGGTTGTTTCAGCTCGGAATGCCGGATTTCATGACCCGGTTGAAAAGCGTGTCGTTTATCTGTGAATTTGAACCTTTTGAAAAATATTTTTACGAGCAATCCCATGCCCTGGCCGGGGAAGTCATGACCGATGATTTCTGCGCCATGAATACGGTAGCCACCCTCCTTGAGATCGTCCATGCCCTGACCACCCGCAATTATCCGATGATCTATGTGGTGGAAGGCAATGAACTGGTCGGCATGATCGACCAGGGGACTGTGCTCGAACAGATCATCAATTTTTAGGAGACTTTCATGTATACCGCCACTATTGTCATTTTTGCCCTGACTTATTTGTTGATATCCTCCACCAGCCGGATCAGCAAATCGTTGGCGGTAATGATCGCCGCCTGCGTCATTATTTTCCTGAATGTCGTTCCGTTCAATACCCTGATCGGCACGATTGACCTGAATGTGATTTTTGTGGTCATGGGGATGATGATTTTCGGAGATATGGTCGCCCAGACCGGACTGTTTGAGTGGATCGCGATCATGATCGCCCGCAAAACCAAGGGCAATGGCCTGATGACGGTAACCGGGCTCCTTATCGCCGTCGCTTGCTGCTCCGCGTTGTTCAACAATGTCACCGCATTGATTCTGTTCGTTCCGGTAACCATCCTGTTGGGGCAGATTTTGAGGCTGCCGGTGCGTCCGCTGCTGATCCTGACGGCGCTTTTCGCCAACCTGGGCGGAACCGCCACGATGATCGGCGATCCCAGCAATTTTATTGTCGGCTCCCGGGCCAATATCGGCTTTGTGCCGTTTCTTCTGCATCTGACTCCGGTAGTGTTGATTATCGGCTTCTGCTGGCTGTGCCTGCTGGCGATCGCCCGGGGGCGGATTTTCACCACCGGAACCGGTGGACAGCAGCAGATTATGAAGGCCCTTCCGGAAAAAGCCATTGCCGATACCCGGATGCTTTGGCGTGTCTTGATTATGGGGGGAGTGATTCTGATCGGGCTGGTGGCAAGCTCCTATACCGGAACGCCGCCCGGAGTCATCGTCCTGTTCGGCGCAATCATCACCGGATTGATTTGCAAACAGCAAATGGGGCAGTTGCTGCAGAAAGTCGACTGGCCGGCGATCATGTTTTACGGCGGGCTTTTTATTATTATCGGCTCACTGGAAATCCAGGGGGGCTTCGACGACATCGGCAAGGCGCTGCTGAATTTCGCCGGCGGCAATGGATTTTTAATGGCAATGATCATTCTGTGGGGTTGTGCGTTTTTCTCCTCGGTGATCGACAACATTCCGATGGCGATCGCCATGGTGCCGCTGGTCCAGCGTATTTCCCAATCATTTCCGGAAAATCCCCACCATCCGCTGATCTGGGCTCTGGTCCTGGGAATCACCCTCGGCGGCAGCATATCGCTGTTCGGTTCCAGCTCCAATTACGCACTGAACCGCCTGGCCGAGCGCAGCAAGTACAAAATCGGCGTTGCCAATTTCACCGCTTATGGCATGCCGTTTGCCATTACCGGGCTGCTGATCGCCAGCGGCTATCTCTATTTGCGATATTTCATGAAATGATGGTTAAACTATGGCTTCCAGAAAAACATTCATCCAGAAAATCCTCAATGAACTGCCGATCCTGAAATCGCAGCAGTTGATTGACGACGCCTCTTTTCAACGTTTGGATGAACATTACCGCAAAGAACTTTCCACCTGTCCGTCGTCGTCTACCCGTTACCTGACCTTGGCCCTGGTGACACTCGGTGCGATCATGATTACCGCCGGGCTGGGGCTGTTGATTGCCCACAACTGGGATATGTTCGGGAAACCTCTGCGGATATCCATTGCCGCCATTCCTTTATGCATCGGTACGGTACTGGGTGTTTATACCATTGTCCGCGACAAAGACGCGCGTTGGCAGGAGGCTTCCGCCATGCTGACTGCCGGTGGAGTATCCTGTCTCTGCGCCCTGGTTTCGCAAATTTACCATATCCAGGGGGAGTTGAGTGATTTCATGATGTTGGTAATGGCGGTGACCCTTCCTCTGCTCTATATTTTCAACAGCTTCGGCTATGCGGCGGTTTACTGCCTGGGCATCGGATTTCTGTTCAAAAATTATGAATTGCCGATAATTGCGCTTCCGTATGTGGCGGGAGCATTGCCATTTCTGATTTACCACATGTTTCGGGATGCAAAAAGTCATCAGGCCGCAGCCGCCCGTTATCTGGCGGTACCGGTGTTGGTTTACGTGATTGTCATGAAAAATCCGCAGCTTCAACTTATCGCTCTCGGCTCACTCCTTTATCTGGGCGGCCTGGAGTTCAAACGGCGCAATATTCCGCTGCTCCGCAATCCATGGCTGTTTTCCGGCTGGATTCTGCTGACTGTCATGCTGTTGATCGGCAGCAGCACCAAGTATTTCTGGGAGGATTTTTTCAATGTTGGACATGAAATAAGGCATTGGTGCATACTGTTTTTCTTTTACCTGTGCTGTAGCCTGCTGGCAATAGACGGCTTCAGGAACCGGAGCGCTACGACCCTCAAAACGGTCATTGCCCTTTCTTGTCTTTTTGTTCCCGGGATGTTTTGCCTGAGCGATAATACGAATATTCTGCTTTGGCTGGCCAATTTGTATCTGCTGATTATGGGCATCGTTCTGATGATAAACAGTGCTAAAGACCGGGAAATATTGGGCTTTAATGCCGGTATGATTCAGGTTTTCATTCTATTTATGGTTCGGTTCTTCGATTCCGACGTCAGTATCCTGATCCGGGCGGGGGCATTTATCATTCTGGGGTTGGCCTTTATCGGCGCCAATATTTTTATCGGGAGAAAATTCCGTAACGAACGGAGGAAATCCCATGAGTAAAATAAATATGATTCGCCTTGTCGCGTTCATTCTGACTGTGCTGCTGGGCTTGGGTTATGCGGTGAAAACCATTGTTGCGATGGAATTTCCCGCTGAGACCCCGGTGGTCTACCGTTTCAAAACCGCACTCGCCGATCCTTACGATCCGTTTCGCGGGCGTTATGTGACCTTGCGCCCGTTGCCCGACCTCCGGGAGGTCGGCGACCACATCAAATTCGCCATATTGGGGCGCGATGAGGCTGGATTTGCCACTGTTACCGGATTTTCCGACAAATTGGAAGCCGGAAAAGACTGCGTCCGGCTAAGCGGTAACCGTTATTACAAGCAACTTCCTTTTGAAAAATTTTTCATGAACGAGAAACTGGCTCCCGAGGCGGAGAGAGTCTATAACCGGCTTTCCGCCCAAGACAGCGACAAATGCGTAATCGTGGTGAAGATCTACAAAGACGGCAGTTATGCCATTGAGGACCTGGAAGTCGACGGTCAATCCATATATGAATATTTGAAAACAAGGAAAGAAGAAAAATGATCAACCGTGATCTTTATTTCATCGCCCACCGGGGCGAATATCTGGCTCTGAAAGACGGGGAATCTGTGGATTATGCCCCGGAAGGTTCACGCCCGGCGTACGAGCGCGCCAGGGATCAGAAAGTCAACGGCGTCAAGCTGGACGTCCAGTATACCGCGGACAAAGTAATCGTCATGTCCCACGATACCCATCTGAATCGCACCGCCGGCGCGGACCTTCAGATCGCTACCTCCACCTATGAGGAGCTCCGGCAAGCGACTTACCTCAAGCGCGGTGAATTCGGCAATGAAAAAATCATTACTTTCGACGAGGCTCTCGAGATTGTCAAAGACATTCCGCTTTATTACCTCGACTTCAAAAATTATTCCGACGAAATGCTCCAGGATGTTTTCACCAAGCTGGAAAAACACGGTATTTCCAGCAGCAAGGTCATTATCGCCACTTTTAATAATGAAGCGCTAAAGGGCGCGCAGAGACTCTATCCCGATGTCCGCCGCGTCCGGCACGTCAGCTATACGGATGAGAGTTTCGCCGAAGTCAAAGCCCAGATGGCGGTCTTGAGAAAAGAGCTGGGACTCTATGGATTCAATATTCCGGAACGCTGTGGGTCTACAACCCCGGAATTTGTCCGGGAGCTCAAAGATGAAGGCTGCTGGGTGTCTGTATGGTTTGTCCATTCGACCGCTTCGGCCGATAAGTTTTGCAATAGCGGCGCAGACGCTTTTGTAACCGGAATGCCGAGTTCAATCCGCGAATATCTTCGCAGTAAATAATATCAAAAATAACCAAGGAAAACCAAATGATTTATGTCGTCGCATCCATCAAACTGAAACCCGGTAAAAAAGAAGAATTCCTGAAGATTTTCAAGGCCAACGTCCCCAATGTTCTGGAAGAAGACGGCTGCCTGAGCTATGAACCGTGTGTTGATGTGGAAAGCACCCTGTCGCAGGCCGATCCCGATATGATTACCGTGGTTGAAGAATGGGAAAGCATCGATCATTTGAAAGCCCACTTGGTGGCTCCGCATATGAAAAAATATGCCGAAGAAGTGAAAGATATGCGCGAAAGTACCCAACTCAAAATCGTTCAGGGAGCATAAAATCATGGCTGATACGGACTGGTCCCAAACCCTTGCCGAGTCGATGCGGAAATATCAACTCAATTACTCGATTGGCGATATGACGCCGACGGTATGTACGATTGGCGGAGTCCGTATCCCCAAACAAAATGAGGCTAAATCCATCCAGGCGGTGGTAAACCGGGCCAAAGAGATTTTTAAAAATGGCGTCGCGGAAAAAATTCTGATTTATTGCCCCGATGCCGTTGGCGATATCCAACGGCGGAATTATCCGGAAGACTTCCTGCCGGTGGAGAAAGCCTCTGATTTCATGTGCCCGAGCGCTTCGGTCATGCCCAGCGTCACTCCGGTTTGCTATGGCACGATTTTCAGCGGAACTCCGCCGGAAGTCCATGGGATCAAGAAATACGAGAAACCGGTTCTCGAGGTGGAAACCCTGTTCGACGTTTTCGCTGAAGCCGGCAAAAATGTGGCAATCGTCTCCGGCAATGAATGCAGTATCGACCGGATATTCCGTCGGCGGCAGGTCGATTATTATTCTTTTCGGACTTCCAAACAGGTAAACCACCAGACCCGCGAATTGCTCCATTATTCGAATTATGATCTTATTGTTTTTTATAACGGCGATTACGATAAATCCCTCCACCGGACCGGGGCTTATTCTCCGGCCTCGTTGGAAAAACTGCGGACAGCCATCCAATGGTATGCGGAACTGGCCGAACTGACCGATACCGCCTGGCGCGGGTACGACCGTGGCATGATGTTCATTCCGGATCACGGCGGGCACAATATCGAGCCTGAGCGCGGCTCTCACGGCAGCGACATTGCGGAAGACATGATTGTCAACCACTTTTATCGCCTTCGCCCTGGAGCTTAGGGAGATGGAAAATGCCGAACTACCAATTTTCGAATCTTCCCGGCGCTTTTTGCCGGATTTGCTCGTTACATAACTCGTTATGCTCCTCACAAATCCAACAAAAAACACTCGGGAATCTTTCGAAAATTAACGGTATTCCAGCAATTTCCAACTCCCTTAAACCCCGTATGTAGGTGTTGGTGATGATGAGCAAAAACAACCAAACTCCACGACCAGATGACGCTTTGACAAGGCAGTGGCAAAGGCAGAAATTCATACTTCCGTGCCGGGGCTCGCAATATTTAGACTAAATAGGCAAAAGCAGTATAATTTCGAACGGATTGCTTGAAAATCTTCCAATTCGACATAAAGTAATTGCAACATATTTTTTTACCCCGAAACATTTGGAGCAAATATCATGACTTCTTCCGCAGGCACTGTCGGTAAACCGCTTTTGCGAATGGCTAATTTCGAACTATTGCGCATCATTTCGATGTTTCTGGTAATAGCCATACACCTTGGACTTCACAGCGGAATATTCGAGACGGCAGACCGCTCGACTTCAAATTATGTTTTTGCAGTGTTTCTCAAAAATATCGCGACAATTTCGGTGAACTGCTATATCCTGTTGTCGGGATATTTCATGTGTCAGAGCCGCTTCAAATTCGAAAAAGTGGCAATCGTCTATCTTCAACTGGCCTTTTACTCCCTGTTCTTCCTGGCCTTGTCGTTTGTATTGCCGACCACAACCGGCATTCCGCGTATAGAAGTTCTTTTGCACTCAATTTTCCCATTTACAACCATGCAGTATTGGTTTGTATCGTCATATCTGGTGCTGCTGTTTCTTTCCCCGTTCCTCAACACGTTGATTGCGAATATCAAAAAAGAGCAATTTTTCGCATTGCTGGTTATACTTTTCTTCCTCTACTGCGTGCTCTCTTCGATCGGCTGGGGGTTATTCGCCGATAAAGCAAAATTGTCGCTTTTTATCATGATGTATCTCTCGGGTGCTTATGTACGGAAATATGTCACTCTCGACACTCCTAAGTGGAAACGTATGTTGTTCTGGTATCTTCTTTTCACTGCCGGGGTCCTGGTACTGCTGGCGGCAAATTTTGTGTTCAAGAAAAAATTCGGCACACGCCCCTTTGCCTGCGAAAGTTTTTACTTCGTATTGAATTATGGAAGCTCAATCGCGTTTTTCCTGTTTATGGGTTGTATCAAAATCACTTCACCCTTTTTCTGCCGTGCCATCGCGTTATTCTCTCCGCTTACGTTCGGGGTATATCTTTTCCATGAAAATCCGTATTTCCTCGGTTATTTGTGGAAAAATATAGTCGGAATCCAGCATTGGTTCCAATCGCCGCTGTTCCCAGTGGTGTCCATCGCAGCGATGGTTGGAATCTACCTGGCCGGTTCGCTTTTTGACTGGATCAGGCAATGGATTTTCGCAAAGCTGAAACTGCGCGAATGGCTCGCCGGCCTGCGGCTATGCAAATGGCTCGATAAATTTTTCCCTGAGCCTCAAAAAACAGAATGAATCATCCCTCCCTTAGCTGATGCATTCCCCTTTGTGTAAATTTCCAAGTCAAACCTTGAAATTTACCAATATGGATATATGTTTGAATATAACTACAGGAGAATAAGAATGATAAAGAGAGCAATAGAGCCGCAATTGGATCGATTGGCAAAACAATTCCCTGTTATTACAATCATAGGGCCACGTCAATCCGGTAAAACGACTTTGGCGCAAAGCCATTTTCCAGATTACGATTATGTGAATCTGGAGGACTTGGAAGCCCGTTCTTATGCCCAGGAAGATCCCAAAGGATTCTTGAGTGATCATCATGCTCCGGTTATATTGGATGAGATTCAGAGAGTTCCGGAATTGCTGAGTTATATTCAGGTGATTGCAGACCAGGATAAGAAACTGGGCCAATATATCCTGACCGGAAGCCACCAGCCGGAGTTGCGGGCCGGTGTGACCCAATCGCTGGCCGGTAGAACCGGGTTGCTTCAACTGCTTCCTCTTTCCATTGCAGAGCTCGAGCAAGCTGGGGTTACGTTTACCCGGAATGAGTATATTCACCGGGGATTTCTGCCCAAACTTTACAACCTTGAGGGCGATCCTATTCTTGAATATCGCAATTATTACAGTACCTACCTTGAGAGGGATATTCGGCAGCTCATTAACTTGCAGCACCGACGTGAATTTGAGGTATTTATCCGCTTACTGGCGGGCCGGGTCGGGCAACTTCTGAACCTGAACAGCCTGGCTGACGATGTGGGGATATCGGCCTCGACGCTGACGGAGTGGCTGAATGTGTTGGAGGCAAGCTTTATTGTATTTCGCTTGCAACCGTATTTTGAAAATCTGGGGAAACGCCTGATCAAAACGCCAAAACTTTATTTTACGGAAGTCGGGTTGGCGGCATGGCTCCTGGGGATCAAGACTCCGGAGCAAGTCGGGCATGATCCGCTGTTGGGAGGATTATTTGAAAATATGGTAATTGTCGAGGCCCTCAAGGCCCGGTATAATCACGGGAACGATGCCGATCTTTATTTCTTCCGGGATCAACGTGGTTTTGAGATCGATTTGTTGTTGAGCGACAACCGGAAATTGAAGCCTTTTGAGATCAAGGCCGGGCAAACCTATTCCTCTGATTATGCCGTGAACCTGAATAAGTTCTGTGAGCAAGATGACAAGATTCTGCCGGGCACGGTGATTTATGCCGGAGATGTGAAGCGCAGCGGTCCTCCGGCAGTTGTTAATTTCAAAGAAACCGCAGCAGTGATTACGGAGAGCTGATACGTAAAAGTTGCGGGATTAAATTGAGGTCGAAAATGAGGGAAAAATTTAAAATTTTATTTTACCTGACCATAATCGTAATTGAATTATTATTGATCCTTTTGTTCGTTCCCCAGATGCACGGAGTTTTTGAACCATATACGGTTATATTTCTAAGTTTTGTTCCATTGTTTGCCGGTTTTTGTGAAACGGTATTATTCGTATTCATGAAAACCTCTCCAAAGAAATTGAAGAATTCGGTGTTAATAATTCATGCTGTTTTTGGAACCTTTGCGATAATATTGTGGATAATGGGACCAGTTTCTTTATGGGCTGGCGGAAAGGGGGAAATGTTTTATTTTTACCGCAAAAGCTATCCGGGCATTGCCTATATTGTAAGTTTTGGTCTGAATACAATAATTGCTGTTAACGCATTTGTATACAGTCGCATCAATATAACTTATTCTACTTTCAACAAAATAATGAACGGGATTTTTTCTGTATATTTATTTCTCACTCTATTTTTCGATATACTTTTATTCCTCTGGTTATTTGCGCATTATCTAGCCACGCGTTCTGTACATTAATATTGAATCAGGACACGGGGTTATGGCAATTACTTTTATAGTATTTCGGGCACGGCTTGTCAATCCTTGCCGGGTAACAAATCAGTGTGAATTCACTGAACAATTCCTCCGCCAGGCCGAAAAGACAACGAGGGTTGAAAGGATAATCTCTGCTCGAAATTCAACCGCCTTTTGCACCTTTTTCGTCATTTTAGTCCTTGACCCAACTTTTGAAGGACTTGCTCATTGGGAAAAAGTTGCAAAATTTTCGTAAAACTATTTGCAGAGTTGTTGATTTAGAGTATATTAATGTTTCTCTAAGCCGTCGTTTGGACGGTTTTTGTTTATTGTTGTCATGTTTCCAGCGTGACGGTGCGGCGAAATATTCGGTATTTGCGGCTGGCCGCAAGACACGGGTGGAAACGAAAAACTGTAAAACTGAAGAAGAACTTAAAAGAGGTCCAAAGAAATGTCTGTCAAAGTCAGATTGAAAAGAACCGGAACCCGCAACAATCATTGTTTCCGGATTGTCGTAATGGATATCCGCAGTTCCAGAGACGGCAAAGCGATTGAAGAGCTCGGTCTGTACGATCCCAAGCACAAGAATGAAAGCGTGAATATGGAGCGCTATCGCTACTGGATCGGAGTGGGAGCCCTGCCGACTGAAACTGTGGAGCTGATTGTAAAACGCGCCGAAGAAGGACGCAAGCTTGGCGACCAGCCCAAGAAGCCGCGTTTGAACAAGAAGGCCAAAGCTCGTATCGAAGCGGAAAAGAAAGCAGCTGAAGAAGCCGCCAAGAAAGCCGCCGCCGAAAAAGCCGCAGCTGAAAAGGCCGCCGCCGAAGAAGCCGCCAAGAAAGCCGCCGAAGCAGCAGCAGCTCCTTCCGCATAATTTGTGATGATTAAGGAACCGGAAAGTGTTAAAGTCATTGTTTAAACTCTTCACCGGCCAGGCCGCCGAAGAACCTTCCAATTCCGGAAGTAGTAAAGCGGCGCCGCCGGCATCCACCGGTTCAGGCAGTTTGAAGGACCTGGAGAGCTTCGTAGATTACGTGGTTCGCGCATTGGTGGATAACCCCGAAGCTGTCAGAGTAAGCTCTGAAGCCGGGAGTGATGGACAGATAATTAAGATCGACTGCAAGAAAGAAGATATCGGCAAGATCGTCGGCAAGCATGGAAAGACCATCATGGCAATCCGTGCGTTGGTCAGCGGTGCGGCAGGACGTCTTCATGAGAAGGTGTCAGTCGAAGTGGTTGATTGATATTGCATATTGATATCATAACGCTTTTTCCCGAGATTTTCGGGCCCCTCGATGAGAGCATCATCGGCAGAGCCCGAAAACAGGAATTGGTGGAGATCGATATAATTAACTTGCGTGATTATACGCATGACCGCCGCGGTACGGTAGATGATGATCCTTACGGCGGCGGACCCGGTATGCTGATGAAGCCCGAGCCGTTGTTTGAAGCGGTGGAGGCTTTGCGAAAACCGGAGAGCCTGGTAATTCTGACCGGCCCTCGGGGCAAGAAATTTTCGCAGCAGCTGGCCCGCGAATTGACTGCGGTGGAGCATATGATTATCATTTGCGGTCATTACGAGGGTGTTGACGAACGGGTGCGCACGGGTTTGGTGGATATGGAAATATCGCTTGGCGATTATATCCTGACCAGCGGCAATCTGGCGGCAATGGTGATTACCGATGCGGTGGTCAGGCTATTGCCCGGAGTGCTGGGGTGCGGCGAATCGAGTGTAGATGAATCGTTCAGTAACGGTTTGCTCGAATATCCGCAATATACGCGCCCGGCGGAATACCGCGGAATGGCGGTGCCGGAAGTTTTGATGTCCGGCAACCACCGGGAAATCGCGGAGTGGCGGCGGCGGCAGTCAGAAGAACTGACCAGGAAGCTGCGGCCGGATTTATTGGAAGATTGAGATAATTTAACTTGGAGAAACAAGTATGAACGTGATGGACAAAATTAACAAAGAGCAATGCACTCACAGCCATCCCGATTTCAACGTCGGCGATACTCTGAAAGTGTATGTAAAGATCGTCGAAGGCGGTAATGAGCGTATTCAGGCCTTCACCGGAGTCTGTATTGCCCGCAGCGGCGGTGCGATTCAGGAATCATTCACCCTCCGCAGGGTGATTTCCGGGCAGGGAGTTGAACGTGTATTCCCCATCAACAGCCCCCGTTTGTCAAAGATTGAAGTGATGCGTCAGGGCGAAGTTCGCCGGGCCAAACTTTATTATCTGCGCGATAAAATCGGTAAGGCTGCCAAAATCAAAGACAAGAAAGACTGATAGCCTTCTTATTTTTGAATGGAATACCTTTCCAAAGACGATAAACTCCTCGCTCATGAATGCAAATATTGGGCTGAGGGGTTTTCCTTTGTCGGCGGAGTCGATGAAGTTGGGCGCGGACCCCTGGCGGGTCCGGTAGTGGCCGCCGCGGTGGTGTTTCCCCGCGAGGCCGTTATTCCGGCAGTAAACGACTCCAAGAAGTTGACTGAAAAACAGCGCGTCGAATTGCGCGAAGCCATACTGGCGGTTCCCGGAATCCAGTACGGCATAGCCGAAGTCGGAGTCGCCGACATCGACCGCTTGAATATATTGCAGGCTTCGCGGCTGGCGATGCACCTGGCGGTGAAACAGCTCGGCAGAATCGATTATCTGCTGATCGACGGTTTGCCGGTACCGGGATTTGCGATGCCAAATTTGGCATTGGTCAAGGGCGATGCCAAAAGCGCCAGTATCGCGGCGGCCAGTATTCTGGCCAAAGTATACCGCGACGAATTGATGGTTCGCCTGGCGGTACAATATCCGGGATACGGATTTGAGCATAATATGGGATATGGCACCGAAAGCCACCTGGCGGCGTTGCGCGAGCTCGGAGTTTGCGTGGTACACCGCCGGAGTTTCGCTCCGGTCAGGGATATTATCGATCCCCCGCCGGAGCAGTTGGATTTGTTTGAAGATAATTTTTAATATAATGAGGTAACGGTATGGCTAAATTTGATCTCGAAACGATCCGCCACAGTGCGGCCCACCTGATGGCTGCGGCGGTACAGGAGCTTTATCAGGACGTAAAATTCGATATCGGTCCGTCGACCGATGACGGATTCTATTATGATTTCGACATGGCGCACCGGTTGACTCCGGAAGACCTGGAAAAGATCGAAGAAACCATGCGGACGATCGTCAACAAAAGACTTCCTTTCGAAAGAATGGAAATCAGCCGCGAAGAAGCCACCGCCATCCTCACGGAGAAAGGCCAGACCTATAAACTCGAACGCCTGGCCGACGTCCCGGAAGGCCAGACCATCACGTTCTACAAGCTTGGCGATTTCTGCGACCTCTGCCGTGGCCCGCATGTGGAAAATTCCGGTCAGATCACCGCTTTCAAGCTGCTTTCGATCGCCGGTTCTTATTATCGCGGCGACGAAAAGAATCCGATGCTCCAGCGCATTTATGGCACGGCCTTTGAAGACAAGAAGACCATGCACGATTATTTCCAGATGCTGGAAGAAGCCAAAAAGCGCGACCACCGCAAGCTCGGCAAGGAACTGGATCTGTTCAGCATGTCCGACATGGTCGGCCCGGGCCTGGTGCTCTGGCACCCGAAAGGCTCTTTCGTCCGCTATACTTTCGAAAGCTATTGGCGCGACGCCCATTACAATAACGGTTATGAAATGATCTTCACCCCGCATATCGGGCGGAGCACTCTGTGGGAAACCAGCGGTCACCTTGACTTTTACAAAGATTCGATGTATTCGCCGATGGAAGTCGACGAGCAGGACTATTACGTCAAGCCGATGAACTGTCCGTTTCACATTGAGATTTATAAATCCCGGCTGCGTTCATACCGTGAACTGCCGTTGCGCTGGTCCGAACTCGGTACGGTTTACCGTTATGAAAAAAGCGGAACACTCCACGGTTTGCTGCGGGTACGCGGCTTTACCCAGGACGATGCCCACATTATCTGTACTCCCGAGCAGATCGAGTCTGAAATTGCCGAAGTGCTGCGCTTCAGTCTGCAAGTCTGGAAGGACTTCGGATTCAAGGATATCAAGCCCTATCTCTCGACCCGCCCGGCCAAGGCCGTCGGTGAGCCGGAGCGCTGGGAACTGGCGATTAAGTCACTGCGCAAAGCGGTCGACGAAATCGGCCTGGAATGTGAAGTGGACGAAGGCGGCGGCGCTTTCTACGGCCCGAAGATCGACCTGAAGATCAAGGACGCCATCGGCCGTGAATGGCAGACGTCGACGATTCAGTTCGACTTCAACTTGCCGGAGCGTTTCGACATGACTTATATCGGCGAAGACGGCAGGAAGCATCGTCCGTTTATGGTTCACCGTGCGTTGCTGGGCTCGATCGAGCGTTTCTTCGGGATTCTGGTGGAGCATTATGCCGGAGCATTCCCGCTGTGGCTGGCTCCAGAACAGGCCCGGATTATGCCGATTACCGACCGCCAGCGCGATTTTGCCGAACAGGTTTACAATGACTTGAAGAAGCGCGGCTTCCGGGTTTCCCTGGACGACCGCTCGGAAAGCGTCAACGCCAAGATCAAGGACGCCCGCAACGAGCGCATTCAGTATATGCTGGTTATCGGCGACCGCGAAGTGGAAAACGGAACCATGGCGGTGCGTTCGCGGCGTGAAGGACAACTCGGCGAAATGAATATTGATCAAATTGCGGATAAAATGCGATTTGAAATTGATAACAAAGTGTGTTAATTTATTGAGTATTACCGATGTTTAGCAAACAAACCATCACTAACTGGAGGATATTAGTATCGCTAAGCTGATAAAACCGGGAGAGGCCTTCCCGTATCGCGAGGTTCGCCTGATCGACGCGGAAGGGGAACAAGTCGGAATTGTAAGTTATACCGATGCGCGGCAACGTGCAAACGACGCCAGGCTCGACCTGGTGTTGGTGGCGGACAAATCAACGCCGCCGGTTTGCCGTGTCATGGACTTCGGCAAGCTCGTTTTTGAGCAGAAGAAAAATCTGAAGGCTCAAAAGAAAAACAATGTGACGCAGAAGGTCAAGGAAATTCAATTCCACATCAACATTGACAAGCATGATTATGAAACAAAATTGAATCATGGGATTGATTTTCTCGGAAAAGGGAATAAATTAAAAGTCGCACTTTCTTTCCGCGGCCGCGAAATGCAGCATCAGGACCTTGGTTATGAGCTGATCGCGAAAATTACCGAGGATTTGAAAGAGTTCGGCACCACGGAAGAAATTCCGAAGCTGAACGGGCGTACAATAATTATACATTTCAATCCGATCAAGATCCAGAAAGGCAAATCCAAGCCGAAGGATCCGGGATTGGATGGAAATGATGAAGATGTCGATATTGATGAAATTGATCTTGACATCGATGAAGAATCAGTGGTTGAAGAAGAAGAATAAACCGCTGAAAGTCCCGGCGATGGGCTAGTGGCATAGGCCGCGCCGGTTGAACAACCTAAACTCCAAAGGAGGAAACAACTATGCCGAAGATGAAAACCAGGAAATGCGCCGCCAAACGGTTGAAACAGACCGGTACCGGCAAATTCCGTCGTGCCAAAGCGGGTGCCCGTCACTTGCTGACCGGCAAATCCGCCAAACGTCGTCGCCGCCTCGGACAGGACGGAGAAGTCAAGTCAACCGAACGCAACCGGATCAAGGCCGCGCTGCCTTACGGTCTGAAATAAGGAGGAACCCTGAATGAGAGTAACATGTTCAGTTTCTTCGCGTAAGCGCCGCCGTCGCGTATTGGAAAGGGCCAAAGGCTTTTACGGACGCAGTAGTAAGACCATTCGCGTAGCTTATGATGCGGTCGACAAGGCTAACAGTCACGCTTATCGTGGCCGTAAACAGAAAAAGCAGCAGTACCGCCAGCTCTGGACGGTGCGTATCAATGCCGCTTGCCGCCTCAATGGTACGACTTACAGTCAGTTCATC
The DNA here is from genome assembly GCA_031548025.1 of Victivallaceae bacterium. Taxonomy (GTDB): domain Bacteria; phylum Verrucomicrobiota; class Lentisphaeria; order Victivallales; family Victivallaceae; genus UBA5239. The sequence continues at coordinate 23,398 of JAVBRM010000123.1, read as the reverse complement.
AACGGTTTGAAGAAAGCCAACATCGAGCTGAACCGCAAGGTTCTGGCTGATCTCGCAGTCTTCGAACCTCAGGAATTCAAAAATCTGGTCGAACAGGTCACCAAGGCCTAATCACCAGCGGTTGAAAACCTTACCCGGAGGACGGCATTCATGCCATCTCCGGGTTTTTGATTTTTAACCCCGATTTACTATATTTATAAATAAGGAAAAATTATGCTGAACAAAACAATTGCCTTGATGTTGGGGGCGGCCATTATTTTGGTTTCCATGCCTGGTTGCTCGATGTTCCGTTCCTCTCACCAGGAAGTCGCGGTTATGGCTTCGCCTTGCGATGCCGCCATTATGATCAACGGCCAGATCTACCAGAACCCCGTTAAGGTAAATGTGCCGCGTGACGAAATGCTCACTGTCCAGGTCATGAAGCCGGGCTATTACACTTATACCCGGGCTGTCGGTTACTCGCTCAACGTCACCGGAGTACTGGATACCGTCGGTATTTTCGCAATGTTCGTGTTCCCCGGCCTCGGACTGTTTCACGCCGGTTCCCGTTCGCTGGACCAGACTGTTTTCAGCGTTCAGCTCCAGGAAGCCAAGTAACATTTTCGGGCAAATGACTTGCAATATATCGTGTTTGAATGTATTATTACCGGAATCAAATGTTCTCGGAGTAAGTTATGAGTAAGCAGACTGATGTACGTGTTTCCGGTATGGAATTGTATTTTCTGGAAGCCCCGATGCGGGTTCCCTTGAAGTTCGGCGGTGAAACCATTAACTCCTGCTCGGTGGCCCGGGTCAAGGTAGCAGTGACCGATATGGCCGGGAATACTGCTTTCGGCTGGGGCGAGTCAGTATTGAGCCCGGGTTGGGCCTGGCCGGCGGCATTGACCTTTGCCGAGCGGGACGGTTTTATGAAAAGTTTCTGCGTCAAACTGGCGGATTCGTGGAGTCATTTCGATGTTCAGGGACATCCGATGGAAATCGGGCATGAATTCATTCACAGTCGCCTGGACGCTCTGCTGGATGAAGCCAACCGCGGACGCGAAATTCCAATGCCGCACCTGGCCGCGTTGAACTGTGCCGCGGCTTTTGACATCGCCTTGCACGATGCTTACGGCGTTATCCATCATGTCGCTACTTATGAGACTTACAACGCCGATTGGATGAACTACGACCTGAGTCATTATCTCGAACCGGCGGCGGCACAGGTGAATTTTGGCGGCAAATATCCGCAGGATTATATGGCGGACAAGGTTCCGTCCAGATTGCCGGTCTGGCACCTGGTCGGCGGCAAAGACCTGATTGCTGAGTCGGAACGCACCGGCAGCGAACCCGCCGACGGTTATCCGGTGATCCTGGACGAATGGATCAGCGCCGACGGCCTGAAATGCCTGAAAATCAAATTGCGCGGCAACGACGCGGCGTGGGATTATCAGCGTATGGTCGATGTCGGCCGGATTGCCTTGGAACGTGAAGTTCATTGGCTGAGTCCCGACTTCAACTGTCTGGTTACCAATCCGGCTTATGTCAACGATATCCTGGACAAATTGGTCAAAGAGCATCCGGCGATTTACGGCAAGATCCTTTATGTCGAGCAGCCGTTCCCCTACGATCTGGAAAACAATCGGATCGACGTTCACAGTGTTTCGGCCCGCAAGCCGTTATTTATGGATGAAAGCTGTCACGACTGGAAATTCGTGCGGATGGGGCGCGAGCTCGGCTGGACCGGCGTCGCCCTCAAAACCTGCAAGACTCAGACCGGCGCGCTGCTCAGCATGTGTTGGGCCAAAGCCCACGGTATGACGCTGATGGTACAGGACCTGACCAATCCCATGTTGAGTATCGTACCCCATATTCTGCTGGCGGCTCACGCCGGTACGATCATGGGCGTGGAATGCAATGCCGCCCAGTTCTACCCGGCCGCTTCGGCCGTGGAAAGCCTGGTCCATCCGGGAATTTACAAACGCAACAACGGCGTGGTGGATATTTCGACTCTCAAAGGCAGCGGTTTCGGTTACCGGGTCGATGAGATCAAACGGGAACTGCCGCCTCCGGCTTTCACCTCAATCACTAAATAAGAAGGTTCAAGATATGCATACAATAATGATTATCAATCCCGGACATTTTCACGCCGGGCTGGTCCTGAGAGAAATGCACCCGGATATTTCCCCGGACGTCTATATTTACTCCGAAGCCGGACGGGACCTCGACAACTATCTCAAGCTGGTGGAATCTTTCAATACCCGCGAAAACAATCCCACTTCCTGGAAGTTTCATGTATACACCGGCAATGATTACCTGGCCAAAGCCGTCAGCGAAAAGAAAGGCGATATCGCCGTCCTCGCCGGACGTAACGACCGCAAAATTTATGACATCAAAGCCCTTCATGACGCCGGCATCCGGGTACTGAGCGACAAACCCCTGACCATCGACAGCCGCGGCGTCGCCACTCTCGGCGAAATTCTTTCCGGCGGCGAAGTCCTGATGGACATTATGACCGAACGCCATGAAGCAACCTCGCGCATCCAGAAAAAACTGCTGGAAAACGAACAGATTTTCGGCGGCTTTGCCAAACAGGACGAACCGGTGATCTTCAAGGAAAGCGTCCACCACCTGGCCAAAATGGTCAACGGCGTGCCGCTGGTGCGTCCCGGCTGGTATTTTGACGTCAACACCCAGGGCGAAGGCATCGTGGACGTGACCACTCACCTGACCGACCTGGTGCAATGGATGACCGCCGGCGAAGCGGCTGTGGATTTTGAACAGGATGTCGAAATCCTGGACGCCAAGCGCTGGCATACGGAAGTTCCGCTGACCAGTTACTCGATGGTGACCAAGCTCGACCAATTCCCGGAATCGCTGAGCAAAGCGGTCAAGGACGGAGTATTGCATCTTTACAGCAACGGCGAGTTCACTTACAAGGTCAAAGGCCTGAAAGTGCGCCTGGTTGTGATTTGGAACCTTCAGGCCGAGCCCGGCGGCGGCGACACCCACCGTTCGTATATGATCGGCAACAAATCGACTCTGGTCATTGACCAGGGCCCGCAGACCGGCAACAAACCGGAATTGTTCGTCGAACCCGCAGGCGACGCGGATGCATTCGGCCCGATCCTGGAAAAAGCGGTGGCGGACCTGAATATGCCCGGGCTGAAAGTGATCCGGGAAGGCAAACGCTTCCGTATCGATATCCCTGGCGGACTCCGTACCACTCACGAGGAGCATTTCGCCAAGGTGCGCAATGAATTTCTGGAAATGCTTGCTTCAGGAGTTGAGCCCGCCAATCTGCGTGGCAACTTGCTGGCAAAGTATAAAACCCTGTCCACTGCCCTTGATAAGGCATTGGCGAAATAACAACTAAGGAGGAGAGAGAATGAAGAGGATTCTCCAATTGGCGGCAGCACTTTCGGTGCTGGTAATGATGGCGGCATGTTCAAGTGTGCCCAAAGCTCCGTTTTTCGGACTGGTCGGTAACTGGGAACCCATCAAGGTTGCCGGAGTGGATGAAGTGATAGGCGACGTCCGCAAGCCCGAAATTCTGTTTTTTGGCGATCAACGGGTCCGTGGTTATACCGGTATGAATGATTTTTCCGGTACTTTCGCTGTCAACAATAAGCAGGAACTCTATTTCAGCCGGTTCAGGTGCACCCTGAAGGCCGGAACGGAAGCGGTAAGGGCTTTTGATAAGGCTTTTAACCTGGCGTTGAATAATACCAAAACTTTCAAAGTCGCCGACCATTTCCTCTACTTCTATGGAACAGATGGGGCCGAGCTCATGGTTTTGAAAGAAAAAATCGTGCCGACCGACAGATAATTGTCTTTTTTTTCAGAACGGACCGGAAGTAAAATCCCGGTCCTTTTTCTTTTTAGGGGGTTGTTGAGAAATAATTACCCCCAAACTTGCATTTTTTCCTGTTTTATGATATAATGTTATTTAATATTAATGAGATAAAGGAAATGATGAACAACAAGTTATACTCAATCGCGGTTTTAGTTATATTTCTTACGCTCCAACTCGCAGCCATGGAACAGGTAAGTTTCGATGCCATTCTCGGAGCCAAGCGTTGGGATAAGAATAAAAAAACCTGGGAACTCGCCATCGGCAATCCACCGAATCTCTTTGTCGATACCGGCTTCGCCCACAAAGCCTATGAAGAGCTGGAGGTAAAAAGCAGCGACGTTCTGCTGTTATCATTACCATATTGGCCGTTGGCTGAAGCCGAATTTACCTGTGCCCTGGAAATCGAAGCCAAGGGCAGCGGCATGATTACCATGACTCACCGCAATCAGCGCAATTCAATCATCGACCAATGGGACGAAAATTTCAAAGGCTCCGGATTGATCAAATTCACCTGCCTCTGGCCTCAAATCCTGATGGATAAAAAGGAAAAGCTCGAATGCCGGATATTCGTCTCTTCCAGTGTTCCGGTCAAGGTCAAGCAACTTTATATTTATCAAACCATCCGGCAGATTTTCCATCTGGATACCAAAGATCCGGTTCGCGGAATTATCTACAACCGCCTCAGCGAAATGCCCGAGGCCAGCCGTGAATTCAAAGACAGCCTCGAAGTCATGAAAATAAATCGCGACGTAGCCCCTCTGATCTACAGCCGCAGCGGCGGCATCGGATATGGGCTGGTTATGCCGTTATTCACCCAGAATGGCTGCGGAGTGCTGTGGAGATCATTCGGCAAAGCGGACATCATCGTCCATGCCAACGCCCAGGCCAATGAGGCGAAGCTATATCGCAAACCGTACGAAATCGGGAACACCACGGGTTGGTCTCAGGGCTTTTTCACTTTTGACACCACCGAAATAAACCGTTTTGACGCCGAAGGGCTCTGGGTCGGTTCCATCGGTGAAAAAAGGAATCAACTGGCGTCCGTGCGGGCCGATGAAGTCAATCCGGAGGCCCTGCTGGATTTCGTCGCCTTTATCCCGCAAAATCGGATCAACTTGCCGGCCAATCACAAATTCACCAAAATGGAATTCCGTTATCAGGATGCCAGCGGCCTGTGGAGCAAGCGAACTACGGTGATCCCGGCAGGCAGTAAATCCGTCGGACTGGCCAACCGCAATCCAGGCATTCAGGTGCTCTGGCACGACGGCAAGGATTGGAGCCTTGGTGATGTGTTCAAAGTATTTCTCGATACCTCGCTGATCATCCGCGAGAATTCAATCGTTTTCCTGGAATAACAGCTTTCAAAATCCCGACATGTCGGACGAATAAACAATCACATGGCTTCGGGGACGCCGATGGTCAGGGTCGCCAGTCCATCTTTCAGCACGGTGCGAACCGCCAGGCAAAGGGCGAATCGAACCTGCTTGACCGCGTCATCCTCGGCATTCAAGACCGGACATTCGCGGTAAAAACGGTTGAAGGCTTTGGCCACGTCCAGCAGATAATCGACCAACAGAGAGCAGTCTTTCTTCTCCGCGGCGGTCTGGAGCACTTGCGGATACTGCCAGAGCAGCAGCGAAACTGCCTTTTCTTCCGGAGCCGAAGCCAATTCCCAGTTCACCGCTTCCACCGCCAGTCCGCGCTCGGCGGCTTTGCGCTCGATCGAATTGATACGCGCACAGGCATATTGGACATACGGGCCGGTATCGCCCTCGAACTTGACCGAGGCTTGCGGGTCGAACATCATCGTGGTTTTCGGATTGAACTTCAACAGCATGAATTTCAAAGCGCCCATACCGATGATTTCGGCGCGGGCGGCCAATTCTTCGCTGGTGGCTTCGCCGCCGGCGCGTTCTTCGGCCGCAACTTTGGCCAGGTCGACCATTTCGGCGAAAAGATCGTCGGCATCGACCACTTTGCCCTCGCGGCTCTTCATTTTACCGGTCGGCAGGTTGACCATGCCATAGGACAGATGGTAAAGATTGTCGGCCCAGGTATAACCCATCTTCTTAAGAATGGCGAAAAGCATCTGGAAATGCAGAATCTGTTCGTCGCCCACCACCCAAATCTGTGATTCCGGGCGATAATCTTCGTATTTTTTCAGCGTGGTACCAATGTCCTGAGTGATATAAACACTGGTGCCGTCCGAACGCAGCACAACTTTCTGACCGAGTTTGCCGAGGTCGATAAATATCGCACCGTCGGCGCGCTTCTGGAATACGCCCTTCTCCAAACCATCGGCAATCAGATCTTTGCCAAGCATATAAGTCTGACTTTCGAGGTAGGTATGGGCAAAGTTGATGCCCATCCGGCGGTAAGTTTCAGCGAATCCGGCAAATACCCAATTGTTCATCTTCTGCCAGAGAGCGCGCACTTCGGGCTCACCGGCTTCCCAGTCCTGAAGCATTTTCTGGGTCATGCGTCCGAGTTCGGTTTCCAGGAAAAGTTCGTCGTCATCCTTACCGGCCAGCTCGGGACGTTCCTTTTTGAGCGCTTCGATATCATCTTTCAGCGCCCGACTGTATTTAACGTAGAAATCGCCGACCAAGTGGTCGCCCTTGATTCCCGAAGACTCCGGAGTGACCCCGTTGCCGAAACGCTGGTAACCCAGCATCGATTTGCAGATATGGATACCGCGGTCGTTGACCAGATTGATCTCGATGACTTCATGGCCCACGCGTTTGAGGAGCGCGGCCAGAGCCATTCCCAACGTATTGTTGCGGACGTGGCCGAGGTGCTGGGGCTTGTTGGTATTCGGCGCGGAATATTCAATCAGAATCCGTTGTCTTCCCTGTTCCAGTACGCCGGCCTGCAACAAAGCGCTGATGTCGCCGACGGTCTGGCGGTGCGCCGCCACCGCGGTCATAGTTATATTGACGAAAGCCTTGACCTTTTCCACTTTTTCGATATCGGGGTGTTTGGCCAGGATCTCGGCGGCGGCATCGGCCACCTTATCGGGAGCTCCCTTCAGATTGCGGGCAAAACGGAAACAGTTGATGGTCAGGTCGCCTTCCATGTTTTCCGGGCAACGTTCCGGTACGATACTCAATTCGGAGTCGGCATTCGGAAACGCGGCTTTCAGGCCGTTGCATAAATCATCGATAAATTTAAATTTAATCATTTTCAGGAATAGGTTTTTAAAATGGTTATCTCTTTATTCGCTTCGAGGGGCTTGATCGAATATGCCCCGAAACAGGCGGGAATCAGGCAGGACTCTCCGGCTTCCAGTTTGACGACATGCTCGTCCCGGCCGACATTGACCGCGCCATTGACCGCGCTGATCAAGTGAAAACTGCCGCCCGGATCAGTATTGTCGGGCCAGTCTCCGACAATCCTCAGGTCGTCGACTTTGAAAAACGGACATCGGTTGATGACCGGAAATTTGCGGTTATGAGAAACAGAGCTGGACACTCCGGAAATCCGGGGCGCGGTCCGGTCCATGAAATTGATCGACTCCATAGCCTGTTCCAAATGCAGTTTGCGCGGCTGGCCGTCGCTGCCGACCCGTCCCCAGTCGCTGACCCGATAGGTGGTATCGCTGCTCTGCTGAATTTCCAGCAGCAGATTGCCTTCGCCGATGGCGTGAATCGTCCCCGAAGCAATATAATAAGCGTCACCGGGCTCGGATTTGAAGACTTGAAGGTGTTTTTCCACTTCCAGCGAATTGATGCTGCTGATCAGTTGCTGGCGGGTGGAGCGCGGATTCATTCCAGCCATGATCTTAGCGCCGGGCTTGGCGGCGATAATGTACCACATTTCGGTTTTCGGCTCGGCCCCGCAGCCGATGCGCCGGCAGGCTTCGTTGTCCGGATGCACCTGCAGCGAGAGCCGTTTGCCGGCATCGATCAGCTTGACCAACAGCGGAAACCTCTTGGCCTCGCGGTGATTGCTTCCAAGCAAGGCGGTACCGCAAGCGGCGATAAGTTCGTGAATGGTTTTGCCGGCCAGGGGGCCATTTGCCACCACACTCTGGTCGTCTTCGCGGTCGACAAGCTCCCAGGCCTCGCCGACCGGCTCTTCGCTCTGCGGCAATTCACGGTGAAGCACGGAGGCAAGCTGATCGCCCCCCCACATCACCGTTTTATAGATCGGCTTGAAACACAACGGATAAAGATCGGAACTGCTGATCATATACGCCTCCCTAACAAAGTTTATTTACCAGAATATTCATTTTGTCCATCTGCCCCTCCATCGACTCCACCAGCTTGAACTGATTGCGGCAGCGCTCGATATTGTGGGTAGGACGCTTGGTCTTGAAATAGACGTCGCCGGAAATATAGTCGGTCAGGAAACGGATTCCAATTTCCAGAGTAATCAGCTTGCCGGAAAACGGCAAATTTTCTTTTTCTGCCGGAGTCAGGAAATCCTTGCTGCTGCTCCAGAACCCGTTCAGCATGGCCTCGAACATGGAAAAATCCATATATACTTTGTCCAGATTGACCTCATCCTCCTCCGAGCGGTTGGTGCCGGAGCGCATCATGTCGCCGAAGTCGTACAAAGCCAGCCCGGGCATCACGGTATCGAGGTCGATTACACAAATCCCCTCCCCAGTCAGGTCGTCGATAAGAATATTGTTGGCCTTGGTGTCATTGTGAGTAATGCGTTCCGGAATATCACCGGACGCGTTGAGATCGATCAGCCGGGCGGTTTCTTCCTTGCGCTGCAAAGCGAAATCAATCTCTTTTTGCACTTCCTTCACCCGACCACGGGGGTCGGCCTTGACCGCTTGTTCCAGAGCTTCAACCCGGTTCGGAGTGTGGTGAAAGAAAGGAATGGTTTCATGGAGCCGATCGCCCGGCAAATCCACCAGGTCGTTCTGAAACAGCCCGAAAGCCCGTGCAACGTTATAAGCCTGTTCCTCACTTTCCAGGACCTCATACGAACGGGCGTTTTCTACGAAAATATAAGAACGCCAGAAATTACCGTCGTCATCCTGAACAAAAGGTTTGTCGGTAAAAGAACGCAACAGCCGGACGGTCCGGTATCTGGTTTCCTGGCGACGCGAACGGATTTTGGACAGCAGGTGCTGGGTTACCCGGTCGACATTCTGCATGACATGGATGGGGTTTTTGAATACTTTGGCGTTAATGCGCTGAAGAGTATAATGAAGCCTGGTGCCTCCCTGGTCATAGGTGATCTGATAAGTATCGTTGATATTGCCATTGCCAAACGGCACGGCGACCATGAAATCACCATAAATAAAAAATTTGGAACAGATTTCTTTTAGTTCCTTCTGACTCCGCGCTACATGTTCCATTTAAAACCCCGAAATTATTATCGATATACTTAAAGGTTTTAATATACCATTTCAACCGGTCAGATTCAAACTCGAAACCCCCGAATTTCGCAAAGATGATTGATAATCAATCAATGTTTGCCGGTAAAATTCGGGATTATTTGAGGGCTGAGGATTGACAAAAGGAAAACCGGCTGTATAATTAATTACTAAACACGTATACAGTAGGTAATGTTGATGACATTGAAAGAGTTTGCCAGAGAGCTGAATTTGAGCTATTCGACAGTGTCGGCGGTATTGCGGGGACGCGGTGATGAGTTGCATATATCCCAGGCCACCAGCGAGCGGGTCAGAAAAGCGGTCAAAGAATTGAATTACCGGCCGAATTTGACCGCCCGGGCCTTGCGCAACAACCGCAGTTACAATATCGGTATCCTACTGCCGTCGCCACGCGATCCGTTTTATGCGGAAATGGTGGCTGATATCCAGCACCGACTGGCCGCTTCGGAATATGTCGGAATTTTTGCCCACTGGGAAAATAATCAGGAGGTTAAAACCGCTGTCGACAATATTTTGAAATATAATATCGAGGGAATCATCACCAATGAGCCGGGCTATCTGCCGGATAATCTCTCCATTCCGGTGGTTACCTACAAAATTGAAGATCCGCGTTTCGATTATGTGGGATATGATGAAACCGCCGTACTCCGGATTGCTTTGGATCACCTGATAAAATCAGGGCATCGGCGAATTGCTTTTCAGGGGCTTTTCGGACAGAAAGCCTGGGATGACTGCATAAATGATGCGTCCGGGTATGTCCTGACTGGAGATTATGTCGTTCCTTGTACAATCGGGCGTCCACAAATGAGTGCCAACTTTATTGGGCAAAAAATATCCGGTACAGCAATGCCGGATGCCATCATCGCCGTTGCGGACGAAGTCGCTCTGCGGGTCATTCAATGGGCTTGGAAATCAGGGTTGAAAGTGCCGAATGACCTGAGTGTGATCAGTTGCAAAAGCAACTGGACGGAAGAACTTGCTACTCCGCCTCTGACCACGATTCGCCGAACCGGAGAACCTTTCGGTACCGTTCTGTTGGAAACTTTATTCAAACGCCTGAAATCACCGGATACAGCCAGGATGCGCTACCTGGCTGTGCCTAAATTAATCGAACGTTCCTCATGTGCACCTAAAAAATAAGGAAAGTAAAACCATGAAAAGAAGATTCACACTCATTGAGCTCCTGGTAGTGATTGCGATCATCGCCATATTGGCTTCATTGTTGTTGCCGGCGTTGGCCAAAGCCCGCGAGACCGCCAAGGCCGCTTCCTGCCGCAACAATCTGAAGCAACTCGGATTAGTCTGGTTCACCTACGCCAGTGAATACAATGATCACCTGCTGGGGGTATTTGCCTGGGACGGCAAAGTCCGTACTGACGGCAAGGTCGCCCTGTGGTGCGAATTCATGTATATCAATAAACTTATACCCAGCGGTCCGAATATCAATTTGCTGGGCTCCGGCGACAATGTCAGAGTTTGCAAAACTCTCGTCTGTCCATCCGCACCTCCGGGAATCCACAACAACAACAAAATTGCAATGCTGCTGACCTATGCTTATAACGGTCATATCGGTGACATAGTTTCAAGTTCATATGGCATTACGACTACGACCGGGCGCTGGGACAAGTTGAGCCAGCGCAATCCATATTTGAGCCGGACCACACTGTGGACGGATAAATGGGTATGCACTGCCCGGAATAACCTGAAAAGCACCACTGCCAGAGACGCCGCGAAATTCTATTACCGCAACCAGAACTCCGATATTGGTCCCGATGCCGCGCACTCAGGCGGAGCCAATCAAGTCTATGCCGACGGCCATGTTGATGTGAAAAATTACGTTCTGGCCCAGGGCAGCGGCAACTTGACCAACGTCTGGGAATCCAATCCGACAAGTTCTCCTCTGAAAGAAATTTATATCAACTATTAACGGAATATACTCATGAAATTGTTACCGATATGCCTTATTGTCATGGTCTTACCTCTGGCGGCGGCTGAATACAGCCGGGAAATCGCCGAGGTCAAAGCGGGGATCCGCCGCGAAGCCAAAGCCTCCTGGTGGGGATTCGACCAAGCAAACGCCACTGCATGCCTTCAGGCAGCCATCGACTCCGGGGTACCGAAGTTGGTCATCGACCAGACCGGCAACGACTGGATCATCGATCCGATATCCCTGACGCGCGACAATCAGGAGATAATCATCGCCGAAAGCGTCGTATTGCGAGCCCGTTCCGGTGGTTATCTGGGAACCAAAGACGCCATGTTCAGCATTATCGGGCGCAAGAATATTTCTATTTGCGGTGAAAATGGCGCCGCGCTGGTTATGAACAAAAAAGATTACCAGGACAAAGCCCGTTACAAACCGGCTGAGTGGCGGCATACCATCAACCTTCTCAGCGCAGAAAATATCCGAATCAGCAATCTGCGCCTGGCTTCATCCGGCGGCGATGGAATTTATGTAGGATCAACCAGTCGGGCTCCGACCAATTACTGCAAGGATATCCTGATCGAAAACGTCGTCAGCGAGGATCACCACCGGCAGGGAATTTCCGTCATCAGTGTGGAGAACCTGACGATCCGCAAATCGATTTTTCGGAATACCAAGGGAGCGCCGCCGCAGTCTGGAATCGACTTTGAACCGAACAATCCGCAGCAGCGCCTGGTCAACTGTCTGCTTGAAGACAGTGTGTTCAGCGGCAATGCCGGTATGGGTATTGAGTTCCACCTGAAAAACCTGAAAAGTGAATCAACTCCGGTTTCAATTACCTGCCGCAATTGCGTCGTCGAAAACAACAAGGTTGGAACCTCCCTTTTCATGATCCGCCAGACAAATAACCCGCTGCAGGGAAGTATTCGTTATGAAAACTGCCGGTTTATCGGTTCCCTGCAAAAAGATATCGGGCTGATAGATTGCGGCCCCGGCTTCAGTGTCGCTCTGATCAATTGCAGTGTGGAAAATCAACCCGTCAGCCGTCCCGCGTTATCGATCGACAGTTACGGTACGAGTTCGATGCCGTTGGGCAATGTTCAATGCGAAAATCTGCAACTGCCGGCCTGCGGCGGCAACCCGCTGCAGATATCGCAAATCGTCGGAGTGGCTCTGGAAAACACCATCACGGGCTCCATATTGTCCGACGGCAAAAATTTTGACCTCAAGGAATTCATGGCCTCTCAACTGGCCTTCAATAACAAACTGATGCAAATGACGCTCCTCACTCCCAATCCGGCCGATCTCATTCCTCCCGCCCCCGCCGCCCCTTTGACGGATAAGCCGCCAGTGCTGAATTTCCGGCATCAACCGGTCATGCTGCTGTACGCCAAGGCCGGAGAAGAAATCAAGGCTGATCTGATCGCCGATCCCATTCGTCGCGGACGCCCTTTCAAGTTTTCCGCCGAACTGATATCTCCTACCGGAAAAAAACTCAGGAAGATTGATTTTTCGCCCGATCACTTGATAGAAAAACTGGTCTTCACCGCCGAAGAAAACGGACTTTACCGGATCGAAACAAACACCAAAAAACATCTGTTGAACTTCCAATCATCGCATTCCGGTCAGGCGCTTACTTCCGCCAAAGCACTTCAATTCGTCAATCCGCGTGGGAAACTCTATTTTGAAGTACCGGCCGGAGCGACTGAATTTTCACTGCCGGTCTGGGGTGATCCCGGAGAAACGATCAAAGCCGTGTCGCTGGTCAACCCTCAGGGGAAAAAAGTTCATACTTTGCGAAACTTCTCCCACATGCAACTGCTTGAAGGCAAACGTCCGGCCGATGCTCCGGCGGAAATCTGGGCCGTGGAATTCGGCGGATCGGTGGAAGACGTCGCGCTGATGTTGCCCGCGCCGCTGCTGCCGTTGACCGCCCCCGACCCCAATTTACTGCTCCGCCGAAAATAATCATTAGGGAGCCGGAAAATGTCAGCGAGATTTAAAAGTGAAAAGCCGGACATGTATTTTATTGTAATGATTTCGCCATATTGACCAGATTGTCAATAAGACGGGCGACGTACTGATGATTTTGGTATTGGCTCCAGTAACCAAGATTCGCCGTGGTGACGTACAATGTCCCTTTGCCGACTTTGACCCGGACGAGCCACACCGCTTCTCCGCCTCCGCCTAATGCCACAGTCGCCAATGGCATGACGTCTCCTGATTCAATGACATATCCGCCCTTGGTAACGGCATTTCTCGGAGTCGGCCCGATTTTTAACGTATTTTCAAGGGAATTCGGTGTTTGCCGCCAACTGCCATCCGCCAATGTAACGATCCGGTAGGGGCGTTCCAGCTTCGCAGTCCAGCGCATTTTCAGGCCGGTTGCCGGCAACCACTTTTCAAGCGGCAACCCGCCTTCCGCCTGAAGAATGACGCATCCGCCTTTTTCAAGGTAATCCTTCAATCCATTCCGCATAAAGGCGTCCGAAAGATGAAATTTTTTATTCTGTTTCGGATAGCGGAGCAAAACGGCGTCTATTCCTTGTTCAATCTGTTTCGTATCTTCTTTCAAAGTGCGAGAGCGGAATCCAAGTTTGCTTAATTCCAACCGTACCGCCATGCTGTTTTCTTCCGCGTCGTAAAACAACATGTTTTTGTCTCCCTGATTGCGGCCATCCAAAATCAAAAACATCTCTTTCCACTGGTTGAAGGAATATTCCTGAAGTTGAATCGAATCTTCAATCTGTTTTCGTTTCTCCTCGTCTTTTTCCAAAGCCGCCGCCGAGTGTGCCGCCGAAAAACATTTTTCAACTTTTTCAATCAATGAATCCGAGATAAAACCGGGGGCGACTTTTGCCGCCGGATGATCCCAACCGGTCAACGCCTTGGAACTGGAACGCCATGCCGCTTCCAGCGTTTTGTAACATTCCTCCATCGGCTTGGCGGCGGGACCATAGACCAGCGGCATCCAGCGATCGAGGATTTCCTGCGTGGTGATTTCGGTATTCCAGGAAGCCTGAGCGGCGGCGTAGGCGGAAATTCGGTTCACCAACGCCGGATTTTTACGCTGATCCTCAGGCGCCCTTCTGTATCCGAATCCTTCGGCAAAGAATCCGGACGCCCCTATTTCCTTCAACCAATTCATCAGCGCTACTTCATACGACACCAACGGGCGGAACATCGTACGCGGATAAAGGGAAGTGAGGTCATAGCCACGCAGATAAACCTCTTTCACCAACTTTTGCCAACCCGCAAATTCTTTGTAAAACCTTTGATTAGCGGGGTCGTCTTTATCGAAAACGCCCCTGAAATTCATCCCGGCACAATATCCGATGCTGTCAAAAGAAGCGGCAAATGTTGGTACTGATTCATAAGGATAATAAGCCAGTGTGGAATACTGTTTGTCCGGATAATGGCTCCTCAATTGTTGCAGAATCGTTTCGCAGAATTTCTGCCAGCGCGTGCTGGCGTCTTTTGCCATTTCACCGCATTTTTCGCAACCGCATATCAGTACGTTGTCTGCGGGATAGAACGAAATGACGTCGTAGATGGGAACCTTGTCAATGATCTTAATGAAATTATCCGCCACCAGTTTTTGCACGTCGGGATTTGACCAGCATAATTGACGTGATGCCAGACTGCGCTCTCCATGCACCTGGGCGCAATATTCCGGATGCTCCTTCAAGAATCCGACCGGCAAGTGCGCATTATGTCCGGCAAGCCGGAGCACAAATCCGTACTTTTTCATTTCTTTGACTTGTGCCAAGGTGTCTCGTACCGAAAAAGAGGCGAAATTGAGCCGGTTTCTTGCCTGCCAGACCGCATTTCCTTCCACACTGTTTCCAAATGCGCGGTACTTCAATGAGGGAATATGACGGAGGTTTAATTTTTCAACTGTGATGGTTGGAAGTTTCGGCAGATATTCACCGTCCTCGCCCGGGTAAAGCCAGCGGCAATCCAAAACATCCTGCAAATAAGTGTATACCGCATACAGGGCGTCCCGCGAGTGCTGCCCGGTAAGATACAGACGGTTGCCATCGGCGATGACCAGCACTTCATTTTCCGTCCTGAACTGATAATTTCTGCCTCCAATATCCGTTTGCGATTTCGGCGTGCCGATAATCACTGCCGGCTTGTCGGTTGCCGCGCCTTTCCGAATCGGCAGAGGCGCGCCGGAAATCAACCGTACTGCGCGTTGCAGTTCCTCGGCGGCATAACATTCCGTCTCGTCGGCGTTTTGACCGATGACGATTTCCGCCACCGGCCTGCCGGTGTCGGTCAGTTGAAGTGCGAAAGCATTCCAGCAAAGAAGCATTGCGAAGATAGCGAAAAGTAAACTTGATTTCATCATATTTCTCCTAAAGAATAGTATTACTGTTCAAGGAAATCCCCTTTACTGGTGCCGCTTTCGGGTTTTTGAGCGGCTCGACATGCCAATCCAGAAACAGGTAATTCGCCGAACCCAGATGCCGCCAGTCAACCCGGGAGTAAGTCGTCGGCCCAGTATTGATTGTCCCGGTTCCGTTGCCATCGACAAACAGCATAGTCCTGGATGGATATTTCAATTTCCCCCAGTCATTCGCCGGTGCCGCATATGGGGTGGTTGCCAGATTACTGTTATGAACCATTTGTTGATTGTAGGCGAAGGAAGTGATGGCATGGGAATCGTTGGCGGGTATTGGATTAAATGGAGATATTTGAGGACACCTGAAGATGGTTCCTGCACAGGTTGGAAGTCTCACATTTTTATTGTAATCGGAGGTGTAATACTTCCTGGCGCCATAAAGTTGCACCAGGTGATTGCCCCAGCCGACTATGGCGCCGCCATTATGTGACGAACTAATAATGGCAGTGCCGTAATCATCATAATAAAACACGCAGTATTGCCCGATGCCTTTCAGGTTGTTCAGACAGTTGGTAGCCCGTGACCGCGACCGCGCCGTGTTCAATGCCGGCAGCAGCATGGTTGCCAATATGGCGATAATAGCGATCACAACGATTTATGCTTGCTATGTATGCAATTCTATGATATATTAATAATGAGAAAAAGGAGTGAAAACGATGAAAGCTGTAATTTATGCGAGACAGAGTAGTGGGAAGGATGATGTTTCCGAATCGGTGGAGGCTCAGATTGCCAATTGTCGGAAACTTGCGGAGAAAGAAAAAATTGAAATCGTCGGCGTATTCCGGGATTTGAATACGAGCGGCGAAATTTATCCGGTGGGTGCAGAGGACGTCGCCAGGGTGGATTCGGCTTACAAATCTTGGGTGGCGACTCAAAGCACAAAGAAAACTTTCCGTTCGGGACTCGGCGGGGCGTTGCAAGTATTGAATGAAGTGGATTTCGTTATTGTAAACGAACTGACCAGGCTGTACCGTCCGATCAATGGGAGTTTTCTGGAAGGACATATCAATAATCTGTTGCAGGGCAATAATGTCAAAGTCCTGCAAGTTCAGGGTGGCGTGATTGACCTGGCGCAATTTGACCAGCAACTGGTTACGGCGATCACTAATCGTATTCTCTATAACGATTTGCAGAAGAAACGTCAAAACAGCATCAATGCGTTTCGGAACAAACGGGACCAGGGCAATTATTGTACGGGAATCCGGACGTTCGGATTCAAGTATCTCGGCAATGACCGGTTTGAGGTAAGGCCCGAATGTGTCGAGGTCATCAAATATATTTTCGACAGCATTTGTAACTATAAATCTTACACCTCTATCCTCCAGCATTGCAATGAACATTGGGGACATCTTTGCTTTTTCTATACCAGTTCCATTTACAATATGGTCAAGCGGCCTATTTATGCGGGGTATCAGTATAATTCGGCCGGCGAATTGATTAAAAACGTCCAGATGAACGGAGAAGGAGTCATCACTTTCGAGCAATGGCTGGAAGCCAATGAGATTGTTTCCAATAAGCGGAGCGAGAATCGCCGGGGCGGCAAAAAGCATTGGCTGCCGCTTTCCGGGAAGCTCCGTTGCGGGGCCTGCGGAGGAAAACTGGTATGCAATATCAATCACGGCAAGATCTGTTATTTATGCAACCGGGCCGTTTTTGACCCGAAGCATAGCGAATGCAAGAACAGCCGTATCCGCTTCGAAACGGGGGCCAAAGGGAAACCGTCGCTCTTCGATGCGGTTTATCCTCTGCTCTCGATTGCGTTGATCGAAAGACACCGCAAGGCCGTCGAAATAATAAAATCCAAGGAAGACCTGTCCAAATACGAGGTTGAGCTGGAAAACCTGAATATCAAGGAAGAAAAATTGTCGCAGATGTATCTCGATAATGTCATTACCGACGACCAATTGCGCCGGATGCTGGCAAGCCATAAAGCTAAAAGAAGCGAACTGGTCAAGAAGATCGCCGAAGCCAATTCGAGCAGTATTTCCGCTGAAGATATAGATAATATCGAGAATGATCTACTTTCGAATATGTTTTATGATCTGGCGACAAAGTCTTTGACCCCGGAAGTCTACGAAAGCCTCTTGAATGATGCTGAAATTACGGCAACTATTTACCGGGACAGGGTGGATTTCCAGACGAAATATGGTCCTCTGACCATTCCCCGAATCAAAATCAAGACCCGATTCTGGATGCCGGCGTGGGAAATTGAACTCATCAGCACAAACCAGGATAAACCGACGAGCATCAATGAGCATACCAAAATCAATATAACGTACCTGACAGGCCAAAAAGGTATTATCGCGGAACTTGGAGTTCTGAAAGTCTTAAGCGCATAGTTTTTCTTCTTTTCGCGAGGTTTCGTTGATTTCGTTCTCAAACTTCAAAAAGTGATTTGAAATTTACCGATCGAAATGCTATTTCTATCCGAAGATCGAAAGGTGGAATAAATGATTTTTCAACTGATTATAACATTGCTGTTAGCATTTGGACTGTTTTACACCGCATTCCGATTATGGGGTAAGGCTGGAAAAACAGCGCCGAGAATTTTACTTGCAGTGGCGGGAATTCTGTTGGCTCTGCCGGGAGCTTTGTTCGTTCTCTATTATCTGCATTGGTTTGATCGCGCGGTCTGGTTCTATGAATTTCGTGCTTTCTCGTTCAGTGAGCTGTCGGCGGCCGGAATGGGCTTTCTTGCCGGACTCCTTGCGGGTGTCGGAAAAGGCAAAAGAATCGCTTCCATCCCTTTTCTGCTGATTCTGCTGATTCTTGGGATTGTCATTCCGTATCTGAAACCCCTGTTGACGCCGATTCCTTCAGAGGCATGGCGTGAGCTCTGGAAGGACGAATTCTGTATGCAAAGCACACCGTCTTCATGCGGAGCCGCTAGCGCGACGACCGTTTTGCGGATGTATGGCCTCGCCGTATCCGAGCGGGAACTGGCTCGGGAATGTTATACCTCGCGGAGCGGAACGGAAAACTGGTTTCTGGCACGCGCCCTCCGGAGTCGCGGCTTGCAAGTGCATTACCGCATAACGGAGGGGCTTCCGAATGATCTACAGCTACCGGCAATCGCGGGTGTAAAAGTCGGTGGGGTTGGTCACTTCATCTCAATCCTCTGGAAAGATGGGGAGAACTGGGTCACCGGTGATCCACTGATCGGCCGGGCTGACCACTCGGGTCAAGCCCTTCGGGAAAACTATCACTTCACCGGATTCTTTATGGAAATCGACAGCGCAAGTATTAAACGATTTTCAGATGCGGAGAAAGTTTTTTAAGGAATAGCGATGAGCAGAAAAAAGAAGCGGCGAATAACGAAAAAAGATTACTACCGCATGAAGGGAATCAAGCCGGAAGATGCGGAAAAAGATGATTATCTTCCATTGATTTTCAAGCCAAGGCTGGCGGTGATTCCGATGTTTTTGGCGGTAGCTGTTTGGTTGTGGCGGCTTTTCTGGGGACCGGAATTGGAGTTCAGTATCGATTGGACATTCGGAATTGTTCTTTTTATCGGATTATCGCAGGTGGCGATTCTGGAATGTAGAAAAGAGCGGTTTCTGCAATGGGGAGTCGGTATGGTTTATTTGTTGACTGCCGTGTTGCTGGCGAGATGCTTTTGGGTGATTCTCATTTTTTCCGCCGGTATTTTTTTCGTATTCTCTGTTGTCCCGGCGACGGAATTGTGGAAGGAAGGAAAGAAAACGCAAGCGCTGCTGGTGGGAGTGCTGATTTTTGTCTTGAGCGGTTCCGTATTTATGGTGTCTGGCGGTGTTTGCATGTATCGCGGGGGTCAGGCAATTCTCTTTCCCTACACGGCAGAATCGGTCGAAAAAATCGTTTTCCGGCAAAACGGACGCAATTTGCAAATAGACAGTCCGAAAGAAATTGCTCGGATTGTCGAAGCATGGGATATGTATTTCTTTTTAAAAAGAACGCGTCCTTACCGGGGCGCCCAGCCGTATTCACTTGAAGGCCGCCCCCAATGGCATTGTACAATCTATCGCAAAGATGGCGGCAGGCAGGAGTTTCTGCTGGCGCTCGGATTGAACCGGCAGTCACAATCGTTTTACGTGGAAACCATCGACCCGCCCGAATGGTTCAACCCCTTCGGCATGGCCCAGACTTTCCAATGTCCCAAACTCTACCCGGTGCTGCAACCCATTCTTGAGCAGAACCCATATCATAATCAGTCCCAATCCAAGGAGATCATCGTAGACTATTTATGGCACAAAGCGGAGAAGACCCAAATAATTTCAGAAAATACGATAAACCGGGCGGCTGATTTGCTGCGGTATGCAGATTATTCCATTGATGGGATCGCGATCTAAACCGGATACGCAAGCATGTTCGCTTTTTCCAAAGCATTCAGGAAAAACATGTCGATTTCACCGTTGCATTTTCGCAAATCGCGTTGAAATAGTATCCTGGTCAGGCATTCATCGCCAGCCAGACGATATAGGCCGCGTAAATTCCCAACAACACAATACCCTCCCAGCGGACGATTTTCGTCTCGGTCTTCATGAAAGGCAGCAGGATCACGGCCGTGAAAATGAGCGCACCCCAATCCACATAAGTAATTCCGGTGGAAGCAACCGGCCGGATCAGCGCCGTTATCCCGATAATACCGAGAATATTGAAAATATTCGAACCGACCGCATTGCCGATGGCGATATCCTGTTGACCGCGGCATGCGGCAACCACACTGGTGGCAAGCTCAGGCAAACTGGTGCCGACCGCCACGATGGTCAACCCGATCATGGCCTCGGAGAGCCCGGCCATACGGCCGAGGTCCACTGCGCCACTGACCATGAATTTACCGCCGAGCACCAATCCCCCGAGCCCAAAAAGAACCAGCAAAACACTGATCAGCGTGGAATAAGATTTCGCGGGTTCTCCATCGCCGGCAGACTCGCCATTGCCGGCCTCGCGCTTCTCCATCCGGATGTTCCAAATCAGGTAAGCAATCAGCCCGGCAAGAAGAACCGCGCCGCTGATCCGTCCGAAGCCGCCGGCCAGAATACCGATCGCAGCGAAAACGCCGGTCACCCCCAGCAAAATCGGCATGTCGTAACGCAACACTTTCAGGTGCACGCTCAACGGTGCAATGGCAGCGGAAAGCCCCAGAATCAGCGCAATATTGCAGATATTCGAACCAACAATGTTTCCCACCGCAATATCACTCGCCCCGCTGATCGCAGCCTGTACACTGACCACCAACTCCGGCGCGCTCGTAGCGGCAGACACCAGCGTCAACCCGATGATGAGCGGCGAAACTCCAAGACGCGTCGCAATCGAAACGCCGCCCCGAACCAGAAATTCCGCCCCGAAATAAAGCAACGCCACCCCGGCAACCAACAACAAGATAATCGTCAGCATAAAATCCTCTTTTGTGAAATAACCCGTTATTTTAGCAGTACCCCGCGAAAAATGCAAGGAATAGAACAGTGTTGTGCGCTGGCATAAATAGTTCTGATGGGTGAGAAAAACCGGATGATACTTTCTCATTTTAATAAACTGCCAGTCAATATGATACACCTTTGCAACATATTCTGTCAATAGCAGTACAATATCATTGAATTTTTATTATTTCAAGAAAAATATATGAAATTACAATGATTTAAAACAAGCCAACGCAGGAATGTTGCGTTTCGAAAATGCAACATGGAAGCACCGGAACGGACATGGTTTTAAGCTGTACAACCAACCCAAAAGGAAGAAATATGATTACTGTAAAATGCAATGTTTACCGTCAAACCACCGTCTTTAGGCGATGATAGTTGACTTTGGTAAGAATCTTTCCTGAAAATCCCCCGCTCCCACCTTGAAAGTGGCTGGCAGAGAGGTAACTTTATAGAAAACAACGTGGAGGGCAATATGAACCGGGCGGAACTGATCAATATTATCGAAGGTGGATTTAAACCGGAGTATCTATTCTTTTGGGGGCATCAGGTGCCGGAGGATGGTTCGGTCGGACCGAGTTGCATGAGCCAGTGGTATCCGGCTCACTTTGAAGTCGATGGGATTCTCTATAACTGCGCCGAACAATATATGATGGCTGAGAAAGCCCGGTATTTCGGCGATACGGAAATGGAGGCGCAAATCCTTGCTTCGGGCTCTCCGAAAGAGATGAAAGCACTTGGACGGAAGGTTCGCGATTTCGATGCAGCTCGCTGGGACGATCATAAGTATCATGCGGTGGTTAAAGGCAATCTTCATAAGTTTGTGCAAAATGAACAATTCCGTGATTTCCTGCTTGCCACCGGTAATAAAGTCATCGTTGAAGCCAGCCCTCGCGATTGCATCTGGGGCATTGGCCTCGGCAAAGACAACCCCGCCGCCGCCGATCCAACCCGTTGGCGAGGTCAAAACCTGCTTGGATTTGCTCTGATGGAAGTACGGATATTTTTCCATTCGTATATTGTCGCAGATGACCATTCCACGGCACTGGCCCGT
The DNA here is from genome assembly GCA_031548025.1 of Victivallaceae bacterium. Taxonomy (GTDB): domain Bacteria; phylum Verrucomicrobiota; class Lentisphaeria; order Victivallales; family Victivallaceae; genus UBA5239. The sequence goes on along the minus strand of JAVBRM010000123.1, from coordinate 1,422 downwards.
GATCCGGAGCGGAATTATCTCATGCAATGGACATTGAAAGATGATCCATGGGAACACAATCCGCTTCTCGGTTCAATAAAAAAATTGCGTCCGAAATTTACTGAACTCTCAGAAAGTGCCCGTAAATTTTACGAAGAGCTGGCGAGTGCCCAAGAAGAAGTTGAGTCGCAAAATAGTGAGCTTGTCGTTTATCCTGATTTTCATCAATTTGAAAAGAACAAACCCGCAGTCATCCGTTTTCTGGAAGAAATGCCGATCTTGAAAAATGGCGACCGTTCCATCGTTCTGGAGCCTGAGCATTATGAGATCAAGCCGATGCCTGATCCCGATATTTGCCCAAGCGGAAGTTATTGGAATCTGATCCCACACGAAGACTGGGATGCCCAGGAAGCGGCACCAAAGCATAATCAGCACTATTATTCAGATATTCAAGCAAATGCAAATGGAGCCATGTGGTCCTATTTGGAATATGAGTGTGAAAGAAAAGATCTGGATGATTGGGTTTCCCAAGTTATGGAAGACCGGAATATCTGGGACAAGTTGCGGAACAGTCTCTATGATCGTGATGATAAAGGACGATACGATATCATATTGGGCGAGCTATGGTATGTTTTGAAATCGTTGATTATCTACGGCGAATCCAACGACTTTTCCAACGGCGTGAAAGGCGACGAATACAAACTCTACTGTAAAATCCGCAAAGCCTATTATGCGGGCGGCTATCCCTACGGCTGGACCGGCGATTACCCGGACAAAGTCAAACTGTTAGTCCATTTTGATACGGAGTAATAACAATAGCGGTGCTATATGCGAAAAGTTTCAGAAAACTACAAAAATCGAATTATAAAACAATTCTTTCCTTATGATTTTATTCCTCAGGATACAATCTTAGAGTCGATTGCGAACACAAGTCATCTGATCGTTTTCGATAATCTTGGCTATGATGGGAATATTTATAATAAATTTGCTCAACTCTTGGGGATTCAATATGGGGTTTTTCCTTATCCACCGGAGAACGGTATTGAATCAGAAAGATATAAGAAAGAGCGCCACAAAATATCTTTACATAAAGCATGGCTATTCGAGGAGAATCAAAATGAAATCATTGAAGAAGGCTTACCTTTTCAGGTATTGGGACAATCTTATCCGAGAGTACCAATTTTAGTTGATTCAAATATCTCCCAAGGAGATTATGACTTTCTTCTTGATTATTATACGCATGGCTATTGGCCAAACATTCCATTAAGTGAAAATAAAAATACTTTTTCAGGTGACCTTTTTTCTCTGCTGGTTCAAAAACTTCAATGGTTTATTGCCCTGGCTGGAGCTTTCTCTGGATTTTTGATTTTTATTACAGAAGATGCGCTTTCCGATCATATTGATGAATTGCATTCGTGGTGTACCTCGGAGGGATTTTTTTCA
>JAVBRM010000030.1:0-14689 GCA_031548025.1 Victivallaceae bacterium | reverse complement strand
ATTCAGGTTCGTCCAAGCCGCAAAGGTATTACCATATCCATTGTACAGCAAGACGCCGTCATGGTCGATCCCCTCCGAGAAGCGCCCGACCCCGACCACCTTCCACATTGAAGCTTCATCCCCGCTCCATTCCCAAATCCCATTCCAAACTGGTTCTACCACTCCATCAGTCGCCATGTAGCCGACTTTACCCTTTTCCGCATCCCAGGCCACGATCTGCGAATATCCGTTGGCCATCAGATCAGAACGAACCGTACTGGTAGCGGTGTCACCGGAATTATTATTGACGGCGATATCGAGCGACAGTATTCCGCTCGAATTGGTCAGCAAATACGTATAGCTGCCATAATTCACCGATTTGCCGACCAAAAGCAAATCAAAGCAATCCCCCTGACTTATGCAAATGGTGATTGGTTCGTTAAAATCGGCCGCGTTGGCAGCCAACTTGTAAGAGCCTACCGCCTGGTCGGCCTTAACTGTGATGGTATAAATGGCTGCGGAAAAGTTATTTATATCATTGACAATGTAAGTATCGTCGGTAGTTCTCTGATCAACGGCGAAGATAATTTCCGCCCCACTCATATCAAGGACAGTGGAGGCGGAAACCGTTGCCCCCAGGGTAATTTTGCCGCTGTAATCGGCACTACCCCAGGTGACCAGCCCGCCGGAAGAAATGATCGCATCTTTAACGATTGCCTCGGAAGCGAAGTACGCCACCCCACCAGACAAAACGGTGGTATTGGACACCACTCCACCGGACGACACATGCTGGGACATACCGGAACTGACAATCGTATCGCTCATAGTTGCGCCGGAACTGATCAAAGTCGCGCCGGAATAGAGTTTGACCGCGTTGGACGTCGAGCTGGGAGCGCCCCAGGCGACCGACAGTTGAAGAACCCCGGAGGAGTTGACTGAAAGCGTGTAACTTACGTTGTTATAAGTGATGGAACCACCAACCGCGAGTGTTCCGTAATTCGTTCCGGAAGTATTCTTGACCATAATGCTCTTGTTGAATCCGGAAGCCCCTGCCGCCAGCTTGTAAGTGCCGGATGCCTGATTTGAATTCACCGTCACACTATAGGCGGCATTGGAAACCAATGCGATATTCGATATTATATACGTATTGGCTGCGGTACGTTGATTCAGCGCGAATACCACTTGACTATTCTGGGCGTCAATTCCCCCGATCATAGTCATGGCTCCTCCCAAAACCGTAGTTCCGGACAAGAATGCCTGACCACTGGCAATAATCATCGAACCGCCGGAATTCACCGTAGCCGAAACCGCCGTTCCGCCGGAAGATACATATTGCCGACCGCCGGAATTCACCGTGGTCAGGGAAGCGATACCGCCGAGTGATACATGCTGGGACATGCCGGAATTGACGGCTGTTCCGGTCATAGTCGCTCCGGAACTGACCAGTATTCCAGCGGAATACAGTTTAACCGTATTGGACGTCGAACTGGAAGTACCACCACCGCCGGCAACCGCCAACTGAAGAACTCCGGAGGAGTTGACTGAAAGAGCGTAACTTACGTTATTATAAGTCATGGAACCGCCAACCGCAAGGGTCCCATAATTCGTTCCGGAAGTATTCTGGACTGTGATGCTCTTACTGAATTCGGAAGCTCCCGCCGCCAGACTGTAAGTTCCGGATGCCTGACTTGAATTCACCGTAATGGAGTAAACGGCATTGGAAATCAATGCGATATTCGATATTATATAAGTGTTGGCTGCGGTGCGCTGATTTAACGCGAATACCACCTGGTTGTTCTGGGCGTCAATTCCCCCGATCATATTCACGGTTCCACCCAAAACCGTAGTTCCGGACAGGAGCGCCTGACCGCTGGAAACAATCATCGAACCGCCGGAGTTGATTGTGGCCGAAACCGCGATGCCGCCGGATGACATAACTTGTACACCGCCTGAATTGACGATGGTTCCTGATGCGATTCCGCCGAGCGATACATGCTGGGACATACCGGAGTTGACAGCCGCACCGGTCATAGCCGCACCGAAACTGGTCAGAACTCCGCCTGAATAGAGTTTAACCGCATTGGACGTCGAGCTGGAAGTACCGCCACCGCCGGATCCATTGCCGATATTCAGCGACAATATGCCGCTCGAATTCACCAGCGAATAGCTGTAGTTGCCGTAATTCACCGATTTGCCGACCGTAAGCAGCCCGAAGCAATCCCCTCCGCTTATGCAAATGGTAACGGACTCGTTAAAATTAGCCGCATTGGCAGCCAGTTTGTAAGAGCCTGTCGTCTGGTTGGCCTTAACTGTAACAGTATAAGTAGCAGCCGCAAAGTTATTTATATTGTTGACGATATAAGTATCGCCGGTAGTTCTCTGATCAACGGCGAAGATAAGTTCCGCAGCACTCATATCAAGCACTCTGGTGGTGGAAACAGTTGCCCCCAGGGTAATTTTTCCAGAGTAGCCAGCACTACCCCATGTAACCAACCCGCCGGAAGAAATGGTCGCATTCTTGACAGTTATACCTGTATAAAAATAAGCTGAACCTCCCGATGAAACAGTAGTATTGGAAGCAACCGCCGAAATTGAAAAATTGACTATCCCACCATTCTGAATGATGGTATCTACAGCGCTGCATTTGATCACCGACATTAATCCTCCGGAGGAGACAGTGGTATCGTATGCTACCATCCCTTCACCACAGCAGTAACCCAACTGCATGCTGCCTCCCGCTTTGATCATGGTATTCCGGATTTCTTTCGCTCCGTAATATACAATTACTCTTCCCCCACTACTGATGGTGGTATCATAAGCCGCGGCGTCTGAACCAATCGTGGCGCGTGCTCCAGAGCTGACAATGGTCCCATATGCCGACCCCCAAACAGTTATGTAGGAACTTTCATTCGCCACTACGGTATTGCTTACAGTCGCCCCCTCTGTAAGATATACGTTACCGCCGCTCACAATTTTCACATCCTGAATCACTCCGCCGGATAAAATATGCGCATAACCTCCGGAATAAACCGTGGTTGAATTGATCGTACCGCCAGAAGAAACATATACTCGACCACCGGAAATGGCCATATCATTGACCACACCACCGGCAAAAACATATTGCACACCGCCGGAATTAACCGTGGCAGAACGAGCTACTCCGCCGGCATAAACATATTGATAACCGCCGGAAGAGATCGTGGTCGAACTGGCTACTCCACCGGAACTGATATATTGGCGGCCGCCGGAGATTATGGTGCCGCGGGCTATGCCTCCACTGGAAATATGTTGGCTTATCCCGGCGGAGAGGTTTGCTCCGCTCATGGTCGAGGCTGAACTGATCAACGTTCTGCCGGAGTAAACCATCACGGCGTCCGCCGCCGCCATATCGGAATAACTTGGTGCACAGATATTGTCGGAACAACTATCATTCGCATCATCGGAGTAAGTGATCGGATTTTCCGTTTGCCCGTAGATTGCAAACATGATACCGCCGGCGTTAGCATAGTTTTCCATACCTCATTCCCCTTTGCCATATGTTACAGAAACTTTTCAATCAATAAAAAAGTATCATGCCGCAACCCCGCAGCATTGCCCCGGAAACCCTTAAGTCTAATAAACTAATAGTCCCGAAGTATTTTTTTTCTAACATAAAACCATCTTTTCCCGAAAAAAAACGCAATTTTATCATTTTGAACAACAAAATTACAGGGAAAACAGATATTCCAGTGAATTCAGTTAGAAAAATCCGGAGGTCCAGTCTATTATTGTATAGAAGACGATTTTCGTTAAAGGATGCAGATATGACATGTACAGTACTAAGAAAGATCGAAAACGGCGATGCCATATCGCGTAAGGAGTTTTGCGTCTCCTGCCGTTCGCTGATCTGGCTGTGCGGACGCAACTTCGGCCTGAACCAGCAGGAACAGCAAAAACTGCTGGAGAGGGTGACAAGTGACTTTTTCAACACGGAAATGATATTTGTTTATGATGGTTCGCGCGGCCAGTTCCGGGATTATCTCCGTCAGATGATTTACCGGAACATGAGAGAGCTCCTGGATCAACGTCCCGGAATCGGCAAAATATGGCTCAACTCCCGCTGTGACTTCCGGGAATTATCGAAAGAAAACGACGAAAACAAGGAATCCTGAAAAAATTATGGAAACAACACGAGGCAGTTTGCTCAGGATGGTAAAGGAAGGCGATCCGCTGGCCTGGGAGGAGTTCTACGTGACCTATCGCCCCCTGGTCTGGTTGCGCGGAAGGGATTTCGGGTTGAATTACCATGAACACGAAGAATTGCTGCAAGGCGTCATGTGCAACTTCTTCAATGCCCAGAAAACTTTCACTTATGATCGCGAAAAAGGGCGGTTCCGGGACTATTTCCGGATGGTGATTTCCAACCATGCCAAACGCATCCTGAAAGAGCGAAGCAAGAACCACAAGAAAGTGGAAATCGAAAAAATGCCGTCCGAATACGAGTTCGACGGCAAGGAAGAACAGGATTGGAATGCGGAATGGGAAACCTTTGTCCTGAGCCAGGCTCTGGAAGAAGCCCGGCAAACCCTGCCGCCGCATTTGATGCAGATTTTCGAACTGGTGGTGATTCAGGAAATCCGTCCGGAGAAAGTTGCCAGACTCCTGGAAATTTCGTTGGCTACGGTATACAATCATCGGAAAATCGTTTTGCGTGAGTTAAAGCGAATTGCATATGAACTTGATGCCGGGGATTATTTATGAAACATTACTCTGAATTGGAACTGGAACGTTATCTCAATGGTGAAATGTCATGGCTTTTCCGTTTTATCTGCAGTCGGCATTTGAAAGTCTGTCCTTCATGTCGTATAATACAGGACGATGTCATGGAGGACCGGCGGCTGGCGAAAGAAATCAGGGAGAGTGTCAAAACCCTTGAGGAAGTCAAACAAAACATCGAAAAATCTAAAATGAGCTGGAAAAACGACCAGGGGTAAACAGGAAATGGGGCGACAGGGGATTCTCGATGTGCTGAACGATATTCGCGGCATATCACCGATCATACGATGTGGCAGCGGATCGTATGGCGAGGTATGGTTGTGCCGGGATTCGGTGGAGCGCACGATCGCCTTGAAAATCGTCTCAAAAACCCTGTTGGGCGAATCCTGGGAACGGGAATTCCAGGGACTTAAGGCGTATTGCCACAAAATCCAGGGTCACCCCAACCTGCTCAATATTTACCATATTTTCGATGCCGGCGACTATTTCTGCTATACCATGGAGGCGGCGGACGACTTCAATCGCGGCAACGGGCCATACATGGCGGACACTCTCTCGTACCGTCTGAAACGCGGCCGGATGGAGTTGGACGATTTGGAAATTTTGATGACCGGACTTCTGAACGGCCTGGAAACACTGCATTGCGCCGGCTTGACCCATCGCGACATCAAACCCGGCAACATCTTGATTGTGAACACTTATCCAAAGATCGCCGATATCGGATTGGTAACCGCGCTGGACCGAAGCTACAGCATGAGCCTGGTCGGCACCCCGGGTTTTATTCCCTGGGAGGTGTTGACCGATAAGTATAATGGAGTCCAGCACGACCTTTTCGCCACGGCCAAAGTCCTTTACTGCGCCATGACCGGCAATCCGGTGGACCGTTTTCCCTATTTCCCTCCGGAATTGCTCGAAAACGGCGTATATCGCAAGTTGAATACGTTTCTTCTGCGCGCCTGTTCGGACCAGATACCTTTACGCTATCGCTCCGCCAGGGAGTTCAAGCAGGATTTCGACCGCTGTATCAACAACCATAACGAGCGTCTCCACAGCCGGTTTTACCGCATAGGCCGGACCACCGCAACCAGGCATCGCAGCTTTATTATTCTGCTTTTAATCTCAGTTTTCATGTTTGGTTCCGGGTTGTTCTTTTTTTTCCTGTCGAAAAATACGCAGGGAAATATACCGGAACCGAAGCGGATGCAAATCACCTCCGCCGAGGTCACGGAGCCGGCCACGGAAGCCAAGCTCATTCCGGTCGCAAATCCGCAACCGGCAGATGTTGCCGCGCCGGAAGCTCCGCCGCCCCCAGCGTCATCCGGAAGGATCCAGGAACTGGAAAAAGAATTGGCGGCTTTGCAACAGAATCCGGTAGACAATACGGCATATCGCAACCAAGTGTTTTTCCTTAAGAGTAAAATCGATTTTCGCCGCAGGCAATCGGCGGCCATGGCGCGGTTGACGGAAAAACGGCAAAAAATCCAGGAAGCCAGGCATAAGAATTACAGCGAAGCAGCGAATCGAGAATTTTATGAAATGGTCAAGGAGCAGACGACCTTGCGCCGTGATTTCGGTTATTCTCCCCAACGGGATATACCGGCATGCCAAATACTGCTGGACAGACTGGCAACAGGTCAGGTTAACCCGAACCTCAATGTCGTGGACGGCTCCATGCCGGAATTCACCGGTCCGCTCATTATAATGGTTGTAGGCGAACGCCTGTTGAGCCCCGCTCCCTTCATTCAAGCTTTGCTGGATCTGAATTTCGATCCGGAGCCTTTGGTCAGGAGACAAATGGCGGCCGGCGTCCTTAGCCGTTTCCCGTCTTTAGCGGATGCCGGTTGGCCGGAAAAGGTTTTTACCCCCGAGTTGTTGTTCTCCGCTCTGAAAATTTCCGCCAAACCGGGGCTGGCGGAGCGATTAATTGAATATGGCGTCAATATCCATGCCCGCGATAAAAACGAAAAAACACCGCTGCACTATGCCGCCGAGAACAACCTGAATGACGCGCTTTTGATGTTGTTGCGGGCCGATGCCGATCCGAACGCAATGGACAACAGCGGCAATACGCCGCTCATTCTTGCGGCAATGGCCGGAAATACGGATGGAGTCGCCGCGCTGACCATGGTCGGCGCGGATTTGAAGCACATCAATTTTCATGGCAAATCGGTCAAGGACTATCAAATGCAGAGCGATTTCGTCGTGGCAATGAGAGAAGGCGATCCAGGCGCGATCAAGGCGGCGCTGGCCGCCGGCGCCAATCCTTACTTATTGTCCCCGGCGCCTAATATCGGCGGCAACAGTTATCAGCACAGTTTTCCGAAAGGCGCCAACGCTTTGCAAAGAGCCGCCATCGCCAAAAATTATTCGCTGGTGGAAGCGTTGTTGGAAAGCGGCGTCGACCCGAATAATATTCCGCCCAATACTTCGCACCCCCTGGAACTCGCGGCGACCAATGATGATCTGAAAATGTTTCAGTTATTGCTTGACCACAAGGCCAACCCGGACTCCCCGGCCCATACGGTGAGGTATAACAGCGACAATAAAATTCTTCACCTGCTCTGCTTCAACAGAAAAGACTATTTTCCATTTCTTCAGGCCATCTTGAAAACCAATGTCGATGTCAATATCAGAAACAATTTTGACATAACGCCGCTCCATCTCAGCGTGGACAATCAGTATTATGGCTTCAATCCCGCCGTAATGAAAGCATTGATTGCCGCCGGCGCGGATGTCAATCTGGCGGATAAAAATGGCAACACCCCGCTCATCACGGCTATCCGAAACCGTCATTTCGAAGCCGTTCAATTGCTGGTCAAGGCCGGCGCCGACGTCAATATCCGTACCAAATACAGCGATCAAAACGCGTTGATGATCGCCGCGTCAGTGCGTGCGCCCCAAGGAATATTCGAATGCCTTTTGGATGCCGGCGCCAATCCGGCCTTACGCTCCAAAGATGGAAAAACATTCGAAGAAATGGCCAAAGATGTTAACACTCAAGAGGCCATCAAACAGGCTTTGGCGAAAAGCAAGAATAATAATAAGTAAAAAGAGCAATTGGAGGTAAACAGGAAATGGGACAACAGGGGATTCTCGATGTGCTGAACGATATTCGCGGCATATCACCGATCATACGATGCGGCAGCGGATCGTATGGCGAGGTATGGTTGTGCCGGGATTCGGTGGGGCGCACGATCGCCTTGAAAATCGTCTCAAAAACCCTGCTGGGCGAATCCTGGGAACGGGAATTCCAGGGACTCAAGGCGTATTGCCGGAAAATCCAGGGCCATCCCAACCTGCTCAATATGTACCAGATTTTCGATGCCGGCGATTATTTTTGTTATACCATGGAGGCGGCGGACGACTTCAACTGCGGAAACGGCGCATACATGGCGGACACTCTCTCGTATCGCCTGAAACGCGGCCGGATGGAGTTGGACGACCTGGAAATTTTGATGACCGGACTTCTGGACGGCCTGGAAACACTGCATTGCGCGGGGTTGACCCATCGCGACATCAAACCCGGTAATATCTTGATTGTGAACACTTATCCCAAAATCGCCGATATCGGACTGGTAACTGCGCTGGACCGAAGCTACAGCATGAGCCTGGTCGGCACCCCGGGATTTATTCCACGGGAGGCATTAACCGAAAAGTATGACGGAGTTCAGCATGACCTTTATGCCACAGCCAAAGTCCTTTACTGCGCCATAACCGGCAACCCGGTGGACCGTTTCCCCTATTTCCCTCCGGAATTGCTCGAAAACGGTGTGTACCGCAAGCTGAATAGGTTTCTTCTGCGGGCCTGTTCGGATCAGATACAGTTGCGCTATCGTTCAGCCAGCGAGTTCAGACAAGATTTCAACCGCTGTATCAACAACCGCAACGAACATCTCCACAGCAGGTTTTATCGCATAAGCCGGGGCACAGTGATAAAACACCGCGGTTTGATTGCCCTGTCTCTGATCTCGGGGGTCATGTTCGGGCTTGGTTTTCTCTTTTTCTTGCTGACCGAAAAAGACTGGGTTCCTCCTCCGGAAAATACGCCTCAGGTGTCCGTAGCGCCTCCAGTAATCCAGACTCCGATTTCCCAACCGGAACCATCAAAGCCCGTAGAACCATCGCTTCCCCGACCAGCCCCGCCGCCAGTATCCGCTCCTCACGCCGAACCGCCGGTATCTGAACCGACTCAATCGCCGGCGCCAGTCAAGCCTCCCGCAAAACCGCCGGCAGCCAAAACAGTACCGACCAAAGTAATTGTCGTAGACAAGTCGGAAAAGAAATCCTCCATGGCAAATCGAATTGCCAGGAATGAACAACGGCTGGCAGAGCTGGAACGTGAGGCTGTTTCTCAAGAAGCCAGAATGACGCAGAAGCAAAAATCCCTACTTAACAGCAAGATTGCTTTCCGGAAGCAGCAAGCTCAGGACCTGGCCAAACAAAAAGCTTATCTGGATAAAGTGAAAGCCGCCAAAAAACAGACTTACAATGAAGAGCTCAACCGGCGTTTTTATGAACTGGTCAAGCAATATACGTCCCCGAGATCCAATCAGGACAACCAGCAACTCGAGGGGCAAATACTGGGCCGGCTTCGCAGCGGCTCAATCAACCCGAACATCATCGTAACCGATGTCGCAAACCCGGCGAACAGCGGGCCGCTGCTGGGCCTGGTTCTAAACAAACGCTGGAGTCAAAGCGACACTTTTCTCATGACGCTGAGGCAACTCTATGTCGACAGTGCTCCATTTGTATATCAGTCGGACGAATATTACCGGCAATTTCTGAGTTCCGGCCTGGATGAATTGGAACCGAATAAATCAATGCTGCTGCCGGCTTTGGCAAGCAATTGGGAGCTGGAAGCCAAGTTATTGATCTACTATGGCGCCGAAGTGAATACAGCCGACCGCAGCGGCAAGACACCGCTCCATCTGGCCGCGGAAAGAAATTTCACTGAAATTCTTAATTTACTGGTCTTCGCCGATGCCGAAATCAATGCCGTCGACAACAGGGGAAACACCCCCTATATCTGGGCGATGCAGACCGGCAATTCCCAATCAGTCGAATTGCTGGAGCAAGCCGGAGCCGATGTCCAACACCTCAATCGCGCCGGCAAAAAGGGACGGGATTACCTCAATCAGGGGAAATTTTACCAGGCTATCCTGAAACAGGATATTACTTTGCTGCAGGAAGCCATCAAAGACGGAGTGAATCTTTATCAGCTTTTCAGCGACCGCTTGAATGCCTTGCAGAAAGCATCGAGCCTTGGAAATGCCGAAATGGTGGAAACATTGCTGGCGGCGCATTTTAATCCGGAACGCAAACTTGAGCCCGGAACAGTAACTCCCCTGGAGATTGCTCTTAACGCAGGCAACATCAAAGCATTCAAAGCATTGCTCTACGGCGGAGTCGATTCCAGAGAAACCAAATCGAGCAGTTCCCTGCTGTCTCAGGCATGCCGAAAAGGACGCGCAGGGGATGAATTCATCCGGATTCTTTTGGCGGAGGGCAAATACAATATCAATCCCACCAGCAGTTATGAAGCCCCGCTGGTCCGTTATCTGGATGGCAAAAATCCCAATCCCGACATCGTCAAAGCCTTGATCAATGCCGGTGCCAATGTTCACTCCAAACAGCAAAACGGTACTGAAGCACCTCTGAATACCGCCATCCAACAAAAACACTCTCCGCGAATACTGAAAATACTGATCGACGCAGGAGCCGACGTCAATTCCTATTACAACAATGGTAGGACCAGATATTCACTTCTGATGTTTGCACTCAAGCAGCAATTACCCAATGAAAGTATCAAGTTACTGCTGGAATCCGGCGCTGATGCTTCGTTCGTTGCCGAAGACGGCAAGAAAGCCCGTGACTTAACCAATGACCGGAGATTGATCGAACTGCTTGACAATCCTCCGGCTCATGGAAAAAGGTAGTTCTATTGTGAAAAAATACAGAACCATGATACTGGCGGCAATCTTGCTGGGGGCGGGAGCAAGTTTTATGGGGTATTGTTTTGCCAGCTGGCTTCGGTCGGTAACCAGAAAAAGCTCTCATCAGAGAATGGTGCAAGTCTCTCCACCGCCTTCAACGGGACAAAATCAACCACTGCCGCAGGAGCCAAAGGCTCCAGTACAAATAATACCGCCAGTGCAAAAAACGCCAGTGCAAAAGCCACAGGAGCCAAAGGCTCCAGTACAAATAATACCGACGCCAACGCAAAAAGCGCCGGGACAAAAGACGCCCAAACCCAAGCCCAAGCAGCCGGTGGCACCGTCCCCTAAACCAAGCCAGTATGATCTGCGAATCGCTTTTTTCGAAGCCCTGATCGATGGCAAAATCGCCTTGGCTGAATCGATTTTGACTCAGTTGGAAAAAAACGGTCTTCCGCAAACCCGTATCGATGAGTATAAAAAAGATATCGAGGGGGTGCGGCAAAAATTACCGGATAAATGTATCGCCCTGCTCCGGGCAGGATTGTTCAAACAAGCCGAAGAATTCCTGTCGGCGATTACCGCCGAACCTGCCCGGTCAGGTCTGGAAAGAAGGCTTCAGATGGAGATGCGAGTATGGTTCATGCGCCAATTCAACAGAATTATTCAAATGCATCAACAAGGTGAGCTCGCGGCGGCAAAATGTTTCGCCGAAGAATTTGCGGCATTCAAGTCGGATGACCCGCGAGCCGCCAAGCTGAATGCCGATCTGGCGGATTTCACTTTTCAGGAAAATGATTCGGTGCCGGTCCAGATAGCGCTTCAGCGCGGCTTGGTCAGCATAAATTATTATCAGGTAAAAGGCGCTTTGAAATGCGGCGTGAATCCCAACCTTATCGTCGAACATCTGCCTGCTCTTCAATGGTTTTTCTTTCGACTTCAACCCCGCAAATATTTATTGAAATCTCCCGAGAGTCGTTCCATGGTACCGTCCTCTCCATATATTCACGGTTTCATGAAAATAGTGAACGCACTGGTGGAGTCCGGCGCAAATCCCGGTACCGTCATACAGGAGGGTCAATATGCCGGAAGCAGTGCGCTCTCCTTTGCCATGGATCTCGACTATTATCCGGTTCTCGAATATCTGGTCCGTCATGGCGGCGATCCCAACGCCGCCTCCCAATCCGGCATCACCGTCATACAAAAGGTCATTGAAAAGGAAGACACCCTTCTGATAAAATATTTACTGCTGAAGGGCGCAAAAATCCCTCCGGAGTTGCTTCAGCAGGTTTATTCACGAGAAATTCAGGAAATTCTCAAAAATACCGCCCTGTCTCAATAAACTTGTTAGAATATATCAAAGACGATAGCTATTGTTTTATGTAAACCGCATTATATAAAAAAATCAGGAGATGGAACGATGAAAAGAAAATATTCAGGGTGGGTTGTTTTTGGTTTGTTTATTTTAACGATTCACTGTATGGGCAATACGGAAACCATCCGGATTCCCGTCACCCGGGACGGCGGCGGCCTCAACGGCTGGTTCATCCATCCTGACGTCTATGGCGTCACATCCGAACAAACAGCGACAGAAAATTCAACTGCGGGCCGAACCGTCTCCCGTTCTTCCGGACAAACGGCAACCAATTATCAACAAGCAACTTCCAGCAGCAGTATCCGCACCATCCGAGGCGGAACATCATCCTGCGCAAGAAGGCCTGTTGCCCTGCGGACAGTCAACACCTGTCCTAAAACCACTACCACCACGACCAGTACTTGCCCCAAAACCACTACCACCACGACCAGTACTTGCCCGAAAGTTGCCACGACTACGACTACCACAGCCAAAACCGAAACCACTCCTGCCGCAACCACGGTAACCCGTCAGAATCCGCGCACCGGAAATTCTTCGAGGCCGACTGCCAACACTCAAAGAAAAAGCAATACCGAATCAACCGTAGACAGCACTGACTCCAACGCCTCAACCACTGAAACCGCCATGGTCAAAGGCCGTCAGGGCAGACCGACTTACACCCGCGTAGCCCGCAAGAGCAATTAATTATGCTTAAACCGGCAACCTTTATATTTCTCGCCTTATACTTGCCATTCCTGGGAGCTCAGGATAAATTCATCACCATAGCTCCCGGAGCGATTTGTCAGGTCTGGCGGATTGCCAAGTCCTATAGGCCCAAACCCCTTGTCCCGCCCCAACAAGCAGTGGAGGGGGAATTCATCGACCGGGGAGAAGAATTCGGCAGAAGGAATTTGAAGAGTTCGGAACGACTGGCCTCGCTGGTTTCCGAGAATATTTTCCTCGTCTGGTCCGGCTATATCCGAATCAACAAGGCCGGTCCTCACCGTTTCGCCCTCGATGTCCAGAGCAGAAAAGATCTTCCCAATATTCTAATCACGATTAATGATCAACCGGTACTTGAGGCGTCGAGCAGCGGGCGCTTCCTCAGTATTGCCGCCGCCCTGGAGCCGGGAATGGCCAAAATCAATATTTCTCTGGTTGGTACCGGTCCCAAGGGAATCGGCCTTCTATGCAAAACCAGCCCCGAAGCCGAACCGGTCAAAATAACCCCAGCAATGTTTTTTCACCAAACCCGTGCTGAATAACAAAAAAAGCGGCAGGACAGATTTGCACCCATCCTGCCGCAGATTTATTCCGGCAATCAGTAATTACAGGATTCGATTTCGAAATATGCCTTCGGATGCTTGCAAACCGGGCACACTTCGGGGGCTTTTTCGCCGATGTAGACATGCCCGCAGTTGCGACATTCCCAACGGTTTTCGCCGGTGCGAACCCAGACTTCGCCTTTTTCAACCTTTTCGGCCAATTTCTTGTAGCGCTCTTCGTGACGCTTTTCGATAGCGCCGACGCGTTCGAAAAGGCGGGAGATTTCGTCATAACCTTCGGCCTTGGCTTCTTCGGCGAAAGTTTTGTACATTTCGGTCCATTCTTCATGCTCGCCGGCGGCGGCGGCCTTGAGATTGGTAATCGTATCGCCGATACCGTCAAGCGCGCGGAACCAGAGCTTGGCGTGTTCTTTTTCATTGTTGGCAGTCATTTCAAAAATCGCAGCGATCTGCTCATAACCTTCCTTACGTGCCGCACTGGCAAAATAAGTATACTTGTTTCTCGCCTGTGATTCCCCGGCAAATGCATAAGCCAGATTCTTAGCTGTTTTTGAGTCCTTTGCTACTGACATAAGATACCTCCTGTTTATTTTTCTTATGATCGTTCCTAGAGAGACATTGATGGCAAATCCCTCTTATCCTCAATTCAAAATTTTTTATTTCTCCTGCGAACCGATAAGGTTCGGAAGTCAATCTATCATTATTAGCTTCAATATCAATGATTTTTCCGCACTTTTCACAAATAAAGTGATAATGCTCATTGAGATTCGGGTCAAAACGGATCATTTCATAGTTTTCCAACCGCCTGATCACTCCGACCTCTGCAAACTCATTCAAAATCCGGTAAACACTATCCAGCGAAACCGCCGGAATCTTGCTGCGAACCGCCTGAAAAACCTGCTCTGCGCCCGGATGCTCCGAATTCCGCCACAGATACTCAAAAATGCAACTCCGCTGAATCGTCCGCCGCCATCCCTGGCCACGGCACAGTTCATCAAAACATTCCATGCATTTTTGCGATTCACTCATCAAATCACCTATTAGTATCTATTACTATTTAATAATAATTCCTATTTAAAGAAAAATCAAGCTCTTTTTCAAAAAAATTCGTAATTTCCCAAAAACTCGGACAGCTCGGACTCGTCGGAGAGGTCCGACAAATACGAAAGCTCCAAATTAATTTCATGTCGATTATTTAAAATTTGATATTGAAAAAATAATATTTTAAATATAAAGTATCCTGTGATTATCAAAGGAGAAAGCATATGCAAGAGTATTATGAAAATAAAGTCGCACTGGTTACGGGAGCGGCCTCGGGTATCGGGCTTGCCCTCTGTGAAGCCTTGCTTGCCATGAACGCAAAAGCTGTCGTTATGGCTGAC
>JAVBRM010000022.1:0-19104 GCA_031548025.1 Victivallaceae bacterium | reverse complement strand
TTTTAACCAGCCGGTCAGGCCGGGCGCACGAACCCTCGATTCCAGTGCTGGCGATATAGTGAGTATCTTTAGTCAGCCCATAGCCCTGAAACAGTTCCCGGCGGGCCTTGACCAGTCCGGCATAGTTGTTGTCGATGTCCCGGCAGTAAATCCAGGTCCGTTGGAGATTGTCCGGGATATTGCCGCCATGCGCCGCCAGGATTTGCTCCAGCGTGACAAATTCATTGTGCATCTGCGGTTCGCTGCCGCTGCCTTCGAGATCATCCACCGCCGTATACAATATGCGGTAATTTGTTAATTTTAACTCCAGCAAAGCCCCGGACTTGACCGCCTCCGGCCCGTTGGCGACGTGATACGCCTCCAACGCCAGCTTGGCGCCATTTGCCGGAGCCTGCCCGACCATGGAGACGAAAGCGCCGGTATCGCCGAGGATTTTTGCCAATTCATCCGCCTGATTGGAGACGTCGCTCAAATGAAAAAGCAACCGGACCGGCGTACTTCCGGCCATCGCCGCATAGTAATCCTCAAGCAGTGCTTCCGCTTCCATTCTGAACGACTTTCCCGGCTTGGAACCGGCCGAATAAAAAAACTCCCCCAAACCGCGGGGGTTATTGAATCTTGATAAAAAAGACATAAAAAAACCTTTCTGATTCATTCGATAACCTAATATTACAGAATATTCAAAAAGGTCAAATGGTTTTCAGTTCAATTTTGCAAAAATCCTCACATCAACCGGACTCCGGACTGGAGCGAGGTGTCAACTGGATTTCATTTTTACGGAATTTCTTTGATCTGTAAAGTGATATCCACGTGGTGAACCGTCGGATCTTTTTTCTCCAACTGTAAACGGAGAAGACGAACGGCTTCTTTTGCGAGAGCGGCAAAATCGTAATTGTAGCTGAATCCGTGATATTCCGGAAATTTTTCTGCGACGGAATCCCAGCAGATATTGAATATCCGCCCCAAATCGACATCGGTTTGCCGGGCAATTTCCGCCAGGTCGTCATAAGAAAATACCGGATTGAAAATGGCCTCAACCGGAACGCCCAGTTCAAAGATCATTTTTATTTTATCCAAAACATCAGGACCTTTCAGAAACATTTTTTCATTCAGCGGAACTCCCGCTTCCTGAAATGCCTGACGAAGCCCGTCCGCCGGGAAATTCCACGGACGTTCATCACGCAGAAAAAGAATCTGGTTTTTTCCGGCTTGCAGAAGCCGTTTTCCGCATTCATAGCCGAGGCGCTGCAAGTCGAAATCCACATTGCATATCGCATCCTGATGAGAGGGTGCTCCGACAGTAATGACTGTTATACCACTTTTTTTGAGTTCTTCCAGAAGCGACAAAAAAGCCGGCGGCGGTCTCTGCCAGATCACAGCATCCAGGAACTCGTTTTTCAGATCTTTAAGAACTGCATCCGGTTTGGTCGAAGTTAGATTGACGACCCGCACAAACGCCGGATAAGTCGAGACTTCAACCAGACATGCTGCGAGCATTTTTGTCACAAACTCGTCCATTTCAATCGCCATGCCGTCGCCGACGATGATTCCTATGGACAACCGTTTTCTCGAGGCGGGAAATCTGAATTGTTTTTTCGGATTTGTGAAGGTGCCGAGACCCGGTCTGCCAATGACGTAATTTTCCTCCGCAAGCTGCTTGAGCGCCTTCCCGACCGTTTGACGGCAGACTCCGAACAGCTTTGAAAGCTCCAATGCGGTCGGCAATTGGACCGGCTCGTTTCCAGCTTTGGTGATCAAGCTCAATACATAACTGCGGATTTTCATATATTCCGCCACAGTGGTTTTTGATGCAGGCATTTCAGACTCGGTGTTACCAATTATATACATTTATTTACATTTCATGAGTACCATAACATGTTTTTTTACAATGTCAATTTTATGTACGGAAAATTTATAAACAAAATTATTTTTCATTCTTTTTTTAACGAGGGATTGACAAAAAACAAAGAATGTTGTATAATGTAAACAAATGCCTATAAATGTTAATTCATTAAAGGAAAAATAATAATGAAGAGAAAGTTGTTCGGGATTTTATTTATTGGAATTTTTTGTTTTGGCATCTCTGCCGGAACGATTCTGGAATTTCCGTTGAAGAACGCTACGGAGCTGAAAGGCTGGGATAGCGCGGGGAACGCGCAGTTTGTTCCTTCGGAAAAAGATGGGCAGGTATTGGAAATCCGTCTTGACGCCCCTGTGGCGAATCACGTTTACGGAATTTACCGCAAAGTCGACGCCTCGAAAATCGCCGGAAAACGGATTGTGATTTCCGCCGAGGTCAAACGCGAAACCAAAGTGTATCAGAAGTGGCAGGGCGGAAAACTTATGCTGACCGTCAAACATGCCGACGGCAAATATGATTATTACAGTTTCCACATGGCACCTGGAAATTTCGATTGGCTGAAACTCTCCAAGTCGTTCGATATTCCGCAGGATATTGTCTCCGCGGGTCTGTTTCTCGGCCTTCAGGGAGCGACCGGCATGATTCAATATCGCAATTTGAAACTTGAAACGGGCGATACCGTTCTCGATTTCTCCCAAAATGCCAACATGGGATACGCCGATCCCGTCGCCAATGACGGCAAGGGTGGTTGGTCCGATCAGGGACCGGAAAATGACGGTTCCAAGTTCCGCTGGAAGCAGACATCTTTCGGCAATGTCCCGTTCCGGTTGCTCGACCCGACAAAAAACGATGGAAAAACGATTATGACGTTTGCCAACAAGCGGTTCCCGAATGGAATCGAATCGGCGGAGTTTGATCTTTCCAATGGAGATTGCAACGCAAAGTATTTCTATCTGCTTCATACACTTACATTTCCGGATTCGTACCCACCTGTCGGGCTGATCGATATCGAGGGAACGAAGGATTCGCAAACTCTGCAAATTGTCAACGGACGCGATATTGCAAACTGGTGGATGCCGACGAAAAAATCGAACGCGTTTCCTGTTGCTTTCTGGCAGAACGGTGGCGGCAATCAGGTCGGTATTTATCTTTCCCGCTTCAAATTGAATGATTTGGGCTCGATTAAAAAAGTGATTATCCGCAAAGAATCCGCATCCGCGGCCAACTGGATTGTGGTTGCGGCGACCCTTTCCGAAAATGAATATGAGCTTCCGAAAGGCGAAATCTTCACCATCACGGCGAATGTTGAATGGAAAATTCTTCCGCTTCCGCCAAAAGGCGGCGTGATCGCCGATTCCGCTCTTGATATTCATTTTTTGAACGATGGCAAACCGACCGGAACTTTTGGTCGCGTCATCATCAACCAGGAAGGGCATTTTGCATTTGAAAAGAATCCGGATCAGGCGGTTCGTTTTCTGGCTTCCGCGGAAGCTGCCGCTTCTTTTCGCAAATTCTATACGGCACAACCACAGTTTGATACGCATGAAAAGATCCAGGAGTATGTGCGTCAGCTTCGAATGGCGGGATACAATATGATTCGCATTCATTACCTGGATGAACTTCTCCTGATGGGTGCGGAAAAGGATCTGGATTTCAATGCAAAAATGCTGGACAGTTTCGAGTATCTGCTTGCCGAATGCGGGAAAAATGGAATCTATATTAATATCGACGCGATGACCAGCCGCCTGGGATATGTAAAAGGGTCGCGCTGGGGATGGAAGGATCATCCGCCAATGCCCGGCAATTTCAAATTCGAAATTTATTACAGTGAACGCGTGAGAAACAACTGGAAAGACGGAGTTCGCAAACTCTTTACCCACGTCAACCCTTACACCGGCAAGCGGATGGTCGACGACCCGACGATTGCGATGGTTGTCGGGTTCAATGAACAGGAATTCGCTCTTTCCTCCGGTTCCAGCAAAGATTATTCTCCGCTTCTGCCGCAATGGCGGGAGTTCCTGAAAAAAAGATATGAAAACATACAGGCGCTTGCAGCCGCCTGGGATGGAAAATTCGCCGTTCCCGCCTCATTCGATCAGCTGGAGATTTTTCAGAAAGGCGATATTCTCCGTACCGATGCATTCGGTAACGATATCAACCGATTCCTCGAAAGCCTGGAAAACAAAATCTTCCATTTCTACAAAGATTCTCTGCGTGAAATCGGCTATCCAGGCCCTGTTTCAGCCATGAACATGGGCAAATCTTTCCGGAATGCGGTTTCCCGCAGAGATTACGATTTCGTGGCGATGAACAGCTATCACGCGCACCCGAGCGGATTCACCAATAATAACGGCGGAAGCGGTTCTATTTCGCAGGAGAGTTCAATCGGCAGCGCCGGCAATGTGATTCGCGGGTTCGGCAGTATGCGCCGCTATATGACGCCCTATATCATCACCGAACATCTGCATGTATTCTGGAACAAATACCGTTATGAACAGGCATTTGTCACCGGAGCGTATTCAGCGTATCAGGATTTCGACGGACTGACCGGATTCGGAAGCGGCATTACGGTCAACGATTATTCCAGGATGATGCCGTTTTTCATCAACAATGACCCGATTGCGAAATCGCAGGAATTGCTGACTGCGTTTCTTTTTCTGCGCAAGGATGTTGCTCCCGGAAAACAACTTATCCGATTGGCTCTGTCTTCCGATGACATCATGAAAAACGGCGCGGCACAGGATGCGCTTTCCACCGCTCAGGGGAAACTGATTCTCACCAACCGTTTTGCCTACACCTGCGATCTCCAATCTCCGCAGAAAGAGAACGAAACTGTACTCGGACGCAGCGGCGCCGCCGGGCTTGTCCTGGATGCGGCATACACCAGCCTTGCCGCCGATACGAAAACATCGTCATTCGAGCTCGATTCATTCCTGAATGAACTGCGTACGAAAGGTGTATTGCCGAAAACCAACCATTCTTCCGATGCAAAAGGCATATTTGAAACCGACACGGCGGAAATGCTGATGGATACGAATCGCAACTTTTTGCAGGTCAACACTCCCCGTCTACAGGGGATTTGTGCGGAAGCGGGAACCAAGGCCGAACTCAACGATTTTGAAGTGCGTCAAATGACGACCCGCGGCAATCTGGCGCTGGTTTCTCTCGACGGAACCAAACCGATTCGGGATGCAAACCGCATGCTGCTGGTTATTGCGACCAATGCACTGAACAGCGGAATGAAGTTTGAAGACCAGAAGATGTGTTTTATGTTGAACATGGGCAATGTGCCGGTTTTGCTTCAGACCGGCAAATTTGAAGTCGCGTTCAAGAGTAAAAACGCCTCGGCAATCAAAGCTTATGCTCTCCGCATGGATGGCGGGCGTCTTGCGGAATTGCCATTGAAAAAATCCGGTGACCAAGTTATTTTATCGGTGGATACCGCGGCTCTTCCGGACGGCCCGTCGATTTATTATGAATTGACTGCAAACTGAAAAGGAAACTTATCATGCATAAAAGAAAAATAAATTTCACACTCATTGAACTCCTCGTTGTGATCGCGATCATCGCTATTCTGGCGGCAATGCTGCTTCCCGCACTGGGGAAGGCGCGGGATACGGCAATGCAGATGAAGTGCATTGCCTCGATGAAGCAGATGGGACTCGCGATGGGTATGTATGCAAATGAAAGCAAAGACATTAACGTTCCTTTTAAGTATTCAAACAATGGCCCGGAGTGGGGAACGAATGAACTTTATGTCAAGGGGCTCGGCGTCAAATACTATGTCTGGAACCCTAGCGACTGGGACAAAAATTTTATTTGTCCGAAATCAACCAGGATTTGGGAGGCTAGTCAACCGGCGGTGACAAGCCGCTATCGAGGCGCCAGTTATGCTTACGGCATGACATATTGGAACACAACCACTATGCCGGGCGGAGGCAGTGACGGATGGAACAAGGAAAAGGTCACTTATATGTCACATGTGAAATCGCCGTCTTCCCGCTTTCTGTTCACTGAAGTAACAGTAAACGGTGCGGCTTACCCCTCTTCCGGTTCGATCAATTTAAGAGATCCTTCTGTCGCAAACGGCTGGTGGGCAAAAGGAAATAATTCAACGGAATCAGTGGTCGCTTATCGTCACAGCTCCTCCCAAACCGCCAATGTAACCTATCTGGATGGTCATTGCGAAAATATCGGATATAGAAATCTGGTGGATAACTCAACTTTATCTACAAGACGCTGGTATCCATACACTCCATAAGGGAGTTGGAAATCAAACGGACTCCGGGCAGGAGCGAGGTGTCCAGTTCGACCGGGATGGCTCCGGAAGCCCGGACCGTCAACAGGATTTCTTTTCCTGACCGCTTCATGCTGACAAATACCGACTCGTTTTCCCCAATCCCCAGAGCTACCCGGCCTTCGGCGAATTCCAGGTCGAAAAGACATGGCCGGATCAACAGTTTGCCGCGATGCAGAAATTCATGTTTTACCCCGAGAATCACGCTGTGCATGAAGTATAACGGCGCGGCTCCCCAGGCATGGCAAAGACTTGAGCCGTGATTCCATTGCTCGTAGGTCGTAGATGCCCGGTCATTGACCACCATGTCGTGCCAATATTTACGGATAATCGCCAGTATCTCACATTCGCCGCCGCAACGGGACAGCGCGGTCAGGAAAAAGAACGTCGGCCATGGCGTATTGGCAGGCATGACCCATGGCAAACGCTCCCTCCCCTCGCCTGCTTCAGTACTGAATGAGGGAAGCAGATGACTGACATAAGTACGGGGATATTCATCTTTCAAAGTTGCACGCAACATAACCAGAGTTTTGTCCGGTGATTCATGCACTCCGGCGAAACCGGCATAAGCATGAGTGGATTGAGAAAGATACGGTGGCGTCCAGCGCCGAATCCGAACCGGCCGCAGGGGAACGGTTTCCCGGCCATTTGTATCCGTTTCCCCAACCATGGCATTGGAATATGCGAAATATTCCGGATCGTCCCGCCAGCGGAAGAAGAGTTCCCAATTCAGATTGGAAGAGGGAACCTCGAAACGGAAATGATTGATTCCCCGGCGCAAGGAAATTTCGGCGGTTTCACAGTCATAAGCCGGTTGCCGCCGCCAAGTGGCCTGCCGTTCCTTCCGAAACAAATTTTCGCCATTCACGGCAAGCGACGCGCCATCGTACTCCGCATATTCGAGAGTCCGGGCAACATCCCTGTCGGACTCCACATCGAATTCCAATATGCCAAGCCCGCCCCGACGTCCGAATTCACATCTGAAATTGATCATGGCAAAGCCGGAATCCGAACGGTCCGCGGTATCCCGGAAACATCCTTCGATTTCCGGATGGGCAAACTTCTCGCGAAAGGCCAACCGGACCGCCGCCGCCAAGGCTGAATAGCGCTCCGCATCCGCTGCGTGGCCGATAACTCCGGCAATCTCCGCCAGGGACGAAAGCGCCGCCAGATAGAGCGCGTTCACTCCGGCGGAATATCCTTTTCTCGCCAATTCGAAGGTATTGTCCAGATAAATGAAGTCGGGAGGCTCGACCGGGTCGTAAAGCAGCGGCCCACCTTCGGCAAAGCGGCTGAAAGCATCCGTACACTCCGTCAATTTGCCATAGATATCCCGGAGCAGTTCCACTTTTCCGGAAACCCGGTAAAACCAGAGCGCAAAAGCGGACAGCACGAAAGTGTAATCGACCAACGAGCTCCGCCCCGTTATGCTGGGCGACAGCAACCGCCCGTCCTTCACGGAACAGAGGGCATACTGGCGCAGGCATTTTTCCGTAAGATCCAGTGAGCCGCCGATGCCGAGCGCGACATGTGCCGAACAAAATGCATCCATCCACTGCCCCTGATCCCGGTGCGGACAATCGGTAAAGAGATCATTCATGTTCAGGCGGATCGTACGTTCCGAGATTTCCGCCAGGCGTTCCAGCATGGAATCCGAACAGTGAAATTCACCAATGGATTTCAGCGGATAAAGGTATTCACACAAGGTAAAGCGCAAGGTTTCCGGACGGATATTTTTGATCCGCACGTAACGATATGCCCGTTTATGAATGCTTTTCCAGCGAAACGGGCCGGCGGCGTCAAGAATGCGGTCATCATACATAATGCATTGACCGGAACTTGCCATCCAGCCCCATTTCAAATCTTCGATATATCCGATTACAACCTCACCAGGAACCGCCGGTTCGCCTTCGAGCAGAGTAAATCCATAATGAATCGCGCCCAAATCCACCAGTACCGCGCCATCCGGCTCCACCGTGACGGCGACCGGTTCAATATTTTTCTCGTGCAACAACGGGATCGGACGTTTCTGGAAATACGAAGCCGGAAATTCCGGTTCCAGGCGAACGCACGGAATGCAATCAAACGGAACCGCCGATTCAAACCAGCGGTGTTCATTGGAAGCAAGACGTGTATATTCCGCAAATCCGGTCCCGGCATTCAATGGAACCGGCCAATGATATGAGCTGAAATACGCGCTCCGCCATTCTTCCGACCGGGGAGCGGTCCAACCGCCATCCCGAGCCGACAGCTCAAACAGAATGCCATGCGGCGCATTTTCCCGGTCTACGCATTGATGAATCCTGATACAGTTTTCACCCTCGCTGAGCTCAATTTCAAATTCATCGTAATAAAGCAAAGGCGGCCCGGAGCGGCCCGGCCCATGATGAATGATTTTTCCGTTGACGGAAATATCACAAGACGAGTTGGCGTAAAAACGGCAGTGGAACGTGTCGATACCAACCAGAAAAAGATCAGGGAAAGATTCAACGAACTTTCCTCACATCTGAACGCGGTGACGGACAACAAATCCAAGCCCGAACAGCTTAAGACCGCCGTTCAGAACCTGGCCGCCTACCTGCAGAAAAACGCCAACCAGCCGACCATTCCCCAGAAATCCACTACCGGACAGGAAAAAGCTTATCTGCCGCGCCGCAGCGCCCCGGCCGAACGTATCGCCAGTATTTATAATTCTTCGATTCATAATCCGTTACGGCTCGCCGCTGCCAATGACGTGATCGGTAATTGGCTGACCGGCCTCGACGGTCAGGCCACCTCCGGCCCGGCCAACGAAAACGATCTGAAAGCCACCCCCGAAATCGTTATCGACGATGAAATCCGCGCCCTGGCGAGTTCCCTCGACAATACCCCCATCAAAATTTACGAATATATGCGCAACAGCTTCGCCTACGAACCCTACTGGGGTTCCCAGAAAGGCGCCAAGCGCACTCTGCTGGAAAAAGCCGGTAATGACGTCGATCTCGCCAGCCTGACGATGGCTCTGCTGCGTGCCTCCGGCATCCATTGTCGCTATGTCATGGGCACTATTGAAATGCCGATTGCCGACGCCGGCAAATGGATCGGCGTAGACGATCCCACTCAGATCGCCAAAACGTTCCAATCCAACGGTATTCCATTCGAAACCACTACTTCTGGCGGCAAAATCGCCAATATCAAACTAAACCACACCTGGGTAAACGCCTACGTGGACTATTTCCCCTACCACGGCGCCCGCAACGAAGCTCCCAACACCTGGATTGAAATTGACCCGTCGTTCAAACAGAACACCTTTACCACCAAAACCGACCTCCAGGTTAAAGCCAGCTCCAGAATCAATGAGATAAATAATTCACGATCATTTCTTCTTGATAGTGGACTAACTGGTTTTCAGCAAGTGCTTGAAGAAACCAGTGAAACAGGAGGAAATGCAGTAAAGTCATATGTTATTGGAGACGATGTTATTAGTCAAAACGTTGCAGGTGAATCTCAATATCTGATCTATGACGGTCATGGATCGACCAGACTTCTATGTTCTAACACTAGCACGATAGTAGATAGTTATGATTATGATGCCTATGGTATTATGATAGGAAAAGAATCCAATAGTTCCAACCAAACTCTGACTGATTTGTTATATGCAGGAGAACATTATGATACAGATCTTCAAATGCAATACTTACGAGCAAGATATTATGATCAAAATTCTGGTCGCTTTAGTCAAGTAGACCAATATAGCGGTAGCCTATATGATCCACAAAGCCTTCATAAATATGCTTATGTTCATTGCGATCCTGTCAACAATGTTGATCCTAGTGGTCAATATTTAATAGAAATTCTTGCTGTTGTATCTATTCAGATGACATGCTATACAATGGTTGGAGGAGCTGTTGCAAATAAAGCAACAGGAGGAGCACTATATAATGGTTTGTTTATGACAATGTGCTTTCTTATGGAACCTTCTGTATGGTATACAGGTGTCATGAGTATATTTACTGGAATTTGTCAGTTTTTTGAAAACTTGGATGGATTGGTTGAAATGCTATGTTCGATCCTTGTTAATATTCTTACGGGAGGATTGCTATCGTTATTTACAAATATCACAAATGCGATTAATTCGACTGCCACTATGATTAGATTTTTATCAGATGCTTTTTCTGATACTAATGCAAGTGATGTGATAGTAACCACACTAAAAGCCTATACCGTTGCTCTTGTTATTGTAATGATTGTCCTATCTAGAATCGTTCAACAAATAGTTGCTGCAATAGCAAGAGTTGTTACTCAAGTAATCAACAAAATAGTTAGTTGGGTCGTAAATAAGGTTCAATCCATATATGCAATGTCTCCAGCAACAGTTGGAGCCCCATTGCCAAGTGGAAATAGTTCTGCGGCCAGCACTTCTTCTGCAGGTACCTCAGAAGTAACTTCAAGTGATACTACTCTTTATAGAAGTGTTAGTGATCAAGAGTTTCAAAGTCTCATGAAAGATAAGGCATTTTCTAATCCACCCGGAATTAATGGGAAATATTTTTCAACCGACTATTTAGGCGCTAAACAAGAGCATGAATTTTTTGATGTTAGAGCAACTTCTCCTGGCGCTGTAGCTGGTCGTCCATATCACATTGTAAAAACAACTTTTCCAAAAGATATGATTTCGGAAGAAATGATACATGGGGTTGATAGCAAAGTAACAGCTATACTTGTTCCTTCTGAAATGTTGCAATATTTATCAGAAGCTATTGAAATAAAATAAATGTATCCAGCAATTTTATCCATACAATTTGAGAGTCTTTCTTCACCGTAAGGTTATATGCCCTGAATTGAACAATTAAAATTTTCGGTTGTGTAATATTAACTATTCCAACAAAAAATAATGATACAAAATAACATGTGCAATTTTTCAATGGTAGATAAACTGAGTGGGGCGCTCTGGGACAGACAGCCCCACTCTGCATGACTTTCCGGTTTGACAAAAAGTGACATGGTATTCTGGATTCTGGACGAGGGAACCCCGGATTCGGTATATTCCGGTGCTTGCAAAATTCAAGAGAAGGTGATATAATATCCAAGAGTCTATACACTGATTCTTTCAAGGAAAGTAGTATCAGCTTGGGGAGAAGCGCACAATTTATATATTATATGTTTTCAAGAAACTTTATATAAAGCAAACAAATAGTTAAAAATAAAATATATGGAGTTCTATTATGTCTAAAATATTCCCAAAAGATGTTTCTATGTCAAGATATGAATATGATCCAAAGATGAAACTAATGAGCCTTAATATTCAGGCTTTTTTACAAACTCTTGGTTTTATCAAATACTATGATTCTGCTTTAGTTTTTATTCGTAAGCGCAATAATAATGTTATCGATAATATTGTTATCGGAACAAAATTTGAAAACGATCTTTTTTCATTTGTTTGTTCTTTAGGTATTCGATTTGAGAATATAGAAGCTTTATTATATCCCTCTAGTGAAAAACTTTTGGATACATCTACAATAAATCAGGTTATACATGCTGATGATAATATAAGTATTTTTGAAGGACAGTTTTCTAATGAAAAAGAATTCTTGAAAACATTTGAACTCCTTAAAGACAAAATCTATGAAGCCGAGAAGAATTTTTTTATCCCATATTCAAAACTATCTTATTTATACGAATGCTTACAAGCAAATAATACTTTTAATTATTTTATTATCTCGAAATTGAAAAGAAAATCTATATTATCAGCAATTGCATATATTAATAAAGAAACACTCAAATTTGAAAGAATAAGTGATAGTGAAATTGAAACCACTGAAGGTTATGATATCATTGGTAAAATAATTTTTTTTACTACAAAAAATGGAGGGATGAAATCTCCTATTTTTAGAAAATTCTACGGCTTCCCTTTCAATATTCAAGGGTATTATTATGATGCTTGGCTCCTATTGGATGAAATTATAGATAAATCTAAGGCAATCTACCCTGGTGATGAAATTGAAACAAAAATAATATTTAGATGTCCTCATTACGTTTTGCCTTTTTTTAATAAAACTAAAAATTTTAAGCTTGAATTCCAGGCAATAGGAGAAGGAGAGGTTATCAAAATTAACACCGATAAATGGCCTTGCGGTACAAGATAAGTCTATGAGGTACAAATGGAAACGGTACCAAGGAAACAGCGTCTAGAAGATGCCGGTTCGGGGACTGTCCCGAATGGCACTAAGTTAAGGGATTAAAACGGCCAAAGAGCATTGTCGATTTTACCTTAAAAACATCTTAATTTTGATTTGAAATTCAAGGAACGGATAGTTGTCCCCAAATTAGGTCACGAGAAGGATAAATTTCAGGGGCGCTATATTGTACTTTAAATAATGTCAAATATAGTTCCTATGTATAAATTTTAGGTAAAACTACTAAATTCATAGGAGGTAGTTATGGGACGAGAATCATTTACATTTCAATACATACCAGAAAAAGCAAAATCTGATTTGCTGGAAGACCTTATTAAACAACAGAGTGATGTTGAAGAAGTGATAAGAACAAATAGCAGTTTTAACTCATATGTAATTAAAAGTGACTCTTATTATATCGAAATTTTATATGGTCTTTTTTCATCAATGACATATCCCTCTGTTTCAATAAGATTAGCTTTATGTAATCCAGATAATGCGTATATCAGATTAAAAATATTCATAGATTATTTGATTGATAATTGTGGTGGTATGATACAATGTAATAAAAATAATTTTGAAAGTGAAAATTATAAACTTCCTCAGGAAACTTGGAACCAAATTATGGATTGTCTTCTACAATCAAGACAAGTTTTTCAACAAATTGTAGGCTCTTGGCGAGCGGCCATTGGAGCTGAAGATGTTTTTGATTATTTTCGGAATAATATTAAATGATATGGTTATAGATTCGGCGATTAACATATGTACAAATTCAAATTGACGCTGTACATTACCGAATTCGGGTGCGCTTCTCTCCATAGGAAACGGCGATTCGGGGAAAACGTGCCATTCACGGGAAGCCCGATTCGTGGACTGTGGTCAATTCGGGATTGGCCCTGTAAATTTCGGCCAACTCGGGGACAACGTCCTAAAAATTGCGCGCATTTTGGTAAATATGCTTTTGATAATTTTGATTTTTGAGATATACTAACTATATCAATTGGGAGACATTCTTATGAGGACTTTTCTGACCGTTTTTTGTTTTGCATCATCATGTTTACTTTTGGCGGATACTGCCAAAGAAGTTAAGACTCAAGTACAAGTCAGCAAAGCAAGTCAAGTTGACGCTTTCTCTTTGAATCTGCTGAACCAAGCAAAAGAAGCTCAAAAGAAAATTCAGGCCAAACAACCGGCTACAGAACTCCAAAGCCTTATCGACTCGAAGAAGACAATCGAAAAACTCAAGCTCCAAGCCATCACAGAAATGACCAAGCAGCAATCCGATCTGGAAGCCAAGAAAGCCTCTCCCGAAGCCCTGAAACAACTCGAAGACCGCCGCAAAGCCCTGGTCACCCGTTTCAACGAACTCGACCGCCTGATTACCCAAATCGACAAAAACCAGCAAACCGATCTCCTCCCCGAAAAACTAACCGCCCTGATCACCTTCCTGGAACCGGTAGCTCCAGAAACCATCGAAAAAGAAGCAACCCAAGCCCCGGCAAAACCACTATCCCGCGGCTCCGCCCCAACAAAAGTAACCCAGGAAAAACAAACGTCGGCAAAAAAATAGCCCATTATTCTCCCCCGATTCAGAGGAGTTTGGTTCTCGCTGAAGCATTATTGCAGTCCAGTATGATGCTTTTACATGACCAAACTCCTTTTGTTCAATAAAACCCCAAGACCAAGACAAAATCCCAATCATTCCCCTCCCGAAATAAAATCGGACAAAAAGCAATTGTTCCCCATTGTAATTCATTCGTTCCGATTGTAATGTAGAAACGCATAAATGCAAAAACTGCAAGAAATTGCAAGCTCCAAGTCCATTCTTGAGCTTACCGTGATTGCTGTCATTGCAATTCTGGAAATTGTCTGTGAGAATCTGATAAATTCAGCTTTTGAACTACTTGCATTGCTCTTTGACAAAGCGGGCCATTGCGGCAACCTTGGGATTGGGGTCCCGGCTGGCTTTTTCGACCAATGGCAGAAATTTTCGGTCGCCACGATTGAGGATTGCATTCAAAACATTCACTTTCCATTTCCAAACGTCCTCCGGCGATAGATACCAGAACTTTGCGGAGAGTTTTTTCCGCAGCGCCGCTTCATCCGACTCAAGCAGATTTTCCCACGTCAGCAACGGCGTGATTTCCGCCAGACCGGGAAACTCCGTGTCGCCGCGCCATTGTCCGCGATTGAACGGGCAGGTGTCCTGACAGGCGTCGCAACCGTAAATCCATTGGCCGATGCCACTCCGGCTCGGTTCGTTAATCAGATCGCGGCCGCCGAAGGTGGTGAGAAAACTGATGCATTTGGGGAAGTTTAACGTGTATGCGCCCTCCAAGGCATTGGTGGGACAGGCTTTTTGACACAAGGTGCATGACTTCGGACACGGCTTCAAGTTCAACTGCGTTTTCAGTTCCGCTTGGGCATCAATCAGGAATGCTTCCAGGGCATACCATGAACCGTGTTCGGAATAGAAAAAATTATTTTTCCGCATGATTCCGATTCCGGCTTTTACAGCCGCATAACGCATGGCGGTTATTCCAAATTTGCGATTCGTGGCGACAACGAGCCCGAGAGATTGCATAAATTTCTCAAACGCGCAGGAGGCGTGGCATTCGCTGGAATTTGGATCAAGCCGGGAATCCGCCAGATAGTATTTGGCGATGCTTCCGTTAAGGAACTCTGGAATATGATATTTCCCGTAGTAATTGGCGCAGACGACAATCGTTTTTGCCCATGGATATTTCTGCTTTAGATCAGCGTAATCAATTTGATTCTGGTAGTAGGGTGCGGTATCGGGAAAACGCTTGATTCGTTCTTTCAGGGCGCTCCCGTATCCGTGCATTTCTTCAACCGCAATAAGTCCGCATTGTTCGTAACCGAGGCGTAATGCCTCGTCCCGGATTGTTTCTGCCAAAGTCTTCATGATCATCATCCTTTCGTGTATATGCACGATTTCGGTAAAAAATTATTTCCGTAAAACATCCATAATTTCGGAAAATGCCAACAGGCGTTCTTCTCCGAGCCGTTCGGAGAATACCCTTTGGGCATCTTCCCACAGTGGGATTGCCGAAGCAAGCACTTCTTCTCCAATTTCGGTCAGCCGGAGTTTGCTGTTTCTGGTTCCCGGCGAAGACGTATCTTCGACCAGCCGCCGTGCCAGTAACGGCTTGAGTGTTCGCACCAACGTAGTTCGCTCCAAATCAATCCGCTTTGCCAATTCACTGACACTGGCTGATTTAAGCTCGTTAAGATTGAGAAGCAAGCAAAATTGTCCGCCGGTGATCCCACAGGGGGCAAGATGCCTGTCATATAATGCGGCGGCGCACTTGGCGGCGCGTCTGAGCTGAATGCAGTAACATGGCGTTTGGAACATGGCTGTTTCCTTTTATATTCGTGTATATGCATCAATATAGCATCTCTCAAAGGATTTGTCAAGGATAACTTTTTGCATGGCGGGCGTTTTGCCGTGGAATCGTTTCCGAATCGGCAGTCCTTGTTTGAGCGGATGTCTATTGCCGGGCGCAACTTAACCACTTTCGGAAGTCGAGTTGAAAACGCGGCACGAATACTTTTTATGCATTGGGAGCAAGAGAACTTCCTGCTAAAATCGCCTGGTGGAAGCGCTCGGAAAACTCCAGAAGCTTTTGCTGTTCATCTTCGGAAAACTCAGAAAGACCGTACAGATCAAGTTGATCGACCGCGTCGCAAACCCCGGAAGCGAAGGTCAACCCTTTGCCGGTAAGTAGAATCATCCGCCGCCGATGATCCGAGCTTCGTTCCTGGCGGGAAATGAACCCTTTTCTTTCAAAACCGCGCAAAATGCTTGTAACCAGTTGGCGCTGGATTTTTATCGCATCCGCCAGTTGTGTGGGTTCCATGCCATTGCCATTTTTCAGCAAATTGAGAATGACTAGATACTCGTTCAACGTCAAATCCCAGCGTTTCAAAAATACGGCATACAAGTTCTCCGTCTGCCGCCATGACTCCATCCAACGTGTCAAAAGCTCATGTTTGTCTGTCATTACAAGTCACCGTTGTTCTAAATTAAAAATGTTTTCTGAAAAACCATGTCATAAGTTGCTGTCCGCCAAGCGGCATCGAAGCAGGGAATTTCGCGATTTCCGTAAAACCATGCTGATAATAATAATCGTAGTCGCATAGTTCATTGGTCCATAAAAGCATGCTTTCGATGGATTGGGCTTTGCACCGCTTCATAAATTCCGCCATCAACAATTTCCCGGCACCCTTGCGAACGCTCCCGAAGAAGAGCAAAAGCGCCTCGTTTTTCAATGCGTACCTGAGCTCGGCTTCGCGCATATAATTCAGGTGCGCTTGAAGCTTCTGAAAATGTTCCGCGTACTCGCCGGTCGGCAAATGTTCGACAAGCCATTGGTCGGCGGAGGCGGTTTCATGCTTGTCCGCGGGAGCCGCCAGCAAGCAGGCGCAAAACTTGCCGTTTTCCGTTGCGATAAGATTGAAATCGGATTCCGGCGCATAATAGTAGCGTGCAAAATACTGATTATTCAACCGCTGCAGATCTTTGGGAATATTCGCATCCTCTCCCCAGATTTGCGCCATCAGTTCGGCGGCGTCAGCCAAATTTCCGGCGGAGAAATTTTCAATTGTCAAAGCATTCATCCGTAAGCCTCCTTAAGTAATTGTAAAACCATTTTAATATAAATCAGTTTTCCTATATTTCAAGGAAGATAGGAAAAAAATACCATCCGACCTCAGCCGGATGGCTTTCCGCCGTGGAGTTGTTTCCGAATCGGCAACCTACGGGGGGATAAGATTAAGCAATAATATGAGTTGTGAAATAAATAAGAAAAAATTGAAACATCCTGGAATTCTTCATTAAGGTAATTTCTACCAATATTATAAAATAAAGTAATGACACCTTTTGTTTGGAAGACCTGTACCAGTCGAGTTTCCCTCATTTTAACCATTGATGGGGTTAGTCGGACTTCCCGCTTTTTTCCCAATATGTACTCATTCACACGAATACGGACTATCCTGCGGATAGGCAAAATCAAGCAAAACTGAATGACCGTTTCGAGCTTGGCGTGATCGCGTTCCTTCTATGATATAGTTTGTCAAGTGGTGACGTGTAAAAATGTTTGTTTTTTCCTTGATTTTTTCTATTCAGGAGCAAAGTTTCCCTTACCCATGCGAAATGGCAGCTGCTGACTGTTTCTCGTGATTCGTTCTGTTTTTCTTTCTTTTTTTGAAGAGATTTCCAGATATTTTACTCCGGCGCGGGGTGACGGAAAACTGCGTCCCCATCCTTCTATCGACCATTGAAAGCGCCAGGCTTTCAGCGATAACATACCGAATGCGAAAAACGAGTAAATTCGAGGGCCCAGTCTTAAGGTTGTCGGATGTTTTCGCAACCAGGGATTTAGGCGGGCTGCCTCTATATCGGATGAAAATCTTCCTCAAATCTCCTTCATTTTAAGGCGGTAAAATGCTCAACCTTGCAAACGGGTTATACCCACGGAACGCGACGAGTCATTTTACCTGAAAATTAATATGCTTCCATTGGTTTATTGATGATAGCACCTTCGAGATTTCTGCCGTGAACCACGTACCGCCACAACGCTGCCAGCAGTTGTCTGGCAAGCGCAACGATCGCCGTACGCCGGCTGCGCCCTTTTTGTTCCAAACGGTCCTTCCATTTCAGAGTCAGGGCGCTGTCCGGCTGCCAGCGGAACCACAGCCAGGCCATTTCAACAGCCATGCGGCGTAGACTCTTGCGGCCGCTTTTGCTGATGCCCTGTTCGCGGTTCATCGTGCCGCTGGCGAACGGGCTCGGCGTTATGCCGAAATACGAGGTGAAAGCTTTGGGATCTTCGAAACGCCTGAAATCTCCGATCTCCCAGACCAGGTGCCGTGAAATGCCATCCGAGATACCGCGAAAACATTCCAGCTTGCGGATCGTTTCTCCGGTCGGGTCTTCCAAAGCGTTTTTCTGCTGATCCGCATCCATCTGTTCTTTGACAGCCTTTTCCCATTCCGACAACTGCTTCTCCGCGAACTCCAGCTCCTCGAGCATATTCTTAAAGCGCCGCCGCATCAGATACGGCAGCTCCCGCCAGATTTTGCCCATTCCCCACTTCATGATCAACTTCTGCCAGTTGCGGACGCTCTGATGCCCCTCCGGCGTCGGAAGCTCCGTCCGTTCCACCAATGCCAGCAACTGCGCATTGACACGCTTTACGGCCTTCCGCAAACGCTCCAATTCGCGCTCACCGTCACGCCGTCCTTCCTCTTCCACGCTCGGCACGTAGACCTCCGGCAAACGGTCCTCCGGATGCAAACCGCCCAGGAACAGCGCATCCAGTTTATCCGTTTTGATCACCTTGCCGCACATGATCACCTTCAATTTGTTGACCGGCAGCACATGCGCCACCGCCCCCAATTTGCGCAACTTCCGGGCCGGCCAATACCCGAACAGTCCCGCCTCGTAAAAAACGTGCACCTTTTTCTTGGATTTCACCAATTCTTTCACCAGTTTGAAGCAACGCTCCTCCTTGCTTTCCGTTTCAGTGGCACGCAACGCATAGTAACTGTTTTTCCCTTCATTCCAGTCATAAATCGCCGTCGCCCAGAGTTTTCCTCCCATGTCGATTCCGATTGTCACCAGGTCTTCCATTTGACTTTTGCGCTTCAACGGGTTATTTTTTCTTTGCATTTGCGACCTCCTTTGCGGTTTTGAGTTAGTTTACTCGACAACGAAGGTTTTTTCCATCCTATTCGGAATTTCCTCGCTCTATATACATGGTATCTTG
>JAVBRM010000125.1:0-14015 GCA_031548025.1 Victivallaceae bacterium | reverse complement strand
ATAACTGGAAGGAACCCATTCCGGGAAATCAAAAGCCGGCCACAGCAGTACGGTGAATCCCTGTTTTTTAGCCTCGGCCAATACCGCATCGAGTCGGCTGAAATCATAAATACCCGGTAGCGGTTCGATTTCACTCCACGGGAATTGATATTCCATTTGTCTGGAGATCGGCGGAGTAACCCGCATGTATTCCATGGTGCGCTGAAACTTCAGTTTCTTGTTGCCGGTCTGCGGCATCAGTTGAAATAACGGTTCCGGACTGTCGATAATTTCCCGCGCGGTCGGGGTTCCGGGCGGCACTCCGGCGGCTTTGTCCGCGGCCTCCGGTTCACGACCGACCATCCGGACAACCTGATCCAATAATTTGCCGCCGGAGTATTCACTGGCCTCAATCATGTACAGATCATCCGAAAAAGAGGATAAATCAAATTCAACGGCGGCGCCGTCATTCTTCAGGGTAATTTCCTTTTTTAATAATTCTTTACCCGCGCTGTTCAGTGCGCGAAGCACACCTTTGGCAGATTCACGAGAGGGAAAACTCACCGGAATATCCCATTTTTCACCGCGCTTCCAGATCAGTTCCTTGCGGCCACCGCCGATGCGAATATTGCCCGCGCCACTCTCTGTCGCGGCAGGAAAAGAAATCCCGCTGCCGGAAATAATATAAAGCCGGTAATCACGTTCGGTAATTTTTTCAATCCTTCCGTCAGGATGATTGCTCCAACGCAGTTTGACCCGAATCCAGTAAGTCCCGGGACCGGGCTGCGGCAGCTCGATGGTTTGATTCAATTCCAGAGTTTTCGATTTTTCCGGATCGGCGGTGTAAATTTTTCCACCGGTCAAAATCGGAGTCCCGGCATAGGCATCCCGCAGTTCCCAATCGACGATGAACTTCCGGCCATGTTGAAGATTCAAATCGGCCAGCGACAGAGTCGGCGGCCCGTCCAGCTCGACGAAACGCGGCTCGTCACTGAACTGATAATAATAAGCGGTATTTGTCCGGTCGATCTTGGTACGCGCAAATTTCCGCAGGTAAATCGCGTTTTCCTTGGCCCGCTGCAGCGGCCGGGTCGGCGCCAGTTGCAAGCCCAATACTTTGAAAGGCGGAGTCGCCACAACCGGCGTATTCTTCTGCAGCGGATCGAGATAGTGCCGGTTCGGCTTTTTCAGCGCCGGGGCCCGAAACCGCGCTTCGCCGCGTTTTTCCAAGCCTTCCCCAAACTGGCCGCCGAGGAACGATCCCTTGTGCCGGGTCCCCAACGACGCCGCCGAAGCGGTGTGAAATGCATATTGATTGCCCTTGCCGTCCTCGACCAGCAAATGCAAATGACTTGACTCCAGGTTACGCATAGTCGCGCACCAGACCAATTCCTCGTCGCCACCCAGAACAAACGGTTCCTTGAGCAGCAGTTGAACCGGCTTATCCGGGGTATTGCTGTAGGTCATACGCAAATACCCTTCTTCTTCGGCCACTTGCAATCCGGCCTCGTCTCCGGCGCGAACATTCCACGCTTCTGCTTTTGCCAGTTCCGGCAATTCCGCGGCGTTGAGTACCGCAACGGCGCATAGCGCCGCTATAATCCAGGTCAATTTCATTTGTTAATCCTTGTCAGTTTACCAGGGGCGCTGGAGAGTGGATTCGGGCAGGTCTTTTCCGGCGTTTACCGAATTCGGATAGGCGTCCTTGAACGGGAAACCGGTCCGGTTCAGACTTTCCACATGACCGTCGCCGTAAAGGAAATTACCGCTCTGTTTGTTATGCGGCCACAACATACCGGGGTTGGTGGCCGATTCTTCCTTGAGCGTCGAAGCGGTAACCCGTCCCGTACTGCTCCACCCCTCGCCGTAAACGAAACGGGACGAAAGGTTCTTTACCTGATCGAGCTTACGCATAGAAATAGTTTCAATGGAATTCATCCTGAGCGAACAAGCAAAATGGCTGTTGAAGCTATAAGAACCGCCGACCTTAAAAAGCTCAAGCGCCCAGTTGGTCTGAGCGTAAACCACCACTTCCGGGCAAACCGTAACCGGCATTGATTGTCCGTATTTTGACGAATAAAAAAGAGGTAAGTACTTATTCTGCTGCAAGACCAGTATGGAACGGCAAGTGGTAGTCTCCCAAGCGGTTTCGTTAATAAACTCAATTCGGTATTTGTTCGTTGCCGACGCCAGAGCATTCGCGAAATCCCAGCTTGGAATGAAGCCGTCGAAATCACCGAGATAGTTGTTCTGGGCAATGCCGAGCTGCTTCATGTTGCTGATGCACTGTCCGCGTTTGGCCATGCCGCGCGCGGCGCTGAGCGCCGGCAGCATCAGCGCCGCCAGAATAGCAATGATCGCGATCACCACCAGCAATTCAATAAGTGTAAAAAATCTTTTCATCCGGTATACTCCTTTCATTATACGGTAACCTGATATAAATTATCCTGCCGCACCGTGCGAGCAGATAACAATTCTTCCTCAAACAATGCCCCGAATCGTTGGTCAACCAACGCAATGCCATCTTCATAATAACGATTCAAGGCGTCCAGACTGCGTTCCGCCACATCGGCCAGATTGTACCCCAGGTACTTGACCGGCAACAGATTGCTTTGCGGTTCCGGCCAGTTGCAATGTGACAAAATCACCAGATCCCGAGGCACTTTAACACCCGCCTCGATAACCCCTTGCAGCACCGGCAGCGTCAAATTGTCATCGCTTACGAAAAACGCCTGCGGACGCCGTTCGACCGGCAACTGCAGCAGCAAATTGGCGGTTTTAGCGGCCATTTCCTTGATCTCCATCATAAAAAACAATTGCCACTCCGGCGGCGATTCAAGGTTGAATGCCTTGATCTGTTTCTGATACTCCGGCAGCAAACGTTCCGCCCCATGGTTGCCGAAATAAGCGATACGCCGGCAATTCTGACCATGAAGATACTCCACTCCGCGCCGAATCAGCAAATTACTACCCAGTTTCAGCACGACCTGATTCGGATAGGGCGGATGATAAGGTTCAAAAGTAAATTTGGGAATATCCGGTTCAACACGCCATTGCGGAAACAGTTCATCCGCCGTTTCCTCGCGGAAAGTGACGTACAAACCACCCAGCAAACGCCGCTTGAGATCATTCAGCAACCGTTCCCGGGCCGCCGGTTCGTGCTGCAGATTCTCGTAAATCACCAGTTCGCAGCCGCGCTTGCTTGCCGCCAGATGCAAGGAATGGGCCATCTCGCGCCAGAATTTCACCTGCCGCAACTCATTGGCCATCGCAATCCCGATCCGGGACCGGAACGGCGGTTTTTCGCAGACGAACACCCCCTGGCGCTCCCGGCTGATCAGATAATTCTGCTGTTTCAGGTTGGCAATAACCTGGCGCACCGTAATCTGGCTGACTCCGAATAGCTTACCCAGTCCCTCATAAGAAGGAATTTTTTCACCGCAACGCCATTGTCCGGAAATGATTTGATCCTTGATCGCCTCTTCCATCCGTTGCCATTTCAATTGTTCTGCATCTTTCATTTGATTCTCTGTGTATGTGTTAATAAGATTATAACATATGCAGACGAAAATATCAAGAGGCTATTTAGAAAATAATAGAAAAAAATTTTCCTCCCTTTCCAGCAGCCTGTCGGATTCGAATGCTGTCCTTTTTGTCTTTCAGTCTTTTTCGTCTTTTACCTTTTAGTCGGACTCCCACTAATTCCACTTTTTCTGCATAAATTCATGATTTTTCACTTTAGATACTGGCAATTATTCTACTTTATGATATAATTAAATAGAATAATAAAGGAATTAACCATGAAAAATCAAATCAGGGACACCAATCGCAGCGGCAAGCTGGTCGAATACATTCGCGGTAAAATTGTTTCCGGGGAATGGAGTCCGGGGATGAAACTGCCGGTCCGGAAACATTTCGAAAAGGATTTCGGCGCCGCCAATACCGTACAAAGTGCGTTTTCGGTTCTGTTGGCGGAAGGTTTTTTGACCGCGGCGCCGCGTGTCGGCACCTGTGTCAGCACGCATCCGCCGCATCTGAACCGGATCGGAATAGCCATTGCCAGAAACGAAAACGAAGTGCGTTACTGGCAGGAACTGGTAAATGCCGCACGCGCGGTGGCCGCCGAGCGGGGCATGGAACTGGAAATTTACCGCAATCTGGCAAGCTCCGCACCAGAGTGGGAGAGACTTCAGAACGACGCCCTGAATTTTCGCATTTCCGCCGTGATTTCCACCTTTATCTGTTCAGCCGATTCTGAAATATTGAAAATCCGCCTTCCCAAAGCAGTTCCCGGCTTACCCTTGGAAACAACCAATACGCTGGCTTTCTATGGGGACGATAAATTACTCGCCGTGCGCGGTCTGGATTATCTGCAACAACACGGAGCGGACCGGATTGCATATTTCGGCAACTACCGGCAGGAATCGGCCATTGCCCGGGCTTTTCGCGAAGAAGTTAACCGGCGGAATTTATACTGTCCGGAAGACTGGCGCTTTTACATTGACAAAAACAGCCTGGATGTCGTACCGAAAATCGCCAAGCTCCTGATGAGCCTGCCGCCGGGCGAGCGTCCGAACGGTATCTTCATTGCCGACGATAATTTCACCGCGGCAGTAGCCGAAGGCCTGGCAAACGCTGATCTTCCGGTGGTTTCGCATTACAACTGGACGGTCGGAAATAACGAACATTTTCCGGCAAAGTGTCTCGGTTACGACCTGAAAGATATGATGAATAAGATTTTCGAGGCATTTCGCCAATATCATAAAACCGGAACCCTGAAAAAATTCATTCAGGAAAAACCGATTTTCGAGGAAGAATTCAATATGGAATCAATAAAAAATGATTAACTGCTATCAAAGCGATCTCCCTGTCTCAAGCGAAGGACTTATCGACAACCATTTTGTTTCCGGCCGCATTGCCGCCGGAGTCGCGCCGCACGGCGGAATCACCTACATTTCCTATATCGGGAAACAGCGCCGACAAAACGGAATCATCTTTTCCGCCTCGCCGGAGTCCGCTTTCACCAAACTCGGACGCGTCCAGATTTTGATCGACGGCAGACCGTATTATTCCGAATTCAACAATACCCGATATTATCCGTTCGGCTATCGCTCCGAATGCGAATTTGAAAATGTCCGCTTCCGCCACGAACTGATCCTGGACAAAAATGTTCTTTTCCAGAGAATCCAGGTCATGGACAATCCCGGACGACACGAAATCCGGGCGCGGTTGCTGCAACACGGTTTCTGGGCTCAGGCCACCAACCGGCAGGTTTCGGGCTGGACCGTTCAGCAGGATGGTTCCCTGAGCGGCAATGTCCGCGAAGGCGATGCCGATATCGCGGTCCGGCTCTCCAGCTCCCTCCCCTGCAAGACGAGTTCGCGTAACAACGGATTCAAGTTTTATCTGGAAACCACAAAACCGGCCGATGAAATCATTTTCGCTTTTTCTTTTGACACCCAAGTCGAAGATTATACGGCGCGCGTGAACCGCGTATTCGAGTCTTATCATATCGGTGTCCGCTTTGAAACCGGCTCCATACCAATGAACTCGGCTTTGAACAATATTCTGCCAACCCTCGACGCGCTCGCGGTAACGGATTCCCCCGGGGCGGTGCGGGCCAGCCAGCACTATTGGATTTGGGGCTGGGACAGCATGGTTCATGCCGAAGCCTATTTATGGTCCGGCAATACCGCGATTGTCCGCGACATGCTGGATTTTTACCGGGAGACCGCCGATCCGGAACATGGAATCGGGCACTCGTTGACCTCGGACTTTGTCCCCGATGAAATCATGAAAACCTGCGCGCAGGGACTCTATATCGTATTGCTGTATAATTATTACGCGGTAACCGGCGACCGGGAAACTCTGAACCGGAATCTGGAATTCGCCCGTACCCTGTTAAAGCGGGCGGGCGCGAACCGTCATCCGCATAGTTCGCTGGGCAAAGGAATCGGTTATTTTCCCGATTTCCCGCAAATGCTGGACCAGCGGGAAAACGACATCAGCCTGATCAACAACTCCCTGTATTTGCAAGCCCTGCGGTGCATGGCCGAATTATCCCAGGAACTCGCACATACCGAGGAAGCCGATAAGCTCCAGGCCGATATGGAGCGCATTCTCTGGGATGATGAAACCGGCTACTGGTGTGATTCCGCCGACGGTGAAACTCTGGCACGGCGTCCGTACCATCCCCTTTACGGCCAACTGTATGTTTCGCCGTTCGGGTCGCTTCCGCAACAGGCCAACAGCCGAAGGATTGCCGCTTATCTCAAGAACAATTTCCAATTCAAACACGGACTGTATATGTACCCCGCGAACGATCCGGGCTTTATGGCGGACGGCAATCAACTGGGCGCGTATTACCCGCCGATGGACCGTTATTACTGGAATATGATGAATCAGGCTTCCGACGCCACGGCGGCTGAGGATTTCGAGCGTATCGTCGAATATTTCTGGCAGTATCATTGTTATCCGGAGGGCCTCACGCACGAAACCATGAACGACGATCCGACGATTGACAACCCCGGCGGCAAACAAGCGTTTTCCATGAAAGGCTGGTTTTGCGACGCGCTGGAACTGCACCTGGGACTTCGGGTTTATCTTGACGGCTTCACCTGCCGCCCCTTGAATTGCGGTACATATTTCCGGGCGGAAAACCTGATTCTG
Source organism: Victivallaceae bacterium (assembly GCA_031548025.1). Lineage (GTDB taxonomy): Bacteria > Verrucomicrobiota > Lentisphaeria > Victivallales > Victivallaceae > UBA5239. Next base: position 7,367 of record JAVBRM010000125.1, on the reverse strand, counting down.
CGCGGCAAGCAACTGACTTTGGAGCGCCTGTCCTCCGGTAAGGTTCTTTTGAACAATCAGGAATTGCCGTCCGGCAAGATCACCTGGGACATGCTGTAAAATATTTGTAAAATAATGCGATTTTCCCTGTTGACTTTTCGAATCCCGCCATTATAATATTTGTTAAACAAATTAAATCAATTAATCAGACATATCATGGCATACTCAGAATTAATCGAACGTTTTGAACAATATCTGGCGGATCAACAATTCCGGGTCGGCGACAAATTACCCGGCGAACTGGAGCTGGCTGAAATATTCGGGGTTTCACGCGGCACCATCCGCGAAATCATCGTTCATTTCTCTCTGTTGGGAATCTTGGAACGGAAACCGAACCGAGGAACGGTGATCGCGGAACCGGATATCGCCGCCATCGGGCGCAATCTGGCATTTCAAATCCGCTGGCTCGGCTGCGGGCGGGAGGAGTTGAAAGCCACCCGGAAGATGCTGGAAACCGCGATGGTTCCCGATCTCCTCCGCTGTATCACCCCCGCTCAGTTTGACCGCCTGACCGCCATTATCGACGCCATGGAAAAAGCGGCGGACCGGGTTGACGAGGCCGACGCGCTGGATCTGCAGTTTCATCTGGTTCTGATGGAAATTTCCGGCAGTAAGCTGATGCTGATTTTTTCGCAGGTCCTGACCCTGCTCTTCAATCGTGAACACCGCCGGAAATTCCTGAATACCGCGGCCGTTCACAAAAGTATTTCGTCGCACCGGCAAATGCTCCAGGCGATCCGGGAGCAGGATGCCGATAAATTCAAAAAACTGATCGAGGCGCATATTGCGCCACTGTGAGACTATGCGTTACAATATCTATTACCGCAAATGCGACAGTCCGATGGACAACCTCTTCAAGGACAAATATTCCGATGCCGGAATCGAACATCTGGTCCGCCAGATTTGCCCGGATGCCGCCGAAATCAGGCCGTTGAACTGCGACGGCAACCATTATGCCTATTACGTGAACCGGAACAGCCGCCCAATGCTGTTCCGCGCGGACACCTCGCCCGACGACGAGTACATGCTGGCGGAAACCGCCCTGATGAAGCTGGCGCATGAGGCCGGAGTACCGGTGCCGCAGGTTTATGACGCCGACACTTCCATGCGTCAGGTCCCGTGCCGCTGGCAGCTATTGGAATGGATTCCCTATCCGAATCTGGAGCAGATCGATCGAAAAAATGAACTGAACCGCCCGGAAATCGCGTGCCAGTTGGGGCATATCCTGAAACGCTTGCATTCCGTCCGGCTCGAGGGTTACGGCTTCATTAATACGGATATTTTGCAGCGAAATAATCAAATCAAAGGAATTTATCAAAGTTATCGCGAATATTTCTTATGCTGCCTGGATTCACATCTGGCATATTTGAATTTTCACTCTGATAAAATCCGTGAGATTCTGGAACGGATTCCGGAACCGGCGACGGGCTCGCTGGTTCATCGCGATCCGGCCTTCTGGAATATCCTCGGCAAGCCGGACCAGATCGTCGCCCTGATCGATTGGGATGACGCGGTATCCGGCGACCCGGCGGATGATCTCGGCATGCTGTGGTGTTTTCACGACCGGACATTCATGGAAGAACTGCTCGCCGCTTACGGTGACATCAACGATGAATTCCGCCACCGGATCGACCTGCACTATCTTCGCAATATGCTGTGGAAAACCGTACTGCGGGACCGCATGGGATATTTCAACAAAAACAGCGATTTCTTCCTGAATACCGGCAATCAAATTTCCTTGAAGGAATTGACTTATCAAAAACTTAATGAAGCATTGAAAAGGTGTGAATCATGGTGAATTTTTTAAAGAAAGATCAGTCGGTACTACGCGGACTCTGGATTGCTTCCGGCTCGGCGACGGCGGCGGAAATCGCCGGACACGCCGGTTTTGACTGGCTGCTGCTGGATGGCGAACACGGCCTCGGCGACGAGAATTTCATGCTGCAGGCCATACGGGTTCTCGCCGGCCTGAAATCATGTCCCATCGTCCGGGTCCCCCACGCGGATTCGCCGCTGATCGGGCGGGTACTCGACTTCGGCGCGGGCGGTATCATGGTCCCCGGCGCCAAAACCCTGGCAGAAATCAAGCAGAGCATCAACCGGGTATATTATCCGCCGATGGGCGAGCGCGGACTGGCTTCCTCCTGCCGGGCGGCGGGATTCGGCGGCACCTTTCAGGATTATTTTGCAAGCGCCAACCGGGAAATCGCTCTGATTATTCAGATCGAAAATCGTGAAAGCGTCGAGTTGGCGGAGCAGATCGCCGCGCTTGACGGCGTGGACGGCCTGTTCATCGGTCACTCGGACCTGAAACTGAACCTGAATAATGATACGGCGGCGGTACTGGAAGCAGAAAAAATTGTACTGTCCGCATGCCGCAAGCATCATAAAATTCCGGGCTTACTGTTACGACAGGGGCAATCCGCCGCCTCTTATATCGACAACGGTTTCCGAATGATCGGGCTGGGGTCGGACAACGGCATCATGAAACAGGGCTTTGCCCAATTACTTGATACTCAATTAGGGTGAAAACTTGAAATTGACGAGGAGGATTTGAATAGTGATTTTTTATGATACGAATGAAGTCCGATGCGGGCATCGGGCAAATGAGCAGCGGAAAAAAGCGCTGTTCAAGCCCCTTGCCAATTTAAAATTTTAATCCTGATTGAGTATAAATAGGAGAATAGAAAATGGATAAGATCAAAGCAATGAGAATGCGGGAACACACCCGGGTATTGAGTGAATCCCTCGACCTGGCACTACAGGCGCCGGAAATTCAGTCCCCGGTACCGCAGCGTTACTGGCCGGAAATCGACGATTATACGATGAGCGCGGGATTCACCCGGACTCCCGGAGGCCGGATCTTCCTGACTTGGTTCGGCGTCGAAGACGGCTCGGACACCGCCATGCTGACCACCTATAGCGACGACGACGGCGCCACCTGGCGCGATCCGCAGTATCTGATTGATCCGGGCTTTACCAAAGACAAAGTCCATATCTCCATCCTCGTCGGCAACTTATGGTCCGATCCCCAGGGCCGGGTATGGTGGTTTTTCACGCAGGGCATCGGTTACTTCGATGGCCGCAGCGGCAGTTGGGCAGCGGTTTGCGAAAACCCCGACGCGGCAAAACCGGTCTGGAACAAACCGTTCCGCATCTGGCACGGTGCGTGCCTGAACAAGCCCACCGTACTGAGCAACGGTGACTGGCTCCTGCCGCTGTCGCTGTGGAAGCGCGGCAATATCAGGGCCGATCATAAATTCACCCTCGGTGAAGTCGATCCTTCGCTGTTTGCCGAGCTCGATGAATTCCGCGGCGCCAATGTTGTCCGTTCACAAGATCAGGGAAAAACCTGGGAACGTCTGGGCATGCAGAAAACCGTGGACCATACTTTCGATGAAAATATGATTCTGGAAATGCGCGACGGCAGACTGAGAATGTATGCCCGCGATATGCACGGCATCGCCAGTTGTATTTCCAGTGACGGCGGACGCACCTGGACGCCGTTTACCCGCGAATGGACCGCCTCGAGTGCCCGCTTTTTCGCTCGGGTATTGCCCAGCGGCAACTGGCTGATGGTACGCCTGAATTCCACCGGAGTCCGTTCCCATTTGACGGCCTATCTGTCGGATGACGACGGCGCCAGTTGGCACGGCGGCCTCGAGCTTGACCCCCGCGACAATGTCTCGTATCCGGATGGATTCATTCATCCTGACGGCCGCATTTTCATTCAGTACGACCGCTTGCGCAATCACGGCGAAATTCTACTGGCGATCTTCACCGAAGAAGACGTTGCCGCCGGCAAAGACGTTTCCGGCAAAGTCATTCTGCAGAAACCGATTCTGCAAAGCTACTCCTGCCTGAAAGCCCAACAGTAATACCTCCATGGACGGCATAGGAAAAATCCTCTTTCCTATGCCTGCTCTACATTCCGAAATTGATAAGACACGTCATGTGCAAGTTTTTTTAATTGATAATTGATAATTAGGGAAGGACCTCGGCCCCAGTAAAAATTCAGGCTTGGCACGCACTGGTAGCCCCCTTCAGGGTTTAAGCTATGATATAGTTACAATCTTCTCCTCGATTATCAATTTTAAATTTTCAATTTTCAATTTTCAATTTTAAAAAACTTGCACACACCGTCAATTATTTTGCTTCACAAATAAATTTTTATGACAATTTATGATAATTTCTCATGCAATTTAGCAATTACATAATAAAAATACAATAATAAACATTTTCATACAAATTCAATTTTCTACTTAATTTTCACATTTTCCTAATGATACAATAAAGAAATAAGTTATTTTTTTAGAAAATATTCACAATTACCTATTGACAATATCAAATGTAATTGTATAATTTCTATATGTAACAAACAAATGACAATTCAATTGTCGCAAAAAACAGGGAGCCGAAAATGACAAGAAAATTTAACAATCGCATCGTCCGCACCAACCGTCCGTTTTTCACCCTCATTGAACTCCTGGTCGTGATCGCGATCATTGCGATCCTGGCGGCAATGCTGCTGCCGGCATTGGCCAAAGCCAGAGAGAAAGCTGTTGCAATCCAATGTGTTTCCAGACAAAAACAGATGGGAGTGGCATTCATGCAATATTCGGATGATTATGAAGGCTGGATCAGGCACACATACGCAACGGGAACAAGTTCATCCAGCTGGTACAGTTGGGCGGCTCCTTACAGTCACTATATCGCCGCCACCCAAAGCATCTGGGAGAAAAATCTGAGGAACTGCCCCGCGTTTTCCCGCATGGACAAAGCCCGGTACGCGATGAATAATAACTTGAACCTGAAGCGCGAAAAAATCAGAAAACCATCCGAAGTCCTGTGTATTATCGACTTTGACAATGAACGAAAATCCGGTAGTTACTCCGATGCTCGATTTGAATCCGTCGCAATCGGCACCTGGCACGCCGGCGGCTCGAATATTCTTTATGTGGATGGCCATGTTTCCTGGCATTTGCAACCGTGGATTTTGGCCAATAAGGACAATTTGTCAAAAAACAATCTTTGATGTGATTGATTATTACTTTACCGCAGTATATGTTACATATATTACATCACAGAAATAGGGTCGATTACTTATGAGTGTTACCATAAAAGACATTGCCAAATCGGCAGGTGTATCAACCGCCACTGTCTGCCGGGTTTTAAGCAATAAAGGTTTCGTGAAAAACGATACCCGCGAACTTGTCCGGAAAATTATCGATGAGCATAAGTACACGTATACGCCCCAGGACCGGGATCCGAACAAGCCCAAAGCGATCCGTTTGAAATACCAGAACTTCGGCATGATCTGGTCCGCCAGTCAAAAAGGCATGATCAGTACGACGGCACAGGAAATCATCCAGGGGCTTTCCCAGGCGGTCAGCAATCTCGGGGGAACGCTCAACGTGGAATTCATCACCAGAAATGATGAAATTTCCAATATTCTGGAAAAAAGGAAAATCGACGGCCTCTTTTTAAATGGCTCGCGGATCTTCAGTGAAAAGATAAAAGATTTACCGGTAGTCTGGCTGCTCCAGGCCGGCGCCCACGATTACGGCGACCGTGTTCAACCGGATCATTTTCAGGTCGGGGTGACTTCCGCTCAATATTTCCAGCAGAAAGGCTGCAAAAATCTCTGCTGTATAAGCTGCAGTGATTATCACTCTCCCTACGCCTATTGGAAAACCCGTGAGCATGGCTTCTGCAATACGGCCACTGCCGCCCAAATCCACTGCGATATTATCCGGCTGGATTATGATGATAATATCAATAACCCCATGGATCAACAGAGACAAGCCGCGGTTGACGCGGTCAATCAGATCAAAAAACTCAAACACAAACCCGACGGTATTTTTGTAGCCAATACCTTGGGCCTGCCTATTCACGCGGAATTAATGGCAAATGGCATTGTTCCGTTTCGCGATGTGGAATTGATTGCGGGCGACAAGGAAGTCTGCAACGGCTATTGCTCCCCGGAACCGATCAAAATAGACGCCGGCATCAAAAACATCGGCGATATCGCCGTCAAAGCCATGATGCTCCGCCTCCAGAATCCGGAAATGTCCCAACTGACCTACATGCTGAAACCCTCCCTGATTATCCCGTAAAATATCTCCGGAATCACAATATTATACTATTCGCCGCAGAGTCAAATCGGCAAAAAACGATTCTGCAGAGCTACCCCATAGTAAGCCGTCACTTCTGCAGCAATTTTAAATAATCACGAATTTCTTCCGGTACATGCAAGGATTTGAAAGAATATTCAGAAGAGCCATCCACGTCTTCAATATAAATTCCCCATGAATACGATCTCACAACAAAAATACGATTCTTGAATAATTTTGTAGTAAGACCATATGAGTACGAATCTCCCGTGGAATACTGCCATTGCTCAACAGTCATTTTCCTTTGCGGATGTAAACTGAAAGCATACAATTTGCCATCTGAGAAATAAAGGTATCCAGTGGAATCGCTATCCAAATATCCTGCGAATCCAGAGCGATACAATCCATCCAGCGGAACTCTCGTTGTTAAAATAGACAATAACCATAAACCCAATGAGACATTTATGATTACAGCCAGTGTAACAAGTATTTTTTTACGACGTTTCATTGGTAAACTGTTTCCCCTGCCTGTTTCAAATAATCATGGATTTTATCGGGCATACAGAGGGACCTGAAACAGTATCTACGAAGAAATTTATCATCGCCGTCAATATAAATTCCCCATAAATATGGTTTCATAACATAAATAGTGTCGAACGTCTGCAAAACAATATTTCCGGTGCTTGTAAGGGAATATTGTTCTTGATGAACTTTCATTGTCCCTTGCAACGGATGTAAACTGAATGAATACAATTTACCCTCGGAAAAATAAAGATATCCATAATGATTTTCATAATATCCGGCAAGATCCGAACGATATAATCCATTCGGAGAAACTCGCATTGCCAAAATGAACAACAGCCCTAATGAGGCAACTGCAAATATGATCAATGCGATAAGTGTTTTTCTGCATTTCATGATTTTCACCCTAATTGAGTATATATACTCATGATCTTGTCTGATAAATCGCGATCAAAATCACCGCCAGGGCAAATACGGCAACAACCACCAATGGAACGAGCCATTTTTGCCGCGGCTTGGCGGCAACTACCGGGGATTCTTGAAACAATTCATCGGTTTCAAGCAGTACCGCGGATAACTTGCCGCAGCGCTTACAAGTAAAATTCTGCCCAAGACCCGGAATAGGATAATCATCGGTAACCTGCTGAACTTGCGAGCAATGCAAACATTTCACAAACATGACATCCTCCGTCC
>JAVBRM010000160.1:0-17081 GCA_031548025.1 Victivallaceae bacterium | reverse complement strand
AGATTGAATGGAATAGTTTTTATAGAGATTGTGCTCTTTCATGACTTTGTGGATGTATGCGAGGTAAATCAGGGCGATAAATTCGACAAAGAGTTTGCCCTCAAGATTCTCTGCGGAAAAGACTCTGGTTCGGCGCATATCGAGGCGGTTTTTCAGGTTGCAGAAGGTTTTTTCGACGAGGTCTTTGTTGCGGTAATTGCGCAATGCGGCGGCGCCGTCTTTGATTTCATTGGACATGAGCACGAAGAAACCGAAATTCCTGGTATGGGCTTCTACGGCGGCGTCATTGCAGATGACTTTGCGGCCGCGCTTGGGCGTTTCACTCAGGCTGAAATAACGCAGCGCCACCTTGCGTTGTTCTTCGGAACCGTAATCTTCGAGCAGCATTTCGTGCATTTGGGTCAGGGTTTTATTGAACTCGCTCCGTTCGGCGGCGGCGCGCTGTTCGTTGTAATAGACATGGACATAGAGACGCCGCTGATCCTCGCGGACGACTTCGCCATGACGATCTTTTTCGGCGTATGGCCATTGCGTGGCGGCGCTGACGCAATAAACCTCATCCGGCGTCAGATAATTTGCATAAGTACGGATTTGCTCCCGCGCCGCGTTTACATGTTGTTCGAAAAGGACAGTTCCAGCCCGAAGTCCAACGATGAATTTGTAATGCTTGTGGTATAACGCGTTGATATTATCGGCGCTGTAAAAACCGCGATCCAGCACCAGCTTGACCTTTTTCAACTTCAAAAATGCCAGATCGCCAATCAGTTTGCCGATGGTTTTGACGTCGCTGATATTGCCCGGCAACTTGCGAAAATATACCGGCAGACCGGATATCTCACCGAAAACCAACGCCAGATTGATCTGCGCCAGCGGATCATGGTCCTTGTTCAAGCCGTAGCGGACCTGCTTAATCAGCTCCGAATAAGATGAAATACTGGTGGTATCATAGGCCAGGTATTCCCGCTCCAGGCGGCGTATGCTCTGACGCCGGAAAAACTCCATCTTCCGGTCTTCATCAAACACCCCGAAAAGTTCGCTGATATCCTGCGAAACCATCGTGGTTTTTTCGGAATGCCAATGCGTATGCGCCCAACGCGGAAAACGATATACCGCGCTTTCGCCTTCCTGGACCAGGAAATACACCAAGGCCTGAATTTTAGACCAATGCTCTGGAAAACAGCGCTTCAGATCCTCTGTCACTCCTGTTTCTGCACCGATGCAATCAAGCAGATAACCGGCACCATAGTAGCGCCGGGCGGCGAATTCGTGTTCATGCGCCGGATCGCCGGAGGCCTCCGCGCCGGCGCGATAAGCTTTGTTGGGGATAAAATTGCCATTTTCATCCAGTTTCCCGATATAGGTTCGCTTGTGCCTGGCCTGTCCCTTTGACGCATCCCAGTAAGGATGATCCTCGTAGACGTAAGATTGTCCCTTGATCATCTGTACCCGTCGCTTGGTTTCTACTTTTTCGCAGTCTTTCATATATTACCTCGCATTGTTATATATTATAACAAGTCAAAAAACAAAAATCAAGCCCCAAAAAACAAAAAAAGCGTTCTTTGTACAGAAAATCAAAACTTGGAGAATGCCTTGTTATAAAACTTTCCGGAATTCAGGGTACATATCGATAAAGAGCCGTACCCATGATCAGATGGTTCAGGCGGCTCGAAGCGGCGTCCAGAATATCGCGGAGGGTTCAGTAGCTGCGGGAACGAGCAAAAAGACTGAATTGAAACTGACCAATGTGGCACGCGCCAGTTTGGAAGAATTGTTACTGGATTATGAAGATTTTTTGCGTCAGAGAGGTTTGGCGCTATGGCTGAACGATGATCCGAGGCGACAGCGAATTTCTCAAAGCAGAGTCAGTTCAGTAGAGGATTTGCGCGAGCTTTTGAAAAACAGTTCGGAGTGGCAAAGCAGCGGCCCGGAGCGCTCCGCGAATGCCATGACAGCTTTGATCAAAACAACCTGTTTCCTGCTGGATAGACAACTCCTGAAGTTGGAGGAAAATTTTCTGCAGGAAGGTGGATTTACCGAAAGACTTTACAGAGAAAGGACAAAAAGGATAAAAAAGATTTAAAGGACCGTCCTTTGAGTCTTTTCTGTCCTTTAAGTCCTTTTACAAATCACGCCAGTCCCGATGACGCCGGTGGTATTTGGGAAATTGACTTTTTTCAAGTCAGACTTTGAATTAGACAAAAATCTACAACCGCACTATCCATCGAGCTGAAAAAACGCCTCAGCAGAAAGAAAATCGCTCATTGGCGAGCGGGGAGAAACGGAATGGCGATAATATGAGTTTCGTCTTTTTCCGCGTCGTAACTGATCATGAGGCCGACTTTGCGATCCTCAAGACGCCACACATCCATCTTGTGGCTATCACCGCTCCCAAGCGTTGGCCGGCCAAATTTATTTTTTAATTTGTCGCTTAAGCTATCGAATTTATCGCCCGAATAAACCAGCATTGTCCCAATAAATTTCTTCTCCCGGAAGTCCATCTGTAACTCGTCATATTTGTCAAGAGCCAGCAGAAATGACAGGAATTCACCGTTCAACTTCTCATAACTGATTGTATAGGATTTATCCTGAGATACGCATGAGCATAATGCAACACTCAAAACCAGAAAAACTATCGCATAACGCATAAAACAGTCCCCTTATCCGTCAGATAACGTTTTTTCTCTGATCGCCAATTGTCGTTTACTGTATGGATTGATTGGCCGACCACCTTTGGACTTGCGCTTTTTCAGATTTTCCCGACAGGCTTCGACTTGAGCTTCACTTTTCATCCGAACCTTTTGTCCGCAGTTTAAGCAGCGCTCTCCCGGAGCAGGCTGATATCCTTCTGACAGAAGAATCCCATTTTCATAGAGCTCTTCCGGAGCAATATCAATATCGCCCGGCCAACAAATAGAATCCCCGCCGATTTTTACCAATGCAAATAATCCGGGATTATCCAGTTGTTGAAACGGCGGAAACTTCAAGTTTGGTTTCATATCGTAGATCTTCCGCGAACCGTCACGAAAAGTCAAATCCAACATATACCCACCTAACGCTTTTACTTCAACAACACGCCAAGGTACGACATTAATAGTTTTATTCATAAAATACCTTCCTTTATTTCAAGGGGTCAATCATGAAAGTTTTACCTTCTTCCTGGGAAATTTTCCAATTTGCAATCAACTCATCCCGATGAATTTCGATCCATGCCTGAACATACCTGGTTTGGCGCAACGGTAATCCACCAACCATTACTTCACCGCTCTCAATCTCAAAGCTTGCCGTATCATCTCCATATTCCGCATGAATGTGAGGCGGATTGTGCTCTTTGAAAAAAAGCCTGATGATGATTCCAAAAAACATTGAAATAATTGGCATTTTTTTAAATCTCCTACGTATTATATCTAATTATATTATAACTCTAAAATTGAGTTTTGCAATATCCAATTGAATTTTGTCAATAATGATTTACAAATCGCGCCAGTGATAGTTGGATTTGCCGAACAGGCGCTGCGCTTCTTCGGGGCCGTCGCTGCCGACAGCATAGGGGTATAGCGGCGTGGCGTTATTCTGCCAGGCTTCAAGTACCGGGGTAAACAGCCGCCAGGAGGCGGCAATAATATCGCTGCGAATGAATAATGTCTGGTCGCCCAGGGTACTATCCAGCAACAATCTTTCATAGGCGTCGGGGATATTGCCGCCGAAGGCGTCGGCGTAATTGAAATTCAACGTCAGGCTCCCCATGCATAAACGCGGCCCGGGTTGTTTGGCTTGGATCGTCAGCGCCATTCCTTCCTGCGGCTGGACGTTCAGAATCAACACGTCCGGCTCCAGTTCGCGGGAAGTAAGCTGCGGAAAAATCGAGTGCGGCACGTGCCGGAACGTAATGGCGATTTCACTGTTCTTGCTTTTCAGACGTTTGCCGGAACGCAGATAAAAAGGAACGCCGCGCCAGCGCCAGTTGTTGATGAATATTTTAGCCGCGACATACGTTTCAGTCTGAGAATCGGCGGTCACGCCCTTTTCTTCCCGGTAAGCGGGCATGTTATTGCCGGCGGCATATTGCCCGCGGACGATATAGCTGCCAAGATCGTCCAGCGGAAACGGCCGGATCGAACGTATCAGCTTAAGCTGTTCGTCGCGCATGGCGTCGGCGTCGAGCATTACCGGCACCTCCATGGCCACCAGCGACAACAGCGTCAGCATGTGGTTCTGGAACATATCGCGGAGCTGGCCGGCCTTTTCATAATACCCGGCGCGCTTTTCAACGCCGACATTTTCGGCCGCGGTGATCTGGATGTGGTCGATATGGATATTGTTCCAGATCGGTTCAAAAATAATATTGGCAAAACGGAGCATCAGAATATTCTGAACCGTTTCTTTGCCGAGATAATGGTCGATACGGTAAATCTGGCGCTCCTGTAAATATTGATGCAGCATCCGGTCGAGTTCTTCGGCGGTATCGGTATCGTATCCGAACGGCTTCTCCAGAATGACATGCCGCCAGGGCTTGCCGTCATAATTCTCCGCCACCAGGCCACTCTGACCGAGCATGGGGATAATTGTTTCGTAGAGCACCGCCGGAGTCGAAAGATAAAAAGTATGATTCATGGGCTGTCCATACTTTTTTTCCACACAGGCAAACTCCGCCGCCAGCGCCGAATAGGTGTCGATGGAATCGTAACTGCCGGAAACATAAGAAACATTCTCCAGGAATTTTTCAACTTCCGGCTCGTTCTTCGGCAAAAACTCGCGCAAATGACTGCACAGCTCTCCCGCTTTCATCTGGGTCCGGGCGACTCCGACAATCCGGGATTCCGGGTGGAGTAAACCGCGGTGATACAAATTATACAGTGCCGGAATCAATTTGCGCTTGGTCAAATCCCCGGAAGCCCCGAAAATCACCAGCAGATTGGGAACCGGCTTCATTTCAGCACACAGATTAGCCTGCCAATAGTTCTGATTCACCGCCATAATACTCTCCTCCTCATTTCTGAATTGAAAATTGGCAATTGAAAATGGAAAATTCAAGAGAGTCACTCCTCAACTCAAATTTTCCAATTCCGGAGAATCTCACTCTCCCATAATTTTCAATTTTACATTTTCAATTTTCAATTCATTATAATATCATACTCCGGTAGAGTTGTCAAGAATTTTTGCCGAGATATTCGGCAACGCCTTCGGGTGTGGCTTTCATCCCTTCGGCGCCTTGATGCCAGTTGGCCGGGCAGACTTCGCCATTTTCTTCGAAGAACTGCAGGGAATCGACCATGCGCAGAGTTTCGTCAGTGCTCCGGCCCAGCGGCATATCGTTGACCACGGCATAACGCACGACGCCCTCACGGTCGATCAGGAACAAGCCGCGAAGCGCCACCGCGTCATTGACCAGCACGCCATAGGAACGCGCAATACTTTTGGTCTGGTCGGCGACCATCGGATATTGGAGGTGCCCCACGCCGCCACGCCGGGGTTCGAGATTTTTCCAGGCAAAATGACTGTATACCGAATCCACCGATACCGCGATGACCTCGGTATTGCGTTTCTTAAACTCCGGCAACGCTTTGTCAAAGGCAATCAGCTCCGAAGGACAGACAAACGTAAAGTCACTCGGATAAAAAAACAGCACCACATATTTACCGCGATACTCCGACAAACTCAGTTTACCGATGCATCCATTAGCCATCACCGCATCCGCCGTAAAATCAGGCGCCGTCCGTGTTACCAAAGTCCGGTTTTTCTTCATAATCACTCTCCTTGTATTTATTAGGAATTATTACTAATAATAATCCAGATATATAGATTTACAAGGAGTGTGATTGAAAAAACTCTAGAATTTTTACTTATCCGCTTTGACTATTTTCTGATAGGCTTCGAAGTAGCGCTTACCGAATTCGCGCATACTGGGGGCGTCGAAGTGAACGATGTCTTTATTCGGAGTCAAGCCGTCTGAAACGGCAAATCCGCAATTCGGTTTCGCCGCGGCGTCACGATGGGCCTGGTCCACCAGCTTCTTGCTTTCGCTCCAAGGGCCTTTCTGCTCGAACTTGCTGAGTTGTCCGATGATCAGCGGCACGTGGGGAGCGTTCAGATCCTTGCGCATGCGTTCGATCATGGCATTGAATTTGGCCGCGTAATTGGGAGCGCGTTTCTCGCCGCAATCCGCCTCGCCCTGATGCCAGAGGATAACCGTCAAGGCACCGTCTTCCATCGCCCGCCGGGCGCGCTTGAGCATATCGTCATAAGGATAACTGTCCGTTTGTTTCCAGTGCTTGCCCGGTTCCCATTGATCGATGCCGGAGCCGCCGCAAGCAGTCGGAATCAGGCCAATCGTGGCATCCGGATTCTGTTCCGCCAGCAGAATACCGAACGTTCTGCCGGGGCCAACTCCCGCCGCCTTTTTATCGTAATGAACCGGATCGACCGCCGGAACCCATTCGCCTTCTTTGTTCAGCATCAGCACCCGGGGATTTGGGACTTTGTCCTGTTCTTCAACTTTTCCGCGCCCTGCCATATTGGACTGTCCGGCCAGCAGTACCAGCAGGAACTTATCCTTCGGCGGCAACGTGACCTTGGCCTCCTCCGCGCAAATTCCCAGACATAAGGCCAACAGCAACAAGATTCCAACGACTTTACCATTTTTCATAAACATTTTCTTCCCTTATTTTTCAGTTGGAAATAAATATATGACTGAAAATGAAAAAGTCAATATCATGATTCGGTGAAGAGTTTTTGTATAAATGCTCTCACTTTATCCAAAAAATGATACAAAAATCGCAAAAACAGGATTGAAAATTTCACGATATAAACGTAAATTAAAATTCATTATCGGATCGTATTATGAAGAGGATGATCTCGCCAAAAGTAATATTATTAAGCTCTGCAGGTCATTGATAAAATTCCAAATGATCTCATCGCGCGGCTATTTGTCCGACGGCAAATAACTTTTGGCGGCCTCGTCGTAGAAGCCGACTGGAGATTCTAATGAAATATTTCTTGTGTATGTTTTTTTCGGTATTGGTGTTGTTACAAACTTTCGCCGGCAACACGACAGAAACAATTCCCTCCGAAAAACGCATTCTCATGCTCTATTCATTTACCATCAACTTCGCTCCGGATTTCCAACTGACAGCCGCGTTTAATCACGCAATCAGCAAGAGCAACATCAAACTCCGGGTAAAACATTTGGAACTGAATGCATTCGCCCCGGAGGAGGTTACCGACGAGGCGCTGTCCGCCAAACTCGCGCCGCTGTTGCCGGATATCCGCAACGGCAACTACGATGTACTCATACCGCTCGGGCAGATTGCGATTGACCTGCTGCAGCGCCACAGCAAGGACATCCCGCCGCAGACCGCAATCGCGTTTTGCGGCCTCGATATCGTGACCAAAGACCTCGTCAAGTCGCATCCGAATACCACCGGGGCACTCGGACGCGTTTCGGTGGCGGACAACATCGAACTCGGGCTGAATTTCTTTCCAAATACCAAACGAATCATTCTGCTGACCAACTGGAGCATCCAGGGCAGGCGGATTTTGAACGCCGGGCAGCGCTACGAGGAAAGCTATCCGGGTATCGAGTACATTTATCCGGATAACGCCTCCACTTCCCTGAATGAATTGCTCGACCTGATCATGAGCCAGGATCAGAATAGTCTGGTTTTCTTCTATTCCTGGTATAACCGGGATTCCACCAATCTCACTTCACTCCGGTATATGATGACCCACCTCGAGCGATCCGTCGCACCGGTGTTCGCCTTGCAGGAACCCATGCTATGGGACGGAGCCATAGGCGGTATCTACACGGAGGTCAAACCAATCGGCATGGCGCTGGCCAAACAGGTGGAGGCGATTCTGCGCGGGCACAAAGCCTCGGAGTTGACTATTGCCGCGCTGCCATTGAAAACCGTAATCAACTGGAGTGCGGTAAAAAACGACCGCATCTCGCGGCAGAAGATTCCAGCCTCCGCCCAGATAGTGGGAGGAAATACCATCTTTAAAGAGGAAAATTATCCTCTTCTGGCCGTCACCGGAGTATCGCTGCTGGTATTCACGGTGCTGCTGGGCTTGATCACCACGCTGTTTTTCCGGCTAAAGCGCATGACCAGACGTAAGGAAGCGGTTCTACAGCATATTCCCAGCAGAATCATCGTCAGCGATCAGAAGGAACGTCTGCTTTTTCTGCATTCGGGCGACATGAACTGCGACAACAGCAGCGCCAACCTGCGGCTCGGTACTATCCCCTGCCTTTACGATGCCAAAGTCCGGGAAGTAATCCGGCAGGTATTTCAGAGCGGCAAACCGCAACGGTTTGAACATGAAATCAGCAAACGCCGGTACAGTGTGGAAGTTGTAAAATTTTCCGCCGATATCTTCGGCGTCGACGCCGTGCTCTGGACCCTGACCGATATTGATGAGCTCTGCCAGACCCGCCGGCAATTAAATGAGGCGCTGCATAAATCCCGCCTGACGCTGGACTCCGTGGCCGACGCGGTAATCGTCACCGACGCAAAGGCGCGCATCACCTATCTGAACCCGGCGGCATGCACCATGCTTGGATGCAACTTACGCTCAGCCACGGGCCAACCGGTCAAAGAGTATTTCGAGCTCTGCCCGGAAGATATGTCCCTGGCGGAAAACGGTTTTTCCCTGACCGAAGCCATCCGCAATGAGATGTCCGTAACCCAAATGTACAACTATACCCTCTGCGTGCCGGGCCACCCTCCCCGCGATGTGATCTTCAATCTCTCTCCGATCGCTGTCCACGACGGACCGCCGATCGGCTCGGTGCTGACTATCCGTGATATCACTCCATTGAAAGAGTACCAGAATAAACTGGTCGCCGCCATGGAAGAAGCTCAAAACGCCAATCGGGTAAAAAGTTCGTTCCTGGCTACCATGAGTCATGAGTTGCGCACGCCGCTCAATGCGGTAATCGGCTTCTCGGAAGTATTGCAACATGGCGAGCTGGCCCCGGAAGAGCGCCTGGAATACCTGAAAAGCATCCAGTTTGCCGGGGCAACCTTGCTGAATTTGATCAACGATATCCTTGATCTCTCGAAAATCGAAGCCGAACAAGTGGTACTGACGCCATATCCCACTGATGTGCTCAAGCTCGGCCGCGAGCTCGTCAATATATTCAAACCGGCGACAGATAAGAAGAATATTTTCGTCCGGCTCGACGCTCCGGAGGACATACCGCTTTTATTGCTGGATGAAATGCGCTTGCGCCAAATTCTGTTGAACCTTGCCGGAAACGCGGTGAAATTCACCTCTACGGGCGGAGTCACATTGAAAATCGAATTCGACAGCAAGTCAGCCGATCTCGCCGATCTGATCATTCATGTCATCGACACCGGAATCGGCATCCGTCCGGAGGCACAAAAACGGATTTTCGAACCATTCGTACAGCAGGATGCCGAACGTGACAGCCGTGTTTTCATGGGAACAGGCCTCGGGTTGACTATCTCCAGCCGTCTTGCTCACCATATGGGCGGAGAAATCCGCCTGGAAAGCGAAGAGGGCAAAGGCAGCAACTTCACATTGATATTGAAGCAAGTGCCGGTATTCACAGGCAGTACGGCTCCGGAAACCACGCCTTTGCCGTTTTCACCGGCTTCGCTGGGCACTTATCGGATATTGCTGGTCGATGATGTCCCCTTGAACCTCAAGGTACTGCAGGCAATGCTGAGAAAATCGGGCATAGACTCCACCACCGCGACCTCCGCCAAGGAGGCTCTCCATATGATGCATCAGGAATGCCCGGACATCGTGTTGACCGACCTTTGGATGCCGGATGTCAGCGGCCGTGATCTCGCCCGGCAGATTCGCGATATCCGGGAATTTTCCCAAGTCCGGATCTTTGCCGTAACCGCCGACACGGAAACATGCAAAAACCACCCGATGAAAGAATTCGACGGCGTTATTTACAAACCGCTGACAATGGAAAAACTGCAGGAACTCCTGCAGTCTCTCAATATATCCGTTCCAATCAATTAAATTCGAGTCGGGAGACATAAACCGAACTTATCGTTTATTAATGATTGAAAAACAAGAATCGCATGGTAAATTCCGGAAGATATATGCTTCAACAGAAGGAATACACAATGCCAATAAATTATTTTATCGCCAATGAGAATGATTATGCCGATTTAACGACCCTGAGGATTGAATTTCTTGATGAAAATCTGGAAAAACTGTCGGCTCCAATACGGGAAAAACTTCAAGCTGAATTGCCCGAATATTTCAGCAGGCATTTGAATATCGATTTTTTTGCCTGCCTGGCCAAGGCGGATAACCAGCTCGCGGCAATGGCAGTTCTATTAATTCAGGAAAAACCGGCCTCGCCGCTCTTCCTTACCGGAAGAATCGGCACCATCATGAACGTTTATACCCGGCAGGCGTATCGCCGGCAGGGCATCGCCATGGAATTGATGACCCGCCTGATCGCTATCGGCAAAACTCAAAACCTGTCATATATCGATCTCATGGCTACGAAATCGGGAAAACCATTGTATGAGAAACTCGGTTTCGTCGAATCGGAATCTCATGACACCGCCATGACTCTGCGCTGGCAAAAATGAAAACCGTCTGCTATCAAGATAGAAAAGATATTCTGCGCCAAAACCGTAATTCCGGCATGACGCAGCATTTTTCGTTTGAGGAAATTCTACTCGAACTCAACTGCGATTTCATTTGCAACTCTTTCTCTGAATTTGTGAATCCAGCTCGCTTTCATCATGACTCGCCGCTCATTTCCAGGTTGATCCTGGTCGAAAGCGGCTTCGTCCGCCTGGAAGTGGAAAATCAAACCGTTATCATTCAACCGCAACAACTCTACTTTCTCCCGGCCGGACTTCCGTTTATCACGGAATATCATGATCATTGCATTACCAAAGGATTTCATCTTCACCTCTATGACGGCTTTAATTTTTCCATTGCCCATGACCTGCACAAACTTATCGTAGTCGATAATCCGTCTCTGTTTCTTCTCATTCAGCAGGCGATTCGGCAAGATAACCGCCCGTTCGTGGAAAACGCGGTAATGGCTGCCGTATCATACTGCCTGCCTGAGATCTTTCCGGTCATGAAAGAGCGCGCCACTGTGCCGCCGCTTTATCAAAAGCTGCTGGAAGCCATGAGAAATACGCCTCCGGCCAGGCTTCGGTTGAAAGATTTCTCCGATAAGTTCAATCTCACTCCAACGGCTCTTTCCAAAGGTTTTTACCGTCAGTTCGACATCTCGTGGAAAGATTACCAGAACCGGCAAATCCTGTTGCGAGCCCAGGCCTTGCTTTCCGGCTCGGATATGACGATTTCAGAAATTGCCGCGAGTTTGGGCTATGACGACATTAACTATTTTTATGTATTCTTCCGGCGGCACTCCAACTGTTCCCCGCAGGAATACCGCAAATCAATCGGTCACCTGGATTGACACTCCACAAGCGGCTTCTTCGCACTGTTCCGGCAGAACGATCTGCAATTCCGGCAATTTTTCTTTCAGTATCTGCTGAAAAACCGGCGACTTGCGAATGGCGTTTCCATTCAATATTAACCGCTGGCGACATTGCAGAATTTCCCTCGGTATCGGTTTGAGCAATGACTCCAGAACCCCCTCATGCCATGCCCGGCACAGAGCGGCAAAATGCCAATTTCCCATATCAATTCCTGAAATGCTCCCGCGCAAAGACGGATCGCCGCGCTCTCCCGCAAAATGCGGCGCCACCTGCAGACCGCCGGACTCTGCGGAACACTCTGCAATTCTCCGGTAGATCTCTTCCTTCGGAACGGCAAACGAAAATGCCTCGAGAATTTCTCCGACAAAATTCGCCAGCAATTCAATGCTTTTGCCTCCGCTAAGTACAGCGGAAATTGCCAGAATCCGCCCTCCCGGAAATGGCCGCAAATCCAGTCCGCCACACCGGGGAATTTCACTTTTTCTCGGCAGAAAGGCAATCTGCGCCCCTGTCCCGATCGTCAAAAAAACATCGTTTTCCAAATCGCCGCCGGAACCGATGATTGCCGCGGGATTGTCGCCTATCGGAACCTTGATGATCACCTGTTCCGGTAAACCGAGCCGCTCCGCCCATTCCCGGCAAAGAGTCCCGACTTTGTATCCGGCCGGAACAATACGCGGCAGCATCCCCTCCGGAATGCCGAGTTTTCCGATCGCCTCCCGGTCCCAATCTCCATGTTCAAAATTCCATAGACCCCACGAAGCGGCGTTGGAAGCCTCGGTAACCGGTTCGCCGCCACCGGTAAGCAGCCAGGCGAAATAATCCATCAAAGTCGCCGCATACCGGTAATCCCGGCGCCAGCCCGGAACCGCCAACGTGGCAAATCCATAACCGGCGCAAAGTCCCTCCGCGCCGGGGATTTGCCGAATCCGCTCGAGCGTTCCGGTCTCCACCGCCAGAGTACTTTGCCAATTCTCCAATTCGGAACAATGCGTCCGGTCCCAGGCAACGACCCCGTGCATCTGCCCGGTAATCCCGATCATTCCAACTTGACGCCGCTCGGCTTCCGGCAGACTGCGTATCGCAGCCTCCGCCGAAGCCAGAATTCTGTCCACCGATTGACAGCCGGCACCGGCCTCATGCGCCAGCGTCCGGCACGATAAACAACCGGCAGAGGCGTCCCAGATCACCGCCGCCGTTTTGGTCGTCCCCAGATCAATACCAAGAGTGAGCATGGAAATATCCTCCTGATCAAAAAATATAAAGTTTCAGAGAATCAAAGCAAGCCGCTCCGGCATTAACGTAAAACACCAGCGAAGCCCCGCTGAATTCCTCGCCAGGAGTCACCGCAGTACGCCTGCCGTTGATTTCCAGATCGATCAGATCATGTCTCCGAATCAACTTGAATGGCACCCCGTCGCTATCCATCTCAAGTTGAAAAATACGATTTCCGCGGTCCATTTCCACTCTCCGGCCATGCGGATCGAATTCAACGGAACGGAACCGGTGTCCCCCGGATTCGACAATCCTGAAACCAAACCGCTGCGTGCCCGGCTTGAAACGGATGAGCCCTTCCAGCAGAAAATCATCCGGAATTTCGCTCCATCCCCGCCATTCCAGCCCGGAAATATTTTCCAACACCACCGCCTCGCGGACAACTCCAGGCCCACACGGCATCATTTCAGGAACCAATGCACTCCCCAAAGTACCATCCGAATGCTGGAGCAATTCCCGAAAAACCGTACGCCCGCCGAAGCGGTATATCCCCTGCTCACAGGTAGGGCTCCAGCCAACGCCGACCCGACGATTATTATGCCATGGCGCGGTCTTCATGACTCTGCATTGCGGACAAGCCGGCACATCCAGCGGAGGAGCCAGCCACGGCCCAAACGGCGAACGGGAATATCGATAGTGCGTTTCCATCCGCACACTGAATAAAATATAGTAAAACTCCCCCCACTGGAAATAATCGCAGCACTCCGGCACTCCCCAACTGCGCAACAACGACGGCTCGTCGACATAATGATTCAAGTCGTCCGTAACAAAATGAGCGATTTCGCCATTTTCCAGCGTCATATTTCCGTTATCCACTTGCCGTGACGCAGAAATCAACAGATGAATCCGTCCCTCCGCATCATATAACGCCATGGGATCCCGGAAATTGCTTGTATACCCGAATTTCACGCCATCAAGCTCCGGCGGCGGCATTTTGTGAAAAGAGATTCCTCCATCGTCACTAACGGCAATCCGGAAACGTTCTCCCTCGAAACAGCTTGAGCGAAGCGCATAAAACGCATAAATCCGGTCCTTGTGCGCTAATAAAGAACCGGTGCAATTGCTGCACTCTTCCGCCTCGAAATCCAGCGGCAACGCAAGTGGATGCGGTGTCCACTCGATCAGGTCGTGAGAAGAAATATGCGCCCATTGATGTCCGCCGCGCGTTCCAACACGCGGATGGTTGTGATGTCCTTCATCAAGCAAGTAATACAGATGAAAAATGCCGTCATGAAAAAACGGCATACAATCTCCGACAAAAAACGCGCCATCCGGCTTCCAGTAATTCACTTTTCAACCTCCAGTTGGTGTTAATGATAATATATCACGATCACCCAATCGACGATAATTGAAAAAAATGAAAAGGAATTTGATTTCAGGACATTGGCCGGAATACACTCAGGGCTTGGCAATGGAGTAGTAAATTTTGGTATTAACCCCGAAATCACGGGCGGTCATACCGGAAACATGTCCATCCGCATAGAAAGCATTTCCCGCCCCGCGATGCCGCAAATGCAATCCAAACGATCCGTTGGTAATCAGAATACTGCCGGTTTTCGCCATGTTTATGCAACATTGCTGAGTCGAAGTGGTATTGCCTTTGCGACTGTCCCCGCCGAGCGGAACGGCACGGTTGTCGCGCTCAAACATGGCCGCGCGCCGAATACGGTAAACAGGCAAGGAAAGTGTGGTGACTACCTCTTCTCCGAAGCCGTCGAGCCCGGCGATCAGACCATATGAATTGACTCCGCGACGACTCCACGAATCCTCACCGTAATTTTGCGTAGGACAACGCAACATACATTCCGTGGTGCTGCCTTCCCTCGGAACCGGCAGATATTTGTTGTCACTGAGGATGAATCCCCAACTGTAGTCTTTTCCATCGCTGTAGGTGGCATGCGCCGGGGGGAAATAATCCTGACCATCGTCGGCATAGCAATTCAGGGCCAATACACACTGTTTCAGGTTGCTCACGCATTTGGAAATCATGGCACTCTCCCTGGCCCGGCTCAAGGCCGGCAACAGCAGTGCTGCCAGTATCGCTATGATCGCTATCACAACCAGCAATTCAATGAGTGTAAAAAATCTTTTCATTCCACAAACTCCTTGGTTATTTCTGTTCATTTAGCCCCTCCTTGCCGCCAGGTAAAAAGATGAGGTTCTTTCGTAATCAGCCAACGCACGATTTGGCCGCGCAACTCACCGTCGGCCTGTATCGATAAGCGGTGTTCGCCGGCTTTCAGCGGAAAATACGTCGCGCTCAGGCCGCCAAACGGTACCATTGCCCGCATGGAAGCCCCCCGATTCAGCGCCGAAGAGTGCTCCATATCTCCGAGTTTCACCTGAAAATTGCCGGACTCCGGGCATTCGGAAATATCGGCCAGAAGGAACCAGGTTCCATCTTCCGGAATATTTACCGTGGTCGTCATGGTTGGCGACTCTGGAGTGAGTTTTGCCGGAACGACGATGGCATGCTTGAGCATTTCCTGACGCCGCTCCGCACTGTCGCCAAAGTCGGCATAAACCGTTATCGGCATCGATAACCCGGCATCGGTACGCAACAATATCGCTCCGCTGTAAACCCGGGGACGCAACAACTTTTCCGGATGGACAGTTACCGTAAATTCGATTTTACCACCGCTCCGGAACACCCCGGACTCCGGTGTAACGGTAAAGAAATCCTCACTGCGATTGGTCTTGAATGGCAGTTCGATCCCCTTCCCTCCAGTCGTAACCGTAAATTTGCGTGTCATTTCACCCTGCGAAGATTTGAAGTATATCTCCTGCCAATCCGCATCCACCGGCAGTGGACGGTAAGGCAACCAGGCAATGCCGTCTTCCTGAAACGCTCCGCGATGAACCACTTTCAAGTCCGGCAGATTCTGCGCGCTTTCCCAGCCGGGACTGCGAGGACGAAGACGGAAGTCGCCACGCTCCGGCGCCACATATTGAGGTTCGGCATAAATCGCGTGTTTTTCCTGACCGCCCTCGTCAAGGGCTTGACGGTCGACAACTGTACTCGGATTGGGCTTTCGGATATGAATCAGATCATAATCCACATCACTGCGCCAGAAGTAAAATGTCCGATGAAACAGGCGACTGCCACAGGCAATGATATTGTTGCGGGTGAAACACTTCAATAATGGATTGATATTCGCCTCCGGTTTCTCCTTATGAAAACTGGTAATCCCATAGGGCGAGCTCTGCCACGTCACCGTATTGTTCAAATAATAAACCGCACCATAACCCTGCCGCTGCAAGCCGCTTTTCAGTGCAGAGCCCGAACAGTCATCCTCATCGCCGGGACGGACATAAAGATTGCGGAACACATAACATGGCCCAAGCTGGGCGGCCCCGGTGCTGGTCCCGGAATAAGTCCCTTCGAAACGATTCAGATAAGCCCGCAAGTTCATTTCGCCACCCTCCAGCTCAATCCCGTCGTCGTCGGAAAAGATCATGAGATTGCCGTAAATATCCGCGTCGCGCTTGAAGCCGCCGGCATAAGTACCGTTACCCGGCCCATGCACCACGTCGATATAGCGGTTGAGATCGCCGCCCACCAGGTCATTATAACGCAGCACCACCCCTTCGTTATTAAGCACCCGGATAGCAGTCGGCCCCGCCGGATGAGAATAGAACCAGGTATTACTGAATGCCGTCGGGTTGTGAATATAACAGCGCTCCACCAGGACATCGCGGCAATTCGTGATTTCGATGCCCGGATCATAGTAAATCCGTTTCCCGGTTTTGGGGTCGCAAAATGTCCCGCCGACATCCATTCTCCGTTCGGCGACCCGGCCGAATCCGTAAATTTCACAGTTGCGGACAATGATATTCTGCGCGTCCAGCAGTTGTAAACCGCCGGGGGTGAAATTACCGTCAATCGTCAGATTTTCAAAAACCAGATACTTGACGTTTTTAGCGCTGATCACCGCCTGCCGGGCTTTCTTTCCCTTCAGCACACCGCCTTTCATGGTATAGCGAATATAACCGTCAGGGGTCCCGGACTCTGTGATCGTCAGCGAACCTTTGAACTCCGCGGGATCCAGCACCACCGTTCGGGCAATCTTCACCTCCGAATTCAGTGTAGTGAATTCACCGGTCACCGTATCCTCCAGTTCGCCGGAGATTACAGCTTTCACCTCATACCGAGTGTTTTCCCGCAGCATCAGCAGCGAACCGCGCCAGGCGTTTTCCTGCCAGACTTCCACCGGATCGAACGCCGGCAGAAAATCCTTCGTTCCCGCCTCGCGATAATACAATTTCAAACTCAGTTTCTTGCTATACTCTGCAATTGTTCTATTTATGTAAATACCGCAGTTTTCAAAAGTCGGCCGCATAAACAACCGTCCT
>JAVBRM010000197.1:0-17040 GCA_031548025.1 Victivallaceae bacterium | reverse complement strand
GAGCCATTTGTCGCCCACGCATGTCTATGGGGTGACTTTCGAGCGCGGAGTCCGGATTATTTTCGGCGACCGCTCGCATTATTATATTTCCGGCACGGCGAGCATCGACCGTAACGGCGAAATCGTTCACCGGTACGACGTCGAGCGCCAGACGGAGCGCATGGTCGAAAACGTGGAGGCTCTGTTGAACAATCACGGCGGCAAGCTGGAGGATTTGAAACAGGCGATCGTATATTTGCGCGATCCGGCGGATCAGGACGCGGTGGAGGCGATAATCGGCAAACTGCTGCCCGCCGGAACCGCGCGGATCATGGTCAAAGGAACGGTTTGCCGTCCCGGCTGGCTGGTCGAAATGGAAGGAATCGCGGTAAACAACTCGGGAAATTCTGCTTTCAAGGAATTTGCCTGATTGGAGCGTAATATGAAATTCCGGATGCTTACATTAATTTTTCTGATTGTCTGGTCTCTGCCGGCCCAGGAGCTGGAGATTTATGCAAAGCCGGACAAAGTGGCTATCGTGTCCGAGGTCGACCGGTTGCTGGAACAGGATTGGAAGCGCCATAATATTCCGGAACCGGCGGAGGCCACGGATTGCGTATTTGTACGGCGGGCCTACCTGGATATCTGCGGACGGATTCCAACGGTAAAAGAGGCCCGCGAATATATCCAAAGCGCCGCGCCGGATAAACGGGAAAAACTGCTGGATAAGTTGTTGACCAGTGACAGTTTTGCCGATTACTGGACCATGCGCTGGTGTGACGTTCTGCGGGTGAAGTCGGAATTTCCCATCAATCTCTGGCCCAATGCGGTGTATGGATATCAGCGGCGCGTCCGGGCGTTTATCGCAAACAACGAACCGTATGACCGCTTTGCTTACGCGCTGCTTAGTGCGTCCGGCAGTAATTTTCTGGAAATCGAGGTGAATTTCTACCGGGCGGTGGCCAATCGCACCCCGGAAGGGATTGCCGGAGTAGCGGCGCTGACTTTTCTGGGGAACCGGTTTGAACTGTGGCCGGAATCCAAGCGCAAGGAATTTACCGCTCTTTTTGAGCCGGTTCAATTCAAAAGCACCAAAGAGTGGAAAGAAGAAATCGTTTACTGGAAAAACGCGTCCGACAATCCGAATCTCAAAGCCGCGCAATCTGTGCTGGCGCATCCGGATTTTGCCCGGGCAGCGGTGAATCGCGTCTGGTTCTGGTTTTTCGGACGTGGAATCGTACACGAAGCGGATGATTTGCGGGCGGACAATCTCCCATCCAACCCGGAATTGCTGGCGCATTTATCTGCGGAATTTATCAAGAGCGGTTATGATTTCCGGCAGCTCTGCCGGACCATCGCCAATTCGGCGGCATACCGGGCCGCCTCCTTTCAGCCCGGGTCTCAGGAGCATTTTGCCGTTTACCCGATTCGTCGGCTAGAGGCGGAAGTGCTGGACGACGCCATCCGCGACCTCACCGGCGCGCCGGGAAAATACTCAAGCGTGATCCCGGAGCCTTTCACCTTCATCCCCCCGAAAGCGCGGGCGATTACCCTGGCCGATGGCTCAATGTCCAGTTCATTTCTGCTGTTGTTTGGCCGTCCTGCCCGGGATTCCGGTATTTTGAGCGAGAGAAATAACGCAGTCAACGACAAACAGCGCCTCTGGCTGTTCAATTCCGGTGAGTTGTATCTGAATCTCAACCAGATGACCAAAAAGAAAGAATTTGCCAAACTTTCAATGCCGGAGAAAATTGAAGAATTGTACTGGCGGTTTTATTCCAGGCCGCCTTCAGTAAAAGAAGAATCGTTGATCATGGCGGAGTTCCAGAACCGGACCAAATGGCGTTTACCGCAGGATCTCAGCTGGGCTCTGATCAACTCCAAAGAATTTTTGTATCAACATTAGGTCAATTATGAATAGACGCGAATTTTTTAAAAATCTTTCGGCCCTCGGCGCTCTGGGCGCTCTTTCGCCTTTCATATCGCTGGGCGGAGAAGTCCGGAAAGCGCCTCTGCCGGTCCGTGCGAAATCGGTCATCGAAATCTGGGTATGGGGCGGCCCGTGCCAGCTCGAGACTTTTGACCCGAAGCCCAAGGCGACGCGGGATTACAACGGCGGTTTCAAGGCGATCCCCACCAATGTCCCCGGCATTGAAATCAGTGAGTTTTTTCCCATGCTGGCTCAGCATGCCGACAAATATGCGCTGATCCGCACCATGACCCATCCGCATCGCGGCCATGAAACCGCTACTTATCTGATGCAGACCGGACGCGAGCCCGGGGGCGGTAAGGTTTTCCCGGCTATCGGCGCGGTGGTTGCGATGTTCAAGTCGAAAAATCATGACTCGCCGATTCCGCCGTATATTATTTTGACCATTCCCAAGGGGCGTTTTTCCGAAGTCGGTTTCCTGAACGAACGCTACAGTCCGTTGGTCACCGGCGGCAATCCGAACGCTGCCCGGTTTCTCGTTGACGGATTTGTGCCGCCCGGCGGCCTGACGCCGGAGGAACAGTCCCGGCGTTTCAATTTACTCGATCAAATCGATACATTCGGCAAAAGCGCCCCGGTACCGATTACCGAGTTCGCTGATTTCGAGCAGGCTGGGAAACAGGCCCGGAAAGTGGTCGAAGGCGAAGCGGCAAAAGTTTTCGACCTGAGACTGGAAAACAATGAAATGCGTGACCGTTACGGGCGCAATCAACTCGGGCAGTCCTGTCTTATGGCCCGCCGGCTGGTCGAGGCCGGAGTCCCGTACATCACGATCAACGCCCAGGGCTGGGACACCCACAAGCGCCATTTCGAAACCATGCGGACCAAGGCCGCAGAAATGGACCGCGCTACGACCGCGTTGATTACCGATCTGCAGGAAAAGGGCTTACTGGACAGCACGATTATCTGGTGGACCGGTGAATTCGGGCGAACCCCGAAAGTCGACTGGGAGGCTCCGTGGAACGGCGGCCGCAACCACTATTCGAAGTGTTTTTCCTCGTTGGTGGCCGGCGGCGGCTTCAAAGGCGGCCAGGTAGTCGGCGTTTCCGACGAGACCGCCTCCAATGTCGTTTCGCGCCCGGTGGCGCCGCAGGATATGCTCGGCAGTATTTATGAGCTCTGCGGCATTGATCCGGACGGTCCGCTGCCGAACCAGATCGGATTGGAAACCACCGTGTTGCCGCCAGAGTCCAAAGCCGGACGGCTGCGCGAAATTTACAGGGCGGGGTGACAGAATGAAACGGTTAATTCTTGCTCTATGGATAATTGTGTGGACTGCCGGGGCGGCTGATCCTCATATTGGCTATATCTATCCGGCCGGAGCCCAGGCCGGGACCAAAGTCCGGCTGTTGATCGGCGGACAGCACCTCAAGGGCGTGCATTCCGGTATTCTTTCAGGGGAGGGGATCATTTCTATAAAGGTGACGAGTGTTCCCGGTTTTCCCCATCCTGAGGGAAAACAGCGTAAATTTTTGCTGGATTGGATCAAGAATATCGAAGCGGGTAACCCCGAAAAACCGCCGCTTCCGGAAGATCGGGATCTTGAGGCCTGGCGTAAGCATCCGTGGTGGGACCAGTTGGACCAAGTCGATGAGCTTTGCCGCAAACAGGTGCAGCGGAATCTGATCATCAGGCCGAATCCGCTGCAGGCGACTCCGGCACTCAATCAACTGGCGGTCGTCGATATGGAAATCGCTCCGGATGCCGCGCCGGGTATGCGCGAAATTCGGATATGGGGAAATCAGGGTGTTTCCGCTCCGAACCTGTTCTATATCGACGCCGCGCCGCATGTTGTCGAACCGTATTTCACTCCGCCCGGGCAGCCCAAGCCCAAACCGCCGACTGCCGAGACGTTTCCGGTGGTATTGGACGGTCAGATCATGCCGGGCGAAACCGATCGTTTTTCGCTGAAACTGACCGCAGGGCAGGATTATACGTTCACCTTGACCGGGCGCAAACTGCATCCGTTTCTGGGCGACGCGGTACCGGGGCACTTCCGCCCGGTGCTCCGGTTGCTGGACCCGCAGGGCAAAGAGGCGGCCTTTGCCGACAATGAATATTTCAATCCCGACCCGGTACTGCGTTTTCGGGCGGCAGCCGACGGCATGTATACCCTCGAAGTCCGGGACAATCTCTATCGCGGCCGCGAAGATTTCGTCTATCGGGTCGCCATTGAACTTGGAACGCTGCCGTATCGGATGTCGTTCCCGGAATTCCCGGAAAGCATCACCGGAGTGGTTTCCAAGCCTGGCGAACGGTCGATTCACCGGATCAACGGCAAGGCCGGGCAGAAAATTGTCTGCCGGGTGGCCGCCCGCCGGTACGGTTCGCCGCTTGACGGCATACTGTCCCTCTATGGCCCCGACGGCAAGCTCATAGCCGAAGCCGACGATTCGCCGTCCGAACTCAACATCGGTGAAATCATGCAGCAGGCCGATCCCGTTCTCGCGGTGACGCTGCCGGTTGACGGCGAATACCGACTGGAACTTGGCGATACCACCGGCGCCGGAGGTCCGGATTACCGTTATCAATTGCAAATCGGGCCGCCTAAGCCGGATTTCGAAGTTTATACCGCTAAATCCATGCTGAGTCTCCGGCCGGGAGCCAGCGGTGCGATCAAGCTTTATGTGAAGCATTTCGACGGATTCAAGGAATCGCTGATGATCAGCAGCGAGGACGACAGCATGGTCGGTGATGTCGTTATCGCGCCCGGCGATACGGAATTTACGGTCTATCTGAAAAATAAAGCGGAGCGTTTTACCGAACCCCGCCCCATCCGCCTTTTTGCCAAGGTGGTCGGAGCCGGAGTCGATAAACAGGTCACCAAACCGGTCATTCCGGCGGATGAATTTATTCAGGCTTTTGCCTATAATCACTTGCTGCCGGTCAGCGAATTTTACCTCGGAACCATCAAAACCAAAGCTAAATAATATGTACGCGACAGTCAAAAGCATCAAAGCATCCGGAGCCAATCCGCTGGAATACGATCAGGAATTCAATGAAATCACGGAACGGCTCAGAAAGCTCCATCTCAAATGCGAAAACCTGCTGGCCGACCAAGGGCTGGAAAAAGAGGAAATCGCCCGTATCCTGACCAATTTCCGGGATTACGAAGCTCTGGACCACCGCGACCTGAACGTCAAAAAGATCATGGCCGCCTACCGCGACAAAGTTCTGCCCTTGCATGACGCCTGGATGAAGCTGAAAAAGACCTCGCCATACCGCAAGGTGATCGAGGTTTTCGACTCCTACAGCATCAAAGACCAGCTCAAGAAAAGAGGCTACGCCTTCCAAGGCAGCAAAAGCAGCTGGTCCCTGACTGTCTTCAGTCCAGAACAATACACTGCCGAATGCGAATTCCTCACCTTCCTCAAAGTCGAACTGAGAAAATAATCAGGTTCTCGCCGTCGACTCTCCGACGATAAAATTTGCCTCCACCGGGCAGGGGCTGGGGCCGGGTGTTTTCCCTGCCGCCAGGCGGTCCATTCGCCGTAGCGCCTCTCGGGCCATGGCTTCTTCGGACAGGAGTACCCCGCTCAGCGGGAACTCTCTCTGGGTCTGGTGTTCGAGCAGCGAAATGAAGTGGCAGACCGACAGCTCCCCCGGAATTGAAATCCCCCGTTTCCCTGCCGCATAGCGCAGAACGTTCATGAATTCGCGGTTAAAGCAGACCGCCGCGGTGTAGCGGGGAAAATACTCCTCCAGAAAATGCTCCGCAGTCTTGCGGATCGATGACTCGAACCAGGCTTCGTTGCTCCGGATCACTGCCAGTTCAAGCCCCTTCCGGCGGGCGGCGCGCTCCAACTCCTCCCTACGGTGTCGGGTGGAATAGTGTTCGTGTTCCACCGTCAGGAAGGCGATTCGCCGGTGGTCGAGTTCGGCCAGGTGATCAACCATTTCATTGATGGCCCGCGTCTCATCACTGATCACGCAGCAGGCATCGGGCAACGCGGGCTGATGATTCAGCCAGACAAGGGGAACTCCCAGTTCGGCCAGTGCCAATTCCATCTCAGGTGGGAAGTGACCTGACGAAATCACAACAAAAATACCGTCTTCCGAACGCTCCTGAAACAATTTGCGCGGTTGAATCGCCCTCCCGGTCCGGCGATCGATCAGGAACTCCTCCAAGGCCAGATGGCAGCCGCGTTGCAGCAACAGTTCCGACAACACCGGCAGGTAGGTCGAAAGTGTCGGCGCGTAGGTGTGCTCCAGTCGCGCCGTTACGAGCATCATTTGTTTGAAATTCCCCTCGCGAATCGAACGGGCGGCCCCGTTGGTCCGGTAGCCGATTTCACCCGCCCGTCGGCGGATCGCCTCCGCCCGCCGCGCCACCGAAGGACGCGCCTCCGAAACTTCGTTGCGCAGCGCCCGGTAAATTGTCCGGGGCGACAGGTTCATCTCCTTCGCCAGTGTCTCGATAATCGGATCCATATGGTTTTACTCCGTAAGGTAACTGTAACTTCACAATCTTTTTGGGTTAATACTTTTTCAGGGAGAAGTTTTTCCATTCCGAACGGCCTCCGCTGCGTTCCTGAAGCACCGCGAAGCGCACGCGGCGCACCCCCGCTCCCACCCGGCAGCGAATTTCCCGCCGCAGCTCCTTCGACTCCGCTCCCATTCGTATCTCCATCACTCGATCATCTCCATCCAACAGCACCGCTGCCAATCGTGTATGCCACGCTCCATGCAACGTCACCATCGCCTCAAATCCATAAACTTCACCCGGTTCCACCGCGAAGGCCGGGCTTAACCAGCCAACACCCCGCAGTGCCGTATCCGCAATCGTCAGCACGCCATTCGATTCGGTCAGCGTTCCCCCCTTCTCCTCCAATTTTTGCCAGCCAACCGCCGGAATCGCTTCCTCTCTCAATGCCTTTCCGACCGGAATATTCTCGGCCGTCAATGCTTTCTCTAACGCAAGCCGGAACGGTTTTTCTTCCACTGCGGTTTCCGGCGACAACCGTTCCAGTGATACCGCGTCGAACCACGATATTCCCTTGCCGCCCCAACGGCGGACTAGGCTCACCCGAAGAAAACACACCTCCCGGGGAATCGAAAATACCCGTTCCACCCGCGTCCAGCCGCGCTTACCGTCCACCATCGGCGTGTGCTCCGTCTGCAACCACTTCGGCTTGCCGTTTTCTAACGTGTACAAGACCGCCCCCGCCGCATTTCCCCAGGCATTCTCCGCCCGGATCCGGCAGGAGAGGCGATACTCTCCCGGCGTTACCCGGAGGAATGCTTCTCCCATCCAGCCGCCCCCCGTTTTCTCCGGCAGATCGCCGATGCCGACTACAAAACTGCCCTCGTCGCCGGTTCCCGCCCGGTAGAGAAGCTGGTCCGGAGCCGCCTGATAGCGGAGCCAGCCAGTTGGTGCATCGCCGCTGCCCTCAAAAGAGAGGTTCGGAACCAGATTTGCACCGAAAAGGCAACCGGAGAGCAACATTGCATAGTATACACAGAAGCGTTTCATTTGTCAAACCTCCACCAATATTAACCGGGATTTTTCGACCGGAATCCGCTGTTCTTCGTCTTGAAGCGTGAACCAGCCTTCTTCCTCCCGCGGGTTCCAGATGGCAAAGAGCCGCCGCTCTCCCAGCCGGAACTCCCGGAGTACGAGTCCCGGGGAGGCCTCCGCGAGGTTCCGGTCGCCGAGTTCCCGTCCTTCCGCAAAGAATTTCCACGCTTTATTCCGTAGCCGGACCGCCATCGGAAACAGCTCCGCCAGTGCCGGATTTCCGGGTGCGTGACAGTAAGTCCAATACTTCAACCCTTCGATGAACTGGCGGCAGAAGATTTCGGCCGCAAATTCGCTTTCAACGGCATGGCGTCCCCGCCATGGCTTCTGCATTGTCATGTCGAGCAATTGCACTTCGGGCAACGTTTCGCGGAACAATGCCGGGTAACAGAGGTCCGTCGCCGCCTGCCAGTAGGAGTAGCAGAGAAAACCGTCGATCAAGTCACGATAGGCGTCCATCGGATATTCGGTGATGAAAACATACTCTTGCCCCGCCGCCGCCAGTTCGCTCCGGACTTCGGTCAACAGTGAACGGTAGGCTGACACCCAGGAACCGCCATGACGATGTGCGCCATAGCATTCGCGCGGCGCCGAACCGATCTGGTCGAGATAGAGCCCGTCCGCGCCGAGTTCGAGGAGTCCGTAGCGGATATTTCTTTTGACCGCAGCCCGCCAGGCGGGAGCCTCCGGGCAGAGAACGGCGAGGGGATGGGCCAGGTACTCTTCGCCGAAACGGTCCGGCGAACCGTCGGCGTGCCGGACCACCAGCTCCGCTCCTTGGCCGGCGAAATCGGCCCCGTCGGCGGCGATACACTGGACATTGACATAAAGGATTACCCGCCCGCCTTCGCGGTGGATGGTTTCGATCGCTTCCCGCAACTCTGTTTCCGTACCAAGCTCAGAGTCGGGCTGGTAGTTGAGTTCAAAATTATCAAAGCCGCCCCGATTCCATCCAGCGAGAAGAAGGGTGCTGAAACCGAGTTCACGTGCCTCGCGCGAGAGCCGGGGCAGGTCGGCATAACGGTGGTGAATAGTGCCGTCCTCCCACTTAAGGTCATAGTGAGTGATGACGCCCGGCGCTTCGGCGAAAAACGGAGGAACATGTACCGCCGGAGGCAACACGCCGTCCAGCCGACGCCGGTAGCGTTGGGCGGTTTCCCGCCAGTCGTTGCCGGTTTGCGCGAGAATAAAGTCACCGCGCCAGGATGCGAGCGGACGATTGAAAACCCGGGTGATGCCGGGATCGATTCCCGCGTGTCCCCGTTCGGCACGGAAGTGAAGAAAGGCTTTTTCCAGCCCCGGCTCCACAACCGAGAGGGCGATTCCGCGTTCCCTTCCTGCGTAATGAAGCCAGGTCATCGAGCAGCCGCCGGGGTAGGCCAGCGACTGGTGCAATCCCCACTCGAAGACGGCGGAAGAGGGCCATTCACGATAGTCGGTCAATTCTCTTTCCACTTTGTGCTGTTCGCGCAGCACCTCGCCGACGCCTTTGGCGGGGAGTCCCGACCGGATCACGTTGAGGTGGC
The DNA here is from genome assembly GCA_031548025.1 of Victivallaceae bacterium. Taxonomy (GTDB): domain Bacteria; phylum Verrucomicrobiota; class Lentisphaeria; order Victivallales; family Victivallaceae; genus UBA5239. The sequence continues at coordinate 8,027 of JAVBRM010000197.1, read as the reverse complement.
GCAGAAACTCCCCCGGACCATACTGGGTGTCGTAGCGACGCAGTCCTTCAAATACCGCTTTCGCGGGGGAGGGGATCCGCAGCCCGGTGGCGAAGGGGTAGTACAAAATGTCTTCCTCTCCTTCACCGGCGACGCGGACGAGTCCACCGGCACGGAAGCCGAGTTCGGCCACCTCGCCCCCTTCCTCCGCCTCGAAGCCGAGGGTACAGATTGCCTCTCCCGTTTCGCCGGGACGCCAGGAGAGCGTTACCCGAAGCGGCAGTTCCCTACAGAGGAATACTCCGCCGGGCAAGGTTTCAAACGCTTCCGGTGGAAGTTCGCGAAATACCGCGCCCTCCCGCACTTTGATTCGCCACAAAGGACGTTCGTTTTTCCACTTGAGGGGGCCGATCCCGGCAAGGATTCCCCGCTCCGGGTCGCCGTGAAGGACGACACCGTTCCGCCATTCTATACTCATTTCGTCTCCTGTATCCAGACCCGAACCTCATATCCGGTCAATTGAAACTCTTTCGGAACCGCCGTCATCTTCTTCTCCGGCAGGACGGGGAACTCCCCCGCCGCCGTCAGGTAACGGCAGGCCGCCGCACTCTCTTCGCATAGCGAAAACATCCGCCAGTTGCCATCGGGAATTCCCTCCAAACGGACTTCAATCGGGCGGGCGCTCTTGTTGATTACTGCGAAACTCCGTTTGCCCTCCTCCAGAAAGGCATATCCCTCCAGTGTGGATGACTCCGACTCAGCCGGAATCAGTCGCTGCCCTGCCGTCCGGCGGAAAAGCCAGAGCGCGTGGTAGACCGGATAAAGGGTGAAACGTCCCTTTTCGAACTGGCAGGCTCCAAATCCTCCGTCAAGGGTGAAGTAGCAAAGCGCAGTACCGCCCCCTTCGGCGAAACGGCAGAGCGTCGAAAAATACCAGGCGGCGTTAAAAGGCGAGCGGATGCGGGGATCGGTCCCGGCGGGACGCTGGAAACGCGGATTGGTGTTCGCCTCCGACACGATTACCGGCAAATCTCGGCCGAATTCTTTCGCCAGTTTGCGGTATTCAGCGGCGGTTTCGCGGTAGCGGTTGGTACGTGCCATCACATAGTCGTCGGGCGAATCGAAGGGTTCCGAGTAACCGTACTGGTGGTACGAGAGGAAATCGACTTCATTCCCCGCTTCGCGCAAAAGTTCACGCGCCCAGCCAAGATTCGGATTGCAGGTGACGGGGCCGCCGATCTTGACAAAGGGAGCAAGTTGACGCAACCGGGGGGCGAGGGCTTTGTACAGGTCGGCGTAGTACTGGTAGCTCCAACCTTTCAGCTCGGTTTCATTGCCGATCTGCCACCATAACACCGGTTTGGCACGTTCCAAGGCGTAGCGGCGGAAGATGCTTTCGCAGTAGGCATAATATTCCTCGGGGATACGGGGCCGCCAGTTGGCTTTCAAAGTGCCGGGGACCTCGGGATCGGCCATCCAGATTGGGCCGCCGGGACCGAAGCAGAGCATCGGCTCTCCGCCTGCCGCCTCGATAAATTCAAGGTAGCGGTCAAGTTTTTCGAATTCCCATACGCTTTCGGCCGGAGAAGGTTCGGCGATGTTGATCTGAAGCCGGATGAAGGGCTTATGCTTTCCGGCGGCCGCCAGGTGCGCCGCCGCGCGCCGGTACTCTGGCAGTTGATTGAAGCCGATGGCGAGGGAGGCGACGTCATCCCGGGCCGGAACGCCCGGCGCGGCGAAATCGGCCCGGAGCCGGATGGGACCGGCGGCGGGTTTTCCGGATTCGGCATTCTTTTTATTCCGTTCCCGAAGTTCCTGGAGCGCGCTTTCACGGTTCGCCAGTGTTACCGCCAGCAGCGCCGGAACCGCTGTGCCGTTTGGCGAACTGACGGAAATTGATTCGATGACCTCGTTGGGATGAGGGTTCAGCCAACCGAAGGAATAGACGCCGATGTCGGCGCTGCGGTTGCGCCCCTGCCAGGCGACTTTGCCCAGGGCAGGCGCTTCCGGCCGCCACCAGCCGCCGGTTTCGAACTGATAGCGGAGCGGAATTTCGAGGTACAGCCCCGCTTCCCGATAACGCACGTTGACCAGCATCACCGTTTCCCCGATTCCCGCATTCCAACCGCAGGCGGTGAGGAAGTAGAGAGCCCCGGCCCGCTTCCCTACCGGAATTGCGCCGGTGTCGAGCGGCAGTTCCTTTTGATCGCGGCCGCGCAGAATCACCGCTGCGCGTTCACCCTCTCTGATTTGGTAGGGAACGCCTTCCAGTACCCGGTCTCCGGAAGAGAAGCTGGCAAGGTCGTTGACTTCCCCTTGGCCGAACCATTCGAGAAAGCTTCGGTTGGCGACGCTGCTGAGGTCGACGAAAGAGAAATCCAGTTCAGCGGCAGGAAGAATGGCGGCAGCCGTCAATATGGCGAAAAAAACTTGTTTAATTAGTTGCGGTCCCACAGGCTGGCCTCCGAATCGTTTTGAGCGTTCCAGCCGTTGGCGAATTTACCCGAATAGGGAGCCAGGGGATTGGCGAATCGTTCGCCCTCCACGTGCATGTCGGCCCAGAGAATATTGGCGCTCCCCGGATGGCGGGCATAAAGATACCCTTGGCTGGCGGAATAAGAACCCGGCGTTCCGGAGGGCCAGAGAAGGGAATAACCCGAGGTTTTCGCCGGCCCCTCGAAGTCGTCCGCCTGGAAGACGGTTCGGGCCGGACGTCGGATCTGGCTGTCACGGCAGGGAGTGGTGGTGTCGGCGGGTGCCGGAACCGCTCCCGAACTGCCGCAGATGAAACGGTAATTGACGCCATAGCTGATATAGTAGAAGACGGCGTTGTTCCAGAGATTATTGTCGACATTCCACTGAAGTCCGGCGGCTGTCGTCTTATTTCCGACTTCCGCGGGGCAGAAGAAAATCTGGGCAGTCGCGTATTTGTTGCCGATCATCACCGCCGCCAGATGCCGCCCGGTGGTGCCGGGCTCCTTGTACGTAGGGTAGTAGCCGCCGGAGTCCGCGGCGTACATGGTATACCCAAGCCCGAGTTGCTTCTGGTTGTTGATGCAACCGGACTGTTTGGCGATCAAGCGTGCCCGGTTCAGCGCCGGAAGCAGCATTGCGGCCAGAATTGCGATGATCGCGATCACTACGAGGAGCTCGATCAGTGTGAAATTGCGGAACGGTCTCATAATCAATTATTCTCCTGTTTGGTAATGGCGATTTTGCGCCAATTGGTTTCGTTTGCGGCAAAGGGGGTTATCCGGAGAGTCATCGCCGCCCGCTCGCCTTCGCGGAGAGTGCGCCCGATGAGAACCCGGCTGTAATGTTTACGGTAGCGGGCGGGGTAATCCCAGTAGTCCTCCCGCCAGGGAGCGAGATTTTCCGCTTCCAGCACTTCTGTGAGAACGCCGCATTCCAGGGAACGGCTGTAGATCGCCACCTGCCGGGCGGGCGCGGAGACCCGGAACTCCTTGCTGTCGGTGAAACTGCCGGTTGTAGCCGCTGGATTCAGTATTGCGTAGTCTGAAAAGGCGGTCACCCAAGGATACATGGCGAAAAAGGCGTGATCGAGTTTCGCTTCACTTCGGGCGGTCACCTGGGTGCGTTCAACAATGGAGCGGCCGTCGATTTCGATTTCCGAATCAACTTCCAGGTTGCGTACCAGTGACTTGCGGACGAGTTTCAGTCGCTCGCACTTGACTCGTTCCCCGGGAATACCGGCGAGTTTGCCATCAACGAACGGCGTCAGTTCCAGCAGTTTCTCCTCTTCATTTTCGACATGTCCCGAACCGACGAAGCCGTACTTGTGGAAACGGAAAACATTCCCGTAATGACTGCCGTACTGATCCTCTCCCAGCAGCTTCCCCTGGAACTCCACCCGGTAGAGCGTCCAGAAAGAGCGGCTTTCCAAACGGACCGTAAGTTCCCCGCATTCCACCGTCACCGAACGTGGCCAGCTCGCATCCGGAGCCGCCCCTGAAACCGTAAGGTACACCATCATCAATAATCCCGTTAAAAACTTCATTTGCATAACCTTTGGAGAAAATGGCATCGTTGTCATCTTTGTGTAAAATAAAAAGCGCCGAAACGCTTTATTTATTATATAATACCTCCTTGAAAGGAAAATGTCAATAGCCGCTAAAGAAAAAACGGAGTAATTAAATTCACCCAATAAAAATCCATTGAAATTTGTATTGGAGATGATGAGTGGTAAAGTGTTTTCAATACAAAAATGGAGGAAGTAATTATGATACGTAACCCTGAAAACACGATTGGCAACCTGATCGAGCGGGCAGGAATGGCTTTGCTCGGGTCGGTGGATGAACAGGGATTTCCCAATGTCAAGGCCATGCTGACGCCACGTTTGCGGCACGGCATTCATACTTTTTATTTTACCACCAATACCTCATCCCGGCGCGTGGCCCAGTTTCAGAAAGAGCCCAAGGCATGTATCTATTTTTATGATCGTAGATTTTTTCGGGGTGTGATGCTGCGGGGCAGGATGGAGATTCTTCTCGATGCCGAACATAAGGAATTGATCTGGCGCGACGGCGATGAAATGTACTATCCGGGCGGCGTTACCGATCCGGATTATTGCGTGCTGAAATTCACGGCGGAGGGTGGACGCTATTACCATAATTTCCATTCCGAGGACTTTGACGTCAAGGGCGAATAGAGGCGATGCCGCTGCCGCAGCGGACGAATGTTTCCTGGCCGTTTGCAGAGTTTTTCAGCAGGTCTTCGTCGAATTTGACTTTGTCGGCGTCCAGCACCAGAATTACGGTAGAACCGCCGAATTTGAAATAACCTTTTTCGTTCATCTTTAGGAATTCGGTACCCGAGGCGGTTTCTTGAATGGAACCGACGCCGAACGCGCCGACTTCAATAAAGCGGAGAACTCCGAATTTATTCGATTCCAGAACCGTCACCTGACGGGTGTTTTCCACAAAAAGATCCGGTACTCGTTTCAAGGCAATCGGATTGACTGAATGGTATTTTCCTTCGAATCGCTTGGAGGCCTTGAGCTGACGACAGTCGCAGGGAAAATGATAGCGATGATAATCAACCGGGGCCAGGCGCACGATGGCGACGCAGTAAGAACCACCAGCGGGCAATTCGCCGCAGAGGTGGCGCAAGGTATACTTGGCTCCTTTGACCGGAATTGCATCGTCCGCTTTCAGTGCCGGATAAACCAAGAGCCGTCCGTCAGCCGGAGTGATCAGGACATTGCCGTTCGGATTGGCCGGCCGGCTTCCCGCTTTCAATTTACGGGCAAAAAAATCATTGAATGAACGATATTCAGCAACTGGCTTTTCCGCTTCCGCAGCATTGAGCCCGGGAACTTTGATCAGCGAGCCGATGCAGCATTTCGAAAGCCCGGAATCATAGAACCAACCCATGATATCGGAGAGAAAACTCCGGTTAAAAAGTAATCCCCACAGTGAATGCCCCAGAGCTGTTTCATAAGCGAACCGGATAAAATTATTACCCATCACCGACTCGCGTACTTGTTCGCCGCTTTCGCGGTTGATATAAAATATCGGCGCGCCGTCTGTTGAATCTTCTTTCTTCAAAATGCTTTTTCCCTTTATAATAATTTACGGAAAGAGTATACAGTGAAGATGTTCCAAATGCAAATCAACCAACTCGAAAAATCGCATTTTAAGCTCCTCAGATTTTTGCCGTTTGGGACTCACTGAGTTGTTTGAGTTCTTCAGTGGCTTTGAAATAACGCTCATGTAGTTTCGTTTGCTCATCATTATCGATTGTATGACCGGCATTGTAGCGGGAATAGAACAAATGGGAGTGTTTCTCATAGGTCTTGACTAATTTGTCCAGAATTCCAATTCGGAGTTGATTCAGTTCTTCCGGACTTTTGCCGGGATTTAGCCGCCCGATATATTCCAGTTGAGCTTCGCCCAAGTCACCCTGAACCTGGTATACCTGGGTCAGATCGATCATGCTGACTTTTTCCAGTTTTACAGCCTCGGCGGACAAGGCTTCCAGTTTATCGATGTAGACTTTGATCGTTTCCGGTTTGCCCAAATGAATTTTTTCTTTCAATGATTTAACTTCCGCGGTGAGCTCGGGGAGACGGTTGACCGGGCGCGCCTTTTTACTTTCCACCGGTTTAACCGCTTCCGGCTTGACTGCTTCGTCGAGAACTCCGAAGATCTTGGGCCCGAACCCGAGCTTGGCATCGACGTTCACTCCGATTATCGAACCTTCAGATTCGTTGGAGGCAATCGTGACGTCATAATACATGACTACCGGCAGATTCGGCTTTTTCGCCGCTTCCGCAACGATGGAACTATTACGGTCAGTACCGATGGTGCTTACTTTGGCGATTTGCGGATTTTGTGAATTGACCGCCGCGAACACCGCGGAACTTCCAGCCTTGCCCAGCCCCACCACATAGACCGGTAAATCACTTTTCAGTGAATCCAGGCATTTGACCGCGGGAAGATAAATCTTCTGAGGATCGGCCGACTCCATGGCATAAACATCGACATTGCCCTTGGTCGCGAAGTAATAGAGCAGATCCAGCAATTTCATCTGGCTTTTGAACTCAGAGTCAAGCAGGAACAGTACCGCGCCTGCCGGTTTGCCGGATAGCGCCGGATAAAACAGCGGCTGGGCCTCGGCGCTCTTGCCGACCAGATCATTGGGCAGCGCCTGATAAACCGCTTGCAGATTTTTGCCGGGCAGATATAAAGCCTGGCCATTTGCCTTTTCAATCTTGACCGGCCATTTTTTCATGGGCGGAACAACTCCGCCGTTGGCATCGCGCAATTTAACGATGTCCTTGAAGTACTGATGAAAAAGCGCCTGGGAAAAATCCGTGGGACTACGGTGGAAAAACGGACTGGTTACCTGTTTCCAATTCGGCGGGGTTTCGATGTGAATCCCCTCCATGTCGAGCTTTTTGAGGTCGGCCAGGACTGCGACACCCTCATTGCCGGCGCCGTCGTACCAGTTGTTGGTCAGCAAACGCACCACGGAATCTTTCTTGGTGAAGCCCTGTTTGTCGGGATACCAGCGCCGGGTGCTGTGCGCCGCCACCGCGTCGAACCGGTCCGGATACAGCAGGCTGGCATTAATCGAATTGGTGGCTCCGGACGAGCCTCCATACATCAACAGCTTGCGCGGTTTCAGCTCCATGATTTGCGTCAATTTATCCTGCCCGGCCAGAATCATTCTTGCATCGGTGTAGCCCATATCCGGAATGGCGAACACGGTCCAGCCGAGTTTTTCCGCGTAATACCGGTTATTCTTATCCTTGAACGGCACTTTTTCACCCAGCCACGGCGAGTAGAAAACGATGTTACTGGCCGAGGGAACCGCCTTGCCGTTTGCATCGACACAGCTCAAATATTGGAACTTGCTGGTGATGGGAACCGTTCTTTTTACCGCTTGCATAGAGCCGTCTACCATTTCGTTGAAGGTCTGTTCCAACTCCAGTGTCAACGAAAATTCACTTTCGACCACACGGTATTCGACTGCCGCTTCCGGTTCATTCGCATATATGCTTCCGACTAACGCGAACGACAGCGAAAGCAGGACTGTACAACGGTTACCGGACACTATTTTCCACAGGTGCGACATTAATTTCTTGCCTTTCGAAATTTTCATCATTGTTTCCTTGTTTTATCTGTGCTATGCAATATTTATATATTACAATTGTAGTTTTGATTTGTCAATCTCTTAACCAGAGTATTTAAAAATATTACGTCCGATAGGCTGTCTGACGAGTCCGCCAAAACTCGCCAATCGCCCGCCGTTGCTTGTCAAAACGCCTTGTCCGGGGGCGGTTTCGGTGGTTACCTATGGGTAGCCACGCTCAACACTACCCGGACAATTCGTTCGACAATCACTCAGCGGATCGGCTTGCCGCCTTTTGGCGGACTCGTCCTGTCAGCGACGGTGGAATGGATTGCGCTTGCATTTTCGGTAATATCGTGTCTATTATTGTAGCGTAAAATCTTTTTTCAGAATTTGGAGTAAACTTAATGGCCGACCGGATATTTTTGCCTTTTGCAATGAAAGAATACCAG
>JAVBRM010000146.1:0-53090 GCA_031548025.1 Victivallaceae bacterium | reverse complement strand
ATAAGAGAACTAAAATCATAATAGGAGGTAATATTATGGTACGTTTCAATAGTTTTTTGCTGGCGGCTTTATCTTGTTCCCTGTCTTATGCCGCGGAAATTTCACGAGTTGCCGATTCATACGACCTGCCGGAAGGCAATTACGATGTAACGGTCCGTTTCGGCGACGATAAGAATCCCACCGACAACTGGATGAAAGCCGAAGGCCGCCGCCTGGTGTTGGACAAAGTTTCCACCAAACCGGGCGAATTTGTTACCAAAACCTTTACCGTAAACTTCCGTACCCCCGAAATTAAAGGCGGCGGCAAGGTTTTATTGAAAAAAGGCGAACTGAATCATCCGCGTTGGGATAAACAACTTCAATTGGAAATTTTCAGCAGCCAGATGATTACCGCCAAGCCGGAGATTAAACCCAATCCCGATGCCATGACCGTATTTCTGGCCGGAGACTCGACCGTTACCGACCAGGGGGGCGAACCGTGGGGTAGTTGGGGACTGATGTTGCCCGCATTCTTCCAGCAGGGAACGGCTGTAGCCAATCATGCTGAATCGGGCTTGGCGCTTAACAGCTTTCAACGCCAGAAGCGCCTTGATAAAATCTTTTCGGAAATGAAAAAAGGCGATTATGTTTTCATTCAGTTCGGTCACAATGACCAGAAGGAAAAAGGCGAAAACGCCGGACCGTTCAAGTCTTATAAAAAGCGTTTGGAAGAATATGTCGAACAGATTTCCAAGCGTGACGGAATTCCCGTCCTGGTCACTCCCATGGAGCGCCGTCGTTTTGACAAGGAAGGCAAGCCGTTTATGACGCTGAAGGATTACGCCGAAGCGGTTCGCCAGGTTGGACAGGAAAAGAATGTGCCGGTCATCGATCTTCACGCCATGAGCCTGACTCTTTACGGTGCGCTGGGACCGAGCAATTCCAAGAAAGCTTTCGTCCACTATCCGGCCGGGACCTTCCCGAATCAGGACAAACCCCTGAAAGATGAAACTCATCATAGCGTCTATGGCGGTTATGAGCTGGCCAAGTGTATCGTGGAGGGTATCCGCGCCAATGTGCCGGAGCTGGCCAAGCGCCTGCGTCCTGAAGTTGCGTCTTTCGATCCGGCCAAGCCGGACAAGGAAGTCGATATTCCGGCGAGCATCGCCGCTTCCTCTGAAAAGCCGGACGGCAATTAAATTTGGAGAACAGCATCATGCAGAGAGCCGCATTCAAAATGAAACTGAACAAGGGTTGTGAGGCCGAATACCAAAAGCGTCACGACGAAATCTGGCCGGAACTTTCGGCGGAACTTACCGCCGCCGGTATCTCCGATTACACGATCTTCCTGGACGAAGAAACCCTGACGCTTTTCGCGGTCCAGAAGCTGGCGGACAACAACACCGCCGCCGCTTTGCCGCAAAAGGCAATCATGAAAAAGTGGTGGGACCACATGGCGGACATCATGGAGAGCAACCCCGACAACTCCCCGGTCTGCAAAAATCTGAAAGAAGTCTTTCATATGGATTGAGTATAGCGAAAATCCAAACTTATAATCGGCTGGTAACCTTGACATGGTTGCCGGCCGATTACTCTTTTTAGACAAAATTTTTTCACCGCATCTTGACAATGAGAAAGGTTGGAATTATACTATATGCATAGATCACATATATAGACCTATAAATAGAGGGCTGGTATGAATAAATGGCATTGGTTGTTGATAGTGGTTTTTGCTGGTTGGATTTCGCTGTTGCCGGGGGCGGCGATGATGCGGTTGGAGCTGAGTTCGCCGTTTTTGCTTGACGTCAATCCAAAGGACCGGCCGGAGTTGAAATTCAGTTACCGCCACGGCAAGCAGGAAATGCTGGTGGTGGAAAAAGAGCTTCACGATAAAGAGTGGACTCCGATTGAATTTACTTTTGTGCCGCGGGAGACTGGAACCGTTCGGCTGTCGCTGCGCCTCAAGGGAAAGGAAGGCGAGCTGGAACAGCGGATGTTTGTCGATGATTTCGAGGCAATCGGAACCAAGTTGCGCAACGGCGATTTTGAAAAACTTTCCCCGGACGGTTCATTTGCCGCCTGGACCGGGTCGCCGGAAAACGTGGTGACCGAGCCGGTCAGGAACGGGCGTTATGCCGGTAGCTTTACCCTGAGCAAACGGCTGACCCAGCGGATTGCGGTCGATTCCGGCAAGCCGGTGACTTTGAAATATTTTGTTCGCCGGGACGAGCTGAAATTGCCCCCCGCGCCTCCGGGAACCAATCAGGTATATGACCACATTACGGGGGAGGTGGTGGTTATCAGCTCCGGTCGGATTGATTTTCGGCCGACTTATGAGAATTGCGGTGTTTACATCAACCGCTCCCCGGAGGAAATCGGCAAAGAACTCGAACTGAAACTCTTTTATCGGGAAGCCGGGAGTTCCGAATGGTTGCCCGCGTTGGTTCCGGCGGAAATCCGCCAGGAAAATGCTTGGCGAGGTTCTATTTTTCAGTTGCGCGAAAATACCGGATACGAGGTTAAAGCCGAAATTGGCGGTGAGGTTGTCACGGGGCAGTTCCGTACGTTGAACTCCAATATCCAAGTCGCCGAAACGATTGAGCTCGATCCGGCCAAATTTCCCGGAAAATTGGAGATCACCCGTTCCGGCAAGCCGGACGGCTATATCCGTTATACCATGAAACCCGGCGCGGCGCTCAAGGGCGACCCGAAGAAAGATGCGTTTGCCGTGATTACGGTCAAAGATGCCCGTTATATTCTGCTGGATGGATTGGAAATCGACGCCAACCGGGCTCAATGGGCGATCAATATCGACAAGGCTTCGGATGTCGTGATCCGCAACTGTGATCTTTCGCGTTTTGGGCGGGTCGGCTCGCGGCGGCGCGATCTCGACGGCACTTTCCGGACCGCGGACGGCATCATTGTCTATGACGACGGCGGTATCAGGCTGACCAATTGCCAACGGATACTGGTCGAGCGTTGCTATATCCATCACCCGGAAGCCCGGAGCAACTCCTGGTTCTACGCTCACCCGGCCGGTCCGGACGCGATTCTGGTCTCCAATACCGAACAGGTCGTGTTGCGCTACAACGACTTCGCCGGGAACGACGAACACCGCTTTATCGACTGCGTCCAGGGACCGGTCAACAATGAGATGAACGGCGGCTTCAAGCGGGACGCCGATATTTACGGCAATCTGATGATATTTTCGAACGACGACGCCATTGAGTTGGAGGGCGGCGAGATGAATGTCCGGGTATATCTGAACCGTTTCGAAGGAAATTTTACCGGCGTGAGTACCGGGGTGGCGCGGCTCGGCCCCTCGTACCAGATTCGCAATCTGTATACCCGCTCCGGGGATGAGCGCGGGCTGACCGGCGCAACCTTTAAAAACGGAATCAAAACCCAGGGCTACGGCACGATTTACGTGTTCAACAATACCATCGGCAATCAGCAGCCGTATAGCGCGTTCAGTGGATTCCATCCGTCGCCGCCGATTCCGGAAGTCAAGCCGGTGATCAAAGCCGTCACCCGGAACAATATTATCCGGGCTGTCAATAATTTCTTTGGCCAGCAAGCTTTCGAGTGGCCGGTGGATGCCGATTACGATTTGCTGGCCGGGCCGGAAACGGCAAAAGGCAATCTGGCGGAACTTGGTCAGGAAAAACACGCGATCTTCGCCGAACCTCAATTTATCGCTCCCGAGCGCGGCGATTTCCGGTTAAAGCCGTCCAGCCCCGGTTACCGGAGCGGAGCGAACCTGCCGAATATTGTCAGTGTCCATGCCGGTGCGTTTCAGGATGACGGCATCGAGGCGCTGCCATACCGCCCGGTCCCGGTGACGGCGGACCCGAAAGAGTTATACTTTGAGTCCGAAAATTCTCCGCTCGAACAAAGCTTCCGGATCACTGTCGGAGGAGAAAATTTCAAACGTGCTTTCACCGTCAAAACCAATGATGATTTTTTCACCGTCACCCCGGCGCAGGGGACATTTGAGAGCGGAAAAGAACTTGAATTCACAGTCCGTCTGCATCCCGGCAAAATGCCGCTGCCCAAGCGCTACAACGGCGTACTGCTGCTGCGCGACGAACTTGGTTATTCCGTTCCGGTCACGGTTTACGCGGATTATCAGCAGTCTCCGACCCGGCAAGAAAAAGTTCTCCGCCAGGCGATTCGGGTACCGGTGAATATCGACGGCGATAAACGCCAATACTCCGGTCAGGTCAATATTCCCGAGAATGGAATTTATTACGTGCTGGCCGCTGTTGACGGAGTCGATATCCTGAGCGGTTTCGTGCTGAAATTCGGTGACACCGTTACCGACTCGCGTGGCCGTATTCATGTCCGCAATCATTATATGCCGATTACCCGCGGAGCGCTGTCGGCTTATGTGTTCAAGCTCGAAGCCGGTTCACAGCCGCTTTCTTTGGAAGTCAAAAACCGGGATGTCCGGATTTCCGAATTGTTGATCGTTCGGGAACCGGAACTCTACAACTGGAGATAATATGCCCAAAGCCATTTATAAAGATATCGTTGCGGATTTGACGGAGGCCATCGAATCGGGTGGATTCAATCCCGGAGACCGGATATGGTCCAGCAAGGAGATTGAAACACGCTACAGCGTAAGCCAGTTGACGGCACTGCGGGTTTTCCGGGAGCTGGCGGCTGTCGGGCATATTGAACGGCGCGACGGTACCGGTTATTACGTTACCGGCGGCGAGCCGGCGGTGCGCAATATGGTAGTGGCGGCGTTTCGGCCGCTTCGTCAGATTTCTGGTCTGGATAACGATACCAACCGTTTGGTATCCGGTATCGCCGAAGGGGCTTTCCGGCATAATCTGGGGCTTTACACGCCCCCGGCGGCCAATACTCTGCGCGGCCGGATACCGACACCGGAGGAAACCAAGCGCATGGCCGACGAAATCGCCGCCATCGAGCGTCCGCTCGGGATCATCCTGGATATGCGTTATACCGATGATATGGTCGAAAGATATCTGTTGCCCGCTTGCGGTACTGCCCGGGTGGTGATCCTGGGGCGGCGGAGCCGCTTAAAGAAGGTGGCGACCGCCGCGCCGCCCTATGAGCAATGCGGACGCGATGCGGCATGGGTTGCACTCAAAGACCGGAGCGATCATTATATATTGATCCACGGAAAAAGCCTTTATTGGCGGATGCCGATGCTGAACAGTTTCCGCGACGAACTGCTCCGGGGCGGCGTCCCGGAGTCGGCGATCGAATTCAGGGAGGATATTCTGGAAAACAGGCCGGAAACCATCCGGATTCTGGCCGGTGAAATCGAAGCTTACCGGCGGGAAGGGAAAAAAATCACCTTCTTCTCCCAAAGCGATTATCTGGCCCGGGAATTCAGCGATGTACTGGTGGAACGGAAGCTGGAGCCGTTGACGGATTACAATCTGATCTCCTGCGGCAATCTCGAGTCGTGTTCCATGAGCAGGCCGTATATCACTTCAATTGAGCTGGACCCATATTATCTGGGTAGTCTTGCAATCGAAGCTTTGTGCGTCAAAAGTGACTGGCAGAAGGATTATTCGGGGAATTACCGCATCGTTTTCAGGGAAACTTTTTAGCAGGAGAGATAATTATGAAAAAACTTTTTACCCTCATTGAACTCCTGGTTGTGATTGCGATCATCGCGATATTGGCGGCCATGCTCCTGCCGGCGTTGCAAAAAGCCAGGATAACCGCTCAAAACGCCAATTGCAAAAGCAACCTCAAACAAATCGGCACCACCCTTCTGTTGTATACCGACGTTTCCCAGGATTTTCTGATGAGCGCCAATGCCCCCAGCCTCACCACCGGCAGCTCAGTCGCGTGGCCTCGCCTGGATGCCAATCAGTTGATTCACAGCAATAGTATCGCCCGTGAACAAATGCTGAAAATCCAGCTCTGCCCGGCCGATAAAAAAACGGTTGAGGGAGGGACCTCCGCCAATCCGAGTCCTTACAGCTACGGCTACAACATGAATATCAACGCTGTCAAAATCACTCAGTTGAAAAACACTTCACAGATATTCGCTTTCGCCGATACCGCGGAATTTGAAGGCGATACGGAAAACTGCCCATACCGGATGAATCACGGGAGCCGCCGGTTGTATCTGCGTTACGGCGGCCTGCGCCACAACGCCGTTCCCAATGTCCTGTACCTCGACGGCCACGTGGATCAACTCAAAGAGTGGGATTTCATGTCCCCGCTGGCCTCGCCCAGTACCTCATATAAAAGGCTGCCGGCTTTCAAAGCGTTCTGGAACAACAGCGATTGAATAATTTTGATTTGACATGGTCGTATAACGGTGATATTGTCTTTTAAATATCATAGGGAATGCCATGTCACAATTTAAATTCTTTTCGGTTTTGTTATTCTTGCTGGAGCTTAATTACCTTGTCGGAATGACTCCGGATGAAGGCATGAAAATATTTACCCGGACCTTCGTCGAGGGAAATGACGATGCCTTACCGAAGCTTTGCGTGTCTTCCGGGCGGAAGAATATCTGCAAAGAGCTGAAACAGCATCAGGATATCATCAAAAAATATCTTCAACAGCCGTCAGAGCGTTCTGAAAAATTCCGGGAGCATACTTTATTCTTTTTCCGGGGCGAATCCGGTGAAATGATTCTGGTTTTTAACAATGATGGCCTGCTGGCGGCAAGTCCTTTGATTCATAATGTCCCGCTCCCGCAACTGAGTAAAAAGCAGATGCAGGAGGATTTTGATTTTTTACTGCGCAAGATGGAAGAGACGTTTCCGCTCGATGAAGTCAATCGGCAGGTATTCGGCTTGGACTTTCGTCAGGTGTTGAACTCCTACCGTATGAAAATCCGTGAAGATATGTCAATATTCGAGTTCATGGAGTTGGTGACAAACGCCCTAAACGACTGCAAAGGAAATCATCTTTGGACAGCGGATATTCACGCCCTGCTTGGAGGCTACCCGGCTGCCGGACAAATCGTAGCGGAGTTTATCGCTCCGACTGTTGAGTCCGGAGCAATTGAAATTACCCATTCTCTGTCGCTTCTCGCCAATCTCGGAAAACCTTCCGGGGTATTGACTTTGCGGTATTGGGGAGGAGAATATTATAATCGTATGCCGCTGGTTTGGGAAAAAAAGGAATATCCCGCCGGCATGAAGCTTATCGCCATTGACGGAGAAGCAGTCGCCGCGGTTCTTGCCCGCCTGCAGCCGCATCTTTCCGCCTACGATCTTGATAAAAAACTTTTTATCGGACAAAGTTTTACTCGCGTTAATCATAATATCTATCTCTTGTGCAATAACGCGAAAAACCTGACATTTCTGGCGAAAGATGGCGAGGAAGTAATCGTGGATTTAAGTTCCTTCAACCGCAAAATGCAAAAAACTTTGTCCAGTACTCCGTTGCGGATCACAAAGTCCGTACGTTATCTGAAAGATCAGGAAATACTGTATATCCGAATTCCGCAGATGTTGATCAACGAGACCGGGTTTTATTTGAAAGAAATCAAGGAGCAGGGAAAAGACCGGAATATTCGCGCGGTGGTGCTCGACGTGCGTGGCAACGCGGGAGGCAGTGACAACGTTTGGTTGGAGATTCTACAGGCCTTGATCCATAAAGAATACTCTTACACGACGAAGATGGCTTTCGTTAATTCCGAAAGCATTCGGAGTTATCTGGAATATCACGCTGCTGTTGTGCGAAAATTCTTTCCGGAAAAAGCCGATTCTTTTGTTGCGGCAACTCAAGATATGGAAGAAGCAACAATTCCTTTTCTGGGAAATCGTACCTTTCTGGTATCTTCTTCTCCTCATCGCCTGACGCCCAGCCCGGACTCCCTGCGGCTGGACTGCCCTGTTTATATTATCGCGCATGATATCTATTCATCGACCGGCGGGTTGGTTTCGGTGGCCGCGCAACTGGATTTCATGACTTCCGTCGGCTTGCCTTCCACGGATTCGCTGGGCAAGGGAATCGATCCCCTGTTCTATTCTCTGCCGCACTCAAAAATAATTTTTTCAAACTCGCCGGAAATCGACCTGACCAATTGCCAAAGCGCCTTTGACGTGCTCCACTTGAGAATGGAAAACGAACTGAATCTTTCGGCGGAAGAATACTTCAACTACTTGAATAGCCAGCTCCCGGATAATCCGGAAGAATTCCTGACCAGGCATGATCCGTTCTTCCGCCGCATACGCGAATTGCTCAACCAGCGGAAGCAGTGATGTTACCGGTTAAAAGCTCAATTTGATTTTTAATCGGAATAAACATCCGACACACTATCTTCGTCCTTTGACTCGACTGTCCGAAATACTGACGCATTAAACCGTCCGACGTGTCCGACGAGTCCGACCTGTCCGACTTCTTTTTGACTGGCCTCACATTGAATGGTCAAGAAAAACAAGGATTTTAGAAAAGGGGATATTGACATTTATTGGTGATTGGTGTATAATTGGTACTATGTTGGATTAGTTTTTGCTTGAGAAATATAAATAAACAGCAAAGGAGTAAGAATATTGATGGAAATCCCAAAAAAACATGGCCAGAATTTTACACTCATTGAATTGCTGGTTGTGATTGCTATTATAGCAATATTGGCGGCGATGATGTTGCCGGCCTTGAGTAAGGCACGGGAGAAAGGCAAGGAGGCCGGCTGCCGAAGCAACCTCAGGCAACAGGGAGTAGCCTTCGCCATGTATTTGAATGACTGGGACAACTGGTATCCACAGGCTCCCTCGAGTACTGATGCCAAATGCTTTGATTATCAGTTGGCTATGTACCTCAACTATAGGTATTCCGGAGCGTCTTCGAAATGGGGGCCGCCGGTATTTCACTGTCCGGCGGGGCTTTTGAACTCGACGGTGCCGCTTGGCGCCAGCCGGGGTTATGGTATGAATTATTATGTTGGATACGACAGGTCATATCCATGGAATGGCGTCGCGGGAACACATAAAAACGAAAGCAGCCAGGCATTGGTTTTTGAAATCTGGCACAATGATGTCGTAAAAACGGAAAAGTCTGCGATATCGACGCCATCCGCTCAAAACTATATTAATTCTTACCATGTTACAACCAGCAAGTACCTGGCTTTGCGGCACGGCGATAATTCGAATGTGCTGATGAAGGGCGGGGATGTGATTTCGACCAACACCAGAAGATATTCCGCAGGAGAGGGATTTATATGGTATTATGAGGAAACGCCCACGAAAAGATATTATATGAACAACAAGTGGTTTACATACTAAAATAGTTTGGAGTTGAATGTGAAAAAGAATTTATTGCTGGTGTGTTTGGCGGTATTGTGTCTGGCGACGTATGGGGCTCCGGCGGGAGCCGATTTGCTCGGGCCGCAAAACCTCGCGAAAGGCGGAAGTTGGGTTGGCGGGATAGGAAGCGGCAAGAAGGGAAAAATCGAGTGGGCGGTTGAAGATGAAGGGGAGAAGTACATAAAGATCATCGGACAGGAGGAGGGGGCTGTCGGTCATATTGCACTGAAAAATTTTGTTCCGGTGGAACCCGGCATGCGTTTGTACTTTGACTATAAAGGAAAATACAGCGCGGAACCGGCCCATGTGCAGATCCGTTTTTACAATGACAAAAAGAAGGAAATCGGCCAGTATGTGGTGGAGACCAAAGCGGCGGTGAATCAATGGTTTACCCTCTCGGAGGCCGGTTGCAAGGCGCTTTTTATGGGCATGGATGAAAACGGTACTTACAAGCGTGGACGCCGGGTGAGTTATAAAAATATCAATTCTTTTATCGTGCCGCCCGATGCGGCAATGTGCAAAGTACTTTTCTATGCCAAGGGAGTTGCTTCCATGGCGGTGAAAGATGTTGTGCTGTTGCGCGAAAATCTCACTGCCGAGGAGAAGGAAGTCCAGGAAGAACAGGAGCGTCTGCTGTTGAAGTTGTCGGGCGAGAAGAAAAGCGGTCCGAAAGAGCGTACCCCGGGATTTAAAGTCAGTTCCGACGAAGTTGAGCTTGCCCCGGTAAACAAGCCGTTGCCGTCCGGGTGGCCGGTTCCGAAAGTCGAGGCCCGGAAAGGAGTCTTTTACTTGAACGGAACTCCGTCCTACCTTACCGGTGTTGAGACGGAGGCGACATTGACGCCGTTTTGGTATAAATTGCTGGGATTGGATTTTATTGAGCACATCACAGTATATTCGTATAGCACCAGCAAGGTTGACCTCAAGCCGGACAGTATTCATTTTAAGTGGGCCAAGCCGTATGCCGACCTGACCCTGGGCGTCCGGGAGATGCTGAAAAATGGTTTCTTGCCTTATGTTCACATGATCGAAGGAGCGCCGGGGCGTTTACATGCCTATTATAAACTGAAGGACAACGCGCCGGATTTGCTGGTTGATTTCGGACATTTTTATGGACTTCGGCATGATAATGCCGATGCGTGGATGATTCGGAGGAATTTCATCAAAAATACTCTGTCGGCATTGACCGACTATCCGATCTTTGCCATCGAAACCTACAATGAAGTGTTGTTTATCGACGGCGGTCCGGAGGCGGTCAAGCGCTTCCGGGCGTGGTGCGAAAAGAAATACGGCACGATAGTCCGCCTGAACGAAGTCTGGAAGACACAGCTTGCGTCTTTCGATGCGATCACGCCGCCGCCGGTTTCCGGATGGACCTATTCATTTACCACGGTGCCGCGCAATATCAGCCGGATGATGTGGCGCGACTGGGTTGTCTTCTCTTCTCTCAACAGTCAGGAAGCGTTTCGCAAAACTTACGATCTGGTGAAGGAATACCGCCCCGATACGATGGTGACGGTCCAAAGCCACGCGGCCTTCTTTTACGATCATATCTTCTGCGGAATAAGCGCCGAAACCAAAAGCAAGGCCGAGGATATCTATGGCGATGAAAGCATAATCCGCTATTCCACGATGCCGGCCGGAAAAGAAGATCCCCAGAAAATAAGTCTCATGCTCCGGGGAGTGCTTTGGATCGATTATCTGGCCAATCTGTTGCCGGAGCAGACGCAAATGAGCGAAGAGTGCATGGCGTCCTCGAGCTATATCGATATCGGTAAAGACTTGCAGGCGGTCGAGCTGCATGACGGCGAATGGCGGTTCATACCCGACAACGACGACCTTGGAACCCAGGCCGGATACGCGCTCAAAGATTTCGATGATTCCGCCTGGAAAAAAATCACAGTCCCGGGAATGTGGGCCGTGCAAGGCTATCGCGACGTCGTACAGGGATGGTATCGGAGAGAGATTCAGATTTCCGGAGATCATCTGAAAAAAGATCTGTATCTGAACGGAAAAGAATTGGCCGCGGCAACCGATATCTATATTAATGGCGAGCTGGTTCACCACAAAACGCGGACCACGGCGATCGTGTCGGTGAAGATAAATTCTTATCTGACGAAAGGGCGCAATGTCCTGGTTGTGAAACTGCGCGATAATTACCGGGATGGCGGTTATTACTGGGGAGGAATTCGGGGCAGTATATCCATTGATCTTCTGCCGCAGCAAAAGCCGCCGCTCAATTACGGACAACTTCGCAGTTATTTCTGGGAACGCATGCTTCACGGCGAAAGCGGTTCGGTTTATTCCTACGCTTACATGAGTGAAGGGTGGGTCAAGTGGGGAATGTATCATCCGGCCAATCTGGAGTGGCGGGCACTCAAGGCGTTCCCGCAGGTAAAGGTCGAGTTTAAAAACAGCAGCGATATCATAATGAAAAAGAAGTTGCGGCTGGATGCCCGGATTGCGCTTTGTTATCCGGAGGAGACGATGCGTTATCATATCGCGGAAACTTTTTCGGAGGCTTCCAAGGGGCCGCTGGGGCATGATCTGCTGACCTGGTACAGCGCATTGATTAGTTCCGGCGTTCCGACCGCGGTCATTCCAAACTCGGTGTTGGCGGGTGAACGGCTCAATGATTATAAAGTGGTTTTCATGCAGGGCAACGAACGCATTCCGGAAGGAACCATGGAAAAGTTGAAAAAATATGTGGAGAACGGCGGTATCCTGGTGATGGACGGTGCGTCGCTGCAGCGCGAGGATAACTTCGATAAAGTGATTGAAAAATCCGATTTCGCGGGGTGTGTCGTCGGAAAAGCTTATTCGGATGGCAACAACGACAAGGATAAAATGGTTCCCCGGCTGCGTGACCGCATTACCGGCTGGGCAGTGCAAGCCCGGACGGCGACTGTGATGCTCGAAGACAGCCGGAAACGCCCGGTACTGCTGTGCAACCGTTTCGGCAAAGGCCAGGTCTATACGCTGGCCGCAAACCCGAACGGCAGGGCTTTGAACAAAATATTTGCCGATTTACTGAAAACTCACGGCCAACTGGCTGATGTGAACTTCATGTCCGCGGAATCGGTCCCGTGGGTGGAGCGTTATCTGTTGGGCGGGGAGGGGAAATACGTGGTTTACTTGCATAACTGGGGCGGCGGAACGTTTGACGGCAAAGTGAAGTTCAACAAGCTGCCGGAGCCCGGCAAATATACGGTGCGCAACCTGGAAACCGGTGAAGTTCTTTTGACCGATGCCGCCATGGAAGCGATCGGGAAAAACGGTATACCGGTAAAATTGTCTTCGCAGAATCCGGTGGTGCTCCTCATGGAAAATTCCGCTCCGCGCAAGCTCGAACAGCTCTCCGCCGAACAGGATAAATGGATGGATTATATTGATCGCAAACCGCTGGAAAATATTCCGGCCGCGAAAAGAATCATGATGTATTCCGGCGGCGTCGTAACCTACAGCCGGATCAAACTGTTGACGGCGGCGCATTGGCTCGAGCAGAACGGCTTTGAATGTGTCGCCGGTTTAAGCACGCCTATGGCAAAGGATATGGACGTATATAACGGCGGTCTGAAAACCGAAAAACTCGATTCATACGGCATTGTATTCATCGGTGGAAACCGGGTCCCCTTCAAGGCGGAGGAGATCAAATTGCTGGAGCAATACGTGCAGAACGGTGGGCGTCTGTTTCTTTGCGGCAGTTGGTCGCGCACGCTGTGGCTGTCGAACGCGAGCAACAGCAAACTGCTCCAGCCTTTCGGCGCCAACATTATGAACAGTAGTTACATCGATCCCAAAAACTGCGACGACAATGTCGAATTGTATCCGATCTTCACCACAAGCGACGCTAAAAAACTGGTAAGCCACGGCATGGCTATAGTCCGGGTCGATGATAATTGGAAAATCATAGCGCCGGGGACGACACAATGTATGGACATGAATATGGTTTCCCATCCGGTCGATAAAATTGCCGGCAAGAAGCAGCGTTCCGTTTCCGTGGCGGCTCGCGAGTACGGTAAGGGACGCGTGGTCGTCTGCGGCGACGCCAGTTGGCTGGAAGGCGCCAATTTTGATAAAGGCGACAACCGGGAAATATTCCTGAACCTGATGAAATGGCTCAGCGAATAGGACAAAACAAGGTGGGGGCGCTCTCTCTGCAGAGCGCCGTTCGTTTCGCATGATTTACCGGGTTATCCGAAGGTGACAGGATATTCGTCCCAATGAGAACGGCGGCCTGCGGAGAGGCCGCCCTACCATAACATCGCCGAGTCGATACCCGCATCGGAAATGACATTATTAAACAACTTAACGCGCATGGGGGGCCTGTCTCAGGCAGCCGGAATATCCTGCCACTCTTACCTGCTCAGTGAGTAACTTCTCCTTCCTGCCAGACAGGGCCGACGATTCGCCGTTGGCGGGTTCGACTGCCGGATTCGCGTTCGCTTTGAAGCAGATTGAAGGCTTCCCGAACCATTGCCTCCGGGGAGTAAGTCAGGTTGGGAAATGAATACCGCCCGGCTTTGGATGATCGGCCGATGACTTTCAAATCACGCGGAATTTTGAGATGATATCGGTCGAAAATATGTTTAACCGCCGCAAAACAATGAACCGGCAAAATCAAACCGTCCGGCCGGGGAGAATTCCGGAATCTGACTTCGAGAGTTTCGGAGGCAAAATGAAGAAATTCCTCGGTCGAACAGGTGGTGCCGTCCAGCAGTTCCAAGTAATTTTCCGGCTTGAATGGAAAAGCCCGATCAAGATAAGCATCCTGAAAACCGTTGAAGGAAGAATTTCCCCAGATAATACTGCGGGGCGGTCCGCACAGGACGATTTCACATGCGCCTTCATCCAGCAGGCGTTCGGTCGACTGATACGCCATGCCGTAATCGTCGCCGACGACTTGGGAAACAAACAATTCGTCATTGCGTAGGGGCTCTAAAAAAACATCGCCAATCATGACTGTCGGATGTGGGAAATGCCGCATTTGGCGAAGCATATTCCTGGTGAAACTGCCGAGAAGGATCAGACCGCCGATGTTCTTTTTGGCAGATAATTTTTCACGCAGAACGGCGATATCCTTCTCCGAGTCGCTCTCCAATCCCATATAGGTCATGAAGCCATTGTTCCGCGCGGCCTGGCGATCAATCTCGTGGAGCAATCCCAAGACAAAAGAAGAAGCGCTGTAAAGGTATTTCCGGCAGTCCACCGCCACAAATTCCAAAGAGATGACCGGAGTCTGGTTGACGGCGGTACCTCGACCTTGCACGGCGGTAATCAAGCCCTCGTCAGCCAGGATTTTTAAAGCATTTCGCAAGGTATTGCGGCTGACCTGAAATTCCTCGGACAGCACCCGTTCCCGGGGCAGGAATCCACTTTGCGCATAGAGTCCATCGGCGATGCGCCTTCTCAATTCAACAGCCAATTCTTCATATTTCGGCGCCTTCCCGGCAACGGCAAGTTTACTCATCGTCGATCTCCATGTGATAACTAAACCAATCTGGTATTAACTATACACCAATCGTCAATCATATCAAGGCCGGATTCCCGAAAAACTGAATGGAAAACGCCCGTCGGAATCGAGGAGAGAATGAACTCGACAAGAAACGCCGGGCAAAAAATGCAAAAAATTTGAAAAACCAACACGGACAACTATATTACATTCATAGGAACGAATGACCATGAAAGACTTGACCAGCAGTGTTTACACATTTGAAAAACTGATCGACGGCAAATTTTTGTATGTCGATAAGACCGAGTATATCTGGAAGCTGATCCAGCCTGCTTATGCTCAATACTTTCTGTCGCGTCCGCGCCGTTTCGGTAAATCGCTTACGGTTTCTACGCTTGAAGCAATTTTTCAAGGGAAAAAAGAGCTTTTCAAGGGACTGGCTCTCTATGATAAACCCTTTGACTGGAAGCCGTATCCAATCATTCATCTGGATTTTGCCAATTGCGATGCGAAATCTCCGGAAGCATTAACTGCGTATCTAATGGATATGCTGAAAACTGTATCTATAAAATTCAATATCCCATTGCAATATGAACAGCTCTCGTCATGTTTTGAAGCTTTGATCGGAGATATTGCCAATAAAGAAAAAGTTGTCATTCTCATTGACGAATATGACAAGCCGATCTTGAGTAACATGGATAACCCACAGGTAAATGAAATCTTGCAGGTACTGAAAGGTTTTTTCAGTAACATCAAAAAAACGGAAGGCATGCAGCGCTTTGTTCTCCTGACGGGAGTCAGCAAGTTCTCGCATGTTTCGGTATTCTCCGACCTGAATAACCTGACCGACATCACCATGAACGAGAAGTATGCAACAATGCTCGGCTACACTCAGGAAGAACTGGAATACTATTTTGGAGACCGAATCGAACAGCTTGTTGAAAAAACAGGAATTTCCAAAGAAGAAACACTTGCCGGAATCAAACGATGGTATAACGGTTACAGATTTGAAGAAAATGCTCAGACGGTCTACAATCCCGTTTCTCTTGCACAGTTTTTTGAAAACAACGGGAAATTTCAAAACTACTGGTTTCAGACGGGAACACCGACATTTCTGCTGAAACTGATGAAGGATCATGATTTCAACTATGTGGAAGCTCTGACCAATCCGGTTTCCGGATCGTTTTTCAATTCGTTCGAAATATCCAATCTGGACCCGATGGTTCTGCTGTTTCAAACCGGTTATCTGACGATCGACAAAGCTGTCGATGTGCAAATGCCTTACTCGAACCGGACCATCCGGAAATACTATCTCCATTTCCCGAACCTCGAAGTGGAAGAATCGTTTAACGAATGCGTTCTGGATTACTATGTTGCTGTTAAAAAGGGGAACGCCCAGCAACTTCAGGAAGAATTGGTTACCGCAGTTGGAGACGGCAACGTGGACAAATTCATGGATATTCTGAAATCCGTATTCGCCAATATTCCTTATGCGCTCCATCTGAAAGGCGAGCAGAATTACCAGACCGTTTTCTATGTGATCTGCGACATGCTCCGGCTTTACGTTCAGGCTGAATCTTATACGAACGACGGTCGCATCGATATGGTTGTCGAAGCTGGGAACTGGGTCTATCTGCTCGAATTCAAGCTGGATCAATCAGCCGAAAAAGCGATGAAGCAGATCCATGAAAAAAACTATGCTCAGAAATTCAAATATCGCGGCAAACGCATCATGCTGGTCGGCGTGAACTTCGATTCCCAATCCGGTCAAATAGACAAATGGATCACTGAAGAAGTGAAAGACTGACTTAACCCAGCAATCAATTCGTCTTCTGACGCGCCTTCAAAAAAATAATCGTATACGATTACGACAGGGTGCTTGAACCCTCCGACTCGTCAGATTACGAGTTGAATGTCGAAAATCTGATTTTTTTTCATTGAGCTATTGACAAAATCAATGCAATCAGTTATAATATACTATAAACAGTATTTAGTATACATGGTGTAAAAAGCAGGGATAAACGATGGCTTCGGGGCGAAAAACAGAGCAGGTTAAGCAGTTGTTGGTGCGGTATGTGCGTGATGAACGGCTGCAGAGCGGCGACCGGCTTCCGGCATTGGATTTTTTGCGCAGGCTGTTCAATGTTGGTACTGCCACCATCAGTGCCGCGGTTGATGAGTTGAAATTGGACGGTGTTCTAGAAGTACGGGATAAAGTAGGAGTGTTTGTGCGCGATCCGAATGCAGACGGGCATGCCGGGCGTATCATTGGTATTACAGCCAGTTGCCTTGAAGAATCGCCTTATCATTGTTGCATGTTGTGTGCGCTTCAGATGAAATTGATCGGCGAAGGGTGTCATTCCAGGATCTATCGGCGGGATATTTCCCATTGCGAGAATAGTTTCGATTTCAAAATAGATGAGTTTCCCGGTTTGAAGCGCAGTATCGAGAATGGGGAACTTGATGGGATTATTCATCTTGATGATTTCAAGGAGGAATCGATCCGGTTTATTTCCAGGCACCATATTCCGCTGGTTTTTGTCGGTTCTGAGGGGATTTCGCCGAACGGCGTCTTTTTCGACCAGAAAATGATGTTGACGGAAATCTGCCGGAAGCTGCCGGAGTTCCGTGCGCTTCGCCCGGCCTTATATTCCAGCGGAGGCATTGATAAGTATTTGAATCCGCTGTTTATGGAGCTTACCGACAATCGCGGACAGGTTTACTCCGGCTTTACGCTGGAGGATGGCGAGAAGATTGCCCTGAAGATTCTGGCATTGCCGGCGGAACAACGTCCGGATTGGATTATTTACATGGATGATACCATGGCTCTCAAGATCACTTCGGTTCTGGCATTGCGGCTTCCTGCCGCGGAGTTGCCCCGGGCGGTGATTTCAGGCAACAAACAGTTGAAAATCAGTTATCCGGTACCTGATCCGGTACTCTATGATATTGACCTGTTTGAAGCGGCCGGGATGGGGGTGAATATGCTGATGAATGCAATGAAGACCGGTAATCTGGAACAGGGGAGAATTTATTACCATTATCCTTCGAGGGAAAAAAAGAATATCTAAATAAAGGTGGAACCGATGAAAAAGAATTTTACGCTTATTGAGTTATTGGTCGTTATTGCTATTATTATCATTTTAGCGGCGATGCTGCTCCCGGTATTGAGCAAGGCGCGCGAAAAGGCGAATTCAGTATCCTGTATGAGCAATCTGAAAAGCATCGGGCAGGTGTATTTCATATATCTCGATGACAGTGACGGGTATAACTCACCTTTGGGGGCGTGGACTACGGCATGGTTTCGGGTTTGGGCGCGAGCGAAGTATTTGACCGGAACGAGTGTTCATCCGTTGTGGAACGCGGGTACGGATGAGGATTTCTCTTTGCCAAAAGGAGTTTTGCGTTGTCCTTCCGTGGCGGCTAAGTTTGAGGCATACCGTGGCAGTCATTATGCCATGAATTTCATGATGCTTACGGGATTCAATAATACGCAATGGGAGAAACCGCCGTTGACTTCATCGAAATGTACGGAGATCGGATTGGTGACCGATACGCACTATGACCGGAATGCGGTGAACAGTTGGTGGTTTGATTGGGAAAGCAATAAAACCGATAACGTGAAAGGAATTTACCGGCACAACGGTGCAAGATCGATCAACATGTTATATCTGGATGGTCATGCAGGGGAAATTTTTCCGCTTCCGCTGCATCCGGAATTCGGTTGGAACACTTATGTTTTGTTTTATAATAGAACCAAATGGGATGAAAAAGGAAACCGGTTATGATGAAAACAACGTTGTTGGTATTGGCGCTGACGGGAATTTTGCAGTTTGGCGTCGCGGGGGCGGAGATTTCGGCGGACAATGCGCCGGGCATGATTTTCAATTCCGGCGCGATGATCCGTTTAAAGGTTCCCGCGGAGAGTAGGGTACCGTACGAGGTGGTAAACCACCGTGACGAGGAGGTGGCCGCCGGAACTCTGGACGGTACCGGGTATTTGACCATAAAAAGTCTTGCGGACGGTTATTACCGGGTTCGTTTCAAGCGTGGAAACTCGTCGTCTTCGGGCACTTTCGCCGTGTTGTCGAAGACCGCCGGCGGTTCCGAGCCATCGTCCCCGTATGCATTGATGACGGCGCTCGGAGATTTTCGGTTGAATATAGAAAGCTACGCCGGAGGAGACTGGAACTGCGGCACGGATTTTTATTCGGCGTTGACCGCCATAGCCGCGCCGTCCATGGTGCGGGAACTTTTCAAATGGCGTATTGTCGAGCGTGTACCGAATAAAATTGATTGGGGGCGTTATGTGAGATGCCGGGAGAATTTTCGCAACTACGGTATTGCCGTATGTGAATTTTTTCATGATACTCCTGCGTGGAAACAGCAGAACAAGGAGCTCTTGCCGGGGGATCTGAGGACCGCGTATGAATATGGGCGCGAATTGGCCAGGCGTTGGCGCGGCGCGGCATGTGAATTCTGGAACGAACCGGAGTGGCGGAGCAGCGCATCCGCCGTGTGGAATCACGCCGCCATGGCGAAGGCATTTTACCTGGGGGTGAAGTCGGTACATCCGGAATGTGTGGTATTGCTCAGCAGTTTCTGCGGCAGTTTCGAGAGTTACGCGTCTTATCTGTTGGACTGCGGTATGAAAGGTTTTTTCGATGTTTACAATGTCCACAAATACGGAGCGCCCGATACTTACGCCGGGCACTTTGCCCGGCTACGGAATTTTCTTGCGCGCTACGGATTGGAGCAATGCGAAATGTGGGTTACGGAGAATGGTACGAGTGCCGAGGGATATGCCATGCAGCCGGTTCCCGGGATGGACCCGAAAATACGGACGCATTCTTACGACCAGGAGTTGCTCTGGGCGGAATTCATCCCCAAGGCCCAGATTGTCATGCAGAGTCTTGGCGTGAGGAGGACATTTACCTTTACGCTCGCTTCTTTCAATGAACAGGAAGGGCGGAAGCATTGGGGGTTGATTCGCTATGACCATACGGCGACGCCGGGATTTCTTGCTTTTGCGGTTCTTACCCGTGAACTGGGGCGTGCCCGCTATGAGGGCGCCTGCGAGTTGGGCAAAAACATCCGCGCCTATCTGTTCCGTCAGCCGGACGGCACCCAAACTCTGGCGGTTTGGAGCCGGAGCAGTGTGGACACCGGGCAATACAATCGGCGGGATATGGCGGAGTACCGCAATGCGCATCGTCTGCCGTTCACGCTTCCGGCTTCCACGCCGGTCCGGGTCGTGGATAGCCTGGGATTTCCCTCCATGCGGTTCCCGGAAAAAGGCGAGTTGCACACGGAAGCTGTTCGCAGGATACAATATTTCCATGGGCTCAATGGGCTGAAGCCGTCGGTTTCAGCGCCGCCGGATTCTTTTCCCGCTCCCGGTTTTGACGGTGACCCGGAGATTGTGCTGCGGGTGGTTGACCTGCCATTTACGCCTGACAAGGTCAAATGTCTGATTGAACAGCCGGTCGGCTTCAAGCTTCAGGCGGCCAATTTCGGGAAAAGCACCAAGCGTGGCCGGATTATCGCGCCGCTGGTGGAGGGGCTCCCAGATGAATTCGAGTTGAAGTCGATGGAAATACGCACTTTCGATGTTCGGCTCAGCGAGCGTTGCCGGGCGGGGGAAACGCTGGAAATCGGAGGGGAATTCGGCTCTAAGCGCGTAAGCGGATTGAAAATCGGAATTATCCGTTGCGATAAATTAAACTCCGAAAATGATGTTCCTCTGGCATTTGAGGCAAAATTATGGCGGAAAAACAGCTCTGGGCAGTTGGAGGTTTTCGACGACCGTGATGAAAACGCAGTATGCTTCAAAGCTCGTTTTAAACCGGATACGGACCGTTGGTGTTATCCGGAGTTGAAAATTCCGGCTCTGGAGAAACCGGAAGAAATTACAGCCTTGGCGTTTTCGATCAAAACAGAGCGCCAGAATCCGCCAAGCAACCCCAATTACATCTACTTTTGTGAATCCAACGAGCACGAAACCGGAAGCTCGTTCGTGGCCGCCTATTCGCAATCTGACGGAGAGTGGAGGCCGGTGATTGTACCGTTGCCGGTGGAGGGCGGGCGCTTAAGGCAGATCCGTATCGGTATGAACCCGAAAGTCGAAGAAATCTCTTACTCCATCCGGGATTTGCGTTTGATCCGTATTCCGCGCTGATGTCTACGCCGTGAGAAATGGAAAGAGCTGAATGGAAAACGTCCTGTCAACTCGGAAATTCGGGTTTGACAGGGCATTTGATTTTAGCGGCTCAGGTTATTTCATGGCCGGGATGACGATACCGCGGAGTCAATTTTCTTTTTCCGCATAATATGGGCCTATATTGTTTGGGGGGTATGGATGAAACTCATTTCAAAGCATCACCGGAAAATTATTTTCAGGGTAAAGAATAGAAATATTCCCACGAAGATTAAAAAGAGTAAGATGAATCCCCCCGCAAATAATTTGAACAATCGCTCGCGACGGCGGTACTCCTCGTCGCGGGCTTTTTTCACCATTTCGCTGTTCAGGTAATCGCGACAGTCCAGAAGCGGAAACCCCAGCTTTTCGGCCAGGTTTCTGAATATGTCGACCTTATATCCCGGAGTGGTTTCCGGAGACAACCATGTGACTGACCGGCGCTCACCGTTTTTCAGCAACAAATTCAGTTGAACATTCCTCGGCAATCGTAAGGCGAGTTTCAGCCCTTCGTTTGTAACCAGCTGCAAAGCCTGGATATCATCGAACGGAATAAAATAATCTTTCCTCAGGCGTGTCGGATAAAAACGTTTTCGACTCAAATCAAACCGTGGATTGCCTCGGAGCAATATCGGAATGTATTGCCGGAAAAACACAATCGCGGCAATGGCAAATGCCCATAGTCCTATGCTGCCGGCCCAGGCCGCCGGAATCATCTCCGCATCAAACGTTTTCCGGATGCAACATATGTTCAGATACGCCCCGAACCCGGCTCCGCCCGCCAGCATGAATGTCAACAGCACCAGGCAAACAATCATTTCCCCGAATTTCCGGACAATGATGATCTGCTCCGGCTGTTCCTCAATACACTTGAATCCCATTTCTCCCAGATCCTTTCGGATGAAAGACCACTCATAGCTGTCGATCTCCCGGGCTTTTTGCCGGTCTGTCGGGGCGGAAACAATAACCTTGCCGCCGCGCTCTTTCACCGTAATTTCCAGCGCTCGGCCGACGACCTCGGCATTGGCACGCATTCGCGCGGTCCGGCCCTGTATGAACAGCTTCCGGGCGCCGTCTTTCAGCAGAAATTCAACTTTGGCGAAAGCGGGAGAATCCGGCTCGCTCGAAACCTCGATCGCGACAATATCATCGAACCGAAGCCCGCCCATTCGCAGCAGGGATTCGGGGTGCCGTCCGGCTCCGGGCAGCCGCCGGGGAAAGAAAATGCGGTTTTTGAAGTCAAAATACGGCGCATTCAAATTAACCATCATCCAGAACGCCAAAAACGGCGTCCAGAAGAAAAAAGCGAATACCGTCATAAAAATCGAACCGGACGTCAGTCCATGACGCTGCAATGCACCCACGGCCAAATACGTCGGCAAAATAGGAAAAACCATCGAGGCGACCAGAAAAACATACCCAAACGGATTGACCATCAAAGCCCGGATCCGTTTTTCACCTGGGGTCTGCCGCAGCTTGAAGAAACCGCCCATCACCGCATTGAAATCTTGCCTCGCCATGCACACCTCCTGTCGCGTTTCTATATTATATCGCGTTCAACAGGAAATACAATGATCCCACCTGCAAGATTTTTGCTGGTTTTTATTGCTTTTCTGATAATACGATAGTAAGTTAACGTCATGTGCAAGTTTTTTCGGAGACTCTCCCGAGGTAGGGCGGTCTGTCTCTAGACCGCCGTTCGCTTGGGCTTGTCTGCTATGCTACCCGAAGGCGACAGGATATTCAATTCGAGGAGAACGGCGCTCTGGGGATAGAGCGCCCTCAATCTATCGCCAAGATAAACTTACACATGGCGTAAGTTATAAAAATTGAAGCAACATAAGTGGCATGGAGGCGGGTAACGATGGCAAAACGGAGAAATAGATCTCGCGGGAAATCCCGGAAATCTTCTAGAAATCCGGCTCCGGTGATTGCCGGAGAACAGGAGATCCCCTGGTGGCATAAGCTGATCAATTGGCCGCTGATAGCGGCATATGCCGTTGCATTTCTCTATTTGGCGTTTCTTCCCTCTTTGGGGGATGCGATGTTGATACTGTTTCTTTTCGGGCTTTTTGTGGTCTGGTTCGGACATATTGCTTGTGATGAGGAAGAATCAACCGTTTCGGAAGTGTTCAAATGGACTGTTAATCTGGCGTACCTGCTGTTCGTCGTCGCTCTGCCGTATGTATCCACTCTGCATATATTGTTTCTGATAAGCGTGCTGGCATTTCTTGCTCTCGCGCGCGGACTGCGATATATCATTCTACCGGTTGGAGTATTTTTTGTACTGCTGTTGCTTTTTTATAGTGGAATCAAAGCGTGGCGCATTATTGAATTGAATACGATGCGCGGCGATTCCATCCGGCAGATCAACTTTAAAAATAAATCCCGTCTGACAGTGGTTGATAATCCAGATGAATTGAGGCGAATAGCCGGAGGGTTTCACCTTTATCGCCGCGCGACCAGTGCGGCAAGGGATTATTGGGAGCGCGGATATATGAAATACATTGCGAATGATCCCGAGCCATGGGAATGCGAGATCATCTTCAAAAATGGTGAACGCATAGACCTGGTTATTGTTCACGGAAGTTACGACGCATGTTCGGAGCGGGTCTATATTCTTGACCAAAAGATATATGACATGCCCGATATCCTGAAACACGGTCAATCCGGAACCATCTACCAGTCACCGCGACTGTATGAAGCACTGAAGCCGTTGCTTTGGCCCCAGCCGGTTTCATCGGAAAAATTATAACTTTCGGCAGCGTAATCTTTCCCAACGCCGAGTTGCAAAATATGATCGCTTTCTGTTGTTCAGGAGGCGGCTTTACCGACTTCAGAATCTAGATTCGCAAGAAACGTCAGATACGCTAAAAGCTCCAGAGGATCTGCGGAGCCGGCATTGATTTTTATAAGCTTAATAACCGGATTCAAGGTAATGCCATCCTGTGAATCACTGCCTATCGGCAGTTTGAGCATAAGTCCGCATTCTGACGCAACCCATTGTCCATGATATTTCTTCCGAACCATTTCCCCGATGTAACACCCCAAGGGAAAAACCATGAACCATGGGAAATACTCTTTGGCAAGAGCTTTATCGCGTGGCACAAAAGAAACAGGCTTCCCTTTATTATCCCTTTGAAGAACACCTGCTTTAAAATATTCATAGTCACGACTCCACGCCCGGTTGTAATTTTGAATAATAACTTCCATGGAGCGGTTTAAGTCACACAGATCAAGCTCAAGTTTAAGCTCTTCCCGGAAGTATTTTTCGCAAGCTGTACTATAGCGTTGAATATCCGATTCCGTCACTTTGGCCCATCGAGTTAAGCAAACTTTCGGATAATGTATCAGGCGATAAAGGCCCCATCCAATCCCAGTCAACAGTATTGCCGTAATAATACCGCCTATCCAGATAAAAACACTCATTTTATTGAAGTCAACTGCGGTGAGCCAAACCAGATTTGAGTCTGGTTTGGCGTCCACTTCCTATTTATTATTTCATGGTCGGGATGACGATACCGCGGAGGATGATCTTCTGACAGGAAAGGAAGACAATCAGGGTCGGGACCGAGGAGAGAATAAACCCGGCGCTGACCAGCCACGGGAACGCGCTCCACCAGCTCGACGCCTGGTACAGCCAGACTGCGATCGTCCACATTTCTTTGTCCTGACAGATAATCAGCGCCCATTCCCAGCCGTTGTAGGCGTGCATGAAGGCGTTCAGGCAGTTGATGGCGAGAATCGGCTTGACCAGCGGCATGGCTACGATACGGAAAATCTGGAATTCGCTGGCGCCGTCGATGGTGGCGGCTTCGAAAAGTTCCATCGGCAGGCTGTCGAAGAAGCCTTTCAGGATGAAGATGCTCATGCCGTTGGCGGCGCCCGGCAGGACCAGCGCCCACATGGTGTTGAGCATGCCCAGGTCGCGCATCAGCAAGTATGCCGGGATCGCCGACACCATGGTCGGGAAGGCCATGGTGGCCAGCATGAACAGGATGATTTTATCCTGGCCTTTCAGATTGAAGCGGCTGAGGGCGTAGGCCGCCAGCGGGTTGATGGTCAGGGTGAAAAACAGCGTCAGCAGAATCAGGCCGACGGTAACCATAATCGCGTTGCCGTTGAACAGCAGGAAGTCGCCGACCATCATATAGTTTTTCCACACCGGCTGGAAGCTGAGCATGAATTGCTCGCTGGTGAAGGTCTGCATATAAGCCGCGGCAAATGGGGGAAAGACTTCTTCGGTGTATTTGAAGGTGGTGCCGTAAGCTTCGTTGATCTTTTCCAGACTGCCGTATTTGGCCATGGCGAATTTCTGGAAAGCCATTTCGGATGAGTGATAAGTCCGTTCTTTGACCGGCAGAATTTTGACGAAATTCTTCCACAGGGCGAGAGCGTTTTCGTCATTGCGTCCGGAGGGCGGCTCCGCGGTCAGGCGCAGTTCGTTCCAGTCCTTGTAGCTTGTTTTGAGCATGTTATTGGCGATTTTGAGGTCCTTGAGGTTGTTTTTCGCCATTTCCTGGAAATTCTTTTCCATGTCCTTGTTCGGGGAAACGGTAATCAGGCGCAAGGGGTAGTAATCGCGCAGGAATTCCTGCCACAGTTCTTGAATCGGGGTCTTGAAAGAGGCCGGAATCGGGAACGGAGTGGTAAAGAGATTGTCGTAGGTTGTTCCCGCCAGTTCGTTGTACAGTTTCATGCTGAACCCCCGCTCGTATTTGAGGGCGATGTATTCGCTCTGGAGGAATTTGTACCATACGGCGCGCATGGAGAAGGGGACGGACAAGCTGGCCGGCGAGAGTTTCTGCGCCAGTTCGGATTTCAGCCTGAGAAATGCGTCATAACGCGGCTCGCCGAGCGGCGGGAACCAAGTCTGGAAATCCATGGGATAGAGCATTTCCGTGCTGAAACTGATGTTGTAAAAAGTGTCGAAAGGAGTTCCCCATTCATCGTTCATTTCATTGAGCGCGGCCGCGCGGAGCTTTTTGCCGGAGAGCTTGGAATCCGGGTTTTTCTCTTTGTAAAGCCGGCTATAGTCGCGGATCATGAAGGTGATGACGTCGATCTGTTCGGTACTGGTTTCCATGTCGTCGAGCGGATACGACTTGATGAACTCTGCATAGTCTCCGGCCATTCGCGCGACGAGGGAGGGATTGCCGGATATCCGTTTGAGGTACGGCTCGGCGAAGGAGTCGACACCGTCAAAATCGCGGCCGATCAGCGACCAGTTGCTCCAATGCCCCGGCATGTCGGGGAAATAGGCGTGCATCTGTTCGGTCCAGTTGCGGTAGTTGTTGAAGTACGGAACCAGGCCTTTGACGAAACGGTCTTTTTCCGAAAACAGGTACCGCGGCACCGGCATGAAACGGTCGTAGTCGAAATCGTTGCTGGTGCTGCCCGTGAGGGTGATCAGGAACGGGACCACCATGGTGATCCCCATGATCGAGAGGATGATATATATGGAAAGAATCAATGCGCGGCTTTTGAATGATTTCCGGCCGACTTCTGCAATTAATGGCATGGTGTATACTCCTTATTCGCTGGCGCGTTTGTATTCGACTTTCTTGAGGAACTGAATCTGCACATAGGTCAGGCCGATGAGGCCGGCGCCCATGATCCAGGCCATGCTGGTGGCCATACTGAAACGCAGGTTCACATACGCCTCGATCCAGATTTTCATCGCGATAACCATCGTGGTTTCGCCGGGCCCCCCGAAGGTCATCAGGAAGATGTTCCCCATGCCCTGGAAGGTGGCGATGAACGTGCCGACGAAGTTGATGATAATCAGCGGCAGCAGATACGGGATGGTGATCCGGCGGAGTTTCTGAAGGAAGGTGGCGCCGTCGATTTCGGCGGCTTCATAGAGTTCCTTGGGCAGCGACTGGAGCGCCGCCAGGTAAATCAAGCTGGACATCCCCATGCCCGCCCAGACCGCCGGGACGATACAGCAGATCATGGCGATTTGCGGGTCTTCCAACCAGGTTTGGGTGTTGATGTTCACTCCGGGCAGATAGTTGACATATTTGAGCAACTGGTTGAAGAAGCCGGCCGGGGTCGGCGCATACATCAGTTTCCACATAAGGGCGATAACGATACCGCTGGTCATCTGCGGCAGGAAAAACAGCGTCCGGTAGAAGATTTTGCCCTTCGGCACTTCCGTCAGCAGAATCGCCAGGAAGATCGGCGCCAGGAAGGCGAGGATCACGTTCAGGAATACATAATAAATGGTACGGACGATACTCATCCAGAAGGTTTTGTCGGAAACCAGGATGATGAAATTGTCCAACCCGACAAACTTGGATTCACCGACGATCTTGTAGTCCTGCAGCGCCATCACCATCCCGCGCAGCAACGGATAATAACGCCATCCGGCGATCAGCAGCAGCGCCGGAATCAGCAGTGTCACCGGCAGCCAGGCGGAATAAACCGATTTGGCCGAGGCTTTTTTGACCTTGTAGCTGAAAATGATTTTATAGAGCAGGGCCCCCATCATCAGGACGATGACAATGGCAATAGCCAGCGCCAGCGGGCGGTGTTTGGCGAGATATTCCTCGGGGACATCGAACATCATGCCGCCATTGGCCTGGTCCTGAAGCTCGGTAAAGGCTTTGCGGTAGTCGAAGTTTTCGCCGTTGGCCCCCAGCATGATGCCGAGTACCTGGCGGTTGAACGCCTGGTCGATGACCAGCCAGTAACCGGCATAAGGCTCGGTTTTGGACTGAATCAACCCTTTGTCCATATCCGTAAAGTTATCCTGAATGGTCTTGGGCACATCGCGGATGTATTCATCATAACCGAGCATTTTCAAGCGCTCGGGCGAAACGAAACGGCTCATGCCGCTCAAAGCTTTCTGCTGGATGGAGTTGTTGAGCACTTCCGGAGCGGTGACAGTGGTCAGGGCTTTCCAGATGGCGTCGCGTTCCGCCTTGGGACGGTCGGCCACTCCGGCGTACATGACCGCGTAGTGCTGGAAGATCAGGATAATACGGCGTCCCTTCGGGGTGGGGGCCGCCGGAATCGGGAACCAGCTCAGCAATGAGGGATCGAGCTTGGCGGAACTGCCGATGGTCTCAAGGTCTTCGATCGAAGTGCTGGTAACCATGGCTACTTCGCCGTTGCCGAGCAGGTCGAACATGCTCATGCCGCGCTGGGACATGGCGATACGCGCTACTCCGGTAACTTCTTTGCCGTCGACTTCAAACTTGCCCCAGCGGAGTTTGTACCAGAAATCCATGGTTTGGCGTCCTTCCGGAGTATCCCAGTTGGCACGCCAGGTGGAGGGCTCGGTAGCCAGGTTTTCGCCGCCTTCGACGATGAAATTGTCCGCATCGATCGGGAAATCATAAAGTTTGCCGGTTTTGGGGCTGCGTTTGGTCTGGATGAACGGCTCGCCGCCCGCGCTCTGGATCCACGGCAGGAACTGGTGGCCGGTTACGGTCAGCGCAATGGCGCTTTGGCCCTGTTGGATGATTGCGCCTTTGACTTGTTTGCCGGGGTCGGTCAGCTTTTTACACCATTCGTAAAGTTCATCCCAGGTTTTGGGGGGATTGTTGGGATCGAGGCCGGCGGCCTTGACCAGGTCGGTACGGTAAATGATCGCCTGGGTGGCGGTAATCGGCACCGGTACGCCGTAGACCTTGCCGTTGACGGTGGCCAACTGGCGCCACAGCGGACGGAATTTTTTCCATTCCGGCCAGATGATTTCGTCGTCATCCAGTATGCCGTTGCCGTTTTTATCTTCGCCGATCCATTCGTTGAGCGGATAGAGGAAGTTCTGCTTGATATCGTTGCCGATGGTGTGGAACCAGCCCAGACCGAGGTCGGGCGCGGTGCCCCCCGCCAGGGACATCATCAGCGACGCCTGGAGGCCGGAGGGCAGGGCGATGCCGCCCCACTGCTGAATTTTGATGTTCGGATCATTGCGCATCATGGTGACCAGGGCGCGAGTATAGGCGTTGGTCGGAGTGTTCGGATTGAAAAACGAATTGGAAGACTTGACGATAATCGGTTCGGCGGGTTTCTGCTCTGCTCCGTGTGCGGCAACCACCGTTGCGGCCAGCAGGCAAATTGCCCAGATTCTTCTTAAATTCATGAGTTGATTCTTTTCCTGTATTTTTTACTATTGAAAACGACCAATACGTGCAGGATGAAATCAAATTGAAACAATCTTCCGGATTGTCTCGCAATTTCCCCTAACTCATACTATTACTATTTACTATATCCAATTATGATAACACCACGGCGGGAGTATTTCAAGGTGTGAAATTCAAGAAAGTCGAATAAAAATTGCGTAAATCAGCGTAAATTTTCGTTTTTTTTTGCCAAGTTACACATTTTCAACGGAAAGCTCTGAAAAATTTACAATTTGATGTCGGGATCGCTGTTTTTTTTCTCTCTGTTTCTGCTTGGAGGCTAAAACAAAATGCACGATTTGATGCAAAAACTTAACTTTTTGCCCAGCAGCTTTTCTTTTGCCGGGATTGTTCAAATTGGACGAGTCCGCCAAAAAGAAGTCGGACAGGTCAGACATATCGGACTTGTCTGACACGTCGGACGATTTTGAGCGTGATGATCCAAGTTTGCAAGCCGACAATGTCCACCCTTTGGACTTTTGACGGTTTCGTCAAGTCGGCCCCGGAAAATAAAAATTTGCAAAAAAAAGAGAAAAATATGTTTTTCTTTAGAATTGTACATTGCGCGCGACTATAGGTCTATATAATCGTTAAAGTTTGGCATAATACAACCAAAAACAGGAGGATGGGTTATGGCGCGCTACGATATAGGTTCAGGGGTAACCAGTACGGGTATAAAATTATTGTATAATGATGCGATGTATGTTTCCAGTGCGGGAAAAGCGAATAATACAGTACTTGCGGGCCGCACTTTACCCGACTCCACGAAAATGAATATATTGCAGGGCGGCAGCGCGGTTGGGACCACTGTGAATTTCGGAACGGTGAAAATTTCCAACGAGGGATATGCTAAATCCACCACCCTGAATAGTAGTAATGCCATCCTGACAGTAGCCGCAGGGGGGCATGTCGATACCACTACGATCAAGAATGGCGCAGTGATGTATCTGACTGCCGGTGGCTCTGCCACCAACTTGAATATTGATTCGACCGGAAGAATGGAGGTTGACATCACCAGCAACACCTATGTTACCGGAACCTCTAACGGCAAAACGATAAAAGTCGGGGATGGGGTTACTTCGAATATAACCTTGTATTATGGCTGTTATATGAATGTGTCCTCGGGTTGGGTGGCGAAGGATACGGTACTTGCGGGCCGCAATTTACCCGACTCCACGAAAATGAATATATTGCAGGGCGGCAGGGCAGTTGGGACCACTGTGAATTTCGGAACGGTGAAGATTGCCAACGAGGGATGTCATTCCGGCTTTTTGAATATCAACAAAGGTACGGTTTCGGCCGGAGCCGGGGCAAACATTGATTTTACGGTCGCAGGCTGGGAGGCGTCCGGCGGCGCTTTGATCACGAACTATAACTTGATCAGTGGAAGCGCTCAGGTGAATTATTCGATCACGGTTGACAGCGCTCAGAAAAACGGTATTTATCAGTTGGCATCGGGAGCTTCTTCGTATGCCTATACTGCGACCGTGAAGAATACAGCGGGAACTCAGTTGGGAACCCTGGCGGTGGGCGGCACACTCAAGAATGGCAATTACACTTATGCATTGAGCTTGGATTCCGGTATTCTCTCGCTGAATGTAAGCGGCGGCTCACCGACTCCGACCCCGACGACGGATGTTCGGACGAACCTGTTGGAGAACGGTTATTCGCAGATTGTGGCCTGGGATGCGGAAAAAGGCAAAGTCGGCTATGTGGCCACCAACGGACAGACCGCGCCGGCGTGGGCCGGAATCTGGGAATGGGGCGAGAATGAGGCCGCGATGTGGAAGGTCGTCGCTGTCGGGCATTTCTCAAATGACGTCAAGAAGGACGGAATTCTGCTGTACAACGGTATCGGCAATACCTTTGCCGCTTGGACCGACTTGGGACGGGGGGATTACGGCTATGTCTCGCTGTGCCATGTGGATGGCAACTTCCAGACTCTGACTCTTGCGGACTTTGATGGTAATGGGCTCGACGATGTGATCATCTATGATGAAAAAGGTTCGTTCGGGATTGTGTCGGACGCGGCCTCGTATCATGACGTTTGGCACGTGGATAACCCGTTGACCAATACCCAGCAGATAATCGGGGCCGGGTACTTCGGCAATGCCGACGGCAAGAGCGATATTCTGGTCAAGAATACTGCTACCGATGCTTACTACCTGTGGCACAATGAAGATCCGACATTCAACACCTGGAATTGGAGCCAGACCGAAATCGGTACCTTGAACGATGACTGGGTAGTGGCCGCGATCGGCGATTTCCAGGGGGACGGTGTCGACGACATCATCATGTGGCAGAAATCGACCGGTTTCATGTACGCCTGGGAAGACGGAAAAGTCTCCAATCAACGCTGGGTGGGAGCCCTTGACCCATCCGACTGGGAAGTGGCCGCGGTGGGCGACTATAACGGCGACGGCAAAGAAGATTTGCTGTTGCGTGAGTTGAACAGCGGCTGGGGCGGCGTGGGTTACTGGGCCGGCGCCAACGCGTCGAACTGGACCGACCTCAATGCCCGTATCGAGACCGATATGGAAAGCAAATTCGCGGTAGTCGCTTAGGAAGTAGTTGCTATGGTACAAAGGAAGTGAAATAGCGCTGTGAAATAGAAGTGGCTGATTCTCAAAGATGTGTTACTGTATAAAGCGCATCGGCTCTGATAGGCAGAGTCATGCAAGCAGAAACCATCCAAAAGGAGACATCAGCCATGAAAGAATGTAGCACGGTATCGTTCGAAGGTCAAGTAATTTTTGTAGTAAGGCTGGAGAGGCGTGGAGTCTCCCCGGCCTCACCTCTTACCTCTCACCTCTCACCTCTCCGCTCTCAAATCATTGGTCAAATAAGGCTCAGTAAAATTACTTTGGGGGGATCACTCCATTACCGATTTTTTGCAAAAAAAAGAGAAAAATATGTTTTTCTTTAGAATTGTACATTGCGCGCGACTATAGGTCTATATAATGTTGAAGTTTGGCATAATACAACCAAAAACAGGAGGATGGGTTATGGCTCGCTATGATATAGACCCGGGGGTAACCAGTACAGGAATAGAATTATCGTATAATGATTCGATGTTTGTTTCCAGTGCAGGAAAGGTGAATGATACGGTACTTGCGGGCAGCAGGTTTATCGAGTACACGAACATGTATGTATTGCAAGGGGGGAGTGCGGTTAGGACCACTGTGAATTTTGGAAGAATGAATATTGACAACGGAGGATATGCCCAATCCACCACTTTGAACAGTAATACGGCCATTCTGAATGTATATTCCGGGGCTCATGTCAATACCGCCACGGTCAAGAATGGCGCAGTCATGTATCTGAGCGCCGGCGGCTCCGCCACCAATATAAATATTGACTCGACCGGGAAAATGTCCGCATCCATCACCAGCAACACCTATATCACCGGAACCTCCAACGGCAAAACAGTGAAAGTCGGGGACGGGATTACTTCAAATATAACCTTGTATTATTACTGCTATATGGATGTGGCTTCGGGTTGGGTGGCAAAGGATACGGTACTTGCAGGCAGCAGTTTTATCGAGTACACAAACATGAATATATTGCAGGGGGGCAGCGCGGTTGGGACTACTGTGAATTTCGGAACGGTGAATATTGCCAACGAGGGATATGCCCAATCCACCACTCTGAATAGCAATACCGCCGTCCTGAAGGTGGCCGCAGGGGGGCATGTCGATACTACTACGGTCAAGAATGGCGCAGTCATGTATCTGGCTGCCGGCGGCTCTGCCACCAACTTGAATATTGGTTCGACCGGAATAATGTCTGCGTCCATCACCAGCAACACCTATATCACCGGAACCTCCAACGGCAAAACGATAAAAGTCGGAGACAAAGTTACCTCGAATATAACCTTGTATTATTACTGTTATATGGATGTGTCCTCGGGTTGGGTAGCGAAGGATACGGTACTTGCGGGCAGCAGTTTTGCTGAGTACACGAACATTAATATATTGCAGGGCGGTAGCGCGGTTGGGACTACTGTTAATTTTGGAACGGTGAATATTGCCAATGAGGGATATGCTAAGTCTACCACTCTGAATAGTAGTAAAGCCGTCTTGAAGGTGGCCGCAGGGGGACATGTCGATACCACGACGGTCAAGAATGGCGCAGTCATGTATCTGACTGCCGGCGGCTCCGCCACCAACTTGAATATTGGTTCGACCGGAAGAATGGAGGTTGACGTCACCAGCAACACCTATATTACCGGAACCTCCAACGGCAAAACGATAAAAGTCGGGGATGGGGTTATTTCAAATATAACCTTATATTATTACTGCTATATGAATGTGTCCTCGGGTTGGGTGGCAAAGGATACGGTACTTGCGGGCAACACTTTTAAAGAGTACACGAACATGAATATATTGCAGGGTGGCAGAGCGGTTGGGACCACTGTTAATTTTGGAACGGTGAATATTGCCAACGAGGGATGTCACTCCGGTGCCTTGAATATCTCCAACAATGGTAGGGTTTTGGCCGCGGTCGGGGCAAACATTGATTTTACGGTTGCAGACCGGGAGGCGTCCAGTGGCGCTTTGATCACGAACTATAACTTGATCAGCGGAAGCGCTCAGGTGAATTATTCGATCACGATTGACAGCGCACAGAAAAACGGTATTTATCAGTTGGCGTCGGGAGCTTCTTCGTATGCCTATACTGCGACTGTGAAGAATACAGTGGGAACTCAGTTGGGAACCCTGGCGGTGGGAGGTACGCTCAAGAATGGCAATTACACTTATGCATTGAGCTTGGATTCCGGTATTCTCTCGCTGAATGTAAGCGGTGGCTCACCGACTCCGACCCCGACGACGGATGTTCGGACGAACCTGTTGGAGAACGGTTATTCGCAGATTGTGGCCTGGGATGCGGAAAAAGGCAAAGTCGGCTATGTGGCCACCAACGGGCAGACCGCACCGGCATGGGCTGGAATCTGGGAATGGGGCGAGAATGAGGCCGCGATGTGGAAGGTCGTCGCCGTCGGGCATTTCTCGAATGACGTCAAGAAGGACGGAGTTCTGCTGTACAACGGTATCGGCAATACCTTTGCGGCTTGGACCGACTTGGGACGCGGGGATTACGGCTATGTCTCGCTCTGCCATGTGGACGGCAACTTCCAGACTCTGACTCTTGCGGACTTCGATGGCAACGGTCTGGATGACGTCATTATTTATGACGAGAAAGGTTCGTTCGGGATCGTGTCGGACGCGGCCTCGTATCATGACGTTTGGCACGTGGATAACCCGTTGACCAATGTTCAGCAGGTGATCGGGGCGGGGTATTTCGGCAATGCCGACGGCAAGAGCGATATCCTGGTCAAGAATACCGCTACCGATGCTTACTACCTGTGGCATAATGAAGATCCGACGTTCAATACCTGGAATTGGAGCCAGACCCACATCGGTACTTTGGACGACGACTGGGTAGTGGCGGCAATCGGCGATTTCCAGGGTGACGGCATTGACGACATCATCATGTGGCAGAAGTCGACCGGTTTCATGTACGCCTGGGAAGACGGAAAAGTCTCCAATCAGCGCTGGGTGGGAGCCCTTGACCCATCCGACTGGGAAGTAGCCGCGGTAGGCGACTATAACGGCGACGGCAAAGAAGATTTGTTGTTGCGTGAGCTGAACAGCGGCTGGGGTGGCGTGGGTTACTGGGCCGGCGCCAACGCGTCGAACTGGACCGACCTGAACGCCCGTATCGAGACCGATATGGAAAGCAAATTCGCGGTAGTCGCTTAAGAAGTAGTAAGGGGGAAGTAGGAAGTAGTAAGGCTGGAGAGGCGTGGAGTCTCCCCGGCCTGAACTCTTAACTCTCAACTCTCAACTCTCAACTCTTAACTCTCAACTCTCAACTCTCAACTCATCATTCACCAGCGTCTCCCGGACCTTACTGCTTACTACTTGAGCGAAGCGACCTTACTACTCTCCCCCTTACAGGTAGCCACGCTCAAAATTTCCAAATGTATTTTTTTCGGAATCCTCTCAAAATCCATCAGCCGCAGTTATGAGACTGTTGTCTCATTCCCGGGAAATCGAGAAAAAAACGATTTTCTGAGAAATCAGTGTAAGATTTTGCATGTTTTCGGTAATATATATTATACGCTGTTTTTTGAGTGCGAATAAAATGTACAAAAAAATACTTTTAACAGCAAAATTTAGGCTTCTTCGTTTGAAAAACAAATTTATATGAAGTACTTTATAATTGTTTAATTGAAATTACGTGAAAATTTATTAGTGTAAAATGGGGGCGGATTATTTGTGTTTGTTCGCTGAAAGTTAAGAAAATATGCATGATTTTCAGAGATTCAGGGATGTGAAATAAAGATTGTATTCTAAAATTTGATGTGATATTTATGAGTATAAATAAAAATAGTGAGAATAGGGGCCATGAAATTCAAATTTAATTTGCTGAAAAAGAACGCAACACCGGCAGATGAACAGGATGATGGATTTTATATATTTTACAATGGTGAGAAAAAAGGACCCTATTCCCAGGAAGCCGTCCAGCAATTATTATTTGAAGGCGAAATCGATCTGAATACTCAGATCAAGAGCGACGGGGTATGGCTGAGTATAGGCGAATTGGATTGGATTGAGCAGGAGCGTCCCGAAGTAGAAGAAAAAAGTGCGGAAGGTTCTTATTTCGAAAATATTGAGGATGATATTCCGGCAATATCAATACGTTCCTTTACCTGTCCGCATTGCTGGATCGCTACAGATCTCTCCGAAGTGAATTATATCGCCAAGCATGTGGAATTGGTTGGAGATCCGGTACTTGGGCCTGAGGCTCAGATGCGTTTTCTGCCTACTTCATTTGACGAGAACGGATATGCCATTGACGCGCGGGGCATGGTATGCCAGGACATGGCTTGTCCGAATTGTCACTTGAGAATTCCGGAAGCGGTGATGGATATAACTTCCAGTTCATTTTCGATCGTGGGTGCGCCGGCGAGCGGAAAATCATATTATTTAACCGCAATGATTTGGAAATTGCGGAGTACGTTGTCGAAGAAATTCGATTATATCATTTCGGATACGGATGCGACTTTCAATTCCGTGTTGAACAGTTACGAA
Organism: Victivallaceae bacterium; assembly: GCA_031548025.1. Taxonomy (GTDB): domain Bacteria; phylum Verrucomicrobiota; class Lentisphaeria; order Victivallales; family Victivallaceae; genus UBA5239. Next base: position 16,983 of record JAVBRM010000146.1, on the reverse strand, counting down.
CAAATCCTGTTTTTGAACCGTCAGCATGACGAATACGTGGCGCTGCCAAAAACTGAATTGCAAGGGCACGATTTTTCCAACCAGATCATATTGAACGGAATGACGGTGGACTTGCCTTTGCCTTTTATTTTCACGTTGGTGCCGATGCAATCCAATCAAAGGGTGGCAAGTATGGAAGAAGGGATGCGCAATGTCATTTTATATGACAATGCGGGTGAGCATTTTGAACCGGGCAGGGACCAGGTGACAAATCTGGCGACACAGCATTTGATATATTCCGACAGCATCGTTTTTCTGTACGATCCGATTAAAGATACCCGGATGGTGGCGGAGTGCGACGCCAGCGATCCGCAGGTATCCCAGGTCAGCAAAGGCGCCAATCAGTTGGTGTTGTTGAATGAGATGATTGCCCGGATTCGCAAGTATGCGGGGTTGAAGAGCAAGGAAAAGTATCACAAGCCGCTGATCATGGTAATCCCCAAATACGATGCCTGGCGGAAATCATTTCCCTTGAATCTGGAGGAGATCGATTTTACTTATTATAAGAAAAGTAAGATGAGTTATTATGTCAACGTGGGGAAGATCACCAATGTTTCTTTTGTCATGCGCGAGAAATTGCTGCAAACGTCCCCGGAGCTGGTGGCTACTTGTGAATCATTTTTTTCCACCGTGTATTATATTCCGGTAAGTGCTTTGGGGCGGGTGCCTGAATATAACAGGGAGAAAGACATGATCGCAATTAAGCCCCAGTCGATCAACCCGATCTGGGCGGAAGTGCCGATGCTTTTGCAATTCTGGTGTGCGAAAATGCTTCCCGGAGTGGATTCCATGGAGGTGGATGCTATTCCGATCGACAGATATGTATTTACCGAGGATGCCCTGATCTATTCTTTACCGGGAATCGATGAGCGTGAAACTGTGCCCTCGGTATACTGGGGACGGAAAGTATACAGTTCGCGGCTAGACGCCTATATACAGTTTCCATGGCCTGAGCAAGAAGTGGCGGAAAGCGCCGGTACGGCCGATGCGGCTTCCGGAAGCGATGATTTCTGGCAGAACTAAGGGAGATGGAAAATTCTAAACTACCATTTATTGAGTCTTTTCAGCGCTTTTTGTCAAAGCCGTTCGTCACGTACCTCGGTACGCTCCTCGCGGTTTCGGCAAAAATCGCTCGAAAATCCTTCGATAAATAATGGTAGTTTAGTAATTTCCAGCTCCCTAATAATTTCATTCAAGGAGGAAGGAGATGGCGTTTGAATTGGTTTACACCTCTGTGCCGCGTGGGGTGCGCCCGGGCAGCAGTGGGTTTTGCATAGTCGCCTATACGAATGGGCTTGCCGGAAATCTGATACTTCAATTGGAAAGTTTGAGTGCTTATAAGCCATATTTTCCGCATTACGACGAAAACGCATACCGGAATCCGGTAGCGTATTCCCATTACATATTGAAATCGTCCGGGGAAACGCTTCATATTCTCAGCCGGACCTGTTTTTGCGGCCTGGACTACACCAAGCGGTCAAATAAACTGGCTCACCACATAGTGGCCAGGCACAATGAAATTCCCGGAATTATTTCCGGTCCCGCGCAAGTCTTTAAACAGCCCGGTTTGTATTTCAGTGAATGGACCGGGGAGCCTCAATTGTTTCAGCAGCAGAAATTGCTGGAGGATTCGAATACGCCCCTGCGAACGGCGGCGTGTTGGGAGAAATATTCCGGGGACGCGGGTTGGGCCGGGGAACTGGCGCAGAGCTTTCTGGATAGCCCGGACAGGCCGGCTTTTGTAATCTATGATCCTCTGGTTCATGAGAATATACTCGATCTGGTCGAGGAGGCATTGTTGCTGCTGCCGGTTGAGAAACGTTGGGAAGTGTCTTTCAATACTTATTTCACCACGCTTCCGGCCGGTATGAAGTGCGCCTGGCGCTTTTGTGTCCCGGACTCGGATGCTTTGCGGGAATCGCGGAGAATCCCCGGCGCTTTGGTGATCGATTTGACGAAACCGGTATGCAAAGCCTCCGACGGTGTGCTGCAGGAAGTCGCCAGAACCGGAATTGCTCCGGTAGTGGAAGAAAAACCGGTGGAGATCGCCCCGACCAACGACTCGAAGCTCCGGGTCAAAGAAGTGCCTAAGGCGGAGGCGCCCGTCAGGCAAATTCCCCAGAAAGAAATTCCGAAAAAACGCAAAAACATTGCTCTCCAATTGACTCTGGTTGTCATGGGGATAGCGATTATCGTGCTTGCCGGTATGGTGCTTTACCAACATTTGCAGAAAATGGGCCCGCCGCCACCGACATCCTTGGGGGAAAGTCCGAATGAAATTTCGGGTAAAATGGTGGAGCCTGCGAAAACAGTAAGCACGCCGAAGGAAGAACTCGGCGAGGTGGTCAAAGAGAAGGAAAAACCGGTTGTTGCCGAAACCGGCGAGGCTTTGACGAAGATCAGCACGGAGTCGGTGAAGGAGTCCGGAACAGCTATGGTTCCAATTAATAATAAAGGTCAAGGCGAACAACAGGTGAACCGCGAAGCTGAGGATAAACTGAATAACGAGAAGAAATTAGAGATGGAGCGAAAACTTGATGAGGCTGCGGCCATGTTCTGGAAGCAAGACTTCTCCGGGTTGCAAAAGACCGGAGGGGAATGGTCGCTGGATATCCTCAAGGAGGGCGAAACGGTTAAAGGATTGAAAATCAACGATAAGGTTGTGAATAAGAGTGGCAGCATAGTTGAGGAAATATTCGATCCTATGGGTACCGGCAACGGCAAGAGGATTTATCAATATAAAGTTGAAGAAAATGGCGCAGCGTTGAAAATTTCAACGGTACAAAACAATCCTGCTTACAAAATAGACGGTATTATTACCAATCAGCGAACACTCCAGATGAAATTTGTCCCGGGGGTAAGTTGGATTCTGCTGAAAGGAACTTCGGAAGGCGAAATTGAGTTAAGGCATAGCAAAGAAAAGGGAATTCAGGTCAGCTATAAATTGACCGACAATGATAAGATTGCGTTGAAGGATATGGAGCTCAAGAATTTGGCATTGGAAATTGATCTCAAGGATGAATTGGTATCAAGTGACAATTTGAGTATTGCCTCCGGGGATGAGGCATCGCATGCAAAATTGAAGTCACCCGTTGCTCGAGCTTATGAAGCCAGGAGAAAGGCGTTGGTTGCCGGGGAAAAGAGGAGTGCTCAACTGAAGGAGCTTTGGAAAAAGATCGAGAATGAGGAAATAAAGAAGGCAATCCAGGAATATTTCAAAGAGGATCTGAGGCTCTATAACAATCTCAATGCGAGATTGAAAGCGGCAAAAGGCAGTGCCGCCAATGATCAGGACGCCAAAAAAGAAGAAGCGGAGCTGAGTGAAAAGCTGGGGAAATTGAAAGATAAGATGGGTAATGTGGATTCAATACGTGCGACGCAAAACGATTGGAAGGCTGTGGATAAGGTTCCAGTGATGTATTTGCGTGAAATACCGCAGGTCGCTGATTGGAAAGCTCCTGCATCCATAGATTTTTCTAAGTCATGGGCTGAGTTGAACGCGGAAAATGACCTCCCGAAGTTGCAGAAAGAATACGAGGACGAGGCGAACAAGTTGATCGTCCAGTTGCGTGAGGGGAAAGGATATCTCATGTTGGAAAAAAGCAGAATCAAGCAAATAGAAAAGATCGAGGGCTGGAAATAATGAATGGTCTTCCTCAATTAATTAAAAGAATTATTGATTTTTTGAATTCGGCTGATTTGACTAACAGCGGAGCCTCGCAGGCGATGGCTGAGGAGTATGTGAAGTACTGCCGCGAGTTCAATGAACGCATTGAGCAATGCCGCATTTACAGCGAGCGTAAGATGCATATAGAGGCGTTGAAATACGCGGAAAGCCAGAGGCCGCCTTTGGATCAGCAGGATAAGCTGTTGTGTTTCGGGGAGCGGGAAAAATTTCTTGAGCTTTTTGTCATGTACGATTGGGAGAAACCGCCGAGGCTTCAACGTGAAATTCTTCGGGAATTATACGCGGTATCGCAAGAAAAGAAAAATTTTGACCCGTTATTGAACGCTTACCGGAAATTGGCGAGAAGCGAAGATCTGGAGGGGAAAATTTATCTGTTGCGCAAGATAGCCGTTCTGGATGCTGCCAATAAAGAGTGGAAAGAGACTTTGCGCAACCTTGAAACGCAGCAACTGGAAATATTAACAGAGCAGGCCAAGAAGGCCATCATCGGTCAAGATTATCCGAAAATTGAAAGCATCTGGGCGGAGCTCTCATCGGCCAATTGGACTGTGGCTCCGAATGCTTTGGTATTGAGTAAAATCAGCCGGGTATTGGAAGATCACCGTATCGATGAATTGCATAAATTATCTCTGAGCTACCTCGAGGAGATCAATAATGCTTACAGTGCTTTTGATATCAAGGCATTAAGCGCCGCTTTGCGTAAATGGCATCATCTGGTTCAGGTAGAGGGATTCAATCCGGATGCGAGCGCGGTGCGCCAGGTCAATGAAGCCGAAGAATACCTGAGGGGGCAGGAAAAGATTATCGCGGAAGAGGAAAAATTCAATAATCTGATCGGGAAATTACGGGATGCCGTGGGAAATGAATACCCGCTTGGCGCGGTTGAACAACTTTACCATCAGGCGACTATGTTCGGGCGGGAAATTCCGGAAGCCGTCATTAAACGTTATCAGTCTTATAAAGATAATGTTGAGTCCTTGCAGCGCCGCCGGACATTTTTGAAGGTTTCGGGAATTACGGTGGGGGCGTTGGCGGTAATCTCCTTGGTTTTTGTGTTTTCCTATCGGATTATCACGAATAACAAAGCCATGGAGTGGGAGAAGCGCCTGAAAACATCTTTGGACAATGACTCAACCGGGATAACCTTTAAACTGTTTGAAGAGCTGGAAAAGAATGCGCCGAAAATCCGGCAGAGGAATAATATTACCCGGATGTATGCCAAGCTCGAGGAAAAAAAGAAGGCGGAGGACGAAAAGCGCAAAAAATTCCAGGAAATCGCGGAAAGAATGAAAAGCGAGCTTAATGATTTCGAAAAGAACGAAAACACGATAGCACTGGACCGGGTTCAGATTGCCAAGAATATTGTGGATCTCCAGGAGAAAACCGTTTACGAGGAGCTTGAGCGCGAATTCAAGCTTCGTCAGGAGGAATATTTCCAAAGACAGGATCGGAAGTATATCGCTCTGATAGCGCGAATTCGGGATTTGCGCAAAGAGTTCTTTGGCGCCCTGGAAACGGAACAGTTGGAGAAAGCCCAGAAAATCCTGGAGCTCTCCGAACAAATCCAGGCCGAAGCGCATGGCATTAAAAATGTGAGTTCGACTACCCGTTCCAATAATCAACGCTATCTGGATGCGATTGGCGAGCTGAAGGTAAGGCTCATGGTGGAAAAGAAGCGCAATGAGAGCCGCGGAACGAAAATGTATGAAATCAAAACTTCCAATACGCTGGCCGCTTTGAATAATGAAGTCGGAAAATTTGTCCGTGAGTTTCCGGACGACCCCAGGGCTGCCGAATACAGAAAGTTCTGGGATAGCCAGATCAAGCATGCTTTGGACTTCGCGGCGATCGTGCCGCAGGAAGCGCTGCAGGGAAATATTTTTTACCGGGATGCGAATGCCTTGAAGGAGCTCAATAGTCAGAGTTCGGCAATTTTGTCTTCGGCGGCGACTCAGTTGGAGAAACTGGTTCAGAATAACGCCAAAAATCCTTTGTATGCGATTATTCTGAAAAATCCCCATGAGAAAATTCTTTACGATTTCTATTATTATGACCGGGTCAACGCGGAACAACTGCTGGAAGGCGATCTCTGTAACTGGCAGCAAAAAGTTTTTGCCGACGAACAGGGGAATATGAAGGATCTCAAATTGCTGTTTGTTCCGGGCAACCACGAAAATTTTCAAATTATCCTTGGCGGCAAAACGTCTACCGCGAATTTGCTTTTTCCGAAAGAATTCCGGTTCCGTGGGACCGAAAACCGGCAATTGGCGCCTCATGTGAAAATACTGCAGGAAATTCAGGAAGCGGTCAAAGCCGCCAATGACGCTAATATTGAAGAGACATTGATTAAGGCATTTTATGATATTGCGGGTCATCCATTGATCAATCCGTACATCAGGGTGCAATTGAGTAAATTGGTTCTGGGATTTGTCCTGGATAAGTCGGAATATGCGAAATTATCATCTTATGAAAAAGTCAGTGAATATTTAAACGGAGTTCAAAAGAAAGTACCGGAAGGATTCAACTGGATGAATTCATATGAGAACGGCGCAAATGTCCAGAAAACCCTGCAAGATGATTTGATGGAGATACCCTCCTTTTTTCAACTGACCGCGGCCAGGGATTTCTATCGTTATCTTTATGGGGTGGCTTTGAACCGTAAGGTAAAACTGGTCGGTTTTATAGAGAAAGATGAAGGGAAACCGGTTTTTTATCCTTTCCACAACTCGCCTCGTTCCGGGGAAATCTGGCTTTTATCGGACGATCATAACCGTTTCACTTATTCCGGAGAATATATTCTGTCGGAAGCTACTGCCGCCCCCGGTGTGAAATTCGATAAGATATGTCTGGTGTATTCTCCCGAGGACAATAAATCGACCCGGGAATTGATGAAGGAAGTCAAGAAAGAAGCGGAGAAATACCGGCTTGAAATCAACTGGCCTGTTTCCTGGCCGGTATTTGGGGAGGAAGAAGCAAAATGAGTGCTGAGAAATATTACGTCAAAAGAAGCGGGAAGTTGTACGGGCCTTTCACTGTCGAAAAGTTGGCGAATTGCATTAACCAGGAGATTTTTACCGAGAAAGACCAGGTTTCTGCCAATCAACTGCAATGGGAAAGCGCCAGGGATTTCCTGAAAACGGCTAAATCCGTAAGCACCAGTTCTCCCGTGCCGGGAAGGCTGACTGCAGAGAGCGTCAGGCCGACGGCGTCGGCATCGGCTCACTGGGAGGCGCCTCAGCCTAAAATGAAGTTTGACTATCAGGAAAATTCAGAATATGAACTGATAAAGAAATTGAAAGAGAGCTTGAACGTTTTTAATATCTTCGCCGTCATAGCGGGGGTTGGATGCGGGGTGATAACTCTTCTCAGTGTGTTCTCGGCCGATCTGAAAGACTATACCGTGCTGGGGATGTTTGTACTTATGGAGTTCGCCGCGGCGCTGTTGATGTTTATTTTCGGGTTTATCATTCTGCATCGAAGCTGGCAGAGTATTCCGGAAGGCGAGGGCAGGGCCACGCCTGGGAAAGCGGTCGGTTTTCTCTTTATTCCATTTTTCAACCTGTACTGGATTTTCATTGCATATTACGGACTGGCTTTGGACTTGAACGAACAATGGCGAAGGAACGGTATGGGGGGGAACGTTATCAACGACGGGGGGATACTGACTATGGTTATATTATTTCTCTGTGTCGGATTTTTGGGCAATCTATTTTGGGGGTATCTGTTTTTCTGGACCTTCCTGGGGCAGCTTGCCTTTTTCTATTCGTTGATTGTCAGTCTTGCGGGGGGCGCTTTGCGGTTGTCTATAGCCAAAAATGGAGGTAATCAATAATGGATGTGTTCGAACTGAACTGGAAAAGTCTTGATCCTGAGGCCCGGTGGGGTTTCAGGGCCAAAAAATATACAGGGGTCAATAACAAGGTATCCTTTATGCTGGGGCTTGTTTTTACGATTGTATTTTACGCGGCGCTGTATCCTTTCCATTTGCTCGGCAGATGGCAGATGGTGGATATGTTTTTTCACGGGGGCCCGTCGGACCGTTCCACGATTCCTTATTATACCATGCTTCTGGCCTTTTGGTGTGCGGCCTTTCTCCTGATCAAATGGAAAAAGCTCAATGTTCAGCGGAAGGCGTTGGAAATTGCGTTGGTGCCCGAAGAAGCGGGTTATGTGATTTCCCCGATGAATGCGCAACAGATCATAGGGACGATCAACCAGAAGGTAAACCGCGGCGAAAATTTCATGCTGTTATGGCGGATCGAATGCGCGCTCTCCAACCTTAAAAATATCGGGCGGGTTGCCGATGTGTCATCGTTTTTGAAAGACCTGGCCGGTAATGATGAAAACTTTATTGAGGGGAGCTATACATTGCCTCGCGGTTTGATCTGGGCGATTCCGGTGCTGGGGTTTATCGGGACGGTATTGGGGTTGGCCCAGGCCGTTGGCGGCTTCGGCGCGGTGGTTGCCGGCGGGGCGGATTTGGAAGCCCTGAAAAATGCATTGGGCGGTGTGACCGGGGGGTTGGCGGTAGCTTTCGAAACCACACTGATCGCGTTGGTGGCGGCATTGATCATACAGTTGCTGATGACCATATTGCTGCAGGAAGAAGAAAAGTTTCTCGACGATTGCGCCGGTTATTGCCAGAAAAACTTGACTTCAAAGTTGAAAATGATTGATGTCGATGAAGATATAGAAGATACTGCGAATAAACTTCCCGGCGGAAAATGAAGCATTCCAATCCCATCTCATTATTCTCTTTTCAAGATATTATCACCAGCCTTACCGGAATCATGATTGTAGTAGTGCTGGTGATCATTCTGCAATTGGTGGAAACCACGGCGGTGGTGACGGCTAAATCCAGCCAACAGCCGGAATATGTCGCGCTGAAAGAAGAATATGAGACGCTTCAAAAAAACAAGTTGGAACTGACGGCGAAATTGGCGGCGAGCCAAAACAAGCGCGCCGATTTTGCCGATATATCGTTGCCGGAACTGCGTGAAATGATCCGCCAACAGTTGAAGGAAGCCGCGTTGCAGGAAGCCTTGCTTGAGGAAAAATCCGGCGAACTTGATAAATTGGGCAAGGCTGTCAAAACCCTCGAGGAGCATGATAGCTCTTTGAAAAAAGAGTTCAACGAACTTACCCGGGCGGAAAATCGGGTATTGGAATTGCAATCCGTTTTTCTGGCTTTGCAGAATAAGCAGAAGCAGGTCGAGGAAATGATTGAGAAAAAGAAAAAAATGCTGCGCATAGAATTTTCCGGAGAAATCTCCCGCACTCCAATCTTGATTGAATGCAATCCCTGGGGATTTCGAGCCGCCAGGTCTCAGGAACAGAAGATCACGACGTTTGGCGATCCGAAAACCAGTGCGTTTTCTCAAATTTCGCCCCTGATTTCATGGTTGAAAAATCAAAGCCTGTCCGATATGTACCCCGTTCTGCTGATCCGGGAAGGGGCCTTGGATTCCGCGGGGAACCTGGAGGGACAATTGTATAAGGAGTTGCCGGGCGTTCCGATCGGCAAGGAGCCTTTGATCACCGGGGAGGAGTGTTTCTGATGAAGAAAAAGACCGCTTTGCCGGACAGTCTGGAACTGTTGCTGGATACCATGTGCAATACATTCGGCGGAATTATGTTCATCGCGATTGCGTTGGTAATTATCTCCCAGTTGATCTCCCGAACTCAGTTGGCCATGACTCCCGAGGAAATAGACAAAGCCAATATCGCCAGGATGCAAGCGAACATTTCAGCATGCCGGATGGAAAATCTCGAGTTGCAGAAGCAATTGCTGAACATGGAATATATCGTCACGGACGATTCTCCTGAAAAAGCCCAGGCCAGTGAAGAACTCAAAGAGATATTACAGAAAAAACTGATCCGGCAAAATAAAATTGAGGAGCTGGAGCAGAAAATCGCGGTCGAACAACGCAAGGTGACCGGGCTGGCTTTGAAAATACAGGAACAGCAACAGAGCCTGAACAGTAAGAAACAACAGATTGCCACCCGGGAAAAGACTCTTCTGGAACAGGAGCGGGAGACTGCCGTCAACGTCAAAGAACTGGAAAAGCAATTGGCCAATTTTCAACCGCGCAGTTTACGTTTTTCCATGGAGCAGAATACTTCGCTCAAGCCCTACTGGGTGCTTTTGAAACAGAACCGGATTTATCGCTGGGGAGATGACGATACTCCGGTTCAGGGAGAAGTACGGCTGAGTGAATTGCCATTTCGCAGGGTGAAGTTTGTTCCGCTTCAGGGGACCAGTCTCAGTGAAAAACCGGAAACGGAACTGGATTATCTCTTTAAAAATATCGACCGGAATACTTATTTTATCCGGCTGGTTTTGGACAATGAAAGTTTCGGTTCTCTGGTAATTACGAAGCAATATTTTCGGGATAAATCATATATGGTCGGCTGGTCCTACAATCCGGAATATGAATTTGTGTCTTCCAGCAATGTACAGTATCGCGCATCCCACTAAATGGAGGTTTTGGAATGGCAAAGCGGCAAATAAAGTGTATACACTGCAATCAACGATATCAGTTTGGCGATGATGAGTTTGGGAAAATGTTTACCTGTATTGAGTGCGGTAAAGATTTCCTGATCGGGGAAACCAGGAAGGTTCAGGCGCCAGAAAAGAAAGCGGCGATTTCCAGGACCGTGGTCATTGTGGTCGGGTTGATTGTCGGCATTGGAATTTTGGGAGGAGTGCTCCTGTTCAAAAAAAAGCCGGAAAAAATTCAAACGGAGAAGGAAGTACAAGGCGCGGTTACGTCGCAGGATTCGGCCCTGACCAAGTATCAGAAAGCTCAAGCATTTATCGGCGCGGGGGATATTCCGAATCTGATGAAATGCCTGGAAAATTTTGATGTGAATTATGTCGACGAAAGCAAAATTACGCTGTTGTGTTATGCCGCGAAAAGCGGAAATAAGCAGATCGCGCAGATTTTGCTCGACGCCGGCGCCAGAATCAACAGAGCGGATAAAAATGGTTTCGCTCCGGTATTTTACGCCGCGGAAAAAGGTGATTTGGAGATGTTGAGTTTTCTTTTGAGCAACAAGGCCGATTTAAACGCCGGTGATACCAAGATCAATTCTCCTTTGAACATTGCCGTGGAAAAAAATAATTTGCCGCTCGTCCGTTTTCTGATGACCAACGGCAGTTTGCCGTATTACGCGGACGACGTGGAAAAACCGATATTCAAGGCCATCAAAAAAGGGTATAATGATTGTGTCCGGGAACTTTTGAGTAAGTATGATATCGAAACTGTCGATCCGGAGGGAAACTCCATTTTGATGGTGGCCCTGGAATGCGGAAACAATGACATAGTTCAACTGGCTTTGAGTCGTGCCGCCAGCATATTGATGCAGAATAACAAAGGTGTGCCGGTGTATTTTCAAGCTGTCCGCCTGGGCAACAAGGATATCATTTCGCTGATTGATCCGGGTAGTATCAGTTTGCAATTCCGTTCGAAAGACGGAACCTCGCTGCCCATGGTATGCGCTCAGGCGGGAAATTGGAGTCTTCTCCATAAAACATTGGTCGAGGGTAATAAAAATTTCCGCGATGAGCAGGGGCGAAATGTTCTTTTTTATGCATGCGCCCATAACGATATTAAAATTGTTGAAGAGCTGATAGGGAAAAACATCGAAATTAACGGTCCGGGATTGCAGTCCTCGGCCTTGTATCAGGCGGTGCTTTCCGGAAACAATGACATTGCCAAGTTTCTGCTTGGAAAAAGCGCCGGAATCAATCTGTTGGATGAAAATGGCAATAACATTCTGATGGTGGCCGCCGCCGCCGGAAATTTATCTTCTCTGAAGCTGATTGTAGAGGCGGGCGGAGACGTTCTGGCGACTAATAAAAAGGAACAGACCGCTCTTGATATTGCCGTGGAAAAGGGCAATCCCCAAATGGTGGCGGTATTGGCGGAGTTGACCAACAATAAACAGGCGGCGGTGGTTCAAGCGCAGATCAATACGTTACTCGCGGATAAATCCTCCAATTATTCGAAAATGGCCTCGGAGCTCGAGCTGATAGAAAAGAAATACCTGAATAACAGTCAGATTAAAACCCTTGTCGAAACTGCCCAGACCAATATCCGGAATCAGGAAAAAACACGTGCGGGCAAAGCAATCCTGGATGCAATTGCCGCCGCCAGAGAGGATCGTACTTACGGAGCGGCGATTAAACGTCTGGAGGCCGCCTTGGTGGAAAATTCTTTGGCGGATAATCTCTATGAAGCACAAGATTATCTCAATAAATTAAAAGCCGCCGAACAGACAGAGCTTGAAAAATTAGCCAGAGTCAAGGAGCGCAGAGAAAAACTGGAAAAAATGACTTATTTCGAGCAGAAAAGTGAAATTCATGAATTTATCAATTCCTGGCTTTCCGATATGCGTCTGGATAAAGATACGTCGCAGTATTGGGCCACTCCATCCGGGGGGTCTGTATTTTTCAACGTAAAGTCATGGAATATCATCGATAACAGCAGTTATTCGCGGCAGATCAACACCATCGTCGTTTCGATTGATTCATCCAATAAGGGGGGAATGCCGATTCGCAATAACTGGAAAGTTGTGATTCGGCGCGATGATTATCTCGATTGGAAAATTTCCTCCATCAAGGAATAGAGGGAGCTTTTACTTCGACTTGCCTATCGGTTTCGCCTTCGGGACACAGGATATTCGGCCCGGTGAGAACGGCTGCCTCGGAGAGACAGCCCCACCCTGCTTAAAATACAGCTTACTCGCTTTTTTTCAGCCTGGCTACGAACATGGCGTCGCAATCGCCGTCCCAGGGATACACGTGGAGCATGCCCGAACAGTTTTCGCCGTTCAAGGGATTGACGAACGGGTCGAGGACGAAGCCGGGATTTTCCGCGAGGAATTTTTCCACTACCGCGGTGTTCTCCGGTTCGCAAATCGAACAGGTCGCGTAAACCAAGGTGCCGCCGGGTTTGACTCCGGCTGCCGCGTTGGCGAGAATTTCGGATTGAAGCTTGCTGATTTCACCGATTTCGCTTTCGTCGGTACTCCAACGGGCGTCGGGATTGCGCCGCCAGGTGCCGGAGCAACTGCAGGGGGCATCGACCAGTACGCCGTCGTAATTTTCCTTCTGGCGACCTTTCAGGGCTTTGCCGTTCCATTCGCGGCATTCGATATTCGGGAAGCCGGCGCGGCGGGAACGGGTGCGCAGGTCGTCGAGCTTGTAGCTGCGGATATCGGTGGCAATGACGGTGCCTTTGCCTTGCATCAAGTCCGCCAGGTGCAACGACTTGCCGCCGGCTCCGGCGCAGGCGTCCCACCAGCGTTGGCCGGGTTTGGGCGAACAGACCAGGCCGATAATCTGGGAGGCGAGGTCCTGCACTTCAAAAAATCCATTCCGGTATTCCTCAATGGTGTAGAGATTGACTTGCGGCCTGAGGACGCTGACGGCATTGGCCAGAACCGGGCTGGGTTTGACGTTGAAATTATATTTTTCCTTGAAAATCGCGGCAATGGCGGTCGGATCGCCGCCGCGCTGGATACGCAGCCACATCGGAGGGCGGCGCTGATACCACGAGGCCAGCTTGTCGGCGCTGACACCGGCCGGCAGATATTTGGGGAACCATTCGGGCACAAAATCGAGCGGAGTCAGTTTCAGGGAGGGGCCGTTGCGGCGCAAGGCGGCGCGGACCATATTCAGGATGCGCCACCCGTCCAGCCCGTCCGAAGCTTTGCCGGTTACGACCAGATCGTTGACTTCTTCCCGGCGCAGGCCGAGCTCGCGTTCCCAAACTATGGCGACGTCGGGCAGTTCGCGTTTTTCCATGACCACGGCAGCCAGAAAAAGCGCGGCCGCGCCGTTATAGGAGATTTCCGGGACTTCCCGTTCGAGCACCGCCAACTCTTCGCGGTCGAAAAGCTTGCGCAGGGCTCCCCACCAGCGGAAAACGGCAAAAACCGCCTCGCTCAGCAGCCGGCGGTCACGCGAGCCGTATTGTTTATGATCGCGGAAAAAAGTATTCAAGGTACGGTCGGCGGGGCGTTTGTGCACGAAAACCGCTTCCATGGTTTCCTGCAGGAGGTCGCGGCAGGCCCGGGCCTGGGCTTCAAGTTTCGGTATTGACATCTGGCGTTCGTTCATTTATCTTATCCTTAAAATTAATTGAAAATTGAAAATGGAAAATTGAAAATTATGGGAGATGATATCCTTTTTTTAAAACTATAATGTACTACCGGAACTCCGATAAGCAAAATCGATTATGGAAAAAATAGATTTCATATTGAAAATACTCAAATTGACGGTTATAATAACTCAACCTAAAAAGAAGGAGTGAGAAAATGCTGAAACACCTGATCGCCGTCGTTTTCGTTATCGCCGTGACTATGCAGTCGTTCGGACACTGCGAGGTTCCCTGCGGGATTTATGATGACCAGGCCCGGGTCAAGATGATGTACGAGCACATAGCGACCATCACCAAATGCATGACCGAGATCAACAAGTTGGGGCAGGAGGGCAAGCCCAACTACAATCAACTGGTACGTTGGATCACCACCAAGGATGACCATGCCAATCAACTGCAGCACGTCATAACCCAATATTTCATGACTCAGCGCCTGATTCCGACCGCCAAGGGCGAGAAAAATTACGACAAATATATCAGCGAGCTGACCATGATGCACGAATTGCTGGTCAAGGCGATGAAGTGCAAACAGACCGTCGATCCGTCGATTCCCGAGGGCATGCAGAAAACCTTGCACGATTTCCAGCACAGCTATTTTCCGGAATGAGAGTTGAGAGTTGAGAGTTGAGAGTTGAGAGTTGAGAGTTGAGAGTTGAGAGTTGAGAGTTGAGAGTTGAGAGTTGAGAGTTGAGAGTTGAGAGTTGAGAGTTGAGTTGTCGGGAGGTAAATCGCCTGCCTTCATCTAAACTCTAAACTTTAAACTCTAAACTCTATAATAAAACCGGTATTTCGTGTTTATTGAATTTGAAATAAGGCTGTTCCGGAAGTATGTTTTTAATAATTTAGTTTAGGAGCAGTCTTTCATGTCATTGAAGCTTGAAAAACCGGTCATATTTTTTGACCTTGAAACCACCGGAACCAATGTCAGCCGCGACCGGATTGTGGAAATCGCGGTAGTAAAAGTATTTCCGGACGGCCGCCGCGAATCCAATACCCGGTTGATCAATCCGGAAATGCATATCCCGGAAGGTGCTTCGCAAGTTCACGGCATTACCGACGCGGATGTCTCCAATCAACCGGTGTTCAGCGTGGTCGCCTCTAATTTATTGCGTTATTTCGACGGTTGCGATATTGCCGGGTACAATGTCATCAAATTTGATATTCCGCTCCTGAGCAATGAGTTTGCGCGGGCCGGGTTGACCTTTGATATGACCGGGCGCAAAGTGATCGATGTTTTCAATATTTTCTGCAAGTTGTATCCGCGTAATTTGAGCGCGGCCTATAAATATTTCTGCGGCAAGGAACTGGAAGACGCCCACAGTGCCGAGGCCGATACGCTGGCGACGCTGGAAGTGTTGTACGGGCAGCTCGCCATGCATCCGGAAATCGGTTCGACGCCGGATGAATTGCACGCATTTTCCGAGAATACCGGTAACGGCAATATCGACAGCCAGGGGCGGTTCCGCTGGTCCGGCAACGACGCGATGGTAAGTTTCGGTAAACACTCCGGAATGACATTGGCCGAAGTCGCGGTCAATGAACCCGGTTTTCTCAAATGGATTCTTCGTTCGGATTTTCCCGATGACGTCAAAAAAATAGCCAACGATGCCCTGATGGGTATTTTCCCCAGGAAATAAACTTATGCTCAAAAAGATTAACGCATTATTTAAATTGCTGGATGATTCCGATCCGCAAACCGTTCACAAGGCGATGGCGGAATTATTGAAATACGGTGATGACATTCTGCCTTATCTGGCAGAGCATCATGAAGCGGAAAACCCGGTTTTGCGCCGTCATATTCATCAGTTGGAGTCGATTATCACTTTGCGCCGGCGCCGGGCCGGTTTTGCCAAAATGCTTGACAACCCCAAGTTGCCGTTGATCCGGGGGCTGATGGAAGTCCATTTGCAGTGGTATGACAATGATTCGGTCCGTTCGCTGGAGGAGCAATGGGAAGATTTCATGGAGGTGTTCAAGCGTTACAATCCATGGACATTGTCGGAGCTTGCTTATTATATGCGCAAAAATGGTTTTATCGCGCCGCCTCCGACCGATATTCACGCCGATCATTTCTGTCTCGGTCCGGTGTTGGAAGAGCATGTCGGTGCAGACTTTATCATCTATGCGATCGTGATTGCGGCGGCGTCCGAAATCAACTTCGATCTTCGTATTGCCAGATTGCTGGATGAATTTATTCTCATCGACAATTTCGGCAACGGATTGACCATCCGCAATAATTGGCAGCAGTTGCCGAACGTCAATATCGAGTTGTGCGAATTCTGGGACAAGACCAGGCTTCTCAAGCTTGCTTCATTGTTGCTGTTCCAATATGCGGTAAGCTCGGACAGTTTCCGCTATATCAGTACGATCGGCCATTCGTTGCTGGGGCTGGAGGACGACGATCCGCTTGATTTTCTGCCTTATCCCTATCACCCGCAGGCTTGAGAATCTGAAATTCCGGGAACCGGGTAGTCGGCGGCAAATGGCGGTCGACAGCGGTTTCGTATAGCAGTTTGAACAGCAATTCTCCGCATTCGCGAATCCGGTAATCGGCAATGTAGGCGAAGCCGCGCAGTTCGCGGATTGCCGGATTTTCCGTGAATACTCCCAGCATGACCGGGCGTTCCGATTTCAGCAAAGCGGGCAGGGCGCGGAACGGCAGGCCGCCGCCCATGACAATCATCGCGTCGCAGTCCGGGACTGTTTGCAGCAGCATGGTGATCTGCTCACGGATATTTTCATCGGTGACGTCGACGACTTCACCTCTCATGCCCGATTCTTTAAAGCATTCGGCGGTGAAACGATGGGAAGGCTGGTGCAGGCTGCCCAGAAAAATAATATGGCGGGCACCGTCGCGCCGCATGGCGGCGGCGAGCTCCGTGACCATGCCCCGGTAGTTAAGCATCACGTTATAAAGCACATGCCGGGCCTCGATGAGTCCGAGTACATGAGGAATCCGGCGCTCGCGCAGGTGGGCCAGCATTTCCGGACTTTCGTCGCTGAGCAGGATCACTCCCTGATCGGCCGGGCCGTTCAACACCTGATCCGTAAAACCGGGCGCGGAATGGCGGATAATCCGGGTGGGGCTAT
>JAVBRM010000131.1:0-31372 GCA_031548025.1 Victivallaceae bacterium | reverse complement strand
ACTCGCCGGGAGCCGCAAAGATTTTTGTCAAGTTTATTTATCAACGGCTCCTTAAGGAAATAAAATGAAAAAATCTATACTTATCGCACTTTTCGGGGTGCTGGCAATGGGACAGTTGTTGGCGGATTTCGGTCCGGGGGGAGTTTCGGTTGACTTTTTCAAATACTCGGGAGTCATCAAGGAAAAAGCCACGGGAAACAATATTCTCCAAAACGGAAGTTTCGAAAACCCGGATACGGAATTGATGGGGGAACGGAATCCAACCAATAAACGGGAGGGCCAATATTGGGATGGCTGCAGCTATGTCCATATGGATGCGACGGCCGGAGATCCCACCGCGTTGCGCAACCTCCTGCGCCAACTCTGCCGCCGGGAAACCGTGAAAAGCGACGGCAAGCAAAATGCCAGGTTGATCAATCCGCCCGAGCTGGCGGCCGGTTGGGAAAACCCGGTGAGGATTTCCAACCGGATACGCCAGAGAGTCGCGATACCGGTCTCCGCCGCCGACGAAAAATATGAATTGAGCTTCAAGCTTCGCGGCAAAGCATATAGTGTCCCCGGCTGGAATCATCCGATGGTTTTCATACATCCCGGCAAAAATCCGCCGGAACAATCATGGGTAAGCAACGGAACAACTCAGTCCAAAACTTTCACCTTTTCTCCGGATTGGCAACAATACTCCGTCTCAGCCAGCGTGCCGCCGGGAACGGCCTCTTTGCTCGTGGATTTCGCGCTTTATGGTATCGGAGAAATGGAAGTTGACGATGTCGTACTGTTCAGGTCGGAATTTTCCGAGCAGGTGGGGGTGAGGCAGATTCCGACAGCTTATTTCGACCCGCTTTATGTGGTCGGCGAAAATCAGGCCGCGGCCTTACTCTTTGCCATGAACAGCGAAAAGACTCCGGATAAAGAACATCTCCGCTTCGCCCTTTGCCTTCCCGACGGATTCAAGGTGCTGGATTATCGCCGCGAGCACCCGCTGGCCGAGGTAAAAAAACAAGCCGACGGCTCTTCCATCTATTATTTTGATTTGAAAGCCCTGCCGCCGTCAGCCTTTCGTGATTACCTGCATTGGCAGGGAATATCTTTGCTGATCGAAAGCGAACATCCGGCTTCGGACAAATTGTACCAGGCTCAATATTATACCGAGCAGAACAAAATTGCCGGAGAGGTCAAGACTTTCAATTTTAAAATAGAGCCGGCCGTAACCGGAAAGCGGCCGAAAAATTTCCGGACCGGCGGCATGTTCACCACGGACTTCAACTTCACCGGTCCCGGAATTGTCAAAGCGGCGAAACTTTACCTGGATTCCGGGTTCAATTCTTATCACGGCGCCAACCGTTTATTCAGCTATGAGTTGAAAAAACACGGGATTTTCCGCTATCAGCAGATCTTCAATATAGCCAACGGGTTTCGGATCGGCGGCCCGGATTACACGGAAGAGGCGAAATTCCGCCTGGTGACCGGCGAGGCCTGGGCTGGAAATATTTGTCCGGTCGAAGTTTATCAGCAAGGAAAATACTATCGCGAAAAAGTGACGGCGCTACTGGAACAAGAGCTTATCAAGGATGATATTACCGACAATGTCATGTCCAACTGGGAACCTTATATGTTTGATTTCCGTGGCTGTTTCTGCGTGCGCTGCCGGGATGAATTCATCCGCCACACCAAGCTCCCCGCCGAGGAGATTAAAGCTTTGTGGCCGGAGAAAATCATCGCCACTCACAAAGCGGCGTGGGAAAAATTCCGCAGTTATCAACATGGGCAACTGGTGATTCAGCTGGAAAAAACCATCAATGAAATCGGCAAAAAACACGGCAAAGAATCGCATTTTCTTCCGGAAATAGCGTATCGGTGCGTAACGGAAAGGAATAATCAAGTATACGGGCCACAGTACAACCCGCTTGATTTCATGGCTGAACTGCCGTGGCTGGTAGCCTGGGGGCCTTATGTCTACCATTCGGTCGACCAGGAATATCAATACACTCCAACCAAGCACATGCTGGTTTACACCACGGCGCGCCAAGTAAAGGAATTCGCCGGAAAGCATACGAAATCCATTCCCAACCTGGTATCCATGCCACTGGGATTTCTGGACAATCCGGACTGGTTTACCGAGCCGGAGGCGCTTTCCTTTGAATTTTTGTGTTATTTCGTTCAGGGCTGGCAAGGCGCTTTCGGGTATTATTTCCCGCGCGGCGCCGACTACCGCTACTACCGGGCCATGGCCGACGCGAATACTTTGATCGCGGATCATGAAGATTTTGTCGCTCAGGGCAAGGATATTTCCGGAGAAGTTCAAGTGACCCCGGAAACCCCGATTCCGGAAAACTTGTTCTACCCGGATGCTTTCGCCGAAAGCAAAGATTTGCCGGGGGCTCTTCCGGGACTGCATCAGGAAAAATTACTTCAGTATAAGGCTTTTCGCTTAAATGACAAAGTACTGGTGGCCGTCGGAAATTTCTGGCAAAAAGGCGAGGTTTTCTTCAAGATGCAAGTTCCGGGCCTGAACGCGGCCGCCCGCTACCGGGTAAGCGTTCCCGGGGTAAATTGCGGGGAATTCACCGGCAGAGAACTGGCTGCGGGAATTTTGCTGCAGGTGGGAGCGCTGCGCTGGCAACTGGCGGTAATAGAACCGGCCGGGGGCGGCAACGAAAAAGCATTTTCACAGCAGCAGATGCGGCAACTGCTGGCCGAGAGAACACCATCGATCAATTCGGCCTTGGAATGGGAAAAAAATTATTACCGCAAATACCAGGCGGTGGTTTTATCCGAAAATCCGGGCAATAATTATGAGTCGATAAAACCGGTTTCCCAAAGTGAAGTCACCTTAACGGCCCATGAACAGATCTTGAGAATTTCCACCCCGTCTTACAGTCTGGATCTGGTTCCCGAAAAAGGTGCCAAAATCGTGAACTACCGTCATAAAAATGATGAACTGTTTGACAAGAACGGCGATTTCGGTCTGGCAGTAGACGGTTTCTGGTATCCGGAAAAAGCGGTTTGTCAAATTTTATCCGGGTATCGCATCGAGAATATCGGCACCTTCGAAAATGGGGTTGAAGTACGGTTATCCCGCATTATCACCCGAAAAGACAATGTCGAGTTGGCCGGTTTGAAGTTGATTAAAAACTTCAAATTCACTTCGGACAAAATAGCGATCTCCACGACTGTATGGAATATTCTGGAAGATGGGATTCGGTTTTCATTCCGCTTCCACTGCATGCCGGCCTTCCTCGGCGAGAAGAAGCAGGAATATGGGAAAGCCGTATTTGGCGACGGAACCGAGTTCAAGCGCGAATTAGTCGCCAAACTCTACCGTTTTGGAGAAGAGGACCGGGAACTTGAAAAAATATTCCCGATGAACCGGACTTTCACGATTAAAAGTTCAGAAGTCGTCTTCTCCGCGCCATGGAGCAGCACCAAACTGTATTGCAAAATTCCCGCCGGCAATCTGCAGTGCATCGTATTCTGGGATGACGGTAAAGACCCGGCTTCCACCTTCGAGCCGATTTTCAAACGCAAACTTCTCGCACCCGGCGAACAGGTTGTTTATTCCATGGAATGGAGCGCCAAATGACCGGCAAAGTCCATTCGTCATCAGAGAGGCGGTTCATGAATTTCATGCCGCCTCTCCCGGCAAATTTACTGAAGCGCCACCATTTTTTCGAGCTCTATCCATTTGACGGAGGAGGAGGATTCATCCACCACGACATTCTCAAATCGCTGAATGATTTCGAGATCACGGAACGGATTGTCCGGGATAAGGCATTGAATGATTTCGGGGAATTGCCTTTTTTAGATTTTCAACGCTTTGAGGATTGGAGTTCCATCGAAAAAAGCTGCTGGATCAACCGTTGTTACTTTGTGGTCTCGATGGCAAGAGTGGCATTCCTGAAAAATGACCGGGAATTGGCCTCGGTGGTCAAGGACACGATTCTGGGATTTTACCGGCGTTATGCTCCGGCGGGCACTCCCGCGGATATTGTCGCGGAGTGGCGGCGCGTCATGCACATACGCGATGAAGAATACAACAAAAAAGGAATCAGAACCGGAAAAATCGCTTATCAATGGTTCGACTTCCAGCCGGCGAGCCGGATGATTAATTTCATCCATGCCCTGTACTTTATCCGCAATATGGAAGTCGTTTCCGCCGCCGAATGGGATGAGTTCGAAAAAATGCTGAAGGTTCACGCCGAATTACTGCTGATCGCGGAATCAACAGTGGAAGTTCCCACCGCGCGTGACAACCATCAGGTAATCCGGGGGCTGGCGCTGCTGCTGGCCGCCTGTTTTTTCAAAGGAACCGAGGAGGCGGAACGCTACTCGGAGCTCGCGCTGCCGCTTCTGGAATTTCATATCCACAATGATTATCTGCCGGATGGACTTCTGGCGGAAATCAGCCCGTCCTATCATGCATTTCAAACCTGGATGACCCGGGATACCGTTCTGCTGGCCGACCGTTACGGACTGCCGCTGGCCGACCAGGCGCGGGAAGTCTTGCTACAGGCCGCCAAAGCGTGCCGGACTTTGACCGGGCCGGATGGATATTCGGTGGTGTTGAATGATGGCTATCCATTGAATTTTGAAATTTTCCTGGAGAGTCTCGGGGAAACCGGAAAAGGCAACACCGGGGAGGAAACCTTGCTCCCGAATGCCCGGATCGCCGTATCCCGGCGCAATGACTTTTTCCTGCTGTTCGACTGCTCTCCTGAAACCGGCCCCCTGTCTCATTATCATCCGGGAAAAAACGCGGTAACGCTTTGGCTCGGGACAAAGCCGTTTCTGGTCGACAGCGGCTGCCCGAACTATGACGATCCCGATTTTTCCGGATACTTCAAACGCCCGGAGGCTCACTCCACGTTGTTACTGGACGGACAAGGCGATAGCCGACTTGCGGGCCTGTACCATTGGGAAATTACCGCCGATACCGGGATCAGCAAATGGAGCCGGCATCAAATCACCGGCACTCTGAGCAGCAAAATGCCCGCCTGGCAAGGCAAAACGTGGAAACGTTCTTTGACGCTGAATGACGCCTGTCTGGAAATCCACGATTCCATCGAAACATTCGGAGCGACGGCGGAATTTTACTTTATTCTCCATCCGTCGGTACGGGTCGAGGAAAAAGGCCATGCGTTTCTGTTAATCAATGGCGAACACCGGCTGGTTTTGACCTGGGAATGCAATCAGGATACCCGATGGGACATTCTGCCGGGGATGATTGCGGCCGATTGGAGCAAACATCCATCCCAACGGCTTCGCGCCACAGTTCAGGCGGGGACAATTGACTTGAAAACCTGTTGGAGGATCAGCTCTCGATGAATTCGCGGTAGATCGTTACCGGGGCCACGAAGAGACACTCCTCATTGCCAAGCTCAAGATCGTGAAATTCATTTGCCTGTTAATGTGGAAATTGAATTGCCATGAATGGAAGTTATCGGAATAATCAGCTGCTTATCCACTGAATTTCCCTGAATCTTCGTGTATAGCTCCAAGGCTCCGCTGACTCCGATTTCATACGACGGCAATTATTTCTGTCGCCAGTTCAGGGTGCAATTTGCCGTCACCCCGGGGACTTTCCGCAAACGCGCCCGCCCAACCGGGTCAGGCCCTGAACGCAGTGGGGGTGACCCCGTAGAATTTCTTGAAAACCTTGATAAAATATGAGCTGCTCTGAAAACCGGATTGTTCGGCGATTTCATCGATGCCCATCCGGGTTTCGCGCAGCAGTTCCGCCGCATATTCCAGGCGCATCCGGGCCAGGGTATCGGCAAAGCCTTCGATGCCGAATGTCTTGAACAGTCGGCTCAGGTGCGGAGAGGTAATCTGTAATTTTCCCGCAATATCTTCGCGGTTGATATCTTTCTGAAAATTATTCTGCATCGTATAAAGCGCCTGCTGAAAAGTCTGAAGCGCCTTGCTTCCGGGTACCGACTCCCGGGTCAGGTCGTCCGTCAGGGTGGCAAATACCGCCTGAGCCGCTTTGACCAGCGTCGGCTGTGAACGCTTTTCTCCGACGAAGGAGATCAGCCCGCGCAACTGCAAGTGCCCGCCCGGCGACACCGCCCGGGTACTGTGATAAAAACATACGGTTTCCGTTTCAATCTCCTCGCGGTATGAAAACCGGGTACAGTTTTTCATAAAGGCCACCGACAAAGACGCATCGCGCGGATAATTCACCCGTTGAACGCACGCCCCCGGCAGGCAGCACAAAATGTCCCCTTCCCTCAATGCAATCTCCCGAAGTTCGCCGTTCAGCGAAATCCGCACATGGTAACAACTGCCGAACAGCGGAAAAATCAGGCGGATATTTGGATTCGCGTAGATTCCCGGAATTTCCGGTTTGTCCATTGCGAAAATGATATTTTCTATCCGCAATTTTTCAAAGAAACCGCTCAATACCGGCAGGGCTCTGAGGGAATCGACGGTAATTACTTTCATAATGTTATGATTTTACAATTATTCGTACTTTTCTTCTATTTACAATATCATAAGATAATGTTATAATAATAGAAAACAAGGATTCCAACAATGAAAATCATGACAAAAATCATCTGGGAAAACCGCTCCGGCAACAACACCTCCTGGTTTCATCCGAAAATCACCGACACCGCCTCCGGACAGCTTTTGATGACCCTGCAGGGAATCGGCGGCAGCGATTATTATCAGCCGGTCCATGAGTCGATATCCGATGATCAAGGCGAAAGTTGGTCCACCCCAAAGCCGATTCCAGGCTTCGGCCATGCCGATGTCGGTTACGGCCTGACGGAAGGAATCTGCGACGTCGTGCCGGATTTTCATCCGCCGACCCGAACCGTGCTGGCAATCGGGCACAATGTTTATTATAGAAATAACGGATTTTTCGACAGTCACAATAACCCGGCGGAAATCCCCCTCCAGCGTTTTCCGGTTTATGCAATCCGCAACCCCGAGGGGCAATGGACCGTCACGCGGAAAAAGCTGGTCATACCGGATTTCAACGACACTTCGAGTTATACCTGCGGATGCTCGCAGAAGGTATTCATCGGCAATCAATTATATCTGCCGATGACATTCGGATTCAAAGGCCGCAAAGACCGCCTGAGCACCTCGTTTCTCTGCGAATACGACGGCAACGAGATCACGATCAAACGACGCGGCTCGACTCTGGAACTTCCAATGGGACGCGGTTTGATGGAACCGCAATTATTCATGTTCAACGACCGTTTTCTGATGACTCTGCGAACCGAAGCCGGACATGGATTTCACACCGTTTCGCCGGACGGCTTGAACTGGCAGCCGATGCAAGCCTGGAGTTTTGAAGACGGTGAACTCCTCCATATGATCAACAATCAGCAGCATTGGCTGCAGCAGGACGGCAAACTGTATCTGATTTACAACCGCAAATTGCCCTACAACCAACACATTGTCCGCTGGCGCTCACCCCTGTTGATTGCCGAGGTCGATCCCGAAAAAATGGTTCTGCTCCGCGCCACCGAACAAGTCGTTTTCCCCATTATGCCGGAAGACACCAACGCGGAGTTCAAGGCGGCACTTTACGGAAATTTTCATCCGTATCGGTTGTCGGACAAGGTTTCTCTGGTCTCAGTGGGCGAGGAGCGCTCGCACGATTCCTATAAAAGCAACACCTTAATAGCGAGGTTGATCGATGAATAGTAGAATTTTCACACTCATTGAACTTCTGGTCGTGATTGCGATCATTGCAATCCTGGCGGCTATGCTGTTGCCGGCGCTGAATCAGGCCAGAATGAAATCATATGATGCCAAATGCAAAAGCCAGCACAAGCAGATCTGTGCCGGTCTGGGATTCTACAGCAACGACTACAACGGCTATTTGATACCAGCCGGAAATCACCCCTCGCAATTCAATGCCTCCGCAAGCGTACAATGGTGCACCCGGCTTGACGAGCTTGGTTATCTACCACGCTATGCCGGCAACCGGCGTTCCAATGCCGGCGCACACTACAAGCCGGTACGAATTTTCCGCTGTCCGGCGGTTCTGGAAAACAACCAATGGACCGATTACGGCACCAACCTGATCATGACATTAATAAGCACCAACTGCCAAAATGCGATCCCCATTAATAAAATCCGTCGTCCGAGCAGAGTAATCATGCTTGCTGATTGCTGCAAGGATCCGGATACTCCGTACGTATCGGTCAGCCGGGACTTCGTCGGCAGTTATATCACGGCCGGTTATGATTACCGGATTGCCTGGCCGCGACACCAAGCCCAGACCAATATCGCTTTCCTGGATCATCATGTCGAATCGGTTCGGCGCGACCAACGCAATAATTATGAATGGGGCGATGAGTAATCAGAAACAAAAAAGGAATACAAAATGAAAAAAACACTGGCATTATTATTCGCATGCGGATTAACGCTGTTGACTGCCGAAAACCTGGTTAAAAACGGTGATTTCGCCATTAAAAATTCCGACGGCAAATTACCGGAACACTGGCAATTGAAAGGGGAAGGCAATATCGTATATAACGCCCCGGAACTCGCCTTCGAGCTACAAGGACAAACCACCCGGCTGGAGAATTCGCTTTTCCTGAAATCCGGGCGGAAATACCGTTTGACCCTGGAGGTCAAGACAGAGGATTTCAAAGGCAATGGCGGAGTCTATATCACCAACCTCAAGTGGCGCGGCGGATTGGCACAGACAATTCCACAAGGCACGTATGAATGGCGGCAAATCACCGGGGAAATAACCATTGCGGAGCCGCAGGAACCGCGGTACCGCCTGATTCTTTTTGTCAAAGCGGGAAATCATGGAAAAATATTTTTCCGGAATGTCAAGGTGGAAGAAATAATTGACAGTCAAAGTAAAATTCCATTTATTACTGCCGGTTTACTGGCAACTCCTCCAGTCATTGATGGCAAACTCGATGATGACGCCTGGAGAAAATTACCGGAATTGACCCCGTTCATTAAGCGCGGCGCCCCGCAATTCACAGACTTCGCCGTCGAACAATCCAGCGTTAAAGCCGGTTATGATTCGGACTGTCTTTATATCGCATTCCGTAACCGGCAGCGTTGCCTGGAACCGGCAAGAAATTCCCTGGATCAATTCAAAGCCAATGTCAAAGACCATGACGGCAATATGTCCAGGCAGGACTGCAACCTGGTATTCATATCGCCTGACGGCGGAACCGAAATGTTTTATGAAATATCCGTCAATGGGATTGGAACTTTGACTGATGCAATCTGCCGGGCTCCCGACTATTGGACCGCCGGACGGGATGCCAAATGGAGCAGCAACGCCGCTGTCGCCACGCAGATTGGAGACGGAGAGTGGACAACGGAAATGGCGATCCCATGGAAATCACTGGGGATCACACCGGAAAAAGGAAAGGAATTCACGATCTGTCTCGGACGCTTGAATCAGGACGGTAACGAAGGAACGACGTATTTTGAGATGCCGCGGGCATTCCATACCCCTGAATATTTCGGCAAAATTCGCCTCGGCGGCTCCCTCCCCGGCTGGAATAATCTGCAATGGGACGAAATAAAGAATGGAGAAAACATTCTAAAAATGGAAAATCGCGCCGAAAATCTCCGGACATTTATCGAAGTTTCCGACGACCGGCAACCGCTCCGGAAATTCTCCGGCGGCCAATTTCGGGTTGACGCCGACCGGTTCAGCACCATCCAACTTGTTTTTGCCGGCAACGAAGAAGTATTTCAAATATCACCGGCCTACCGGATCAATTGCATTAAACAGCAAATTTTTGTCAAAGGAGCGTCTGCGCAATTTAAATTTGGCGACAAACTTCTGAACGACGGCCAAATTTCTATCCCGGATGGTCTTTATGATATAAAAGGACTGCAAGCGCCATTTCAACTCGGGTCGCTCGACGCGGAAAATCTCGTTTCTTTCAGTCGCATTCCCGAGGCTGTACTGGTAAACCACACAACACTCTGGCCCAAACAAAACCGGGAATTCCATATCGCTCAAAATTCACTCCAGCCGCTGTTTATCGCGGCATACCACAACTATCCGGGATTAACCGATTTGCCCTACGTTTTCAATATTGCCATACCACAAGACATGAATATCGTCGGAGCCTCTGATTTTGCCAAAACCAACCGTCAATTTGCGGCAATGGAATTTCAAGCCGCGGGTACTGTGGCAGTCGGTCCAAGCCAATATAAATTATTTCAGGTAAAAATAGCCGATGGACTGAAGCCCAAGCCGTATTATCAGTACAATGATGGAATCGTCCTGATGCTGAAGCTCAATTCCACCCAAACTCGTAAATCCAGAATCTTCTATTGGGCCGATTTCGGCAATGGGAAAATAATCGAAGCACCCGGCAGCCTCGATGTCACGATATACCCGCCCTTGCGAAACATGACGCCGAAAAAATTCATTACCGAGATGTGCGGCGGCGCCATAGTCAATCTGAACAATCACGATTTAATCCGGCAATATATTCTCCACACCCTGGTGCCGGGCGGATTCAACGATCTGCAAAATGCCCATCAATTTTCCAAGGGTACCGGTATCACTCATTACTGTATCATCAATTTCAGGACATTCTGGGGGCATGCGGCCGAAAAGTTCGCGGAAACACGTCCTGAATCCCGCAGGGTCAATCAGAGCGGCCAATTTGTTCCGCTTGAAGACTACAATCCGATCTGCCCCCGGGAATTCGTTTCCAATCCCGATTTTCAGAAAATCCTGACCACGACGTTCGAACGTTATTGCCGGAATTATCAACATCTGAAATTCGATTACGAAAGGCCTGTGTCCACCGGAGACATCAGTTGCTATTGTCCGGCCTGCCTCGATAAATTCCGACTGTTCGCCAAACTCCCCGGAAATGCGAAGATCGAACCGAAGAACGTCTATTCCGAACACCGTCAGGAGTGGATTTCCTTTGTCAATCAAAATCTGGCCGATATCGCAGGAACATTCAAGAAAATCATCAATGGATTTGGCTCCAAGTTGAGCTTTTACAGCGGTTATCAGTCAGCGAAAACCCGCGAACAGTATTCCGTGGACTGGAACCTCGTGGCGCCGCATATCGATATCGCCAATTGCGGCTACCGCAATCCCGCCGAACTTTATCTCGACACCATGAAAGCACTGGGCAAAACCCCATTGATTACCGGCGTCCTCGCCGCCCCGTGGCGCTTCATCTCGCAGGAAGCGGGATATCAAGTTGACAAAGCCTTTGTCATCAAGGGCATTGTCCTGGGCAGCAAAGGATTTTCGTGTTACAACGCGCCGCAACTGGATGGCCGTTCTTACCACAGCATGTCCGAAGCCACCGCACTGCTGGCGAAATACGAGCATGTCATGTATGACGGGCAGATCGATCGTTCATCGGTCAAAATCCCGGAAATCCCGCCGGAAAACTGGGCTCTTTTCACCCATCCTAACCATCCGGAAAAGATTCTGATCATCTACAACGAAATCAACGCCAAGCCCTTGAAGTATACGGCAACCCTGCACGGTAAATCAGCGGTTCTGACCGCCGTGGACGAACAGCCCAGCGGCACGACCGATACCATCTCGGGTACTGTCGTCCCCGGGGATTATCACGCCTATGTCCTGAAACTTAGTTCTCGATGAATTCGCGGTAGATCGTTACCGGCGCCAGTGCCGACCAGCCGCAGAAGTCGCTTCCGGCTTTCTGAGGCTGGGCATAGCACTGTTCGGGAGAATAATTCTCCCAGATCGTGCCGGTGACGTTGAATACCGCTTCCACCGCCCGGTAGAATTTCACGGCGATTTCCCGTGCCAGATTTTCTTCGTTGTACTTGACCAGCCCACGCAGCAGCATATAAGTGGTCGGGCACCAAATCGGGCCGCGCCAGTAACCACCTTCCGGGTCATAGTCCGGATCGTCGGCCGACAGCGACGGTACGCCGCAGGGACGGTTAAAAGTCGCCGGATTGCGTAATTCGGCAATCATTCGTTCGGCGCGGCCGACTTCGGCCACTTCGGAAATCAACGCCCAATATGCGCCGATGTGTTTACGTTTCAGAGGCCTTCCATTCAGCACGTCATGATACAAACCGGTTTCCGGATTATAGCATAATTCATTGACCAGGGCGGCCAATTCTTTGTGTTGCTGCTCCAACATGGGAATATCTTTTTCGTTGCCGGTCAAGGCGGCGATTTCGGCCAGGATTTTCGCGTTGAACGCCATCTGGCAAGTGGTTTCGCACCAGCCTAACTGCTTGTTCCAGTCAAAATGAAAATGCGACCAGGACTGCATTTTCGTCAGCATTTCTTCGCTGTAGACATCATTCAGCGTCAGCGGGATTCCGCCCTCGGGCGTAATTTCGCTTTCGTCGTCCCAACGCGGCATATTATCCATGCCGCAACCCCAGCAGTCGCAGAAAAAGAGACCGTCGTCGCGCCGGAAGTTCTGCCAGTTATACTGGTGCTGTTTCAGAAGATGCGGATAAACCCGCGGCAATCTGCCGGAACCGGTGGCACGCTCGAATTCAAGTTCAGCCCAGCCTAATAACGGCGGAGCAAAACTGACCGGATGTTTTTTTCCCCACTTGCTGATCCCGGAAGGCAAGTATTGGCGACTGATAAAACCGTCGTCATCCTGCGACGCATAAAAATTATCCAGCGAATTAGCCACAGGAAAACGGACCGGATCATATTTGGCCCACATGATGCAAAACGCGGTATCCCAGAGGAAAATATCGACAAAGCTTCCACCAGTGCCAATACGCGGCGACTTCAAAACACTGCCTGTATCATCATGCACCAGTTTACGTTCGGCGATCTTCAGGGTCTCTTCATACAACTTATTCATAGCACTGCCTCGGTATAATTTTAATTACTATATACCGGGCAGTGTTCCATTACAATTTCATTTTCAGTTTTTGATATGGCGCAAGATTTCCTCGTAGGCGAACTGATCCCATTCCGCCTTGACGCCGATGCCCGGCAGGTCCGGATAATTCTTGAAGATCAGGAAGCCGTCGAAATGCTTGAACATATCGTCGACGCCCTTTTTGATGATTTCGTAATCTCCGGTCGGCAGAATCTTCTGGATATCGATCGGCGACCACAATACGGCGCTGTAGCGCTTCAACAATCCGGCCAGGTCTGCCTGGTCGTAAACCGCCGGTTGATCGAACTGGAAACAATCCACCCCGGCCTTCAGCAACGGTTCCAGGATTTCCCGGTTCTGACCACAGGAGTGCATCATGACCTTCATGCCCTTTTCATGGGCGATTCCGAATAGCCGGGTATAAATTTCCCGGAAATATTCGTCCCAGAGTTTGGGCGAAAACAACAAACCATTCTGAGTCCCCATGTCTTCGGCGAAAGTAATCGCTTCCGCGCCGGCGTCGGCTACGGCCAAAATTATTTTTTCGTAAAATCCGGCAAGTTTCCCATGCAGCACTTTCAGTTCATCCGGATACAACAGCATGTCCATCAGATAAATTTCCATCTTCCGCAGATAACGTGACGCGGCAAAAATCCAACCGGGCATTCCGGCTATTCTAAAATTATCGGGAACCGTGGCATAAGCTTTTTTCATTTCGGCAACGGCTGCATCGAAATCATACTCGGGGATCACCAGTTTGTCAAGGTCGGACCAGTCTTCCAGTACCGGCTTGAAAATCTCGCCGCCCTTGCAACCATTGACCGCCCGGTGCCAGATGTTACCCCAGATGTCGTCGTAATATTCAAACTCGCCTTCAACCCAGCGCCGCAGTTTATAACCGCGGGGACTGCCCAATCCGCCCCAAACACAATCATTGATCCTTCCTTCCCCGGAAAAAGTCAGCCCGGGACGCGGCCCGGCATGGTTGAAGTTCGCCTGGATTATTTCGCGTGAATTCATTTACAACTCCTTGCTATTTGTTTGTAAAATCTTATATTATTATACAGCCGGAGCAAGTATACGGCAATATGACGGATTGATATTTTTTTGTATGGAATTGATAAGATGGACAGATTTAATTACTATCGTACCGGGGACAGGGCGAACGACACCCAACTTTTAGGGGTATTTTCGGAAGGGAATTTTTACCGTTTTTCGCTGGAAACGTTTCATCTCCATGAAATCCCGGTAACTGCACAGGATTATCACCACGCACATAGCCACGACGTCTACCATCTGGTGCTGTACCACCTGGGCGGTACCATGAGCCTCAACCATCAGGTCCTCGATACGCGGCCCGGCACATTGGTCTGGACCTCCCCCGGCGAATACCACAGCTTCGCCACGACCGGCAAAACCCGCGCCGCCTACCATGAGTTGACTTTTCGCCTGTCATACGGAGAGACACCATTGAAAATACCGTTTCATGAACTGCTGTCGAGTTATTTCGGCACCACCTTCGAGCTCCCGGAGCGGCCGTTGGTTTTGAGCGAAGAGCAGTATCAACGGCTCGGCATCAGTTACGAGGCCACCGCCGAAGCCCTGAAACGACGCCAAACCGGGCTCCACGCCCGCATACTGGAACTGCTGACCACATTTGTCGACATCATCCGGACCGAATACACACCCGCCACGGTCATGGACGAACGGCTTCGCCATGCCTCACAGCTTTTGAGCCGGAATTTGCGTAAGACCTTACAGCTGGCGGATATCGCGGCACAGGTCAGCATGTCCAAAGAATATTTCTGCCGCGAATTCACCCGTTGTTACGGCCTGGCCCCGATGCAATTCCGTCGCAATCACCGGATTACCCTGGCCGCTCAAATGCTGCGCTACAGCGACAAACCGCTCAAAGAGATCGCCTCTGAACTGGGTTTCAGCGACATCCAGCACCTGAGCCACGCCTTCAAAGAATATTCCGGCCTCTCCCCCCACCGCTTCCGCCAAGAAAGCCATGAGCAATAAGAGAAAAAACTCCGACAGGCCGAACCGGTCGGAGTGAATAAACAGAGGGAAACCCGCCGTCAGAAGGAGGTGTTGAATTCCGCGGAGTTGAGCTCGCCTTTGAAATTTTTCTTGCGATAGGTCGATTTGGCGACCAGTCCGTCCAGCATGGATTTGAAGGCGTCTTCGTCAATCGGCAAGGTGACTTCGCGGTTCTGCAGAGCCGCCATCAGCATGGCGTTGCCGAGTTCCAGCGCTTTCGGGCCTTCGCAGATCGGAGCAATCAGATCGCCGCCTTTCTGGATGACGCTCAGGAAGTTTTCAATCACGGCCCGGTGCGGGCGCTGAATCGGCGGAGCAACCGGTATTTCCACATTCCAAACATCGGGAACATTGAAACGTGTTTCGGTTTCGGCGCAGAATTTCGATACCAGGACTTCCGTCCGGGTGAAAACCAGCTTCTGGTGTTCGTATACCAGCTTGCCGCGATCACAGGTAATTTCCAGGCGGTTGGTACCGGGAGCTTCACCGGTTGAGGCCACAAAAACCCCGGTCGAGCCGTCCGGATATTCCAGCAACGCGGTCAATTCGTCTTCCACCTCGATATTATGGTATTTGCCGATGGTCCCCATGGCGATAATCCGCTTCGGCAGACCGAAAAACCACTGCATCAGGTCGAGCTGGTGCGGGCACTGATTCAACAGAACACCGCCGCCCTCCCCGGCCCAGGTCGCGCGCCAATCGCCTGAATCATAGTAAGTCTGACTCCGGAACCAGTCGCTGATAATCCAGTTGACCCGGGTGATTTTGCCCAGTTCACCGGATTCGATCAGCTGTTTGATCTTTTTATGAGCGGGGGTAGTCCGCTGATTGAACATCATGGTCGCCACCAGTTCAGGATGTTTTTCCGCGGTTTCCACCAGCTTGCGGGCGGCTTTGGTATAGACTCCGATCGGTTTTTCCACCAACACGTGACGGCCGGATTCCAAGGCTTTGATTCCCAGGCCGGGATGGTCATAGTGCGGGGTCGCCACGATTACCGCGTCCATATCGGCTTCGGCGAAAAACTTGTCCGCGTCCGTAAAACATTTGACATCCTCGCGGCCTTCAACCAGCTTGAAACGCTCGGGGTTGATATCGCAGACCGCCGTAAGTTTGGCATTCGGCAGATCACTGACCGCTCCAAGATGGCTGCCGCCCATGCTTCCAATCCCAACCATACCGACTTTTACCTGTTCCATAAAACTGAATCCTTCTATTTTGATAAATACTGATGGATTAATATACCGGCTATTCGCCGAAATTGCCATAAGATACCGCTGGAATCGGTCAACAAAGTTTATTCATTGTATCTTTATTCTCCATATTTCAGGGAACTCAGCCTGAACTCAACCCTGAAAGTACCGCTTGAAAAATTGCAAATCGGTGATATGATAACTTGTATTCTTGCATGATAACCCTAATTGAGTATAAATATGGCAGGCAAAAGCGATTCACTTCAACGCAAGCTCCTTGAAGACATCAGAAACGGAGTATTGAAACCCGGTCAGGCGATTCCGTCACGCAATCAGCTTTGCCGCAAATACCAGATCTCCCGCACTACGGTCGACCGCGCCATCAACCGCCTGCTGGAAGCCGGTTATCTGAGCGCCAACCAGGGCAGCCGCACCTATGTCCGCCAGGCCGACCCGGACAGCAGTCTCAAACAGTTGTATATCGTCTACCAGTGGCCGTGGACTTCGCCGAATCTTTCGGGAGAACATTTCTTCAATCCCCTGAGCTGTCCGCTGCCGTTGACCGGGATCGGCGGCAACGACGTCGGCATGAATTACGCGAAACTGGCGGCCCCCGGCTCGGCGGTAATCTGGGACAGCCCATCCATGAACGCGCTGTATTTCATGGAGTCGCTCGCCAACGCCGGAGTCCCGCAAATTATGATCAACCGCGATTATACCGGATTCAATTATGTCGCCACCGATCCGCGGGCCAGCCTCCGCGAAGGTCTCGCCTGGATGTTGATTGAAGCCGGACGGGAAATCACGCTCCTGACCCGTCCGAATGACCATACCCGGCCTTATATGGCGGAAAGAACCATCGCTTTTTATGAAACGGCCATCGAGCTTGGCGCCAAGCTGACCGGGGGCAGTATTTTTTCCCGGAATGTCCATAATATTCCGCATGAAATCGCCGCCATCGCCCATGAATTGTTTCTGGGGGTCAAACCGGCCCGGGGCATTGTCATCCTGAACCAAGAGTTCGCGATTCCGCTGGTCAGTTGCGGCATGGCCCTCGGCAAACAACCGGGCCGCGACTACTTCCTGCTGATGTTCGACTATTATGACGAGCTGAAGAATTACCACGGCATCGGCATGATGCGCCAGCAGCGTGAACTGATGCGCAGCGAAACCCTCCGCTGGCTGACCGGCGGTTACGCCGAGCGCCGGGATCCGTTCCACCACAAAATCAAAACCGAACTGCTTATCTGTTCCTGATAGCGGAATCAGTCATTTTTGCCAACATCTCTTCCACCCGCTCCCAGACCCTATCCACCGAAATTAATTCAATGCAAGGATAAGGATGCTCCGTGTCTGTGGAAAAACGGCAATTCCAATTACATTTTTCACGACAATTTGGAGACGTGACCGTTACCGGCGGGCACAACCGGCTGGAAAATTTTTCCGGATATGGCAGAAAACGCTCCAAACCACCCCCACCCACCAAGGCGATTGATGGGACTCCGGCCAATGCGGCAATATGGATACCGCCAGTATCATTGCCAACGATGAATGCGGCCCCCCTGATAAGAGCAATGAACTGCATGATTGAGGTTTTGCCGCAATAATTTTCAAAAATCGGATTATTTCCCAATTTTTCCTCAGCTTTCTCTCTTGCCTCCATTCCCCCGGCAATGATACATTTCCAACCGGTCAACCGCGCTGCTTTATCCGCAATAACCATGAACTTATCCATCGGCCATTCTTTATAACGTTTTCCGGCTTCAGGTAAAATAACAAAATAAGGTTTTTCCCGGGCGCTTGCCCGAGGCCACGGAATATCGTAATCACCGGAGATTGTTTGATCGGTCAGCCGCGCCAAAAAGTATTCATTATTTTCCAGTTCGGAAGAATATGGTTTTGCAATCCGAATTACATTAAACCTGAAATCTACCAACCACTGAGCAAGGGCGATTTTCCAATGGTAAGCCTGGTCACCGGTATAACGGAAAACCACATTATGCCGGGCACGGCATGCCAGACGACAACAGTCATCAAACATCACATACCGGCTGATCCTGGCCTCAATCACCGTATCAAACCGTTCCAGTGTCAATAAATTCAATATTGACTTTCGGTAATCCGTTTCACCCAAAAAACGTTCGTCATCCAAAGTCATATACCGGTCGTATAACAATAATTCCTTTGCCGCATCAATCCAGACCGAATTGCCGAGCAGTACCAGTTCATACTTATCCGACGGGTAAAAACTGCGCAACGCCCTGCCGTATGGCAGCCATATAAAGAAATCGCCAATCTGATCCGGCCGAATCACCAATATCCGTTTCCGCACTCCAATTCCTTTCCGGACCGGCAGTAACCAGATTTCCAGTAAATTAATATATTGAATTATGTTTTTCATCATAGCGGCGATACCATTCATAAAATTCAAGAGCCCAATCCGGGGCATAATGGATCAGAAAATTTTTCAAATTGCAGTCGTTTTTCTTGTAGCCGGAATACGAAGTCATCTTCAAATATTGCCAGAATTCTTTTTGATAAGCTCCCCGGTAAAGCATGGAGGTCGGTTTTCCTCCTGAATAATGAATAATAGCAGGATGGTTTTTGCTATTCCGGAAATCTTCCTTTGCTTGAATTGAGAAATTTTTTATTCTTTTTCCGTTAATTTCAGCTTGCATATTCCACCGGCAACTGATTTTTAACCAATTCCGGTGGAAATATCGATTCAAAATATGCTGATCATTCGTCAAAGCGGCCTCCTTATTGATTAACTCCATAGATCCAGTTTCAAAATCAGATTTTCTCAACTTTTCCAAATCCAGAACCAACATCCCGGCATTAAAATATTCTTCCGGCGGAATATTTATTTCCATAGCCATATCTCCATAATCCACGCAAGCAGCAACAGGGTATCCGGAAAGATCAGTTCCCCAGAGTTGTGCCAGATCGCCGCAAGCAATCATATCACAGTCCAGATAAATTATTTTTTTCAGCTCCGGCAATAAGGAGGGGATTTGTAATCTGGCGTTCGTCAGACATGAAAGATGCGGCATGGTCGGTATTTTTTTAAGTTTTTTGGTATCAACAATCAACAAATCGATACTGCAAGAATATTTTTCTTTAAGCTGTTCTATTTTCTGTTGTGATTCACGACTTAAGCCGTCTGTCAGCAATTTAAAAGAATAGTGATCTTCTTTTTGAGAATGAGTCAAAACGGAAGTCACCATGATTATAAAAAACATGATATACCATTCATCGGAAGCGGCTACAATTGTTACTTCCATTTTTCTATTTTTCCCAAAATTTCGAAGTATTTCAAATTTTGAACAGCCGGAATGCTTTTCGGAGATTATTTTTCAAAAAAAAGGGCAGAAGCGCTAAAAATACCCGAAGATATCGGCGTGGATGCTTTCTCAGCGCCTCCCGCGCCTCCTGTCTGACCCATCTTCCCCAGAGGCCATAGCGGAACGAAACCAATTCAGGGGAATGACAATTTAAATCGGAGACCTTATACAATTTGAACAGGATGGCCAGATACTCCTTCAGAGAGAATCCAGCATAACTATCCTGTTCGGAATGCATTCTGTAATACATCAGCGGTTTCCCGATATTGACCAAGGTCCCGGCTGTAAAAAGATTCAACAGCGTGGTAACATCACCAGTGCGAATCTGCTTATGTTCAGCAAATTCAATGCATTTTTTCCGGTACACATAAGAAGGGTAAGGCGCTCCTCCGCGAACCAAGGAACGATCCCATAGATAGTTAAAAGCGAATTCGTTTCCCCGGGTATACTCAATAATCTGGTCCGCTGTAGCACGTATGACAGTCTGCGAAGTAATGGTCGAATCATACATTACATAAGCATTTGTCCCAACTGCCATCGCGGATGGATATTTTGCGAATGTTGCCATTACTTCCTGTAAGAAATTCGGCATCAGCTTATCATCATCATGGAATAGCATATAAAAATCAGCCCGCACCCTCTGCAAAATCAATCTCACATGTTCAGATGCCACTTTATTTCCCCAATAAATATATTGGTACCGACCTCCGGTATTCTGATAACGTTCAGAGGTTTCGAGATTCGATGAACTGTCGGATACAATTACCTTGAAATTATCGTATTTCTG
Source organism: Victivallaceae bacterium (assembly GCA_031548025.1). Taxonomy (GTDB): domain Bacteria; phylum Verrucomicrobiota; class Lentisphaeria; order Victivallales; family Victivallaceae; genus UBA5239. The sequence goes on along the minus strand of JAVBRM010000131.1, from coordinate 11,193 downwards.
AGCCAAAACCGACTCTAAGCTTTCTTGCAAAAAATCCGGCCGATTATGTGTCAGGATAATTACTTCGACATATGGATTCTTAGACTCAGTTTTTTTAATCATTTAATAATCCAGCCATGCGATATTATTCATTATTGCATAATAAAAAAATCATTTTAATTAAAGCACAAATACAACAGGAATTTCATAAATCAACTATAATGCAATTTTGAATAATTGCAAACTATTTATTTGCATTTTTATTTTTATACTACAATTTAGTTTAAGCAAGATCGTTAAATAATAGTATTTTATCACAAGGACAGATTTGAAAGAAAATAATTCAGATTTACATAAAGTAATTCAACGGCAGTTCCAGGAGTTATTGGAGCTTGCCGGGTCGCAGACTGAATTGGCCAGGCTTTCCGGGGTCGACCAGGGACGTATTGCCAAAATGGTCAGCGGCAAAATCAAATTCAACAATATCACCGTAGAAACCATCGAACGGCTCTTTCCCAATGCAATTTTACTTAATTATGGCCGCCCAAATGAAAACGTCGCCATGATCAAGAGGCTTCAACGGATAATTGCTAAAATGAACAGCGAAGAATTGGCGGAATTGCTGGTCTGGCTGGCTTCCAGATATCCCCACAACACCAAGTAAATCATTCCATGATTGCGAAACTGGACTACTTTCCTCTGAGATAACGGGAAAATGACTTGACAAATCGCCACTTGCATATACATTGCCCAAGACAATTCAACAGGAGAGGTCCGGATGGCAAACAATGGCACGATGATGCAGTATTTCGAATGGTACCTGCCCCCCCGCATGCTGTGGAAACAATTGAGAAAAGAGGCCAAACAGTTGGCCGCCGAGGGTATTACCGGAGTCTGGATTCCCCCCTGTTACAAAGGCGCGGGAGGAATCGACGATGTGGGGTATGGGGTCTACGACCTTTATGACCTGGGCGAGTTCAACCAGAAAGGCGCCAAACCGACCAAGTACGGCACCAAAGCGGAATTGTTGAATGCCATCAAAGCCTGCCACAAAAACGGCCTCCAGGTCTATGCCGACGTCGTGCTGGACCACAAAATGGGCGGCGACGCCACCGAAAAAGCCTTCGCCAAATCCTATGATCCCAATAATCGCGAGGAGCAAATCGGCGGGCAAAGCCGGGAAATCGAGGCCTGGACTTATTTCAATTTTCCGGGCCGCGATAAAAAATATTCAAAATTCGAGTGGCACTGGAATCATTTTACCGCGGTGGATTACGATGAAAGCTCCAAGGCCAAGGGGTTGTTTAAATTTCGCGGCAAGGAGTGGCAGGAAAACGTCGATGCGGAAAAGGGTAACTTCGATTATCTGATGGGAGCCGATATCGACTTGAACAATCCGGAAGTTACCGAGGAGTTGATCAAATGGGGCAAATGGTTCATCGATACCACCGATGTGGACGGATTCCGGCTGGATGCGGTCAAACATATGGAATCGTCTTTCCATCACGAATGGCTCGAATCCTTGCGCCGCAAAGAAAGAGAGGAACTTTTCACCGTCGGCGAATACTGGAGCGCCAACCTGGGGGCTTTGCAGCATTATCTGGCCAATACGGTCGGGGCGCTTTCGCTTTTTGACGTGCCGCTGCATTTCAATTTCGTCAACGCTTCAAACGCGGTCAACAAGTATGACATGCGAAAAATATTCGATAATACCTTAGTCAAAGACAATCCGGTAAAATCGGTGACTTTCGTCGACAACCACGACAGCCAGCCGGGACAAGCCCTTCAATCATGGGTTCAGGGCTGGTTCCGTCAACTCGCTTATGCTTTGATCCTGCTGCGCCAGGGCGGATACCCGTGCGTATTTTACGGCGATTTCTACGGTATTCCGCACGATAAGATATCGGATATGCGGCCGCAGCTGGTCCCCTTGATTCTGGCCCGGCAACAATACGCCTATGGCAAACAGAACGATTATTTCGACCACCCCAACACCATCGGCTGGACCCGGGAAGGCGACGACGAGCACAAGGATTCCGGCCTGGCCTGCATCATGACCAACGGCAAAGACGCCGCCAAGCGCATGTTCGTCGGGCAGAAATTCAAAGACTGCGAATTTTACGACATGACCGGCAACCGTCAGGAAACCGTAAAAATCGAAGCAGACGGCAATGCGACCTTCAAATGCAACGACGGTTCTGTTTCAGTCTGGGTAAAAAAGAATTTAGACCACGGAAAACACTGAAACCTTGGCGCGGAATAGCCACAACCCAAGGGGGGATGCGAAGGCTGCGCGGCGCTCGGGTTTTGGCTCAATCTCATGGATATATCACAATATGTTTAATATTAAACAATTGCAATATTGTTTCTCAATGTAATTCATGAGATTTCGGTTTGTAATTGAATTTTATATCCTGCCGCTGCTAATTCCTGTTAAAGCCCAATTTGATTTTTAATTTGAATAAACTCAACGCGACTTCTGACGGTCGCGTCCGATTACAAAAAGACCTAAAAATTCTGTTCTTTTTGTAATAAAGCATTGACATAAACAAAAATCGCGATATATTAAGTATTAAAAGTATTTTAAATATCGCAAACAGCATACATTATGAATAAAAAATTCAAACCGCTTTATCTACAACTGATCGAAGAACTGCGTTCAGAGATTTTGTCCGGTAAGCTCAAGCCGGATGAGAAGTTGCCTGCTGAGGTCGATTTTGCCGCACAGCGCAACGTTTCACGCGTCACCATGCGCCTGGCGTTTCACCAGTTGGAACAAGATGGCTTGCTGATCCGTCGTAAAAAACAAGGTACCTTCATCGCGCCGGACGCTATGAGTAATCAAGCCCTTCCGCTGAATATCGGGATTCCAATTGCGTTGAATCCGGACAATGCGAGTTATTTGCCCGCACTGTCCCGTTATTCGGAAACAGCCTTTGCCATTGCCGCGCTGGCGGAGGCCGGTACCGGGTTACAGCTGCTGCCGATCTTGAATATCGCCGATCATTCCTATCTGTCCAAATTCAAGGACAGTGTCGACGGTTTTATCCTGAATGGAACGTATGATTCGACCGTACTGTTTGAGCATATCCCAGACAAACCGGTCGTCTATGTCGAAACCGCCCCGCCCGGTAACGGCGTTTGCGCCGTGATCAGCGACGAAGGCGCCGCGGTCAAACACTGCTATGAATTGCTTAAGGCCGCTGGTGGGCAACGCTTCGGCTTCTTCGGTGGCTGGTTCGGTACCGCCGGAAAAATCAGCGGCAATGAGCGTCGTTTACACTTTCTCCGGAACCTCTGCCGCCAACGCAACCGCCCGCTGGCCCCTGATGCCGTCGAATATCCCAAGAAACCGGATGAAACATTGCGCGAGGCCGCCATTCGCCTGCTCTCACTGCCCCCGGAACGCCGCCCCGACAGCATTGTCGTCACCACAGCTCCGGCGGCGATCACTCTATTGGAAGCAGCCGCTGAAGCCGGTATCCACGTACCCGAGGAACTTTCCATCGCAGTGGTGGACACCAGCGATCTCTACGAACGGCATGATCGCATCCGGCTGTCCGGATGCGCCAAACAGCGGAAAGCAGTCGGTAGTCGCGCTGCTCAACTGATCCAGGAATGGCTGCGCAGTCCTAAATTTACGCCGCGCGTGGAAAAAATCCCAATGTCGATTTCGCATGGCGAAACCATTAGAAACAACCCGATTACGACGAGGAAATAATCATGTTGAAATTTGGAATCATCGGAAGCGGAGGGCGTCGCGCTGTTTGATCTTTAGAGCGATATTGCTTTAAAATCAGAAAGTTAATATAAATAATGTATGAATTTTGACAAAACCCCAAACGAAAACAGGAGGTAGTCTATGAACAAAAATTCCAACCGAAAAATAAGATTATTTACACTCATAGAGTTGCTGGTTGTTATAGCGATCATTGCCATTCTCGCCGCCATGCTGTTGCCGGCGCTCAACGCGGCGCGGGAAAAGGCGCGTGCCGCCTCGTGCCAAAACAACTTTAAAACCATCGGTCTGGCGGCAATGCAATATTCCGATGACTTCGACGACTACACTGTCAGCCCGAATTCCAAATCCAACGTAGCCTCCTGCTGGACAAATGTCGCTTGGCATTATGGAAGTGGCCCCATTGCCGGTTACATGGGCATAAAAGGCTACACCACGAACTACTGCATCGGCGGATACCACGCCTTGAGCAAGAAGCGAAGCGAGTTCGCCTGTCCCAGCGCCGCGCCGCAGACGGAGACGGATTATTTTACGATTGGCGTAAATCACCTTATGAGGTACGCCGATGAACCAATCAAGCGAGGCAAGCTGCGTTCACCATCCCGCGGAGCCTATTTTCTGGAGAATGCCGTATTCAACAACGTGGGAAACATTGCGGTCAGCGTCAAATATGACCTCGCTCCGACAGATTCCTTGTCGCCCGGATTCCGGCATTCCAAAACCTGCGTCGTCAATTTCTTTGACGGGCACGTACAGGCGGTGAATGTCGATAAAATGCCTTTGAATCCGCGGCATACTGCCTATGCGGAAAACTCCTCGTTCTGGAAGCCATGGAATTTGCCGAGTTCCTGGAACGCCGTTGCCGAGAAAATTTTTAATTGAGTACAGAAGATAATATTTTTAACTGAGGTTTTGTGTTATGGTTTTTGACGAGTTTTTACGGGAACTTGCGGTTGGAAGCGAATTCAGGGATGTGATTGCAAAAGATTTCGAGGAATCCGCAGCGACCCAGCCGATGAATGAATTGTATTTTCTGCGTATGGAATACATCCGGTCGAATTTCCCATTGTGCGCCCTGCCGTCAGATATATTAGAGCGGCTGGAATTGCTGGCGGGGCATCTCGCCGGCAACCCTGCATTAAGCCTGCTGGCATGGCATTGTTTCCGGCGTATTTATGAATGTCCATATACACCGGAATATGGGACACTTCCTGATTTTGGGGAGTTGCTCGGTGATGACGCGGGGCTCTTTCACATTCTGCTGGCGATGGCGAGTTGCGAACGGATTCGGAATTATTACCGGACGCATGGCTTGCCGTTGGAAATGGCGGAAGCCGCGCCGCAACGGGTCGGCGAATTCGCGGCGCTTTTCCGCAAGGTAACGGGACATCCGGGGATGTTTTCCAACCACTTGTATTGGTTTCGCTTGCTGGCGGACGGATTGATGTTCCGAATCGGCCGATTAGAATATGAAATCGCCATGCCGTTGGGTGAACGCAACATCAGGGTGTTCCGCCACCGGCGAAGCGACGAAACCGTCATTTTGTCGCGCCAAATGTGGTTTGACGCTGACGGCGAATGGGCGGAACAGGAAAACGCGGCATTCGGCGGAGACGGCTTCGTCATCGACCAGCGGCGCGGTTTGGGAACGCAGCGGCAATTTTCACCTGATGAAAACTGGGAAGAAGTGTTGACGCCGGATGGACAGATTATAACCATGCATATTCCGGGCGGCGGTGGCATGACCCCGGAGAAATGCCGTGAATCCCTGCGGAATGCGTTCGCGTTCTTTGAATGCTTTTTCCCAGAAACGCCGGTCAAGGCGGCGTTTACCGTTTCCTGGATGTTCCATCACCATTATGCGGAGATGATGCCGGATTCCAACGTGGCGAAATTTCAACGGATATTGCGCTTGTTCCCGTGCCGCTCCAAAAAGAACGCGGGTTTTCGTTCCATCTTCGCGCGGAATGATGACGACTATGCGACGTACCCTCGAACAACCACGCTGGAACGGGTGATGCTGGATCTGGTGGAGAACGGCGGCGTCGCGCGAAATGGCGGGATGTTGTTCCTGAAAGAAGATTTGAAGATTTTGAAATGAAAATATGCGTGAAAACACGTATTAAACTGAAAAAACAGGAAAAGTTATGAAAAAAATCAGGATCGGTATTATCGGATTCGGTAATCGGGGCTATTCATTCGCCAGACCAGTGCAGGAATCGCCATTCAATGAAATGGCGGAAATTGCCGCCGTTTACGACCCGGTACCGGAGAAACTGGAATTTGCGCGGCATATATGCAAAAACGCAATCCGGTCGTGCGGTTCAATGGAGGAATTCCTCAACCAGAAGCTGGACCTGGTAATGGTGACCACGCAACAGTCCGCCCACGCGGAGGCGACGATCACGTCACTGAACGCCGGTTTCGACACTTTCTGCGACAAACCGATGGCGCGCACGGCGGCGGAATGCCGCGCAATGATGGCGGCGGAAAAGAGCAGCGGAAAGAACCTGTTTATCGGATTCAACCTCCGCAGCCATCCGGTGATCATGACGATCATGGAGCTCATCAACACCGGGCGGCTTGGGCATTTGCAGCAAATGAACTGCGTGGACAATTTTGCCAACGGCTACACCTACTTCCAGCGTTGGCACCGCTTCGTCAAAAATTCCGGCGGGCTGACCGTGGAAAAAGGCTGTCACAGTATTGATTTGATGAACATGTTCGCGCAAAGCAATCCGGTTCGCGTGGCGGCATTCGGCGGGCTCAACCGTTTCACCCCGGACAAAGATGGCGCGAAATATTGTTCCGAATGCAAAAAAACAGCGGTGTGCCCATATTTTTACGACGATGAAAAAACCCGCGAGCTGATAGAAAATGAAACAGGACTGGACATCGGCATAGTCAGGGCCAATCAAGAAAAAGTCGATATGTGTCCGTTCAATTCGGAGAAAGATACGTTTGACAATGCCGTCGTAATGATTGAATACGCCAACGGCTGCCGCGCGTCGATGAATGAATGTTTCACCAGCAGCGTAAAACAATGCAGCGGCCGCCAGTTCATGCTCAATGGCTGGAACGGCCAAATCTGGGCATTCCTGGACCGGCGCTCTGTTCATTTCTATCAGAACGCGCCGGGTTCCCTGAAAGCGCCGTTCGAAGATGTGGAAGTTCCAGTCGTCACAGGTACCCATGGCGGCGCCGACCCGCAGATGCTGCATTACATCTTTGACTGCCTGTCTCATGGCTTGCCGAATACGCGGATGCCGTCGAGCGCGGGTTATTATGCCGTCGCCGTTGCCGAAGCCGCGGAGATTGCCATCCGCGAAAAACGGCTGGTGGACATTGAGCCGCTCTGAAAAATTGGAGTATATAGGAGTATTATGAAGAAGTTATTGGCTGCATGTTTGTTGTGTCTCGGCTTCGTCCTGGCGGCGGAACCGGTGGCGGTCTCACCGGCGAACGCGGAAATCGTGCTGCCGCCTGACGCGGGCGGCATGGCGAAAGTAGCGGCGTTGGAACTACAAAAACACCTGAAAATCATTACCGGCATGGAAATCCCGGTTAATGAACAGGCGTCCGCCGGACAGTATACGTTCCTGTTCAGCGGCGTTCCGGCGGGGAAGACGCTGAAGCCGGAAGAAGCGGTCTGGAAAACCCAAAAGGATTCCACTGTTTTTTACGGGGACGACACGCCGTCCCGCCGCGACGCGTCGGTGAGCAGCATTATTTTCGTGGAGCAAAAATCCGGCACCCTGACCGCGGTCTATGATTTTCTGGAAAAACAATTCGGCGTCCGCTGGCTGTGGCCGGGTGACGGCGGCATCGTCGCGCCGCATTCGGATGATCTGCGGTTGAATACCGGCGAGGGAAACTGGACGCCTGAATTGGAAGAACGCCATATCGGTCCCGGTTACGGCATGTGGAAATGGGCGCGCTATGAACAGGCGGCAAAAAATTTGCCGAAAGAGTTCCGCCTGGACAAGCCGCAATACGAAGCGAAGGCGTTGGATACCTTTTTCTGGTTGCGCCGAATGCGGATGGGAAAAAGCGTGAATTATAAATTGGGCCATGCGTTCACGGATTGGTGGGCAAAATACGGCAAGAGCCATCCGGAATATTTTGCATTGCAGCCGGACGGCGTACGCCGTCCGCAAAACCCGAAATGGCCGCACAGCGTCAAGCTTTGCGTCAGCAATCCCGCCGTGGTAAAGCAAGTGGTGGAGAACTGGCGCCAGGCGGGAATGCCGTCTTCCATCAATACCTGTGAAAACGATTCGCGCGGTTACTGCCGATGCTTGGAATGCTTGAAGCTTGACGTTGTACTGCCCGGCGAAAAAACGCTGTCCGAATTGAAGCCGGAAGAAGAGGGAAAGGCGATGTTGACCGACCGTTACGTCCATTTCGCCAACGCCGTTCTGGCGGAGGCGGCAAAATACCGCCCCGACGTGGTCGCCACCATGTATGCCTACAGTTGCTACAGTGAACCACCACGCCGTGAGAAAGTTTCCCCCGGCGTGGTCGTCGGTTTCGTGCCGTTCATGATGAACCCGTTTGACGTTACCGACACGCACTGGCAAAAGTGGCGCGAAGCCGGAGCAAAGCTGCTTCTTTTGCGCCCCAACGACCAGCACGTCAACACCGGACTGCCGATGGGCTTTGAAAAACGCCTCTATGACCATTTTCACTTGGGCGTGGAAAACGGCATTTTCGCCACCAGCTATGATTCCCTGCACAATTACTGGCAGGCGACCGGCGTCGCCGACTATGTGTTGGCGCGCGCCCATGCCAGTCCGTCTGCATCGTTTGATTCGCTGATGGATGAATACTGCTCCGCATTTGGTGCCGCCGCGCCGGAAATGCGGGAATATTTCGACTATTGGCGAGTGAACGTGTTTGAATCGAAAATCATGAAAGACGCAAAAAAAATCAGAGAAGTCGGCAAATACGGCAATTTCCGGCGCGGGTTGATGTGGTCGCTCAAAAATTATTATTCCGTCGCCGACTTCGACCGGACGGACGCGCTGCTGGCGCGCGGCGCGCAAAAGGAACTAACCGAACCCCAGCGCGGCCTGTTGGAAAAATACCGGCTTGCCAACCGGCATGCGCGGATGATGTTCGAGGCGGTTTCGGCAAAAGACTTGAAACGTGTACAAAACGGAACGGCTTTATTCCGGTTTCGAGTGGCAAATCGCGACGCGCTGGATATGGACTGGGCTAGATTGATCAGCAGCGAATACGATTTCGGCGACATCTGCGGCATTCGAGAAGGACTGAATCTCGTCGATTACGCGGACAGCGCGGAAACATCGTTCCGTTGGAATTTTCGCCTTGACCCACAAGACGTTGGGGAAAAGGAACGCTGGCAGGAAAAGCCGTTTGAGGAAATCAAGAGCTGGGATTTGCTCCGGGTGGATTTGCCCTGGGAACGCCAGCCCGCGAACATCATTCCGCCGCAACTGTTTGAACAACTGAAAAATTACGACGGCATTGGCTGGTACGGGACGCGACTCCGGGTGAAACCGGAATGGAAGGGCAGGGAAATCTTTCTGCTGTTCGGCCTGGTGGATGAATCCGCCTGGGTCTGGCTGAACGGCAAGTTCTGCGGCAAGCGAGTCTATGAAAGCGGCGATGAATGGAGCAAACCGTTTGCCATTCCCATCACCGAAGCCATCGACTGGAAGAAGCCGTATCAAACGGTGGTCGTCCGCGTCATGGACATCGGTGGACTCGGGGGCATCTGCAAGAGACCTTACCTTGTCGTAAGCGATAAAAAATAAAACTGGACGGGGAAATACCAAAATCGCGGTGATCGGGCACGCAACCCTCGCATTTCCCCTTTTCCGTGGTTAAAAATTGGAATTACAGTCCGGTTTTTCCGCCGTTGAATTCACGATAGTTCCGCATGTCGAATTTCTCACCGGAAACAATCCAGGGATATTCTCCCAGCTGCGGCATCCGTGCTTCCGCGTATACGCGATGGAAATAATCGTCGATCCCTGAACACAAATAGCGGTAATGCCCATTGGCCATCGCCATTTTCTTATACGGAATCTGACTGATACTCGATGATTCGTGCGCGCCGTTTACCGCCAGCACGTGCGCTCCGGCAATGTCCAGGCCGCAAATGAAGGCCGCCGGATCATTCACCCGCTTGATCACCGAATTCATCAGATTGTCGCGCAACTGCAACGAATTGGAACAGGTGATTTCCTCGGCATGATCTTCATATTCGAAAATCACTCTTTCCGAATTCCATACCGCCCTTCCCTTGTCGCCGTCGACGGCGATTTCCGGCCCGAAAGTTGTTCCCGAACAATGGCAGGTATGGAACATGATATCCACCCCTTCCCGGCTGTGAAGTCTGATTGACGCACAGTCGGTGGTTTCGATCTCGGGATTGCTGCGGTAAAGCTGGGCATCGGCATAAGCGAAATCGGCGGACCGCTCAAAAGTACTGCCGCCAAAGAAACAAGGCAGATTCAAATAATGCCCCAAGGCGTTATTGAAAGGAGAATCCAGAATCCAGCCGCCGTTGACCTTCAGCTTGCCGGCCCAGTTGTTGCGGCTGTAATAAACATTGTCACGGGGCCACAGACCCAGTCCGCGAATGCATTTGATCTTGCCGAAACGTCCTTCCACGATCTCGCGCTTGATCCGCTGGATCTCGGGCTGGTAAATGCTCTGAAATCCGACTGCCACAAATTTACCGGTTTTGAGCTCAACTTCGCGCATCGCCACGATATCCTGGTAAGTCGGCGCCGCCGGTTTTTCGATCATGGCGGAAGCACCGTGCTCCATGGCGGCTATCGCCATTTCCCGGTGCAATCCGATACCGGTGGGGATAAAACAGAGATCGATCTGTCCCTTCAATTCGTTGAGCATCAACTTATAATCATCGAAGATACGGCAACCGATTCCGCGAAGTTCTGCGCATTTTTCGCATTCTTCATCCTGATTGATAATGGTCACGCCAATAAACTTTACTTTCCCTTCCTGATGGTAACGCATCAAATCGCGATAATGCACACCACCAAAACCGGAAACACCTATTAAAGCAACGTTAATCATGTTCATCCTTATGGTATAATAATAGAAAAACAAGATACCATAAATTGCTTAATTTACAAGCCTTGATACTGATATTGGAATCGAAAAACAACGAATCCATATGAAATTTCTTAACCACGGAAACCACGAAAGGGGAACGAGGAGTTGCGCACTCCTCGAGCTCCTTTCGTGGTTTCAGTGTCTTCCGTGGTTTTAAAAAAAATTTGACTCAATACATTTGTCGGATGCAAAGACATATTCGCCATTGAGAATCTTAAAAAATCTGCCATTGGTAGAATTGTAGGCCATTTCCGATCATGGAGGTGTTTATGCGTAAGGAGGAAACCAATGTCCGTCCGGGAATTCCGGCATCGGGGCTGATTCTGATCGTGATAGTATAAAAGGGAGATTCCTTCAGGGAGAAT
>JAVBRM010000050.1:0-67440 GCA_031548025.1 Victivallaceae bacterium | reverse complement strand
TTGGTGATATTGGTCGTGGAGGTCGGAATATTTTTTCTTTTGACCAAATCCAAAAACTGGAAGCTCGTGTCCATTCAAGCTCAAATTTGTAACAAGGACAAGCTGGATTTGCGAGGGGATTTTTCTCAGGAAGACAAAGGGCGATGCGAGCATCGTCCGAGTATTCATGAGAATAAATCCACCGGAAAGACGCTTGCCGCAGGGCGGTTGCAATCTTCCGCACTTGCTTCGAACCCGCCGGAAACCTTCGATAGCCAGCTATCGGCGGTTCCTGCGAATTCAAACCAAACTCGGAATCTTCGCAATCCTTGTTACAAATTTGATCTTGAATGGACACTAGCGCTGGGGGTGTTGGCCGCGTGTGTGGTGGTTTTCGCGCTGGGCGGAGTGATGGCGCGTTTTGTGATGGACCGTTCGGTGACGAACCGGCTGGATATCTATTGGGCCGGGTTGCGGATTTTTGCGGCCAATCCATTGAGGGGCGTCGGGCTGGGGAATTCGGGGGCGGTGGCCACGGCGTTTCTGCTGCCGGAGCAGATCGTCTGCCGGACGCTGATCAGCAGTCATCTGACGCTGCTGGCGGAGCTTGGAATCTTCGCCGGGTTTGTCTGGTGCGGAGCGATTTTTTATGCGCTTTTGAACGGGGTGAAAAAGCCGGCCGCGTATGCGGCGTTCTGCGGGATATTGCTGGCCGCGGGGTTTGCCAGTGTCTTCGACTGGGATGTGCTTTGGGATTTCCGGGAATTCGGAACGTTGTCGGTATGGAATTATATTTTATCGTGGAGTTTGCTGCTGTATTTTCTGGGATTGCTGGTTTATTTGAGCTGGGGACGAGCGAAAAGGAAAAATCTGTTCATGGCGGGAGGATGTTCTTTGTTTTTGATGTTTCTCGGCCTGAGCACGGCGTTCTGGCCGGTCCCCGAGGCTCCGAAAATCATCGACGGAAAATTCGTTGCATCACCCGGAGAAAATCCGTCCATGCTGGTCTTGTACGACCGTTCACACGACTTGCGCGCGGTCAGGAAGCTGCTGGGAAAGCACTGCCCGGAGGTCAGCGCGCTTATCCCCCTGGAACACTGGCAGTTTCGGGATGATATTCCGAAGCATCAAGTCGCCCAGGTGTTGCTGATCGGCGAATGCGGAGATTTTGCCGCCCGTTTTCCCGACAGCGAAATTCTGCTTTACAATCCGTCCGAATACTTGAATCTGACCCGGAATATCCGCAAAATCTTTGTTCCGGCATTCGACAGTCGCTACGATGCGATAAAGCGGACCGCCGAAAGCATGGACATAAAGATTCACGAAATATGAAGATGTCAGGGGGCCAGCCGGACTTGAAGATCTTTCGCCATACGGTTAAACGGACGTTGTTCGCCGCGCGCGGCGGTTGCGTCCGGCTCGTAAAATTTGATGCCGAATCCGGCGTTGCCGTCCGGGTTGTCCAGTTCAATGACGAATAGTGACGATTCACCGGGGAGAGCGATAACCTCCCCTTCTTCGGGGGCAACGGTCTCGATATTGTTGATGAACAATTTCGCCCGGTCGGTGGAGGTGAACAGCATTTTGATGCGTTTACCGGCCGGATAGCAGAGGTAAAACGCCGCTTTGCCGCGCTGTCCCTTGCCGATTCCCAGTTCTTGCGCAAAGACAAACGGGCGATCGAGGGCCAGGCCTTCCCATTGCAGCGGCGGTTTGCCGGAGCGCATCGTATTCAAGCGCGAGGCGTCGCTGTAGAGATCGGGAATGGGACCTTCTTTCAGAGCGCGGACCGGTTCGGTGGTGACGGAAGCATCGGCCACCAGGTAAACTCCCAGCGGAAAATTGCCATAGCGGGTGTCGATTTTCTGTTTGCGTACTCCGAAATAGGATTCGGGGCGCTGGCTCCGCTGGCGCTTGAAAAATGCGGTCGCCATCTCCGGCGCGGGGTACTTGGCTTTGAAAGCAGCGATAGAGGCTGATTCTTTGCGCTCCAAAGCCTCCAGCCCAGTGATGACGGCATTTGTGTCGCCGGAGACAAACATCCGGGTATCACCGAATTTGAAGTCGTATTCAAAGGTTTCGGTGTCTTTCGCAACGACCTGCCGCGAAAAGAGCTCGAACACGTCGCCGCGTTTCGGCATGGTGATCTTGCGTTTGCCGTCGGAAACAGCGTGAATTGCCACCACGTCGCCGGCGGAGAAAACGATATCCGGATGATCCGACGCCGGTTTGATGCCGGAGTATTCGGCCAACGCGCGCAGCAGCAGAGGCGGCAATAGACAGGCGGCGCCGTAAATGGAGGTCCACTCGGGGAATTTCTTCATGACGACAATAGCATTGCTCTTATCGTCCCGGCCCAGAGTCAGGGATTTGGGGTCAACGCTATGGAGTTCGGCGAGAATATTGCCTACATACTGATCCTCTATGGCGTCGGAGTAGGACACGTTCCTGGCGGTTGTTTTCCGGGCCTCGATGGTTTCTTCGGGGAGGCCGGCGTCTATCCGGAGGTGTTGGCGGAGAGCGGCGGAGTCGTAAATCACTTTACCCTTGACCCGTTGGCCGCTGCCGCTGAGTTCAATACCGGAGAGGGCGGAAGCCCATGCCGGATTGATGCCGGGACGGTTAAGGCTGACGAAACCGGGATCATGGAGAAACACCAGGGTACGATGCTGGTTTTTCAGGGTGTCGATGGCTGCACGTTCTTCGTCCGACAGAGCGCGGATATTGAGGAAGATCACCATTTTGTAGAGTTTGGCAACGCCCGGTTTCAGAAAGTCGCGCAATTCAAAGAAATCATAATCCAAGCCGGTACGCGAAAGGTTGTAATTGCGGATCAGGGTCGGGTTGGCATAATAATTGGCGTATAGTTGACTTTCCTGGTCACTGACCAGAGCGATCTGGTTGTCCCGTTTCAGTTTGCCGGCGTTATTCAGGTATTCGCCGATGGTATTGCATTCGCGTACGGTTCTGGCGATTTCGGGGTCAAGGAACCAATACCAGCCGAAACTCATCAGGTAACCGGGGTAACCGCGACAGGCACCCGCCGCGAATTGGCGTCGGACCATTGACAGGGTGAGGTCACGCGACAAGGGCGGGTTTCCCTGCGCACCGCTGCGGGTACCGTGGGCTGTGTGAGGACGGATGTCTTCCTCGGCAAACCAGAATTTATTATGAAGCCGGAAAGATTGATGCATGGCACGTTCCTGCGGATAATTTCCAACGCCGCGGGCATAATAATTGGCAGGGCCGCCGAGGAAATCGATTTCCGGCGCGTCCAGCAATTGATTCTGGAATACGGTACCGTTGTTCTTGAAGGTGGCTAATCCGGCATGAATCTCCATCCCCGCCAGGCAGCGGCCGGATGTCTGGGCTTTGATGACCCGGGCAAAGTAAATGGCCGCATTAGTCACCGGCAAATTCAGTACCTGATGATAATCGGACACCTTGGAACAGGGGGTCATAGGCAGGAGCTTGCGCTCTTTGAGAGTCGGCAGGCGGTAAACTTCTCCGGCGGAATCCACGTTCCAGAGTTTCTTCAGGATTTCGACATGGTTTTCGCCGTACTTGGCGTTCAGAAAATGTCTGAACGCCGCCTTGCGGCCCGGACTGTAATCCCATCCGACATCGCCGCGGCCTTTGTTATACCACCACTCACCTGAGTTCATGGCCATCAGATAGAAACCTGCGATATGGGGCGCGTAATGCGATTTACCGGCGGCGCGGATGAAATTATAAAGGAACTTGCCGTTATAGCGGCGCCATTCGTTGAGGTAATTCGCCCTCTGAGTATGGGTTGTACTGTGATACCCCCATCCCCAGTCGGTTTTACCGTCTTCGCCGGTCAGGACTGCTTCCGGGTATTGCTCGATAAATTCAAGAGGAACGCCCATCAGCCCGAACCGGATGATAACCTTGACGTCCGGAGCAGTTGCCAACAACACATCCATAACGCGTTTGAACCCGGCCAGAACGTCTTTGTCATCCTGAACCACCACCACATCCAATATGAATACCGTCATGCCGTTTTCGCGCATCAGCCGTGTCACCGGCATGCCGACAGTCAGATTTTTTTGGATGGCGCGTGTGAAGGCCTTAATCGGCTGTCCATCGATGAACGGCCACGGTGCGCCGTCCCGTTTTTTGACTTCGCCGTGAGCAAAAGGGTAGACTTCGGGCGGAGGAGCGAGCCATTGTTCATCAAGGTATTTTTCCGTGGCGGGGCTGAAATCGACCGGTTGCAGAAAGAAACGGTTTTCATCCACCGGGAAATCCGCGAAAACGAAAGCCGAGATGAGGCTGCAGCAAATGGAGGCGATGATTTTTTTCATGATAATTTCCTGTCAGTAGGGGAAGAGTACCGTATTTCCGGTGGTTCCCTGTTCGCAAAAGTTGCTGATGCCGGAAAAAGTGGCTCTAACCGGCAATTGTTTGTATTCAAGCATATCGACATGGCCATCTTCGAAAGCGCAATTGAGGTTATTCTGGTGGCGGACCGGGTCGACATTGGTAAGCGGCAAAGCAGTGGATTGATGGAACATAGGCTGATCGCTGTCTATCAGCATGGCGCGCCGGGAGGGATTCTTGAGCCATCCCGTTTTGCGCCAGCTTATGGTGGCGCTGGTTCTGCCGCGGGTGTTGGCATTCAAAGCATAATCCACCCATGAACCGGAAAGACTTTTGCCCGGATCTTTTGAAGAATGCGGCGGTTCTGCGGGGCAATGGAACGGAGCATATCCGTCTTTGCTCCATACCTGGGTCCGATTGAATATTCCATAGCCGGCCTTCGAAATGTTGGCACTCCAGTAGCCTTGGTCGGAGTCATATGCGCACAGCAGATAATCGTTATAATCATTTGTATACATCGATAGACAAGAAGAAACTTGTTTCAAATTGCTGACGCATTTGATGCGCCGCCCTTTTTCGCGCGCTTTGCTCAGCGCCGGAAGCAACAGCGCTGCTAGAATAGCTACAATAGCTATGACCACCAGCAATTCAATGAGTGTAAAATTTGCTCTCCTGTTTCTTTTCATAAGAAACCTCCAGACTATATATTCAAGACAATTTCGTTTTTGTATGGGAAATACCGTTGCGATTTTTCTTTCAGAGAATCCGGCCCGCGGCGTACCAATTCCGGGATATAATGATGCTCTTTTCCGGGTTCTCCGGCCAGCAATGCATTTACCATGTCTTTGCCGATGGCACAAAAATCAAACCGGGTCGCGGAAACCGGCGGAGAGACTTCGGACACCATGTAATCATGCCTGAAAACGATCTTGGTTTTGGGGCTGATTTTCAGATGATTGTAGAAATTATTGAAGAAATGTGCCGGATATGTCGGATTATCCATCAATATGCCGTCAGCCTGAATTTCCTTGAGCTTTTCCGGGTTGTCGACTTCCAGCTCCGGGTCTGCGGAAAGGCCGTATTTTCTCAGGGTTTCGCGGTAGCCTTGCACAAACGGATGTCCCGGTTCCTGGAGCCTGGTACTGCAACAGGCGATCCGGCGGCAGCCTTGGGCCAACAAGTGTTCGACACCCTGCTGCGCCGCAGCAAAGCCGTCGATTAGAAACATATCCCAATTGCTTTCCTCGAGCGTCCGGAGGATATCCGGCCGCACCATGCTGTGGCAGAACGCCACCCGGCAGCGGCGCTCCATCAGGAACGGGAAAATCTTGCTGTACCAGATGCCGTAAACGATTACCCGGCTTTCGTTGGTAATGAAATCGAGATTACGCCAGTAGATATCTTCAGGCGTACCATTCGAACCGACGACCACGGTTTCGATACGGACGCCATGTTCGGCGGCCGCGCTGATGGCACCATGAATGATCTCCAACAGACTGTAAGTGGAAAAAGTGGCATGAGTCAAATAATCCGGGCAAGGCAGCAGGATCGTAACCGGTACGGGATTTTTGCGCTCGGTGATGAAACTGCCTTTCTTTTTGGTCCGCACGATCATATTTTCGTCGAGCAGCATCTGCAAAGCCTTGCGGATGGTACCGATGCTGACTTCATATTGGACCGCCATTTCGTTCTCGGGCGGAAGCTTATGACCGGGCGGAAGCTGTCCGGATTTGATCATTCCGGACAACTCTCTATATAGATTCAGACTTTTATTTCCGCCGCGCATAAAACCGCCAACTTTATAGATAATGCCTTATTAACTTTATATTAATTATAACATCATCCCAAATAAATGTCAATACTCTCTCTACAAAAAATCCCAAAAAAACGGCCAGTCTTTGTAATCGACCAATGAAAATTTTTTAACCACGGAATTCACGGCGCGGCGTAGCCGCAACCAAAAAAGATTAACCACGGAAACCACGGAAACCACGGAATTTTTTTTAAATTAATGACTTACGATTTGTTACGCGCTATATTCTTCGCAAAAAAACAAGAAAAGCCGGGATAGTAGTACGGAAAATCACGGAATTTTTTTAAATTAATGACTTACGATTTGTTACGTGCTATATTCTTCGCAAAAAACAAGAAAAGCCGGGATAGTAGTACGGAAGGGGGATGCGAGGAACTGCGCGTTCCTCGTGCTCCAGCGGCGGATACGATCCGCTGCGAAGATTCTGTTCAACAATATTGACCGGGGGTAAACCTGTTCAGCACAGGTTTTCCCCTCGACCCCATTTCCAGGCTTTACCGCCTCGACATAGTCCTACCGGCAGGATCGGAAAGAGGTTTGCAAAGGGAAAACCGAATCCGTTCGGTTGTCCCTTGCGAAAAAAGACCTTGTCTCCCAAAGAGTCATCGCAGCGGGTCATACCCGCCGCTGGAGCGCGAGGAGTGCGCAACTCCTCGCTCCCTTTCCCTGAATTTCCGTACTTTCCGTGGTTCTATGATTTTCATTGGCTCATTACAAAAATCGGTGAAAAATTCCTGATAAAACGAAATACCAAGTTGCTTTTTCGTTTTACCACTGTATAATAGATATTAAAGACAAGATAAGGATTGTTTATGGCAGTCAGGATAAAAGATGTCGCGGAATATTGCGGAGTCTCGGCCGGTGCGGTGTCGCAGGTGATCCGTGATCATGATCACAGCAGGATACCGGAGAAAACCCGCAAGCGGATTATGGACGCGGTGGAGAGTTTGGGGTATCGCCCGAACAATCTTTCGGTGGGTTTGCGGCGCAAGCGCAGTGATTTGTTGTCGCTGATCATCCCGTGGAACAACCCGGAATTGATGGATACTGTGGAGCAGGAAGCTTACCGGCACGGTTTCCGGGTAATGGTGAATTTCACCACCCATCCCGACGCCAGCCGGGAAATCTCCAATCTTGACTATGCGCTGGACTGGCATGTGGATGGAATTATCTGGCTGCCTTTTTCCAATATCGAAAATTATCCGGAACGCCTGTTGAACCGTTTGCAAAACAGTAATGTCAAAATCGTTTTTCTGCAACGCCGTTTGCCGGAGCTGCCCGGAATTCTGGTGGGAACCGATTATCGACAAGGAATCAAAAAATTGACCGCGCATATTGCGCCGCGTTACCGGAAAATTATTTATTTAACCGGCGGTTCGCCGTTTGAAACCAAAAACCAGCGCAAAAATTACCTGATGGAAGAGTTGAAAAATTATGACGTCAAATATGAGGCCGTCACACTGGAAACGGAAGCCAACGGATACGCCGAAGCGATCGCTCCACTCCTGAAAAAGCGGCAGCCGTATCCGATAGCCCTGGTCTGTGATATCGACTGGATCGGGCTCGATGCCTTGAATATAGCCCGGCAGTTGAATCTGACGGTGCCGGATCAGGTGGGAATTGTTACGATCGGCGACCATCTGATCGGCGGGATTCATCGGGTGAGCGATCTCACGTATCCCCGGCTTTCCGCACTGCGGGTCGATTATCATCAGCAGGGTGTCAGAGCCGTGCAAAATATTGTCAAAATGATTAACAACGAGGAAGGCGGGCAGGATGTTCTGCTCCCCCTCCCCCTGATCGTCAATGAATCAATAAACAGAGGAAATAAATAACATGAAAAAAAGGACAAATTTTACACTTATCGAACTCCTGGTTGTGATTGCAATTATTGCGATACTGGCGGCAATGCTGCTGCCGGCGTTGAATCAGGCCCGCGAAAAGGGCCGGGCCGCCGCCTGTATAGGAAACCTCCGACAGTTGGGGCAGATCGGACAGTTCTACCTTGACGCCAACGATGGCTATTTTTTTCCCGCCGGTTACAACAAAGGAACCACCACCACCGCGGTTTATTGGACGCAAACACTGGCGGATTTTGATCCTGCCGCCGATTTTAATAAACCGGGCTCGGTCATCTATTGCCCCAAAACCCAATTTCATCCGGCCAGCAGCTCCCGGCGTTATTTTCCCGGTTACGCCATTATGCGCTACGGAGTATGTGCCTGGCGGATTGGCAATCCCGGTTTCTCGGTCAGCAGCCTCAGCACTACCTATATGCCGGCCAGAAATACCCAGGTAACCAGACCTTCCAGAACCGTCTTTCTCATCGACAACCACCGGACACTCGAGCCGGAATACGGGTATTATGTAGCCTCCAATGTTTCATCGCATGACATCTCGTTTTTCTACGGCAGGCACAACGGACGGGAAAACATCCTCACCGTCGACGGCAGCGTCTGCAACCGCCTCGCTACACAACTGGAAGTCTGGCGGAGGCTCGCCGTCACCTCCACGTCGTATATCCCCAATTCCGGCGGCATGCAGTTGTGCAAAGGCGAATTCAATTTCTGACAATCGGAGAATATATTCATGAAACGTCTGTTTTTCACCCTCATTCTGTCGCTGTTTGCCGCTCTGGGAGCCAACGAATTCTGTTACAATTTCTCGTTTGAGGAAATCGATGCTTCGATTACCGATTCCGGTCCCGCCAAGCTCAAGGGGACCTATCATCCCAGCGCCGACCGCGACAACGACACACCCGAGACGACCAATCCCAAGCGTTTCCGCAAGCCCGGCGTCGCCGGCAATGCGTTGTTTTTCACCGCCGAATACCAGAGTTACGGCATTCTCGAAAACCCGATTATGCGGCAGAATATCGACAGCCTTTACCTGAAAGTGCATATCAAAACCGGCAGTCCCAAAACGCAGGTGATCGTGGGCAACAAAACCGACAGCGGCAATGCCGGATTTTCGCTGAGCAAGCGCGGGCGGCAATGGTCCTTCCGCTACGCTGACGGCGAAAAAACCTATCAGGCCACCGCTCCCGTCCAGACCACCGAGTCCGAGGGCTGGATCGAGCTCGCGGTCTGCTTCCACCGCGGGCAAATCCGGATCAGTGAAAACGGCCAGATTATTCTCAACCAGGAATTTCCCGGCAAAACCATCGCCGCCTCGAAAAACAATCTCATTATCGGAAATTATCCGTCTAAAAACAAAAAAGTTTACGCCTTCGACGGCGGCCTCGACGAGCTGGTTATCGCCGATTCGCCGGAGACCGCCGCCAAGTACGCGGTCACGGTTCCCACCGCCGCCAAAGCCGTCCTGGCTCTCTGCGAACCGGTCGACGGCTACGAGAAACATTTCGGCGGGCAGAAAACCCTGAACAGTTTCGCCGCGTATCCGGTTCCGGCTACCTTTGTTCTGAGCTTCAGCAAGGCCAAATCTCCGGTACTGGCCATCACGGTCCCGGAGGGCGTCACCATCCCGGAGGCATTTTCCAGCAATCACAACGTTCCTTCCAAACAATTTAAGTTCGAAACCCGAACTGACGCAGCACGCACTGAGTATCGTACCGCGCCGGGAGAGCTCCGCGGGAATCTGGAAGGACGGTTCGGGCGCGGCGAAAATGTCACACTGGTTTTCAATACTCCGCCTGGATTTACCTCCGGTCAGATCCAGTGGGCGGTTTATGATGACGGCGAGTTACAGCACCAGGATTCCTTTCTTTTGAATTTGATTGAATCGCCCGCGCCGCTGCCGCCCGGTAAATTTCAGTTTATGTGCTACACCAGCCAGGATATCGCGTTTTATTCGCCTGAGATTTTCCGCCGAATCGGCGAACTTTTCGCCCGTTCCGGGATCACCGGCAAAGGACGCTATTACAAATCCGACAAACGCCGGGCACCGCTGGATGAAATATTGCGCAGGGATTTCGGGTTTACCCTCTACGAAATAAGTCTGTGGGGCGGTCCGCTGAAAGGTCATCAGGCTTATCGCGAGCTGATCGGTCCGGCCATCGGTCCGAACGGCAAGAAGCTGAGCGAAAATTGCCCGGTCCAACTGGTATCCAGTCCCGAGGCGGTAAAGAAATACGCCGAATCGGCGAAGGAAAAACTGATCATCCCCGGAACCAAAGCGGCAATCCTCGATTTCGAGCCCTGGAGCCGAACCGCTAAATTCTGTTTCTGCGATATTTGCCTGGCGGAATTCAAAAAGAATTTCCGGGTGGCCGATGACCCGCTGACGCCGGAAACCATCCTGAAAAAATATCGCACCGAATGGACCTCACATTGGGTCAGCATTTCATACCGCTACATGAAAATGATGGCCGATGCCGTTCGCGCCGCCGCCCCGGATATGGAAGTGTGGGATTACACCTACGTCTTTCCCTACAACGACGCCGACGCAATGAACCAGCGTTTGTGGTATATTCCCAAAAACCCTCAGCTCAATGAGGATTTTCTGGACGCCTCCATGCTGTCGATTTATCATCTGGACGGACGCAAGGCATTTGACCAGGTGGAATTGTCGCGCAAGCACCTGAAAAAGAAAATCTGTTCCATTTCTCTGATTTCGCGCGCCAATGCCAATACCGGCAATTACACCGCCCCGGAAGAATGCCTCTCGCCGCAGCAGCTTTATCAAAAAGCGGTGATGATGGGGGCGCTTGGCCATGAGATTTTCGGCATCTACCCGGGGCACTGGATCGACGGTGCGGTGCATGTGAACCTGAACCGCGCCGCCGCGGTCATCCGGCAGCACGAGCAATTTTATCTCGACGGAATCCGCCGCGATGAAGCTTTGAAGATCACGACGCAAGCGGCCCGGGATCACTATGCATACACCATCCATGAGAAAAACGGTACACTCCTGGTTACGCTGTTTAATTTCACCGCCAGCCCGCTGAACTTCGAAGTGGAAAAGCTCGGTCAAATCACAGTTCCGCCGCAAGACGTGGTATTGAAAACAATCACCGCAACGCCGTAAATTTACGGAGAAAACGGAATCAGCCAATAAAAAAATTTTAAACCACGGAATTGACGGAAACCACGGAAGGGGAACAAGGAGTTGCGCACTCCTCGTGCTTCCGCCTTCGCCAAGGCTACGGCGGACAGGCCTGCGGCCGAACGTCGGCTTCGGTACTTCTGTTCAACAATATTGACCGGGGGGAAACCTGGGCAGCTCCAGGTTTTCCCCTCGACCCCATTTCCAGAGCTTTGCCGCTTTGACAATGCCTTACCGGTATGAAGTGAAAAAATAGATTTTCCTTTCCGTGGTTTCCGTCAATTCCGTGGTTTAAACTTTTCAGTGACCCATTACATCTTTTCTACGGAAATTTCTTTTTTTTATTGATTGGGGGATTGACAAAAACCTGATTTTGCTGTATAATTTAAAAAAGGGACACTTAGGTACACTATTATGACAAATGAACTGAAGAAAGACCAATTCTGTCGCGAGATTGAAGCGGCGGTGCGGGAAGGCAAATACCCGGAAGGGACAAAATTGCCTCGCTTTACGCAGCTGGCCGAGGAGTTCGGGGTGTCGATGAAGACGATCCGGGCCGGCATGAAGCTGCTGGAACAGCGCGGAGTCGTCGAGTGTATTCAGGGAAAAGGAACATTTTTGACGGTCCCCGGGGGAAAGCAAGGGCGTTACCGGGTATTGGTGGTGCTCCCCTTCACTGAAAAACATATCGAAGACCCCTATTTATATATTTTGCCGGGAGTGGAACGGCGGGCAATGGAGCTCGGTTGGGAGTTGGTTCGCCTCCCGCTGCCACTGCTCAGGGCATTGGGACATGAAGGCGCGTGCAAGCGACTGCGAAGCGAGCATTTCAGTGGAGTACTTTATCTGGGCGGCGGGTTTGTGGGTACGGAAATGGAGATCGAAGTTTTCAAGGAACTCGAGTTGCCGGTGGTGCTTCCCCATGCCTTCAGCCGCGACCGGAAAGTGCTGCCGTTCGGAATGTCCTGCCTGGACGAAAGCGGTTCATTCACCGCGGCGTTGGAATATCTGCGCTCAATGGGACATCGGCGGGTCGGTACGATTTTTCTGCGTACCCAGATGCGGGGCTTCGCTACTTCCGAGGCATATTTAAAGAAGCTTAAGGAATTGGGTTTGGATCCAGCCCGAGAGTTGTTACAGTCCGATTGCCTGCTGGATACCGCTTCGGCCGATCATGCGGTGGCGGAATTGCTGAAATTGAACCCACTGCCGACCGCGATAGTCTGTTTTTCCGACTTTTTTGCCCTGGAAGTATATCGGGCATTGCGGAAGCGGCAGATCAAAATTCCCGACGATATTTCGGTGATGGGTTATTGCGGTTACCCGGGAGCGGAATTTTTCGACCCGCCGTTGACGACCATCGACCTGGGCTATGAACGGCTCGGTGTTCAGTGCGTGGAACTGCTGGCGGCACAGAATGAATGGTTTGTTCCGGGGGAAAAAGGACCATGCCGGAGCATTGAATATGATTTAAAAATTCGCGGAAGTGTCAAAAGGAGGAACAAATGAGACAGAAAAATTTTACATTGATTGAGCTCTTGGTTGTGATAGCAATTATTGCAATTTTAGCGGCAATGCTGCTGCCGGCTTTGAACAAGGCCCGGGAAAAGGCGCGGCAGTCGATTTGCCAGAGCAACCTGAAAACACTTGGGGCGGCTTTCGGCATGTATGTAGATGACAACGAAGGTTTCCCACCGCATTATTGGGCCAGTTCTTCAGCCTGGGTTTCCGGGTGCAAGTCCTGGATGGGGGGAAGTTCGGCTACGGGGGTGATTGCGCCGTATATCAAGGCTGAAAATAAGGATTATAATATCGGTGTGGTCGGCCCTGGTGGACGCTTTGCAATTTCATGTCCATCCTTGACCGGAGTTACGGAGAAAACCTATAGTTATGGGTATAACACTGCGTTCGAAACCAGCCTGACGAATCGCACCTTCCGCAAGAGTCCGCGTTATCCTTCACAACTGTGTTTACTCAGTGAAATCAAGGCGCCGGGCGCCACTCATACTTCCTATCTGAAATTCAATGGTACGATTATGGAAAATTACCATGATTTCCGACACAATGACGGTTTTAATACCGTTTACTTTGCCGGTAACGTCGATTGGCAGATTCGGGCGGCGCGGAGTTTGAATACCTCCGCTTCAGTCACTCATTATTGGGATCCGACACACTAAGGAGCTGTAACAAAACAAACTGTCTATTTCTCCGATCTTATGTGCGCTTTCTGTCTGAATTGCTCGTTACATAGCTCGCTATGCGCCTCTCAATTCAAAACAAAAATCATCACATAATCCCTGTCGAAATATCATAGTTTATTTTGCTGCAGTTCCTAAAAACATCAGGAGAAAACGATGAAAAAATATGGCTTTTTGATGGCTTCGCTGCTGGCGGTTTCACTGGGAGCGGCGGAACTCGATCGCGGAGGCGTGACCTTTGATTTCAAGAAAATTTCCGATACGCGTTTCGCGGCAGCTCAAGCGGGACAGGAGGCAAATCTGATCAGCAACGGAGATTTTTTGCAGGAAAACGATCCGAAAGATCCGTATTGCTGGCGCGACAGTTATTGCTTTATCCATCATGCGGACAAGGCCAAGGTCGATCCGTGGCGTTCTCAGGTGCGCTCGATGGTGAAATGGGAGATCAAAGACGGCGTTGCCTCCATCGAAAAAACTCCGGCTCTGGAGGAGCTTTGCGGTCCGATTGCCGCCAATGTCTCCGGAGGCTGGGGCAAATATGTTCGGATGCCAAACTTGGAAGGAGGAACCTATAAGCTCAGCTTTTATTATCAGGCCCGCCATGCTTCGGCGGGAAATAACTATGTGCTGGTTTCCTTCAAAGGCGAACATCAGCAGGTTTTCCGGGGCAAGGACGTGGTTCCACTGCAGGTCAAACCGTTCCCGGATTCCGCCGGTGAATGGACGCTATTCACTCAGGAAATTGTGGTGCCGCCCGAAACTTGTAACCTCGGACTGGTTTTCCGGATTGACGGCGTCGGTTCACTGAAATTAAAAGACGTCCGGCTTCAAGCGGTCAAAACCGAAGAACCGTTGACGGTGGCACTGTCCCCACACGGTTTTCTGGACCGAACTTTCGCGCTCTCGCAAAATCAGCCGGCGGTGATGACTTTCACCTGGAAACGCAACGTTCCGGCGGCCCGGCTTCAACTGCGTAACCCCGAGATGGTACTGACTTTGCCGACGCCAGTCGAGTTCAAAGAGTCGAGTACCGATTTCCCCGTTACCGGCAAATGCGAGGTGAGCATCGACGGCAAATCCTACCGCGAACACCGGATATCGCTTCGCTCTATCGCATCGCGTCCGGCTAAGATCGACGGATTCGATTTTTACCTGGTATTGCCGGCGTTGGTGACCACAGCGGAAAAACCCGGAGCGCAACCCGGCGAGGGCTTCTGCCGGATTGAAGACGATGGCAAAACGGTTTCCAATTCCGAAAAATTCAGTTTTCTGGTAATTCCGGAAATCAAAACCACGGAAAAAAATCAACTGTACCGACAGGGAAGTTATATCGGTGGACGGTATTACTATTTTTCCGATGCCGGCAATGAACTGGTGGCGCGTTTTTTTGGAGATAATGGCCTGCGTTGGCTGGTCAGTACGCCAACCGGCAATCAGCTCGCCATGTGGCGGAAATATGGCGTGGACACCGTTACTCCGGAACTGTATTATGTAGCCAACGGTTACCGGGTGGGCGAACCCGCCAAGCGCCCGGTTGAGGATCGCTATGTCTACCTGGGCGAGAGCTCCGATCCCAATTTGAAGATGGCGGCGTGTCCGGCCTCTATCTATGAAAAACGCCCTTACTATGCCGGTCCGGTGACCGAGTACATGCGCAAAAACCTGACGGGGACCGACGGCCTGTGGGGCAACTGGGAACCTTATATGTTCACCGGAAAAGGATGTTTCTGTGAGCGTTGTTGCGATCATTTCGCCGAGTTCGTCGGAGTTTCGCCGGAAGAAATGAAAAAGCATTGGCCGCAGGATCTGGCCCGCGGCAAACAATACTATGAGCAAGGGGTTCGCTTTCGCAGTCTCGAACACGCGAAACTGGTCAAAACCATCAACGAAAGCGTGATCGAACTGACCGGCAAGGACAAGTCGCTCGGATTCATTCCCGGAGTAGCCTGGATTGAAATGGCGAGCTGTCGGCGGTCACACGGCCAGGAGCAGCAGGCAATCGACTATGCCGAAGCCCTGCGCTGGATCGATCCGTGGGGGCCGTATCCTTGTTGGCGTTCCCAGACTCCTTACGTGTACCGCAAAGAAGGCACGCTCAATACTTTTGTCGCCGCACGGGATGTCCGGCAGCAGATTGACCGGGATTATCCCGCCGGCAAACGCCCCCGGCTCCAAGCCCTGCCGCACGGCATTCAGATCGACGCCTGGGTGACGCAACCGGAAGCTCTGGAAATGGACTTCAACAGTTTCTTTTTCAATGGATTCGAGGCGGCTGTCGCTTACATTTTCCCGCGGGGCTATGACAACCGCTACTGGGCGGCATGTGCCCGGGCCGCCGAACAATCCGCCCGGTTCGAACAAATGGTTTTCAACGGCAAAAGAATCGATCAACAGGTGACCGTAGCGCCGTATTCGCCTTTCGCGCTGAACAGCGGCAAGGTCAACGATTATCTGTCCGAGGCAAAAGATGTTCCGCTGCTCCAGGCAGTCGCTTATGAACTGAACGGAAAAATTATTGTGCCGGTATTCAACTTCTGGCAAAATGGCGAAGCGTTTTTCAACCTGAAACTGTCCGGTCTGAACTCTCAGGAGCGTTATCAGGTCAAGGCAGGCAACCGGTTCTTTGTGCCGGATGGCCGCTCTTTCTACACGGGTCAGGAACTCGCAAATGGAATTAAACTCCATGCGGGCGCCATGCGGTGCGTGGTCTATGAAATTACGCCCGGCTCAGCTTCGACGAATGGCGAGTTCTGGACTTTGAAGCAATTGGATTCCCTGTTGGCAGAACGCCGGGCCGATCTGGAACAAGCCGCCATCGCGGACCGGAAATATGAAGAACTTTACGGTGTTCGGGAATCGACGCTGGTCAACTTGAAGAGCGGAACCATGACCTGTACCGCAGACCAGGCCAAAGGCTTGCTGCGTCTAAGTGATGGCGCCAATACATTGGAGCTTAACTGCCGGAATATGAGCGTGAGCGACTGGCAGGTGAATGGAGTTCCCGTGGTCAGCGTAAACGGCAATTACGGGTGGGGAACGACGGCTTTTTGGGAGCCCTCGGTCATGTTCAAAGCACCGTACCGGGTGGTCAAACAGGAATCGGTTGACGGCGGCATCCGGATTATCGGGGAATTGCCGGTCAATAATCAGGTTTGCGTGGAATTGGATGGACTGTTGATCCGCCAGACCGTGGAAGTGACGGACAATTGCCGCAAGACAACGCTCAAAACCGAACTGGTGAACCGCTCGACCGACGAAGCGCCGCGCCCGTTCACCATGGGTCTGCGCTACCACGGCATGCCGATGGCGCCGGCGGTGGAAAACGGCAAAATTCTACTTTATAACGGAGCTCAGACGGTTGAACACCACCGCAATTTCGGCCGGACAATGTATTCCACGGGAGACGCCACATTTGAAGAAAAAGTGACAAAGACATTTGGAATAGCCGGTCAACCGGTCCGGATCACTTCCGCCAAAGCTGAATTGGTCTGGCCGAAACTCACCGGTACGCTCTTCGTGACTCCCGCCGACCGTCTGGCCGGTTTCGCCCTATGGGACGGCCCGAGCCAACTGACCACAACCTTCGAACCCTGTTTTCAACTAGTCGAGCTAAAAAAGTCCGGCGACCAGGCCGAATATCAAATGACCGTAGAACTGCGCTAACATTTTTTTTATTTGATGGACACGGTCATTTCGTATTTGAAACTCTGGCCGGGGGCGAGGGTTATCGGAGCGGTAAAGGGTTCCAGGGTCAGCAGGCTCAGGGAGCGCCAGTTGTAGATGCCGGCGGTTGAATCCGGCAGGCCGAATGAAAGCTCCTCCTTGAATGAACCGTTTGCAGCCGTTATGGCGGCGGTTTCGCCGTTCCATTTGACGGACTCGCCAAGCAATCTTCCTTCAAACGGAATTTTGGCGCCGTCTTTAAGAATCACCATATTGCCGCGGCGTTCCACCGGGGCGCCGTTCAGGGTGATATCGCTGAACTCCACCGGCGATTTCAGGCCGCTGAACGAGGTACCCGGATAACCGTAATTGCGAATGCTGAACGAAAAATTCATGGTTTCGCTACGCGGCGAACGGTTGGTCAGTTCGTAATTCACCGTCAGTCGCGGCAGTTTGGGGTCTACGGTCACGGTTTTGTTGATTTCGAGGCCTTCCAGCGGATTCGGCTCGGGATTGGCGCCGGGAAACGG
This sequence comes from Victivallaceae bacterium, assembly GCA_031548025.1. GTDB lineage: Bacteria > Verrucomicrobiota > Lentisphaeria > Victivallales > Victivallaceae > UBA5239. The sequence continues at coordinate 49,909 of JAVBRM010000050.1, read as the reverse complement.
CCCGACTGTTGCCGAAAATTCGGCTCGAGGGATTCCTGCGGTGATATCCATTTTTTTCATTTTGAATTCGGTAACTTTTTCCCGTGAATTATCATGGTTAATCATGAAAACTCCGAGCTGTCCATGGTATTTGCCGTAAGCCAGCAGGTCGGGGCTGCCCGCTTTGGCCACGGAAACGATATCGCCGGAAGCAACATCCAGAGCCACTGTCATGGCGGCGGTTTGCAAAACCGGAACCGGTTCCGGATATCCCGTCAGAAGATCCCAGTAAATACGAGCCTCGCCCTCAGCCATGGTCTGGAACAGATTCATGCTCCGGTATTCGGCCAGTTCGCGTTCCAGCTCGCGGGCCAGTTCCGGCTGGGATATCCGCAACTCAGCTTTGGCGGCGGCGGCTGTAATTTCCAGTACGGCCACCGACTCCGGCTGAATTTCCGCGAGAAAGCCTTTCTTTAGCGCGGCACCGTTCAAGCCGGTGTATTCGCGACGGGACACCAGGTCGTACACCCGGTATTCGCCGTCCGGAATGTCAGCGATCGCCATGTTTAAAATAACCCTGCGGTTTGAATTGTAATTGAAAGCGGTAATCAGATATTCACCGTCGGCGGTATGAAGCAGGGTTCGGATATCCTTGTCCAACGGCGGAAAAACCAGTTCCTGGGTTTGGTCGCCTTTTTGGATTTTTTGGCGATACATATTTTCGACCCGGCTCGAGAGTGTATCGAGGCGTTTTCCGCCGCAATAAAAATTTTCGACTTGCGCCACCGCCGCGTAGGCGTCGCTGATACTACGCAGATACCGGCCGTCGAAATAATCGTTGCGCCAGAAACCAATCCCTTCGTTACCGAGAGCGGCGGTGGCAATAACATTCTGAAATACTTTGCCTGGATCGTAAATCCGATAATAACTCAGCATCGCCTGAGAAGGGTTGATCAGCGGGAAGTTGGGCTTTTTCAGTTTTTTGACATTGTACTCAACTTCGTCGAAATAGCGTGTACCGGCCAGATAGGGCATATTCATAAACATATCGACGACCGGTTCCGCCAGTCTGGGGTCAACTGCACACCACTCGGCAATTTGTCCGTTGGGCTTCAGCGAATCGGTACAGAAATAGAATTTCAGGTTGGGAAAATGCTTTCGCATCATGGCCGCGAATTTCTCCACCGTCTGGTTGTGCTGCATAATCCGGAATTTAAACCATTCTCCGGAATAATCGCGAAAAATATCCTTGATCTCCGGAACCGTCGGGAGCTTGTTACAGGAGGCAAAGCGTTTCCGGTTTTCCAGGCAGAAACCATGTTTGGCTCCGGGCTCGTAATCCCAGACTACGCCCTTGGTTTCGGGATACGCCTCCAGCCGTTCCCGAATCTCGTCCGGCACAATCTTTTCCCAGATCAGGCCCTCCGGATCGTCCAGGATATACGGGACCGAGGGGGTGTCTCCCTTTTTCTTGGGCGAATTGGTGGTTCCGTCCGCGTACACCAACATCGGGATTTTGCCTGCGAATTTTTTGTCGGTGAATTTTACGTTGTATACCGTGGGCATGGAGGCGGAGCCGCCCATGAATATCAGTGATTCAAAGGGAGCGGTGATTTCCTTTCGCAGTTCGGGCTTCAGCGCGTTGCCCGGCAGAAATGCCCAGGGTTTCGGCGCCAGCGAATTCCAGAAATTCGCATAGGCCCCGGATACCTCGCGGAATGACGTGTATTGCGACGAAGGTATGCTGATCATGGTTTTGAATTTTTCGGTCTTCGGCCGGTCGGCCGGGAGCGGATCGAGAACGTTGACGGTGAAAGAGGAGGCCGGAGCCTGTTTGTCGCCGCAATACATCCGGTAGCTCACGGTCCCCTGTTTACCGGCGCTGCCGGGAGCGGCCTGCAGATAAATCTGCGCCGAGGGTCGCGCCCGGGGGAAGCTCCGCTTGAATTCCTCGATAAAGGTAATCTTGAATACTCCGGGTTTTATTTCGGTCATCGGATTGGGCGGATATTCTCCGTTTGTGGAAGTGGTGATGCCGTTCGAGCCGACCAAGCGGACAAATTCCGGCAGCTCGACGGTTACCCCGCACGGCACACCGGCCAACGGTTTCCAATCGGCGGTGACTTCCAGCAACAGAATGCCGGGCAGGTTTTCCAGCAGCCAATAGCGGTCTTCCTGAAAGCTCACCGGAATCAATTCATATTTCAATGGGAAACCGCTTTGCGGCGGCGCTTGTTTTTCGACCGGGGCCAATTGCATTTCAACCAGCCACACAGTTCCGGTGAGGCCGCGAAGCTCCGGCACTACCCGAACAACGCCATCCGGGGGAACGGTGAATTTCATTTCGCATTTATACCAGTCGAATGTGCCGGATTGGAATTTCCAGCGCCCGGCCGGGCTGATGGAATTCAGGCCGCGCCCGGCGCTGTCCCGGACCAAAACGCGCATGCCCGTTTTGTCGGCGGCTTCCAGGTTTTCGCCTTTGACCATTACCGACAGGGTATACGGCTGCCCTGGTTCCAGATTTGCTTCTGTCAATATGCGAACCACCTGCCCGCCGTTTCCACACTCCATGCGCAGCAAAGGCTTGTCGCCGGAGTCCAAACTCCATTTCCCCGGATATTTGCTCTGATAGTCACTCTGCCAGTTCTGTCCCACTCCAAGACGATTGAATTCCGCTAAGTCCAGCCCATAGACAGCGCAAACCGCCGTCAACATCAGTCCCATTATAAAATATCTCATTCCGTTTTCCTAATCTCTTATTATCGCCCGGTCGTATTCAAATCCGGCATACAGGGCATTTTTGGTTGTCGAAACATTATCTTTTATGATCACACTTTCGATTTCCTTTCCGGTGGATGCCGCACCATGACCGTCCATATACACCAAGTTGACTTGCGCCCCCGACATCGGAGCGGTGCTGTCTCCGGAGGGACGGTGCTCCCCTCGTCCGTGACGGTAAGATAAATTCCGCACAGAGATCACACCCGGTACGCCGCGCTGATTCAGGTCGCCGGCAAAAATCGCTCGTGTCGGCTCGGCCAGCGCCGAAGTTTTCCGGTAAAAACCTTCTCCGGTACTGCTCCCGGCACTGCTCCCGGTCAGTATCGCGTTCAAAGCATAGTGGAAATAGACAAAGCCGGTGGCTCCATCTCCGGTAAACGGCATTTTCTCCCTCGGACAGGCAAAAGTTCCACGGGCCGGGCCAAATCCATAATGAGTGATGCCGTAATTACCGGCGCTGAGCGAATTGGGTTCCCCATTTTTGTTCTTTCCGCTCAGGACATATCCCCATGCATGGCTGGTAGTGCCGGACGGCGGTTGCATGGAACGGATAATCCAATCATCATAATCGGAGGAATAAAATCCCTGCGCCACTCCAATCTGCTTGAGATTGTTCATGCACGCCACCGACTTGGTTTTGTCCCGGGCCTTGGACAAAGCCGGCAGCAGCATGGCCGCGAGGACAGCGATGATCGCGATCACGACGAGGAGTTCAATCAGTGTGAAAATTCCGTGTTTTTGAGGCATGGTACTTCTCCTTCTTTGAAGGTAATCCGATGTTTATCGGCCAGATATTCCAAATAACGATGGTATAAGCCGTGCGCCGACGGGAACATCGAATAGGGACTGAGAAAATGCGGCGCTTCAAAGGTGATGATCTTTTCAGCCCACGGCTGCGCGGCTTCCAGCTTGAAACGCATTTTCGACCATTCCAGCGGCGGAAAACGCCACGGCATGTCGCGATCGAAAGTTTCGAGGTTGGACCAGAACGAAATATTGTATTCCGCGCATAATTTGGAGGTGGTTTCCAGATAATCCGGCAGGTCCCGGAAATCGACATGTCCATCCATGAACGCCGCCGCATCCACCAGTTCGCCGACCTGATCGAAAATATAGCGGAAATGCTTGACATGAAGTTCCGGCGTCATCTTCGGATTGTGGTATTTGGGGCCGGCATAACGGGGGGAAATCAGGATCTTTTTCGATGCGTCCAGCGATTTGGCTTTCAGCATCAGCGGACGCCAGATCATATGCTGGTGATACTTCATATCGCCTTCATGACTGATATACCAGCCATAAAAAGAGCGGTGATGGCCGTAGCGCTCCCACAGTTCTTCGATCAACCGCTCGTTGATCGCGACTTCGTTTTCCCAATCATTGAGCGGCCAGTATTTGTAGGTATCGAACAGCCCGACATACATTTTCATGCCGATCCGGTCGGCTTCCGTCAGCAGAAATTCGACCAGGTCGTCTTCTTCGTGAAGCGTCGTTCGCATGACCGGTGAATCGTACATCGCCGAATCGTTCCAGCCCACCCGGATCATAATGCCGGTATCCATGCCGGTACGCATCATCTCCTCCAATTGCAAGCGCCAGATTTCGCGGGTCCAGTTGTTGGAGGGAATATCCACGGCGACCCCGTCAAAAAAACTTCCGGAAATAATTTTAAAACCCTGGTTCATTTACTGCTCCTTGATTATCATGCCTATATTATAACTGTTTTTCGATAAAACGGCAAGACCTATTTGTGTCAATGAAATATGTTTTAGTGCCAAATATAATTTGAAATATTCATCTCTTTATGTATAATAATAGATATTAAAGTGCAAGAGGTACGGGTTATGGTCGAAAGAATTTATTTAAACGGCATCGAGCGCCGCTTACAGCAGCCGTTCAGGGTGGCTTCGCTCGGCGAGATGAAGAGCAACAGGTCGACGTGCAACATCGCACTGCCGCCGTTCCTGGAATTGTGCTTGCGGCTTTCAGCGCAGACGCCGACCTTGAAACAGACCGTGGAAGGCAAAAATTACACCTCGCGTTATCCCCATGTCATCATCAAAAAACCGAACATGCATTATTGCCGGAACCATGCCGTAACGGACCAGGAAATATTTTATATTTCGTTTACGGCGGAGTCCGCCACCTGTTTCAAACAGGCCGGATTGCTGCGGGAACCGTTGGTTTGGGATATCGAATTGACGCCGGATATCACCGATCTGATTCAGGAAATCAAGGAATCACAGGAACATTCCGTCGATTACGGCATGGCCGACCAGATCGACACCCTCTGTTATCTGCTGTGGGTCAAACTGGACCGTCAGAAAAAATGCGAAGCCGAAGAAAACGATTTTCACGAGCAGCAAATCCGCCGGATATCCTCATATCTGCAACTGCATTTCAAGGAGGAACTCGACTACACCGAACTGGCCCGCCGATACGGCATGTCCCGGCGTACTTTTTTCCGTCACTGGACGCGGGTCTTCGAGCATACCCCGCATCAGTTTGTGATCAACCTCAAATTGCAGGAAGCCTGCTGGCTGCTGCGGGACTGCAACATGTCGCCGGACCAGGTCTGCCAGGTGTTGAATTTCCGCCAGACCAATTATTTCAGCAAGTTGTTCCGGGAGAATTTCGGCATGACCCCGGCCCGCTACAGGAACAAGTAATTCTTCATCAAAAACAACTGCCCGGGGCGACTTTGATTGCGGCTTCCAGAAGCCGGATTGGCGCAGTCGTGGAGAAACAGCCATCTCCAAGGGAATTGACCGGTCCGGTAAATTCGAGCTGGTAGTATTCGGGAAAACGGAGCAGGATGTCCGCCGGAATGCCTTCCGGCCATTCGAGCGTCAATTTTTCTGCCCGGCTGGTCATATTGAAGGGGCCGAAGCCGGTATACAGATTCCGGATGCCGAATTGTTCGCGATCAAGGAACTCAAACGGCGCGATACCGCCGAACAGCAGTATTTCACATTCGGAGATTTCATAATACAGGGTGTCCATGAAAAGTTCAAGTTGCCGGCCGTTGCCGCTGGCATTCGGCTGCCACGGCGTATAAGCCGGATTGGTCAGCGAATACCGCTCCTGAGTCAGGTAGAGGTCATGGCTCATGCCGAACCGCAGCAGAGTGGTTGCGGCGCACCAGGCTTTTTTCCACTCGCCATTCTGCATATAGAAAAGACTCATACCGAGTTCCCCGGTACTGACATACATGACGTCGTCATCCATCGGCGCGCAGAAAAAACCGTCGAATTCATGTTTTTCCTGATATGTGGTAAAAGCGCGCATGCGTTCGTCGCGCGGTGATATCAGGCCGCAATAGTGAAAATGAAACGCACCGGTAATGACCTTGAATTTCGGGGTCAGTCTCCCCTCGGCGTTCATTTTTCGGTCGATAAAACCATCGTCGCGGCTGATCAGGGCGATTGCCCGGTCGATGTCCCGGCGATAGAGCTCGACTTCACGGATCAAACCTTCGGCTTCCGGGTGTTGAATCGACTTCATAAATATGGCAAACTCACTCAGGCCCCGACAGGTCCAACTGTCGGTAAACGCAATCACATAGCCGAAGTCGCCGTCGGACGCACATGCTTTCGGCATCAGGCCATGGAAACGGGAACGCGAACCATCCGGCATCGGTTTACGGGTGGCTTGGATTTCGCGGATGATCCATTTGGCCGCCCGGAGCATAGGCGTCAGGTAACGTCCCTGAAATTCCCGATCGCCGGAATATTTCAAATACAGCGATGCCAGCAGCAGCGCGGAACCGGTGGCATTGGCCCAGCGCGGGCCGGTCGTACCAACCGCGCCTTCCAGCGAAGTGAACTCGCCAACCGGAGGATACCCGCCATCCTGCAGCGTAAAGAAAAATTCCAGTACCCGCCGAGCCTCGGAAAAATAACCGAGCCGCAACATCGGACGCAACATTTCCATCGCTTCCCAGACCCAGACAAAGAAGCGTTCGCTGCTGCCGCCCTGACACGGTTGGAGATGATTTTGTTTTTCCAGCAGCAATTGGATATTCGTGAGTTGCAAGGCGCTGAATATATCATTGATTTCCGGATCGCCGAAATCGAATTTTGGGTGTTGTGTCAGTTTATCGCGCCAGATTTCCAGTCCAGCCCAAGCGGCCTGCTCGTAGGTGGCGTCAGGGCCGGGGAGAGAGCCGGTTTCAGTCTGAAAAGCCAGCGCAAATTCCCGGGTTTCTCCCGGTTCCAGCTCTGCATGGAAATTCAGAAAATCCGTGCCGTTTTTGATTCGCATGGCGGGTTGGACGAAATAGGGCATTCCACAGCGGAAAGTCGTGTTATAGTTTTCGTCGCCATACTGAAATGATTCCTCGAAATCAAAATTGAAGCCGCCGGGGTAAATTCGCCCGAAATCGCCTTTCGGGCCGTTGAGAATATGATTTCGGCAATTAATGCGTTCGGCCTCATATTGATAATGCGACGCGTCCCAGCGAAATTCCACATAGTGATAATCGAAAATCTTGCGTTCCACCGGAAACCCGGCCTTGCAACGGATGTTGACGAGGCATTTTTCCGCGTTTTTATTGGTGGCCCGGCAGCGGATCCACAGCAGCTTGCCGGGAGCGGCGCAGTAATCGAGTTCATAGTGAATATCATGGGCAAAATATTGAGCGTTAACCTGCGGATACTTGCCGTCGCGCCGCCGCAGGCGACTGAGCCGGAAATCGGGAACGAACGGCGCTTCGCCGAATGCAAAACTGACCAGGAGCATCCGGGCAACCAGAATCCGGGCGGTACTTTCCTTCGAGTGAGTAATGATATCCGGCGGAACCGGAAGCGTATATGCATTCAACGCCGCATCGCAGAAAATCAGGTGTTCCGACTCCGGCAGATTCAGCGGCATATGAATCGAATATGGGGCCGGACCGGTTAATTGCTTCAAATCTCGAATTTGCGACCAGGTAAGTTCATCAATATTCCGGAAATCATATTTCTGTGTTATCATAGCTATACCCCAGAGTAATCAGGTGCGGACTGTGGTTTGCGGGCGCATCGGGTTGGGAGCGCCGATGGGTTTGCCGTCGAGTTCCAGTTTCAGGACTCGCGGCAATTCATCCTCACGGCGGTCTTTCAGCCCGGTCAGCCATAGCCGGTCTTTTTCCTGCCTGAACTCGATATCCGAACCGTCCGCGAGCATGGTAATGCGGTTTATTTTGTTGCCGATTCCGCAGATCATTTTTTTCTGTCCGATGTAATCCGTGGTCAGCGTGATATAGATCGTGTTTCCACGCCCGGTCGAAATCTCCTGGTCCGCATAGTCAAACGGATGCGGTTGAACCTTGTAAACGGATTCGCCGTTTTTGTTCAGCCATTCGCCGATTGTATCGAGAGTTTTCTTTTCCTGCGGGTGAATAGTGCCATCCGGCAACGGACCGACATTCAAGAGCAGATTGCCGCCGTTGTGCCGCAAAGCCGCCAGCAGTTTGATGATTTCCGCCGGAGATTTCCAGTTGTTGTCAAGCCGGTTGCAGCCCCAGGAATCGTTGATGGTGTAGCAGCTTTCCCAGAGTTTGCCGGGGTGCGAACGCGAGGTTTGTTCCGATGAATAGACATCTTCATCGAGACCGCAACGGCAACTGATCAGCATGCCCGGTTGCAGCCGCCGCAAACGGGCGTGAAGCCCGGTCGCATCCCACAATTCCGGCGCGGGGCAACCATCATAAAAGAGATAATCAATATCGCCGTAACCGGTCGCCAAGTCTTCGATCTGCCGATGAGTTTTCGCCACGAAATCCGCCCAGCCGGGCGAGTCCGGGCCATTGCGGAAATTACTGTCCGCCCAGTCCATCACCGAATAATAAAAACCGATTCCCAAGCCGTGTTCGCGGCAGGCGGTACAATACTCATCCAACAACCTCCGGCCCAGGAAATATCCGTCGTGATGGCGGGTCGTCAAGACCATGTATTTCATGCCGGCCCGGACTGCGATCCGGGCCCATTCCCGTGCACAACCGGGGCGCGGTTTGAAATCAGCGGCCACGCTGAAATATTCTTCGGCGGGCATGCGCTCCTTGTACCAGACCCATTCGCCCCGCGCATGGAGCGAATAGATCCCGTAATGGATGAACATGCCGTACGCCAGTTCGTGAAATTTATTTTGCAACGAATTCATAAATATTATCCTATTTGATTTCCGCGGCTTTCTGCCTGGCGGCGAATTTACCGGCCGGCCCCAGGTAAAGCAGCCGGGCCAGCTTGTTGCCTTCGGGCGAAAGTTCTATGGTTACTTGATTCTTGCCGGTCTTCAAATCCGCCAGTTTTTCGCCGGTGGCGGCGTCATGAAGTTCCGAGGCGGTTTTAACCTCGAATTCGAGTATGGCTTTCCCTTTTTCTTTCAACAGATAATTGCGAACGCAATACAACGATTCGTCGTCCAGACTTACCCGGCGCGCAGTACAGTTTTCGCCCTTGATGGCGACCGTTACCGTGCCGTCGAGAATCAGGTCTTCGTAGGGGCGGATCGTCCGCAGACCGTCCATAATGAATTTGAAGTCCATGGTGTTGAAAGTCGGGCAATACCACCACTCAAATCCCCGGACGCCAAGCGAGGCGGATTCGAACATATTGTAATACAGCGATATCGGCGCATACTGTCGATTCAGCTCACACCCCTGCATATTGTTGACCGACGCCACGATCTGTTTGGACGATCCTTTCGCGACATTGGTGAATACCTCGTCCACGAGCTCATAACGGGTCTGCGGATCGCGATAGGCATATGCCCAGTCGAAATAATCGATTCCCTTCATCAGATGTTTTATAGGACCGGTCCATTCGGAAAGATAAAATCTGGTATCTTCGCCGGTTTTCTCCTTGGTTCTCCGCGCCAGATCATTTTTCAGGTCCACATACATTTGGCCTCGGTTGCTTTCATAAAACTCTTTCCAAGCCTTGAAAAGTTCCGGATTTTGCTTCGGGTCTTTCATGAATTCACGCGGATTGCTCACGGCGATCTTATGTTCGCGGCAATATTCGGGCCAAAGGCGGTCAACGCAATTATCACAGAAGCATTGCTGTTTAAAATCGGGGAAAATTTCCCAGTCCAGGACGAACCAGCGGACTCCGTATTTGCTCACCGCTTCGCATTCCGCAATATAATCCAGTTCTTTTTGATAATTGATCCCACGGTACATCGGGCAAACTGAATTCCAGCCGAACTGATTTCGCACCGGCTTGCCGTCGATATCCCGGAACAGCGCTTTTTCATCGGGCACGAGGTTCAGTTTGTTTCCTGATTTGATTTCATTTCCCCAATACCGCAAAACGCCGTTGAGCTCGTTCTGAACAGAGAAGAACCATTTGTTGGGGCTGTTTTTCATCTCATTGTAAAGGCGGTCGTAGAGCTGGGCGGCAGTTTCTTTGGTTTCCTTGTAATACAATTTAATTTTACTCGGATTCATTGGAATTTTGAAAACGTTGATGCCCATGGTCGGGAGTTCCGCGACCGGATTTTCGGACATCAGCGCGGCGAAACGCGGAGTCAGGTCGTCCAAGCGGAGCTGCATGCGTTCAAACGGTTTGTGCCTGCCGAATTTGACCACTTCGAAATCATATTCCACCGGAGCCTGAGAGCCGTCTTTCCAAACCGCGTACAGATACATTTTGCCCTTGTATCCTTCCTTGAGTTTTGCCCGGAAGAAGATCAGCGGTGAATTCACTTTGCTGATATTGCCTCTCAAAGTATAGCGGGTATATTTGCCGCTGTTACGCTCAATGACTTCCTCTTTCAAAGGCTTCGAGGCCTCATTGTCGCCGCCCCAATTGCTGTAGACCAGATAAGGAATTTCCACCCCTTCCGGCACCTCGGCGATGATCTTCACGTCGAGCTCGGACGGATTGCCGAAAACTTTGTTGGGGCCACCGCCCTGCAGGGTATGCCTGAACATAAATCCATTGTAACTGAAAGTATCGTTGGCTACATACAATTGATTCTTCCGGACATTCAGGACGTCCCGGGTGCCCAGGGCAATAATTTTCCCCATCGCCCGGCCGCCGCTGCGGAACATCAGTTTGCCGTCTCCGTAAACACTGACCCAGTAAACATCCGTTTGGGCATTCAGCGGAACTATTACAAATTCTTCTTTATCCTTTTTCAGCTCCACCGCCTGACGCCCCAGCTCGATCACCGATCCGGTATCGTTCAGGTGCTCGATAACGATCTCCGCTTTGGCATCGGCGGGAGCCCACAGCGACACCGCCACATTATTCGTCATGGTCTGAATCTTCACGTCGTGAACCGCGACCGGATTTTTGCGAAACACCAAATCACCCCAGAAATTATTGTCGGCAAATTGAATCAGTTTCAACAGTCCCCAGGACGAAAGTTGATTGTGGGTCGTCCCGCTCTGCCCATAGTCGCCACGGCAAACGTTGGCCTTCCATATGGCTTCCAGTTTCGGCGCTTTGCAGCCGAGATCGCTGTAAGGAATCCGGCATTCCAGCGACCAGCCGTCTTCCTGTTCGGCGGTTACGATTTCCAGTTTACCGGCATTCCAGCTATTGTCATTTCGGGTATTCAGATATTCGCCTACCGGGATTTTTCCATCATGGAATACCTGTTTGGAATCCCAGATCGAACCGGCCGGGTCGAACATGAAATGAAACTGTTCAACCATCGTCGGTTCCGGCTTGAAAAACAGTTCAAATTGATCGCTCATCGAACCTTTGTCCCGCTCGTGGGCTTTTTCCGGCCCCTTGGCGCTGGCGGCATTGCGGAACATTTTGGCGCCGATATACAGATACTCCGAATCCGCCAGCATAATGCAACGGGTCTGCGCCACCTCCGGCGAATACATGATCGGCGTAGCCAGATTGGTAATCACACTGCCCCGCTGCCAGACTGCCTCATCCAGCTTGCCGTCAAGAGTAATGGCGACCTTGTCCAGAACCGGCACCGATGAGAGCGGCAAGTAGTTTTTGTCAACCGTTTCCACTTTGCTCTTTTCGATCCGGACGTCATCCACCCAGAATTCACCCGGGACTGTACGCTTCGACCAGGCGTCGTTCGGCACGACATTGATCATCAGCCTTACCGCGCCGGGGGGCGCCTGCATGTTTTTATGAGCTATGGTCATCCAGTCATTCACCCCGGTGGCGCTGGGCGCGGTCTTATTTTCGTTGACATTCGGTATCCGCTTGTTATCGGCGCTCAGCCAATAATACATCAACCGGACTTCATACATCCCGATATTGGTCTTGGTCTGAAATGAAATATCGTAAAATTCCCCCTCCTTCACCGGAACGGATTGAAACAGCATATGTCCCATCGAGGCATTTTTGTATTTGGCGGATATTTTGCCGTCGCGGACTATCTCGGTTTCGCGGCTCAGCTTTTCGGTAATATCCTTACGGCTGTGGGTAGACCAATATTTCGGCAGCGGATCGCCCTCCGCCCACTCTTCAAATGAACCGTTTTTAAGCAGATTCTGACTGTATCCGGCCATGACAATCAAGCTCATTAGCAGCATAGATAAGATTTTTTTCATCAGACTGTTCCCTTTGGGTTATTTTACGACCACGCCTACCGCGGTCAAAGTCATATCCAATGCGATATATTTCTCGTAAAACACTTTTTCGCTGCCGACGTGCGCATCGAGGTAAAGCACGTTGGCCGGTCCGTTGTGGCGCCTGCCGGCTATCCTGTCCGGAACGTTGGCGGCGGAATAAAGATACCAGTTCGTGATCCCGTCCGCCAAATGATACGCCATGCTCGGATGCGGAAAATTTCCTTTGAAATAATTGCTTCCGTGCAGCCGGTAATTCACGGTAAAATTACTGTTGATAAATATTTTGAAAGGCAATTGATTGGCCGCGCTCGGATCACCGGTATTGATTCCCATAATGTATTTTGTTTCGGCCGGACACAAAAGCATTTTCGAATACAGCGCGTAGTCCATTCCCCACTTGAAATCGCTCTCTTTTCGCCCCAGATAAGGAATGCAGAATTGAGCCCATTTTCGCCCGCTGGAGCTGTCCAATTCTGCCGGCAGGTAATAACCGTAATCGACCAGATAACTGGCCGCCGCCGATCCGATTTGCTTCAAATTCGACTTACACCCGGCCCCCCGGGCCGTTACCCGCGCTTTATTCAAGGCAGGCAGCAGCATTGTCGCCAATATCGCTATTATCGTAATTACCACCAATAACTCGATAAGTGTAAATTCTTTTGTTCGCTCAAGTTTCATTGCCTGCCCTCACACTTTAAATTTACCGGTCCACTTTGGCCGGGATAAGGTATTCCATACAGGATATCGTTTCTTTATTGATCAATTTCGCCAAAACATCGATGGACGTACTCATCAATTTTTCCCAGTCATAAGCGATTGAAACAATGCCCGGCAACGCCTCATTCCTGTAATTGGAAGATACGATAACGAAGTCTTCCGGCATTTTCACCCCTTTTCCGGCCAGGTACGATTGAAGACCTTTGGCGTAAACGATATTGGTCACAAAAACCGCGTCGATTTTTTTCCGGCGGATCAACTGATACACTTTTTCCGCGGCTTCGGCCATGACGATCGAGTGGATTTCCGGCGCAAACGGCATTACCAGATCGCAGGAACCGACGAATTCAATATCGTATTCCATCCCCGCCTGGCGCGCGGCAATATGAAAATAGTCATCATTGACATAGACCCCCTCCTCCGGAGTAGCCCTCAGGATGGCAAAACGGCGCTTGGAATGTTTCGCGAATACCCGACGGCAACCGTCCAGAATATTCATCTTGACCACCGGCATGCCGGCTTCTTCGGCAGAAACCGAGACGTCCATCAAAACCCCCGGAAGTTTGGATTTGATGACCTTGATAACCTCGGGATGCGGCAATCCCAGAATCACCCCATCGACCAGATTGTCGAGCAACAGCGGACACCGGAAACCCTCCAGGCGGTCATAATGGTAATTGGTGGCAAAAAAACCGTTTTTCTGTGCGTGAGTATCAAAGAGATGAGTCCGGTAAGCGGAAAAACTGTCTTCGGTCAAACAGGAACTTTTGTAGTTGATCCGCATGATGAGATTGGTTTTCAGCCGCTCGCTGTCGTTGCGCAGATTCCGGGCTCCTTTATTCGGCACATAATTCAGCGAATGGGCGACATCCCACACTTTTTTGACCGTGGCTTCGGAGAATTCATCCAAGCCGTTCAGCACTCCGCTGACGGTGGTAATACTGACCCCGGCGCTCTTCGCCACATCCCGGATTGTAATTTTTCTGCTTGTTTTATGCATTGATATTCCAATCATCTGAAATGTTTATCTGAAACGTTTCTGTAAATATTATACAGCCGGGAATATCTTTGTCAACACCCTGAAATAATTTTTTTCCCGATAATCCTTATAGTGTAAGTAATCGGCCAGCGTTCCCGGTAGCGCACGCTTCCACAAAAAGCGTGGAAACTTGGGTTCAAAGTCACTTTGCGACACGAAATTGCCTTGACAAAAGTGGAAATCGGTGCGAAGATAAAAAAGGAGGCACCGAAGAACACATCTTAACCTCTTCGGCACCAGTGTTATGAACACCACTACATTAGACAGCCAAAAGTCGGAAAAGTCAAGTCGTAAATTTCGTAAAAATCTGGAAATGCTCAATCCGCATGCGGCGGGTTTGGATTTACACAAGGAGGAAATCTGGGCGTGTCCGGGCGGTTTTGTGGACAATCGGGAGCCGGAAGTGAGAACTTTCGGGACATTGACGGGTGAATTGCACGAATTGATCATCTATTTAAAAAAACGGCAAGTAACGGCGGTGGCGATGGAGGCGACGGGGATTTACTGGATCCCGGTGTTTGAAATGTTGCAGGATGCCGGTTTTGAGGTTTGCCTGGTGAATGCGCGTGATTTCAAGGGCGTAAAAGGTCGTCCCAAAAGTGATCATGCGGATTGTATTTGGATCAGCCGGTTGCATTGTTACGGTTTTTTGCGAGCGTCGTTTGTGCCGGACGGTCAGGTAGCGGCTCTGCGTAGCCTATGGGATTGCCGAAGCAAAATGATTAATGATATGGCGCGTCATGCTCAGCGAATCAACACGGAATTGGTCAAGATGAATTTCCGGCTGGACCAGGTGGTGAGTGACACGCTCGGTTTGAGCGGGAGGCGCATTATCGAGGCCATTCTTAGCGGCATTCACGATCCACATGCATTGCTCAAGCTTGTCGATGTGAGGGTTAAAAAAACGGACAAAGAGTGCTTGGCGGCATTTGAAGCCAATCTTAAGCCGAATCATTTGGCGGTAGTAAGGGCCTGGTATCGATGCTATTGCGACCAGCAGCGACAATTGCATGAACTGAACGAAGAAATCTATCAAATGCTGGAAAAATTCTCCAAAAAAGCAGCGAAAACGGATTTGCCTCCGCCACCTTTAAATTATCGTGAGGACTGCATGGAATTTCCGTATAAACTGCGCCCGATCCTGTATGAGATTTTCGGGACGGACCTGACGCAACTCTGTGGTATCGGCGCCTCAACCGTGATGACTTTGCTATCTACAGTCGGCACAAACGTCGAGGCTTGGGCCACCGACAAACATTTCGTTTCATGGCTTGCTCTCGCACCGGTTAATCAGGTCAGCGCCGGGCGCAACAAAAACAGCAAAACCAAACGCTCCGCCAATCCATTGCGCGACGCCCTGGCCGGCGCGGCCATGACCGTACAGTGGACGGATTCATTTCTCGGCGAAAATCACCGACGATTGAAAAGCCGAGTCGGACCTGGCGTCGCCAAAATCGCCATCGCCCGTAAACTCGCCACCATCATCTATCACATTCTGAAAAACGACATTCGAACCATCCGCTATGACGCCGAATTCTACCGACACAAACGTCAAGAAAGAGAACTGAAGAATTTACGCCGGAAAGCCGGTCGCATGGGCTATACGTTGACCGCCGTTTCCGCATAATAATCACCCCCTTTTTATATAAATATGAAATCATGTCGAGACCGATTTTACTGTGGTAGTGACGAGTCCGTTCAGCTCCGTGGCCAGCGTGGTCCAGCCGGTATAATTGAACAATTTTTGATGGACGAAATTTTATTTCGATGCCTCGCATGGGAGAATAAATCCAAATTACATACCGGTACATGATTTCGTTTAACAAGAGATCAAACTATGGATTAAAGCGTATTTTATACAAATTCAGCAGAATCATACCCCTGAGTCTCAAAACCAGGAAAGAGGAATTGTTATCTTTATTATTTGATGTAACTAATTCATAATCAGAGATAATTCATTGATTTTTCTGATATACGGTTACACAAATCAACATCGTTCGCCAATTCTGTTTCATAGGACTGAAAATCGACTGACAAGGTGGGGCGGTCTCTCCGAGGCCGCCGTTCACTTTGCATGGCTTACCGGGTTACCCGAAGGCGACAGGATATTCGGCCCGACGAGAACGGCTGCCTCGAAGATGCAGCCCCTCCTTGGGAAATCCAGATAACTAACACATTACCCTTATACCGTTATTGTTTACGAATTGATCTGGAATCAATCAATCTTTACGGTAAATTCGCCTTGCGAAGGGGTATTATTTTTGGGGATGGTGATGGTCAACACGCCATCTTTGCATTCGGCTTTGATTTTTTTCTTATCAAATCCTCCGGACAGGGCAACACTCCGAACAAACTCACCGTGAGAACGCTCCGAACTAATGACTTCATCGCACTTGACGGTATCGTGCCGTGCATCACGTTTACCACTGACGATCAGAACATTCCCTTCGATCATGATCTTCAGATCGGATTTTTTGACGCCCGGCACATCCAGCCGAACAGAGTAAGCGTCTTTGTTCTCGCATAAATCAACTTGAGGCATGAATTGAAATGGATGGTCCTTCGAATTGAACCCAGGACTGAGACGAAAGCGGTTGAAGGTATTTGCAAAAAGCCGTTCCATATTGTCATGCATCTGCCGCATTTCAGTAAAAGGATCAAGTTCGGAATAATTCCGGAATGCCCGGCAGGGCGGATTCATATCACCAGGCTCCGTTCCCTCTGTCGGAAGATTGATTCCCGCCAGTTTAAATCCTGATTTTTTTTGTATTCTCACGGGTTTATCCTTTTTCCCGGTATCTTTGGCTTTGGCTTTGGACCACAGGTTTGATGCAAAAAACAGGAAGATCACCAGGCTGACCATAATGATCGGAAATGCCACAGTGACATATTTTTTATTCTCATTGTTGTATCTGTTCATGATTTTTTATCCTCATTATTCATGCTTTATACTGATTTTTTTGACACTCTTCCGTTTTTCTTCACTTTTCGGCAGAGTAATTTTCAATACGCCGTTTTTGAATTTGGCGTTGAGTTTTTCAAGATCAAGTCCATCCGGCAGAACAAATGAACGCTGGAAGGAACCATAACTTCTTTCTGAAAAATGATAACCTTTATCATTGGATTCGGATTCAACACGCTTTTCACCGCTAATGCATAAAAGACCATCAACAATTGAAACAGTAAATCCATTTTCTTCAACTCCGGGCAGTTCGGCAGAAACTTCAATCCGCTCATTATTTTCATTGACTTCAAAACGCGGCACAAAAATTCCGTTATTGCCACGTGTTTCAAACCAGGCGTCATCCCCAAATAGATTATTAAAAATTTCATTGATCTGCTTGTGAAATTCCTCTATTGAATTTATCGGTTTTATGCCGGGTGAAAGGTGTGACTCTTTCTTTTTCTGCGATAATAATTCGCCATTCATAAAATGTTACTCCTCATTCTTTCATACAACAAAATCATAACTGAAAACAATAAATTCCGGGCACAATCACCTCCTCCTCGCTTATCCCGCCAAGGGCAGCAATATTTTTTATATAATGAGAATTCTCCCTATTCTCGTGTGGTTTATTATACTATGAACTGGCCAATGCCGCAAATAGGAATCATTCTTATTTTGTTAGGATTTTATTAGATTTAGTTAATAGGATTATATTGGCAAGGGAAAAGCGGCATTTTACCGCATAGCGAGAGAATCGGCAGAGAAAACGATAAAATGGGTTGATTTTATCCGAAGATTCGCTATAATGTTGATAAAACATAGCGTGATAGTCATATGGATAAAATACAAGCCGTCGAAAAATCATTTATCATTCTCGAGGTGATTGCCAGATCTCCGAATGAACCTCATACGATCTCCGCCCTGGCGGCGGTTACCGGCATGAAGGTGCCGACTGTTTCCCGGATTGTCCGAACGATGAGCGATCTGGGTTATCTGGAGTTTGCCGGGCGCAAAACCGGATATGTCCTGGGCCGGAAAACCGCCCTGCTCTCGCGTCATTATTGCGACCGGAATTCGTTGCGGAAAGCGTCAGCCAAATATCTGCGCGATTTTTCGGAACAGTTCGGCGAATATATCTGTGTTTCGCATCTGCTCGACAACAAACGCCATATCGTCTGCAAGGAATCGCCGACCCGCTCGATACAGGTCTCTGACAAACTCACTCCCGATGTGGAGAATCCATATCAAAGTGTCGGCGGGCGAGTCCTGATGTCCGGCTTGTCCCGCGAACAGCAGGAGAAATGTTTCGAGCGGAACGGGGCGCCCGGTAAACTCTGGCCGGAAGTTATCGACAAAGAAGAATTTCTCAAGGCGCTGGCGGAAATCTCCAAGCTCGAGTATCTCGCCAACACCAGAAACGAGACCGTGATGCTGGCTTTTCCCATTCGGGAATATGATACAATTATCGCGGCCCTGAGTTGCTTTGTGCCCGAATACCGTTTCCAGGGCGAATATGCGGAAAATATCATCAAGGAACTCCGGCGCATTGCCGCCGGTATCGCCAAATCCATAATTTTATAACAGGATGTTCATATCATGCCGACTCCCATGCCTCTTTGTATCGTGCCGTTTTCCCATTTGGATCTGTTTTGGGGGGGAGCGCGCGAAGAATGCCTCACCCGCGGCGTTTTTATCATCCGTACCGCATTGGAAATGCTGGAGAAATATCCGGATTACCGGTTCATGGTGGAAGCGGTCAATTTCATGGAATTTTATCTCGACAGTTTCCCGGAGGAAACCGAACGAATCCGCGATTTGATCGAGAGCGGGCGGCTGGAAGTCATTCCGGTGCGTTCGATCACCTATACCCACCAGCCCTCCGGCGAAACCTGGGTGCGGAATATCCATACAGGACGCGATTTCTGCCTGAAACATTTCGGGATGTCTTCAAAGATTTTGAGTGTGTCCGATATTCCCGGCATCTCGCCGCAAATGCCGCAGATCGCGCTGAAATCCGGCATGGACGTCCTGTTTCTTTCGCATGGCTGTCCTTCGCATACCGACCACATCATTTATACCGCGCCGGACGGCTCATCGATCCGGTCCTATGCACCGCTGCATTACGCCAGGTGCCGCAAATTATTGAGTTTCGGCATCGACTACGGAGAAATGCTTGCCGGCGAGGAAAAGTTCGAGGAGTATTTCAGTCAGGCCGACTACCGGCAGATTTGCCAGTGGGGGACCGATCTTTGCGTGATTCCCGAATCTGTCATCAACAATATCCAGCGCTGGAACACCGAAGGGCACCGAAAACTGGAATTCTGCACCTACAGCGAATTTTTCGCAAAATACTTCCCTGATAACCCCAAGGAAATTTCCGGAGAAATTCCCAGTCTGTGGCCCAATGTCGAAAGCTCGTGGCCGGATATCTGGCCGCTGGACCTGCCATGCGAAAACGCCATGTTCACCGCTGAGTTTTTCGGCACGCTTATACCGCGTCTCTATCCGCGGGAAGCCATGACCGAAGCCTGGCACTGGCTGCTTGACGGCATGGACCACAATCAGAACGGCGTCGGCGGGACATGGGCCGACCGCGATAAGCTCGACTGTAAACTCTCCGCCCGCGCCGTGGCGGAACAGGCGACGAAAAGAATGGCATGGGCGCTGGCTGCCAAAACTACCTCGCCACACACCAAAGCATTTCCGATTGTCGTCTTCAATCCGCTCGGCTGGCGGCGCACGGAAACCATCCGCGCCCACGTCACGGCTTATGGCCCGCACAACGCCGCGTTATCGCACCAGACTCCGTCCCCACAATTGCAGTTCAGACTGATCGATGGCAACGGCAATCCGGTTCCTTTCAAAACCATCACCAGCATCGCCGGCCTCACCCGGTCATTCGAGTTCGAATTTCTGGCGGAAAATATTCCGGCATTCGGAGCCGGAGTCTATTATCTGGAAGAAGGCAAAGCCCTGGAAAATATTCCCTGCTGTCAGATTGCCGACGGCGTCGAATCCGACCGCCTCAAGCCCAATTGCGAAGCTGGCAGCAACCGTTATGAGAACCGCTTTTTCATTCTGGAAATCGACCGCGTCAGCGGTGAGCTGACCCTGTTCGACAAAACCGCCAACCGCTGTTTATTCAATAAAGCCGGACTGCTTGGGTTGGAAGAAAAACGCGGCGATTATATCTGCAACATGGAGCTTACCGGACGGGTCATTCCGGCCCTGTTGGAAACAATCGAACTGCTGGACAATAACGCGGTTTACTGCCGGATCCGGCTGCGCGGCAGCATTTACAGCCAAAGCTTCACCCAGACCATCACCATGGTCGCGGAACAACCGGTTATCGACATCGAGGACAGCATCGACTGGCAAGGCGGCAAATACGTCCGGATCGAACAGGCTTTTCCATTTGCGGGTACGGAAAAACCGGTTATCCGCTACGGAGTACCGTTCGGAGCGGTAACTTACCCGGAAACCATTTACGATCACGGTCTCGATTTCGCGAAACTGGCGACTCCGGAGCGCTCCAAATCCGACGATGCCATTACCCGGATCAGACTGGCTTCCAAATGGATCAGCATCAATGATACCAATGGCGGCGTGACGATCGCCGCGGATCACCGCATGTGGGAATTGGATGGCTCGACTCTGCGCAATTGCATCCTGCGCGGCATCGGCTGTACTTCCGGCGGCCTGATCGTTCACGATGACGGGAGCAAAGAAGGCGTTCACCGCCCGCCGCCGGGGACCTACGTCGGACGTTTCCGGATTGCGCCGCTATCCCCCGGCGAAATACCCGACGGCAGGGTCGGTTTCGAACTCAACAGCCCGCTGTACCCGGTTGGCGTCGGCATAGCGGAAGCCTCCGCCACTCCCGGCCAGGTGTCCTGTCAAGCTCAAATTTGTAACAAGGACAAGCTGGATTTGCGAGGGGATTTTTTTCAGGAAGACGAAGGGCGATGCGGGCATCGTCCGAGTATTCATGAGAATAAATCCACCGGAAAGACGCTTGCCGCAGGGCGGTTGCAATCTTCCGCGCTTGCTTCGAACCCGCCGGAAACCTTCGATAGCCAGCTATCGGCGGTTCCGGCGAATTCAAACCAAACCCGGAATCTTCGCAATCCTTGTTACAAATTTGAGCTTGACAGGACACTAGTTTTACCGGTCATGCCCGACTCGACCGGTACGGGAATCATTATCGCCAACGTCAAGCCGTCTTTCAAAGGCAACAATATCGTTTTCCGCTGTTTCGAAACCAAAGGCAAAAGCGCGTCATTGCCCCTGCCTGAAGGCCCCCAATGGTTCGAGACCGACCTGTTGGAAGAAAACGAAGCTAAGATCAACGGCCCGGAACTCAATTTCAAACCTTTTGAGATCAAAACCATCATAATGAGAAATTATTTTGCGTAAAAAAGGTGAAAATATGAATTTGTGTGCTATATGTAATGGATTCAAAGCAATTAACATGGAGCAGGTATGAGATTCCTATTCACCGTAGCCGCAATTATGATCGCCGTAAGCGCCGCCGCTTATGAGAACAAAGCATTAAACCCGTTTGCCGTACGCGGCGGATTGCCAAACGTCGCTGCCAAGCTGGAAGCCGGGAAGCCGGTCAAAATCGCTTATTTCGGCGGCAGCATCACCGCCCAGAACGGCTGGCGCCCGCAAACGCTGAAGTTTCTACAGGAGAAATATCCCAAGTCGGCAATCAGTCAGATTCATGCGGCCATCGGCGGTACCGGTTCCAACCTCGGCGCACTCCGGGTCAATTATGACGTCATCCGGTTCCGTCCCGACCTGGTTTTCGTTGAATTCGCGGTCAACGACAATAATGATAAAGTGGAAAATATTTATGCCCACATGGAAGGCATCGTCCGCCAGATCTGGCGCGAACTGCCCGAAACGGACATCATTTTCGTCTATACCATAACCGCGGGCAGATTGGCGGATTACCAGAAAGGCGAGCTGCCGCGTTCGGCTTCCGCCATGGAAGACGTGGCCGCCTATTATCAGATCCCGATGGTTGATTTCGGTTATGACGTCGCCGCGCTCGAAAAAGAGGGCAAGCTGGTCATGAAAACTTCCGACAAAGGCATGGACCGGGTCTCCGGCGACGAGCTTAATGTCGAAGGATTGCCGCTGACCAAAGACGGCAAAATCCCGTTCTCCGGCGATGGCGTCCACCCGAATACCAATACCGGGCATGTAATCTACACCAATCAGTTCATCAAGGCCTGGCCCGAACTGGTGAAAACCGCCAAGGAAGTCAAGCATGAATTGGGCAAGCCGATGGTTGCCGATTGCCTGGAAAAAGTCATCAGCCTGCCGCTGGACAGCCCCGGCATCACATTGAGCGGCCCGGCGACCAAGCTCCCCGATAACGACCCCGTGTTCAAGAATTTCAAAAGCCGTATCCCGGCCATGTGGAAGCTGAGTCCCGGCGCCACCATTGAATTCAAATTCCGCGGCACCCGCGCCCGCTTTTTCGACCTGGTCGGCCCCGGCAGCGGTTCCGGCACGATTGAGATCGACGGACAGGCCCGCGAATTCAAGCGTATCGATCCCTACTGCACCTACTGGCGGCTCTCCAACAACTCCATATTCACCGGAGAAGACGGCTTGCACCACGTGAAAATCACCGTCAGCGACAAAGAAATCGACAAGCGCAAAATTCTTTTCGAGAAAAACCGCGCCGACTTCGACAAAAATCCGGAAAAATACGCTCCGCTCGATTATTACGTCGGCACCCTCTTCATCGTCGGCGAACTGGAAAAATAATTTTCCGGTCCGCTCTTTCACGGCTCCCTCGGGGACTTTCCCTCAGGGAGTCTTTTTGTATATCACCACAACAGCATGACCGGGTATAGGTGGGGCTTGTTGTGGCCGCCGCGGCCATCCTGTGAGAGGGTCAGCCAGGAGGTGATCCGTTCTTTGGCGCCTGGATTATCCACGTTCGGGGCGAAGAGGCTGAAGCCGCAGGGAGTCCCTTTTTCCAGGCGGAGCGGCAGCAGGTATTTGGCCGGGAAAAATACCCGGTAGGTGTAGCCTTCCGCGGTCTTGCTGAATGAACATGGGATATCGTCGGCAAATGTATTGTCCTTGGGGGCTTGGGTGGTCAAGCCGAGCTGCGGGTCCACGGAGTAGTAACGGAATACTCGTGCCAAGGTTCCGGCGGCATTCGGAAATATCGCGTAGGAATAATCGTTTTCGTCGAATCCGAGAGAATCGCGTCTTCTGGCGTCGGCCAGGGTATCGAAATAAATCTGCACACAGTCGTTATTCCAGCGGGCTTGCGGATTTTTGAATTCTTCGTGAACAAAGTTCGGTTCGTTGACTTTTACTTCCAGGAAAAGGCCGCGTTTATTCCAGGCGGTGCGGAAAGCACCGGTTACCTGGCCCGGCTTGACGCTGCGGGTAAAGGCGATTGACGGCAGGTTGTCCCACTGAATATTTTCAAACGTCGCATCGGCGGCGGTTTCCCGACACAGAAAAGCTTCAAATGAAAGGTTGCTTTCATAATTCTTCCCGTCGATCGTCAGTTTCCCGGGAATCTGGTACGCGGTGATTTTGTCCGCTGCCAGCGGTTTTTCCAGCGGGATATCAACCGTAGCCGTCGAGTTCGGGGCGAGCTCAAGCGTCTTGCCGTTCAGGGATGGCGTAAGTTTGCGGGAGATGTAATTTTCCGCCAGGATCCGGTAATTGACGTTATCCAACGGATTGATCGAAAGCTTGATTGGTCCGGCGCCCTCCCCGGAAATAACTGTAGCGCCGGAGAGCGCGGCGGTAAATTTTTCCATGCTGCCGGGCTTACCGCGCAGGAACATCGGAAAAGGCGTCACCGGGAACCGGAATTTGCCCGGAGTGAAATCGCGGGGCGTATTCATGAGGTCGAAAACCCCTTCCAGCAAGTTACCGAAATCAGCCTCGGCCACCGGAGAATCGGCTTTGGCGGCGTCGATTTTTTCCAGGTGGCTCCATACCGCCGCCACCGGGCGACCGGCTTCATCTTCAAACACGTAAGCGCGAATGCCGGGAGCGAAACGGATATCCTGTTTAAAATCGGCATTGCCCAGCAGATTGCCGAGGGTATTCGGAATAATATGCGAGGCCATCGGAGTCAGGTCGTAATCCAAATAGGCATTGTTCGCTATAGCACCACTGCAGGATGTAATGACGCGGTCGGCATATTTCAAAGCCACCAGCCAGGAGCGGGCGCGCCAGGCAGCGGAAAGCTTTTCCGTCTGCCCGAGATCATAAGAGAGCGCCCCGGTAAACCAGTAACTGCCGGCAATCCAACTGGAAGAGCGAATATTCCACTGCGGAATATTATAAGGCCCCCAATTCATCATTTCCGGCCAAAACATCGGAGCATCGGCATAACCGCGGCGCGCCATCATTTGAAGCATCGCCTGAGCATCCTGGTCCAGGTCGGGATTTTCCGGCGAATACCGGTAGGGATGGATCCCGATCACGTCGAAACGGATACCCATTTCGTTGCATTTTTCCAGCAGCATATCCGTTTCGCGGATACCGCCCTGCAGACTCATGCTCGAGGGTACGTCCTGCGATACTTTCGCCGCCGGATTTGCCGCCTTGACGCCGCGAACGAAAGCCCCCAGCATCTTAGCCCAGCTTTCCATCGCAGCCTCCGGAGTACCGGACTTGCTCCACCATTCATTGGGATATTTCCCCATGATTTCGCCCCCCAGTATCCAGATTCCAACGTGGGGATAAGCGGCGGCAAAGGTTTTGACCGCGTTTTCCAGTTTTGCCAGATATTCCGGCGTGATTTCACCGTTGCTGTCGTGCTTGAAATCGCGAATCAGCCAATCCGGTTCATCCGCGGTAATCGGCGGCCAGTTAATTCCGGCGCGTTTCGAGCCCGGTTTCAGAATACCGAATCCGGCGAAACGATTGGTTTTCGGATCCTTGAAATGAGTAATCATAAACGAATTCAGCGGATTAATTCCATAATGCTTGAAGCGTTCAAAAACCCATTGTGCCGGTACCTTCAGATGGACAGCAGCACCGAATCCAACTTTCCGGTGGCGGTCGAGAATCCGTTCAAACTCCGGGCGGGACTCAATCGAGGAATAATTCTCACAAAAAATCACCTTGTTTTTATGCTTGTTCGCCAGATAATCCCCTACGGAAAAACGAAAAAAGTCAAAGGACTTCCGGCCGTCATCAAGCAGATAATCCGCCCTGACGAGCATAAGTCCTTTGCCGATATTCGCCTGGTCAAGCGGCAGATTGATCCGCGCCATGCCATTTTTATCCGCGGTAAATTTGAATTCTCCGCGATAAACTTCCTCGTTGAAAAAATTTCCGACCTTCACATCCACTTTTCCAGATATCCCCGGAACTGTCAACAACTCAATTATTGCATTGATTTTGCTCTTCGCATCGATGAAATTCCCGCGTTCGGAAGTGACAAAGCGGCCTTCAACACAGCGCGTTTCAAACGCGGTGGCTTCCGGACCTTTCTCCAACTGGATTCCGTCATAAAAAACATTGCCCCCCGATTCGCTGTCCCCCGGGTAAAATTGAACGCTCACCGCGCCGGCGAGTTTTACCGTAAATGTCTTTGAATAACGCTTCCACTCCGGAGTCGGTTTGAACCGCTCGATGCCGCTATGATACGCATTAAAGCCGTTTGCCATCATGCCGTATATTCGTGGAAAAAGAATTTTTATATCCGGCTGATCCGCCTTGGCGTAGAAGCTCAAAGTGTAAGTCCCCGGGTCTATAATCACCGGGGGCCCGGAAAAATAAGTCTTACCATGCAATTCCGGTTTAAAGGAGCTGACCTTCAGGGAAGTGGAACCGAACATCGCCGTATCCTTGCTCAGTTCATAAGATTCGCGATCAAAATCGCTCGGCCGAGTGCCGGCAAACGGAACTTTGTATCCATGAAAGCCCTGCTCGAATGACGGGTTGATCAACAAATTTTTTGCGGATTTATCCGGCAGCGTCAGTTTTTCCAGCGCCAGAAAATCCACCCCGCCGCGAATATCCCGGTCAGCCGCCGGAAGTGTTCCCCGGCGAACATCGACGTCGAATTTCACCTCCTGGGCTTGGCCATACAGAATAAACATCAGAGCTCCCCTGGCGGTAACCGCACCGTGAATGCCACAAAAATCATTGGCTACCCCATTCAGTACAAATGATTTGGCCGGCTTGTCCTCCAGGAAAACGCATTTCATGGATTTAGCATACTCAATGCCGGCGAAGCGGCTGACTTTGCCCCGCTCCGGCGGTTCCGCCGGAATGACCGCGCCCTGCCCGTTCAGCGTGACTTGGGCGCCACCAAAAATGTCAAATCCACAATTCATATTGAATGCCTTGTAAAAGACCTTGAAAGTATCGCCGGGCGGCGGATTCCAGGTTGTATGAATTGTAATGAGCCCGTTATCCTGCAGCGTCATGGCAATACGGTAAAAATCCCACTCGACATCATCAATTTTACCCTGACAGGAAAAAGCGATGGTATTACCGTCACGCGTGACTTTTCCGGAATCCGTGACCGTATATTTTTTATCTCCCCCGTTGAGATAATGATCTTTGCCAGTGGCCGTATTTTTGATCCCGAAATGATAGGTAAATGTCGTCAGTTGCTCGCCGTCCGCCATCATGACCAGAACGCCGTCGTTGCGAATCATAAACGCTTTGTTGCCGGCCACGATGGTATTGTCTTTAAATTCCGGAACAATATCGCGAATTTCCACTTTTTCGACGCGTTCCGATTTTACCGCCGGCAACGGCGCGCTAATTACCAGTGAACACCAAAGTCCGAGACTGAGCAAACATAATAATTTCATTTATCCTGTCCTTGTATTTATTGAAATGGAATTGCGTAATTCGAATCAACATCAAAACCGGTCGTGAAAGATGACGATGCATAAGGCTGTTTTCTCATTTCCAAATACTTAACCGCAGTAGCATGCCCGTCCAGATATAGTACGTTACCGGTAGTACCGCCCATCGGAACCATCCCGGTCAACATTGTGGAACCAATGCGTGAATCGTATTTGCCGTGGCGATAAGAAATAAACCGGTAATCGGTAGTGGTCATACCATCCCTGGTGGTATAATCCGTAATAAATACCGTCGCCGAGGGAATTTTAATTGACCCGCGCTTCCGCCAGCGGTGCGTAGTGCCCAGAGTTGCAGAAGCCGTAAGCGCCGTACCGCCCAAATAAGCATTGATGCCATAGTGTGTAAACATGAATCCGGTCATGCCGGAAACCCAGACATCGTCGAATCCGTAGGTTTCGGCCGGGCACCGGAAAGAACTTCGACCGGTCATCTCCGGCTTACTGCCGGGATGTTTGAGGGCATCGCCGGAAAGAATGACCAATTGCCGGTACCAGTAGCGGTTCGCATCGCCACCATTGGGGTTGGCTGTGACCGGCAAATTCCAGTCATCGTAAGTATCACTGTAATTAACGGCGACCAGCCCATACTGCCGCAGTTGGCTCAGGCAACTGATGGCATATGCTTTGCCTCGGGCCTGATTCAGCGCCGGCAGCAGCATTGCCGCCAGAATTGCGATGATCGCCACCAC
Organism: Victivallaceae bacterium; assembly: GCA_031548025.1. GTDB lineage: Bacteria > Verrucomicrobiota > Lentisphaeria > Victivallales > Victivallaceae > UBA5239. The sequence goes on along the minus strand of JAVBRM010000050.1, from coordinate 22,338 downwards.
CACCAGGAGTTCAATAAGTGTGAAACGATATATCCCATGCTTCATTTAGCTAATCTCCTGAGTTGTTTTTATTTTACCGTACTATTTCTATTATAACTTGAAATTGACGTCAAGTCAATATATCTTATCAGGAAGTGATTTGATTATTAATCTCATTTCTTTGACAAAAATACCATCTTCTCGAGTTTGAGCAATATGTTGACCGAAGAAAAAGTCTCAATCATGCTGGATCGAAACCGGCGGCGGCTGGTGTCGTCGTTGAAGCCGCCGGATTCCCGGCTCATCGAAAAAGACCACGCGCCGGAGTGGCGGCGCACTCATGTCGATTTGCATCGGTACCGCGAAGCCATGATCTGCCTGACCGGTTGCGTCAGCCAGTCCCTGAACGGCTTGATCTGCCGCGCCGAACCCGGTACTCTGTTTTTCTTCGAATCCGGCGAAAAACACGATTCCGGCTATGCCCCCGGCACTCCCGATTGCGCCCATATGTGGATGTATATCATGCCGGACGTCATCAATTGTCTGGGCAATGAATTGACGGACGGGGAGTTGCAAGTTGATTTCCGCTATTTTTATCGAAACCGGGAAACCGTGATACATTTGAACCGGATTTGTGACGAGGCGACCGCCGGACGGCTCGACGCCGATATCGCAGAATTCGAGTTAAAGGCGATTTTCGATCTGATCTTTGCCGACATCGTCAAGAACATCGCTCCCGGCGATCAGTATTACGGAAGGCATGGAACCAAGCCCAGGCACCAGCATGAAAGCATCCTGGCAATCATGAAATATCTGGACCGGACTTACGGCCGCGATACCGATGTTGTTTCGCTGGCCCGGCTCTCCGGCTACAGCCGTCCGCACTTTCTGCGCCTGTTCCAGGAAATAGCCGGCTGCCGGGTCGGCGAATATATCAACAACCGCCGAACCATGCGTTATTACGAACTGCAAGCTCAAGGCGCTTCCATGAAAACCATCGCCGACGAACTGGGTTTCTCCTCCAACGCCTCCCTCTGCCACTGGCGCAAACAAAAACTGTCATGATATATAGCTTCCTTTATATTTTTTCACTTGAAATTAATCCGTGATGATATAATAATATGCAATTATCATTTGTTATGAAATTGAGGAATGACTATGAGCTATGTGTTTTTCATGGATGAAAGTGGGCAGGATCATGGAAAGGCTCCATATGAAGTAAGAGGAGGATTAGTAATTAACCAGTCCGAATTATGGCCTCTTTTTCTGGCAATGCGCAAATTGGAATATGATTGCTTCGGTGATAAATCCTCTCGTCCACCATTAGAAATAAAAGGCGGGAAATTGCTGAAAAAAAGAATTTATAAGTTTGCCGGGCTCGAAGGTGATTTACCGGATGAACTCCGAAAACAGTATGTTATCGAATTTTTGAATCTTGGCGACCAAAGTCCCCGACGAAATCAGTTTGCCGCTTATGGACAATCCTGCCTGAAATTCATTGACGGAATATTCGTGCTCCTGAACAAGCATAATGCTAAAGTCTTTGCGTCAATAATACCCGGCGAAAAAGGCTCTTCTTCCCGCGAAGCAAGAGATAGCATGCGGGAAGATTACATATTGCGAAAAGATCTGGTCTTTCTATGGGAACGTTATTTTTATTTCCTACGAGAAAAAAGCACCAACGGTTTGCTGATTCTAGATGAAACAGAAAAACAAGGCGATACTTATTTGCAAAGCTGCATGGATTCTTATTTCATGAGAACAGAAAAAGGCCGCACCAGAGCCAAACACATTGTTCCGATACCGCTTTTCATAGAATCTGATATGAACTATGGAATTCAAATTGCCGATGTGCTGATTTACTGCATCAATTGGGCGTATCGGGAAGAAAAGCGAATGAATAAAGCGACACGCACGGAATTGCAGAAATATGCCGATGAAATAAAGAAGTTGGTTTACGTTACAAACGCGAACGGAAACATTTCAAGAAGTATTGCTTATATTCCAGATCCGTATACATCAAGAAAAAACAGGTAAAATTTAATCATCACCAGTGGCAACGGTTAAACCCTACCCGCAATATTTATTATAACATTTAATTTAAAAAAAGCAAGCAGATTTCATGATAGAAAGACTTCTTTCTTGAACTGGAGCGGGGTTTTGCCGAAGTGCTGCTTGAAGAGCAGACAGAAATAGCTGGGGTTGCGGAAATTCAGGCGGTCGGAGATTTCCCAGATCGACAACCCGGTTTCGCCCAGCAGGCGGCCGGCCTCGGTCAGTTTGAGATTGCGCAAATAAATGGCCGGAGATATCTTGAACGATTTTTTCCAGCAGCGGTAGAAATTGCGGCGGGACAGGCCGTTACCGCGGATGAGTTCGTCAATGTCGATTTCTTTCAGGAAATTCAAGTCAAAATAGGCGGCAATCGCGCGGATTTTCGCATCCATGTAATCAGAATTTCCGTTCATGCGTCCACGCTGCATGATCAATTCCTCCCATAGCATGATACAACGGGTATCCAGTCGATCAGCCATGCCGTATTCGTGAGCCCGGTCCAGGAGTTCACCGATCTCGCGAATCATTTTATTAATCTCCGGGGTCATTGTGAAGTCCCAGCAATGCGGCGGGCTGAGCAACCCCGCTTTTTCCATAGCGGGAGCGAGTCTCGAATCGTATTTGATATAGATGGAACTCCGGAAATCATCTATCCTGACCGCATGACGTTTGTCCGGCACTTTGATCATCACATTCGGGTAACGACTGATATATTCCATATCTTCGATCCGGTCATAAGCGAATTCGCCGGTGCAAGACAGCCGGATGCATAATTCCAGCTTGCCGAATACTTCGCGCTCCGCGCCGGGACTGGACTCCACCATACCGATCTGGAACAATGGAAACGGCATTTCAAACCGCCGCTTGAGTTCCGCCAATTGAACAACCTTTACCATAGATTTCCTCTGTTTCTGAGGAAATGTATCTCCCATATCGAAATATGTCAACCATATATGGCATAATTCAGTTATTTTTTTGGCACACTTGCATATATAAGAATTTTAATTCGGCATTATATTATAATATAAATCAATTCCAGGAGGAATAAAAATGGACAGCAATGAAGTAAAAAAATATGCACGGGAATGCGGCGCCGACCTGGTCGGCATCGGCAGCATGGACCGTTTCGAAGGAGCCCCCAAACAATGCGATCCGCGTTATATCATGCCGGAAGCCAAATCGATTATCGTCCTCGGATTTCGTATGTTCCGCGGATTGCTGCGCGGCATCGAGGAAGGGACTTTTTTCCAGAATTACTCCTCGCTGGGTTATGCCGGCATTAACAACATCCAGATGCCGATGATGCTGTGGAATTTCTGCCGGATGTTCGAGGACGCCGGTTACGAAGCATTTCCGCTTCACAACTCATTTGAATGGACCGCCCTCAGGACCAGTACCGGAGAGCCCAAAGCAAACTGGAGCCGCCCGGTATCGCCGGACCGCCCTGCCCCGGATGTTTTTCTGCATATGCGCTTCGCCGCTTATATCGCGGGCCTTGGCGAAATCGGTTACAGCAAAGTATTTCTGACCCCGGAATTCGGCCCGCGCGTCCGTTTCGCCGCCGTGTTGACCGAGGCGGAACTGGAGCCGGACCCGGTCATGAAGCCGGGAACGCTCTGCGACCGCTGCATGGCTTGCGTGCGTCATTGCACCGGCCAGGCGATCAGCCCGACCAAAACCGTCAAAATCACCCTGGCCGGCAACGAAATCGAATGGGGTGAACTCGACGTCTACCGCTGCGCGTCGGCATTTCAGGGAATCGATCCGGACACCGCCGGGGACAAATACGCTCCCTACGACGGCGTCAAAACCTCCAGCAATCCATTTGACGGCAATCCCGGTCCGCAAAACGGTTATGGCCGGGCGATCGAAGGCGGCGCCGGTTGCGTCCGCGCCTGTATGATTCACCTGGAAGCCCAGGGAAAACTCAAGAATAAGTTCCACGAAAAATTCCGCCGCCGCCCCGTCTGGCAAGTCGACCGCTCCGAATCCTGATTATGTCTTAATCTTCCCCGAACGGGTTTGTAAATTGCCCATTCGGGGAATACATTAAGCTGTAATATAAGGATTCGTGTCGCATGAAAACATTAACCAGCAGCGTTTATACCTTTGAAAATTTGATCAAAGGAAATTTCCTGTATATAGACAAGACCAAATATATCTGGGAATTGATTCGTCCTGCCAATGCCATGTATTTCATGTCGCGCCCGCGCCGCTTCGGTAAATCCTTGACCGTATCCACGCTGGAAGCCATCTTTTCCGGCCGCAAAGACTTGTTCGAAGGGTTGTATATATACGATCAGGAATATGATTGGAAAAAATACCCGGTCATCCATCTGGATTTCGCCAGTTCCACCGCGAAATCGGCGGCTGAACTGGAACAATTACTGCGGGACAAGACCAATCAGATCGCTAAAAACCATAATATTCAGCTTGAGGCGGAATTCGCGGCGGCGCGTTTCGAGGAACTAATCTATGCCATTGCCGGAGACGGACAAATTGTTATTCTGGTCGACGAGTATGATAAGCCGATTCTCGGCAATGTCACCAATCCCAATGTGGATGCCATCCTGAAGGTTCTGAAAGGCTTCTATAGTGTTATCAAAGCCACGGAGAACGTACAGCGTTTTGTCTTCATGACCGGCGTCAGTAAGTTCACCCATGTCTCGGTATTTTCCGATCTGAACAACCTGACCGATATCACGCAGAACGCTCAGTTCGCCAATATGCTGGGTTATACCCAGGAAGAGCTGGAAACTAATTTTGCCGAATATATCGATCAAGTGGTCCAGGGGCAGAATATACCAAGGGAAGAGTTGCTGCGGGAATTGAAGCTATGGTATAACGGGTATCGCTTTGAAGAATCGGTGGCTTCGGTTTACAATCCGGTTTCGATAGCTCAGTTTTTCCTGAATGGCGGGAAGTTCAGAAACTACTGGTTTGCCACCGGTACGCCGACGTTTCTGATCGAGCTTATCCAACGGCAGAATTTCGACCTGGAGCGGGCCCTGACGCAGTCGGTATCGGAGCTGGCTTTCGAGGCGTTTGAAATTGACCGGATCAATCCGCTGTCGTTGCTGCTTCAAACCGGTTACCTGACGATCCGCGACAGCTTCGTCAAATACGGTTCGACCCGTTATCTGCTGGATTTTCCCAACCGGGAAGTGAAGGAGGCCTTTGAAGAGTATCTACTCAGCCGTTTTTCCACTTTTTCCACCGATGACGTCAGAAATATCTGCTTTGACCTGATCGACGCGGTCAAACAGCGCGACGTACCGCAATTCATGAACTTGCTGAAAACATTCTTCGCGCAGGTTCCTTATGAGCTCACGATGAAATCGGAGAGCCATTTTCATTTGCTATTTTACTCGATTTTCCTGCTGATCGGTATTCGGGTCGAAGCGGAATCGCGTACCAACAACGGGCGGATCGACGCGGTTATTTCCGATGGCGACTGCGTGTTCATTTTTGAGTTCAAGATCAATCAGGATGCGGAAATCGCCCTAGAGCAAATCCGCGAAAAAGAGTATTTCCGGAAGTATCAGAATACTGGCAAGAAAATTATCCTGATCGGCGCCAATTTCGACATTGACGCGCGCCAGATCGATGACTGGAAGATGGAAGAAGTCAGGTGCGGATGAATTCGGAGAAGGCGAAGTTTTCCGGCAGGAAATCCAGATTCCGGACGAATAAGTAATTATCTTCCGGAGTCTCTTCCCAACGGTAATCGATTTGCAGGCGGTCGGGGCTGAATCCGAATTCGACTCTTTCGATTCCGCTGAACGGCAGTTTGAGTCCATTCCATGAGATGGGTTGCGTGCTGAAGATATCACTGATTTTCAGAGTGGAGCCAACGGCCTCGGCGGCGATTACCGTGTCGTCCAGGCGGTAAAGTTTGTCGGCGAACTCGCCGAACAGGTGAAACAACCGAACGCTGTCACCATTGAGGCAATCGAAGATACCGGAACGGCAAACGCTGTTTTCCACGATTTCACGGCACTCGGTGGGGGTGGCTTTGTCCGTTGGAGGATTGTTGACGGCGATATCCGCCACGGCCATTTTGTCATGGGCGCGCTTGAAGCCCAGGCGGGGGTAAAAATCCAGTACCGTATCATTGGCGAACAACAGAAAGGGCGTTTCCGGGTATTTTCCGAAAATATGGTTAAAGAGAACCTTCTGCAAGCCGCGTCCGCGGTAATCCGGATCGGTGGCTACCGCGCTGACCTGATTGACTCGGCCCTGCAGCAATTCCATCTTGAAAATTGCGACGTGGGCGACCAGGCGTTCATCAAGCCAGAGACCATAGCTCTCGTATGAATCGTTCCAGACCCCAAGATCGAACCAGTGTTGAAAATCAAACCCGAATACTTTTTTGACCAGCTTATTGAAGTGTTCTTCATAAAGCTTGTCGTTGTGATTATAAAAAGTTATCATCTCAATATTCCCGGATGATCTGGTCGAAAACCTCGATGAATTTCTCGGCCTCACCGATATGATTGTTCCAGAAACTCAAGCGCAGCCCGGAATAGGCCTCCTGACGGCTGAATCCCAAGGCCAGCATCGCTTTGCTCGGTTCGTCGGTTTCCGCCTGGCAGGCGCTGCCCGCCGATACGTAAATCCCGCGCGCCGACAGCATCCGCACCAATACCGCCGCCTGATAGCCGCCAACCGTCAGATGCAAAATAAACGGCGAAGCTAATTGCGGCTCCACGGTTACCGTGATCTGTTTGCCGTTCGGCAACGGACGGTTGTTCAAAGCGCGGATGATCTTGCCCCGGATCAAGTCGGCCCGGCGAAAACGCTCCAACCTTTGCGTTTCGGCTCTTTTAAGGGCCTCTGTCAGCGTCAAACACAGCGCGGGCTCCATGCGGCCGTCCAGGTACTGTTCTTTGCGCAAAGTACCCAAATAATCAAAGAATTGGCGGGAACGGCAAACCAGCAGCGCCCCGCCGGGAGCGCCGATCTTGTGGCCAGAACAAAAAGCGATGTCGATTTTCGCTTCGTCCCACGGTATCGCCACTTTACCAATGCTCTGCACCGTATCGCACCAGAGGGTCGCCTGTGGCGCCGCCTGGCGTACCGCCACGAGGTCGCGGATGAATCCGGTTTCGCTCTGAACGTGGCCGATGGCGGCAAGCGTGGCAGAGTCGTCGGGCATGCCGTAATGAATGGGCAATCCGGTCCGCCGCAGCGCCGCCGCCAATGCCGGATGTTCGTCCGGCATGGTCGCGATCTTTCCACTGTCGAAAAATCCTCCGGCGAGATTAAAAAGCGCCGTGGCGGAATTTCCCCAGTAGGCGTAGGCTTCATGGCCGCCGGTGATGATTTTAACCGCTTCGGCGGCGGCTTTCTCCAGCGCCTTCCTGGCTTCGTAAGCAAGAGCATGCCCGGATTCCTGATTGGCAAAATACCGGCCGACCTGTTCACGGTAAAAATCCATCAACGGCGGATCAACCGGAGCGGCGGCAGCGTTATCCAGATAAATCATGCAAGCACTTTATTGAAAAAATTATTAATGATATGGGTATCCGTCAGGCTCGCCCCGTGGCAATGTCCTTCCAGACAATAATACTCGACATGCGGATGCCCCATAGCGACCAGAGTATCGGCCATCAGCCGGTTTTCGCTGGCGCGAGCGGGAATGTCCAGCTCCCGGCTCCCGGTAATCAGCAGAATCGGCGGCAAGTCTTTGGACAGATAAAACATCGGCGCGTATTTATCGATTACCGGCAGCAGATTGTCGCCCGAATACTGCAATTCTTTTTTCAGTTGAAAATGAGTCGTCATCTGGCCGCTGACCAGGAACACCCCTTTCAAATCCCGGTACGACAAGCCATAGGGCGCGAGGTACTCGGGAGCCAGCACGGCCATAGCGACCTGATAAGCCCCGGCGGAAAGTCCACCGATGAATATCTTGCTGTTGTCGCCGCCGTATTCACCGATGTGTTTATAAACCCACGCCAACGCCGCCGCCGCATCGAGAATCGGATCCGGAATCCGGCAATTCGGCAACAACCGGTAACGCACTTCCACCACCGCCCGGGTTCCCTCGTACAATCCGAACGGAGTTTCCGGCTTGTCGCCAACCATGCCGCCGCCGTGCAGCCAGACCGCAGTGGCAAAGCCTTTTTTACCTTTGGGTACGGAGAGGTTCAAAATCTGATACGGGTCCATGGAATTTTCCACATACCGGATATCCTCGAAAACCTGATAATCAGGAGAACTGCAAGCTTTGAATTCCGCCCAAATGCTCATGATTACTTTCCTTGTTTGCGAATCGCGTTCTTTTCCCGTTCGGCCTGGTTATTGACCGAGGCTTTTTCCACCTGCATATCGGCCTGAACCTGTTCGAGTTCGGCCTGGCCGGCGGCTTCCGCCAGCTTTTTGCCGTAAACGATATCGATTTCAGCCAACTTGGCCTTGTACTTGCGGTCGGTTTCGGCCAGGGCCTGTTTCTGTTCTTCCGAAACAGATTCCAAGGCCCCGCCGGTACGCTCCAATGCTAATTCCCATGCGCTTTTCATAGTGCCGCCAAATCCGGTTTTCTGGCCGCCTGAGTCTCGTCCATCCGCCGGACCGGAGTGGTTACCGGCGCCTGGTGGAGGGCCTCGGGGTCTTCCTGGGCCTGTTTGGCGATGTCGATCATCGCATCGATAAATTCATCCATGGTTTCGATGGATTCCGTCTCGGTGGGCTCGATCATCAAAGCTTCCGGGATAATCAGCGGGAAATAGATCGTCGGCGGATGGAATCCACGGTCGATCAACCCTTTGGCAATATCCAGCGCGTGAACGCCGTTGGTCACCTGACGGGTCGCGGAAAATACGCATTCATGCATGCACATCCGGGTAATTTTCTGGTCGTAATAAGGAGCCAGCTTTACCCGCAGGTAATTGGCGTTGAGCACGGCGTTTTCACTGACCCGGATTACGCCCTGACGTCCCAGCATCAGCATATAGGCACAGCTCCGCAGCAAAATACCGTAATTACCGTAAAACGCCGCGATCCGGCCCATCGATTTCGGACAGTCAAAACAGAGATCGTAGCTGCCGTCGTCTTTTTTGACGACCCGCGGCACCGGCAAATACGGCTGAAGCACCTTGCCGACTCCGACCGGACCGGCCCCCGGACCGCCCCCGCCATGCGGCGTGGAAAAGGTCTTGTGCACGTTCACATGCATGACGTCAAATCCCAGGTCGCCGGGGCGCAAACGCCCGATAATCGCATTGGCGTTGGCGCCGTCGCAATAGCACAAACCACCGGCTTGATGGACCAATTCGCAAATCAGCTTGACGTTTTTGTCGAACATCCCGACCGTATTGGGACAGGTCAACATGATTCCCGCGACGTCATCGCCGAGTTTCTTCTTCAAATCTTCGATATCGACGTTGCCCTCGGCGTCGGACAAGACTTCCCGGCAGGAGAACCCGGCCTGAACCGCGCTGGCGGGATTGGTGCCGTGCGCGGAATCCGGAATCAACATCACCTTGCGGGCGGTTTCGCCGTGATCCTTGAAATAAGCGGCCATCAGCATGACGCCGGTGAATTCACCATGAGCTCCGGCCAACGGCTGCAAAGTCGTTTCGGCAAAGCCCAGCAATTCGCTCAGGAAACGTTCCTCACGGTACAAAACTTCCAGCGCGCCCTGGGTCAGCTTCGCGCCGCCGGGCAGTTGCGCCAGCATCGGATGCAGACCGGCAAATCCGGCCATCCGGGCAATCACTTCATGGGACTTCGGGTTGTACTTCATGGTACAGGAGCCCAGCGGATAAAAATGCGAATCCACCCCGAGATTTTTCCGGCTCAAATTAGTAAAATGCCGCACCGCTTCCAGCTCCGACACTTCCGCCATCGCGGCGGCTTCGTTCCGCTTCAAACCTTGCGGAATAGCGCTGGCCGCGGGGACGTCGCACTGACCGGGACGGTAGGCACGCCGACCGGCGACACTCTGTTCGTATATTAATTTCATAATGCTTCCTCCAACGCTTTGGCCAATCCGAGAATTTCTTCGCGGGTTCTTTTTTCGGTTACCGCAATCAGGAGCTGATTTTCACGCCCCGGATAATATTTCCCCAGCGGTATGCCCGCCGCGTACCCGGCGGCCAACAGTTTTTCGGCGACCGCATCGGCGCTTACCGGCAATTCCACCACAAATTCGTTGAAGAACGCACCGTTGCCGACCGGCTTGACACCGTTGATTTTCAGCAGTTGTTCGCGGGCGAAAACCGCCTTGGCGGCGCACTGCCCGGCAATTTCGGTCAATCCTTCCTTGCCCACCAGCGTCAGATAGACCAACGCGGTCAGGGCGCAGAGGTTTTCGTTGGAACAAATATTGGACATGGCGCTTTCGCGGCGAATGTGCTGTTCGCGCGCCTGGAGAGTCAGGACGAATCCGGTTTTCCCCTCGATATCCACCGTTTTGCCGACTACCCGGCCGGGGATCTTGCGCATCAGTTCGTTTTTCACCGCGATAAAACCGAGATAAGGGCCGCCGAAACTCAGGGAAATTCCGAGGCTCTGCCCTTCGCCGACGGCGACGTCAAAGCCCATTTCTCCGGGAGTACACAACAAAGCCAGAGCCATCGGATAACAAACCGCCACCGCCAAAGTTTTCTGCCGATGCGCGGCGTCAATCAATTCGCTATAGTCGCAGACTTCGCCGAAGAAGTTCGGATACTGTACGATCACCGCCGCGGTGCCGCCGTCGAGCTGTTCTTTGAGCTTGCTCTCGGCGCATTCGACAATTTCCATTTCCTGGTTGGCCGCGTATGATTTGAGCATATCACGGTAAACCGGCGACACGGTATCGGCAATCACGATCCGCTTGCGGCGGGTGGAGCGCATACTCATGAGCGCCGCCTCGTAAACCGCGGAGCCGCCATCGTAAAGCGAAGCATTGGAGACCTGCATGCCGGTTAAGCGACAAATTGCCGTCTGGTACTCGTAAATCGCCTGGAGGGTCCCTTGGGAGGCCTCCGGCTGATACGGCGTATACGAGGTATAGAACTCCGAACGGCTGATAATCGCATCAACCGCCGCCGGCACCAGATGGTCGTAGTAGCCGCCGCCCAGAAAACAGGGTACCTCGGCGGCGTTACGCCGGGCCAGCTCACCAAAATACCGGATCAATTCACCCTCGGAAATACCTTCCGGCAACTCCGCCAGTGCGGGACGGGGGAATTCGACCAAGGCCTTTTCCCACATTTCATCGAATCCGCTGCAGCCGATGGCCTCAAACATTTTCGCCCGGTCAGCATCGGTATTGGCTATGTACGGCAATTTGCATTCTCCTTAAATAAAAAAACGGACTGCTATACTAACAGCCCGATATTGTTGAAATTCAACTTTTATTTGCTTCCAAGTTTTTTCAAAAACTTGGTGTAAGCGTCGGCGGACATCATGTCATCCAGCTCCGAAGTGTCGAAATCCTTCAACTTGCAGATCCAACCTTTTTCTTCCGGGGAATTGTTGATCAGCGCCGGATCTTCGCCGAGTTCTTCATTGATCGCGCTGACGGTACCGCTGATCGGGCAGTAGACATCGGAGGCGGCCTTCACCGATTCGACCGTGGCGATGGTGTCGCCGACGATATAATCTTCATCTTCAGCCGGCAGTTCCACAAAGGTGATATCGCCCAATTCATTCGCCGCATACTCAGAGATGCCGATCGTGGCTTCACCGCCATTGACATCAACCCACTCATGATCTTCTGTATAATACTTCATCTTCATTCCTTAACATAATTTTTGTTCTACATGTGCTTGCTTTACCATCAAAATGCCTCATCTATATAGAAAGTTCAAGGCAATATTTAAAATTTTTTCAGATTTTTTTTCTGGCGGTCCCTTTTTTATAAAAAGGCGCCTCGCCAATCGTACCGGGAATCGTCGCATTCCCCGCAGCCAGAAATACTTCATTGCCCTTGGCCAAAGCGGCTTTGTCGACGTAAGCCATGGCCACGGCGTGCCCGAGCGACGGCGCAAATCCGCCGGAAGTCACTGTCCCCATCAACAAGCCTTCGGCGTCAAACACCTCCGCTCCGTCGCGGGCGGCGCGGCGGCCTTCCAGATAAATGTTCACCAGAACGCGGTCCGCGCCCTTCTTTACCATCGCTTCCTTGCCGATGAAATTCCGGTCGGGATTTTCATCGAGCTTGAGCATACCGCCCAGTCCGGCCTGCAGCGGCGTGGTTTCGGTGGTGAACTCGTGACCGTAAAGCGCCATGCCCATTTCCAACCGCAGAGTATCGCGTGCGCCCAGTCCGGCCGGCTTGACCTGCGGGAACGACAGGAGATAACGCCACAGTTTGACGGCGTGTTCCATCGGGAAATACAATTCAAAGCCCAGCTCGCCGGTGTAGCCGGTACGGCTCAGCAGCACCCGAACGCCCTGGATTTCCACCCAGGCCCAACGGAAATACTTCGGCAGCGCGTCTACGGCCAGACCGGTGGCGGCGACAATGACGTCCAGACACTCCGGCCCCTGCAAATCGATCTTCGCGGTTTCCTCGGAGATATCGACGAAAGCCACGCCTTCGGGCAGGTTCTTGCGGATCTGTTCGGAATCCTCGCCGATCCGGGAAGCATTGACCACGATGAAATAATCGTTTTCACCGGTATAATACACAATCAAGTCGTCAATAATCCCGCCATTGTCGTTCAAGAGAAAATTATACCGGCATGTACCGTAAGGCTGGTCGAAAACCGGCCGGGCCAGAATCCGGTCCAGCGCCTGAGTCGCCCCGGCGCCGAATACCCTGAATTCCCCCATATGACAAATATCGAAAATCGATACTTGTTCACGCGTATGCTGATGTTCCGCCAGAATTCCGGTCTTGTATTGGACCGGCATATTCCAACCGGCAAAAGGCACCATGCGCGCCCCTGCCGCCACATGCTCGCCACACAACACTGTACTTCTCAGTTCATCCGCTGCCATTTATCCCTCCTTACACAAAGTTTTTCCGCAATGCCCACAAACCTAACGCGGGATTGCTGATGTAAAAGATCTTTTCCCCGTTTACTATATTATAGCCGTCTTTCAAATTTGCAACATTGTATTTCTTCATCATTTCATAAAAATTCGCATATTCGAAACCGGCGTTTTCGATTTCTTCCTTCGACATATCCGGGCCGGGGCAGTAGATAATCCGGAAACGTCCTTCCGAAGAACCGTGAATCAAGTGGGCGGCGGCCCCGAGGCTTTCGCGGATATCCTGATTTTCGCGCACGGCCTTCAAAGTGGCCGGAGTGCCTTTGTATCCGTATTTGCGGATTATTTTATCGTTGGTCTTGTCTTCGCCGAATTCCTTCAAAGCCGGAGCGAGGATAATCAGCTCGCCGTCGTCGTCGATCATCATGCGGGTGCGGTAAACCGCTTTGTTGCCCAGCCAGGTCGACTTGAATTCTTCCGGATCGAGGTAGACCACGACCTTTTTGGCCGGTTCGTCCATCAGGACCAGATTGGTCTGCTGGCTCAGCTTGACCGCTTCCTGATAAGCTTCTTCATCCTGGCCGGCGAAAAATCCGCGCATTTCCATCTTGCCGGTATCGTCGTTGCGCGCCATTACCGTCAATATGTAAGTAATCGGCAGATCGCTGAGGAATTTTTGCACGCCGTAGTTGAAAAGCTTCCGAACGGGAGTATCGGCGCGCCCCATGATCTTTTCCATGTTGCACGATGCACCGATAAAGTGCGATTTATTGATGATATCCGAACCGCCGACGCCGACCATGATATTCTTGGTGTAGTTGGCCATGCCGACCACTTCGTGGGGGACCACCTGACCGATCGAGAAGATCGCGTCGTAACCACCGAACAATATTTTATTGACCTGAATCTTGATGTCATAATCAAGCTTGCCCTCGGTCCATTCGCTGACCTGGGCGCCGGATACTACGCCGACGTCCACCACGTCTTCGCGCCAGTTATGGACGATGAACGCATCCAGCGGAATATCGTGTCCGAACATCACCCGGAGCTCATGCTCGGTCATCGGCGCATGGGTTCCCAAGGCCGGAATAATATCGATATGGCACTGGCTGGACAAGGCCTTGTACATCATGGCGGTAATCGGACCGGCATAAGAATTGCCGCGGGTCAAGTCCGGCGGAATCAACAGAATTTTCTTGAAGTTTTCCGACTTGAGCCGGTTCAAAGTAACGTTGAGTAAATCCATCAATTCCTGGTCGTTGATTGCCAGGTTCAAACCTGATTTAGAAGCCAATATCGTCATTTTTCCATCTCCTGTTTCATAATAAACCGCCGGAATTGCTTCCGACGGTCAATATATTGTAGTATTATTGCGATTTATTTCGCGGTGCTGCCCTGTTTCTTCATAATCATCTGCTGGAGCTCGGCAATGTTGGCCTGAACTTTAGTCATGCCCAACTGCATCGATTCACGGGTAATCGCCTGGTTTTTCGACAGGAATTTTTTACCCAGCGGCGACAGATAGAACGCGGTCAGCTCTTTTAGATCATCGGCGGTGAAATTCTTGAGATAGATATCAGCGATATCTTTCTTGAGAACGCCATACGAGATATACTTGTTCATGAATACTTCCATCTCCTGGCGATAGGGGGCCAGTTGCGGATTGCGGCTCAATTGAAGGTCCATGACGGTTTTGGTGTTGCTCTGCATCTGCTCTTCCATGTTCATGACTTCAAAAAGCTTGTATGCCGTCGCATAGTCCGCTTCAGTCGGGGTTGCAGTCTGAGCCATGGCTCCGCAGCAGATTACCAATACCAATGTCATCAATAAATTTTTCATCTTATTCCTCTTTTGTTTTTATTTAAGGTTAAATAGAATGTACAATCAATAGCAGAACATGCAAGTATTTTTTTCGAAAATAGAAAAATTTTTTCCAGTACAAACAAAACGCCGCAGAAACATCGGGTTTCTGCGGCGTTGGTTTTGATTGTGGATTATTTCAGGAACTCTTCGATGGCCTTGTCGATATCGGACATTGTCGCCGGATGCTTGACCAGAACTTCACCGGCCAGTCCCTGCGAGTAGACACGCATGATTTCTTCGAAGTCAGCGAGAGAATCCTGCTCCTCGATATACTGGACGTCGTTGGAGAAGTCACGCAAGACACCGTATGCGCCATCCGGAGTACCGAAGACGGTTCCCTGACGCAGGACCAACGGACTGCCTTCGCGGACGGTCATTTCCGGAGTCAACATCACGCCCAGCGGGTTGGAGAGGTGCCTGCTCGTCAACAGTCTCTGCATGGCGATCCAGGTTTCCAGACCGACTGATGCCGGGATATTGACGGTAAGCGGACCGAAGTCGCGATATTCATTAAGCCAGCGGCTCCAATCCAACGGGTTCGGCGCAAACGAATCGCCCATATCGGTACCCTGATTGGTGATGCTGAAGATCGCCGAACCCAGACCGGCAAGAGTCGCACTGTAGATATTGCCGTCCTCATCCCTGCCGATCGGCAACAGTTGAGTCTGGGAATCCCACTTGGTGCCGTCATAAGTATTGTAGACCGCGTTGTCCTTGTTGAAATTGCTTCCATTCAAGTTGCCGTCCCATTCCAAACCGACGTCGAAGTTGCCGCTACCCTGGATATTCCAGGTTGCTTTGACAGTGTCTTCCATGCTGCCCTTGATCGGGTGACCGTTGGTGGTAATGGTATTGGAGAAGCCAACGCCATAAACTTCATCGGTCAGATCGTTTTTCAAGGTTACATGAGAAGCACCGTCTTCGCTGCCGACCCAGAATTCCAATTCGTTACGGCCATTGGTCTGCTGCTTGAGCAGGGCGTTTTCGCCCATGACGAAGTAGTTGTTCCAGCCCGCGCCGTTGATCTGGTTTCTGACCAACAGGTCGGTATCGTTGCCGATAGCGAACTTGCCGGCGTTGAAGGTGAAGGTATCCACCGCCAGATCGCCGAAGAGGCTCGCGCCCGCTTCGTTGCTCAGGACGAGGTTGCCGATCCGGACATCGGCCAGAGGCTCGATATTCATGACCTGCGCCTCGCTGCCGTTCAGGTTCAGCGAATTGCTGACGAAAGTGGAGTTGTCATAGGCAACGAAATCGCCGCCCAGCGTGGTATTGGCGATGCTGGCGCTGCCGCTCATCGTCAGGTTGCCGCGGATATCCGCATTGCCGTTGATGGTGGCATTGCCGTTGCTGTTGACTTGGAAGTTGCCGTTGACGAAGGCATCTCCGCCGATCTTGACATCGCCGGAATTGATCGTCAGGTTGTTGACCCGGTCGATATTCTTCAAGACATTGACGTTGCCGCTGACCGACAAGCTGCCATTGAGATTGATGCTTTCAATGCTGGATTCCTGGCCGACGCTCAGGCTCAGATCGCCATTGCCGGTGATACCGGATCCGCCGACCACCAGTTCTCCGCCGGCATTCACAGAGGAGTTACCGGTAAGGTTGAGACCGCCGCCATTGAATTCCACATCGCCGCCGGCTGTGATGTTTCCGCCAAAATCCACCGCATTGGCGGCATTGGAGGTAAATATCGCATTGCCGGCCACACTCAGGCTATGACCATTGATCACGATCTTATTGGCGTCGACAGTGAGATCGTTGATATTTTCAAACGATCCGACAGTCGCAGTGCCATTTTCGGCACTGACTGCGAAGTCATAGCTGCTGCCGCTGTTCTCGCCCTTGACCAAACCGGTAATGGTGATATTGCCATTGGAGGAAGTAAGCTTGGCTTTTTCCTCATCGGTAACCATCACATTGCGGACAGTCAGGCTATTTTTCACTTCGAACTCGGCACCGAGCTTGAACCAGCCGGTATTGTCGATGATCAGATTGATATTGCCTTCCTTGAAGGAACTGTCTTCCGTTACTTCGACATTGTTGCTGCCGATGTACAAAGTACCTTCAAATGACCCGGCAAGATCACCGGCATTGACTCCGTTGATCAAAGCATTACCGGTAGAGCGTACACCGAAGGTACCGCCATTGTTGCTGACTGAGTTCAAGTTGAACTGAGTATAGCCGGCGGTGATGGTGTCATTCATGCCGAGGGCATAATCCTGAGCTGCAATATCATAGATCAGAGAAGCGCCGCTGCTGACATTTACCTGCGGTTTCTCTGAGGCCAAAATACCGTTGCGGCTATAATCGAAGATTTCGTTTTCACCGCTAAGCGCGTTAATGCTGTTGCTGATGGTCAACTTTGCCCCGTTGGCGGTATTTACACCAACTTTATAATCACTGAGATTGAGATTCGCACCGGTAACCGCCACGCTGCTGCCAGAGGCGGCACCGTTGCTCAGGTTGATATTACCGGCGCCGGAGACATTGACGCTGCCGAAAGCGATCAGGCTGCCGTTGACACTGATGTCCCTGGCTCCGCTGATACCGATGCTGCCGCCGGTCGAGTTTGCCCCGCCGCCAACCGTGACCGAACCGGTCAAAGTGCCGACATTGATATCGCCGACCGCATTCAGACCGCCGGTCGAGACATTGCCGCTCCGGGTACCGATATTGATCGAGCCGCCGGAAACGGTTACATCGCCGGTGGAAATGGCGCCACTGCCGCTCAGGGAAACATTGCCCGAGGCGGTAATGGTTCCGATATCGGAAGCGCCGCTGAGGTTATTGGCGACCACACTGCCGGCCTTGATGGCGATATTGCCACCGCCGGTAATTTGTCCTTTGGCGGTCAGGTCGCCGGAGTTGACAACCAGAGTGGTACCGCTGCCGGCAGTGAGATTGCCGTTGACGGTCAAAGCCGCCTGGCTGGTCTTGTTGCCGCTGCCGCCGAGCACCAGATTATAGTAATTGGTGCCGAGCTCGGATCTCATGATGTCCTGATTGCCGTTGGCGGTATACTTGATGGTGGAGTTGATCGTCATCGAGATCAGACCGATATCAGTGGTGACTACGGCCAGATCCAGAGCGGAACCGCCATTGACCTCATACCGTCCCGCCGCGTCGCTGTTGTTCACAGTAACGGATACGGCGCCCGCTCTCATGCTGTCGTAGTTCAGGACAATCTTATTGCCCGCCGCGACATCCCAGGCGCAGTTGACGACATAAGTATTGCTGCTGGCGGCAAAGGTAAAGATGCCTCTTTCACCGGCAAATACTTCCGCCATATTGACAGAGGGATCAACCGAAACCCAATTCTGCGCTACGTTATCCCAACGCATCCAGCTGCTGGTGTTATAGACGTTTGCCTCGGTCATATCGGCATTGCCGACATACATGTAGATGTTTGAATAACGGCTGGTGCCGTTGTATTCATAAGCACCGGCGGTGGCGTTGGAACTCGGACGTCCCTGGCCCAGCTGGTCTTCGTCGACATTCGGATCGGCCACGAAACTGATGGCAAGCCCGCCATCATAGATATCGATGAACCATGTTTTGAAAGTCCCGAGGATCGGATCAACTTCCCTTTCGGTCAACGCGGTCGCGATCCAACTGTAATCCCCGCCCTGCCCAAGCAGCGCGTTGGTGGAGCCGATGATGCTGTCAAACGAAGTGACACCGAAGATCGAATAATCGAAGTTATAATTGGACGGAGTCCTGCCCGCATAGATATCATCGTACTTCATGTTGCCCAGGAAGTTCTGCGCGACGATGGAGTTGGTGATACTGATGCTGCGATAAGTATCCAGATAGATACCGCCGCCGTTGTTTACCGCCACGTTGTTGGCGATGGTTACGAAGTTCAGGTTGATATCGCCGCCGCCGAAGCTGAAGAAGATCGCGCCGCCGCGTTCGGAAGCACGGTTATTCGCCAACGTGGAGTTGACGGCATTGAGATGGCCGCCGGCCACGAAGATCGCGCCGCCGCGGACCGCGTTGAACTCGATATCGGTGGTGGTATTGCCGATAACCACGCGATTCAGGTTCAGGGTGCTGGCGCCGGAGTAGATGCCGCCGCCGTCCTGGCCCGCCTGGTTGTTGATGATCACCGCGTCATTGAAGTTGGCTACGCCGGACTTGATATAGGCCGCGCCGCCGGACTCACCGGCCGAGTTGCCGGACAAGGTAACGATATTGGCGTTCAGCTCGGCACCGGAGAAGTAGATGGCTCCGCCGGATTTGTCCGAATGCGAGTTGCGAATCTGAATATTGTTGAGATTCAGCGTCAAGTAAGCGTTGTTGGCGTAAATACTGCCGCCGTTTTCGGCGCTGTAACCATTGCTCAGTATCAGGTTGCTCAGATTGACCACAATCGGAGCCGCGGTCGATACGATATTGAAATGACGGCTCAGGCCGGTTTCCTCTCCATCCGGATTGGCATTCAATTCATATACCGCGTTGGCCTCGATGGTCAGACCGGAACGGATGGTCATTTCACCGTAGACAATGGCCAGGGTGTCGAAGCCCTCAATCACGTTGATGGTGATTTTGCCATCGGAATCGGTCAGGTAAACCGCGTAACGCAAGGTCGCCTGCCAGCCGTTCTGTTTGCCGCTGAAGTCGAAATAGACATCGCCGTCCATCAACGCCATATCTTCCATGCCCACCAGGCCTTCGCCGCGATCGACGGCGGAGTCCATATAGACATACTGGAGACGTTCATACGAACCGATGGTCGTACGGAACTGATTGATGTTGTCGGCAACCAATCCGCGCTGGTCAACCTTGTTGTTGGTGTAATTGGCATTGCCGAGCGCCACGCTGCCGTCAAGCACCCGGTAGTTACGGGTCATGCCGCCGTTGTAGCGCAGTTCGGCTTCCAAGTTCAGATTGTCGACATTGCCGTCCTGGCCGAGAATGTCGGTCAGGCTGCCCTGAGTCAGGAAGTCGAAATATCCGCTGCCGGTTCTCCAGCTGCCGATGATATTGTTGTTTTCGGTCAGAGTCACATCAGTCTTGACCGAGATATCCAGACGGCGCTGGTCCGAACCGCTCTGGACATAGTTCTCGGCGATGATATTGTTGGTCATCGTGACTTTTCCCTTCTCGAAATACACTGCCGAACCATACTTGGTACCGTCTGAGAAGGTATCGTTGTTGATGATCGTATTGCCGTCCAGCACGGCGGTACCGCCCTGGATGGTGATAGCCGAACCGTCGGTAACCTTGGAGCTGCCGAGCGTATTGCCGGAAACCGTGGTGTTGATAATGATAATATCGCCATTGCTGTAGATACCGCCGCCGGTACCGGAATTTTTGCCGGAATCCGATTTTTCAGTATTGCCCAAGGCCTTATTGCCGGTGGCGTCGCCGCCCTGGGCATTCTTACCTTCAGCACCGATCAGCGAACCGCTGACGGTCAATGTTCCGGCGTTGTAAATACCGCCGCCCTGCCCGGCATTTTCCGCATATCCGGTCTTATCGCCGCGATGGCTGCCATCCGCGGTATTGCCGGTGATGGTGGAATCATTGATGTACATTTCGGCTCCGGTGGCGTTGTAGATACCGCCGCCCTGCCCCATGTTGCTGCCGTCAAGATTTGAAATCCAGCCATTATGCTTGCTGCCCGGATCGTTATTCGAAGCCAGGGAATCCTGAATCAAGGTATTGTTGATAATCATGAAGCCCGCATTATAGATGGCTCCGCCACGACCCCTGTTGTCATAAGTACTGAAGCTGTAGCGACCGATATCATTGTATACCGCACCCTGGTTCAAGGTCAGGTTGTTGATCCCGACGCTGTTGCCGGCGGTATTCTGGAAGATACGCGAAGTGAGGTCGGCATCAATCGTGATTTGGCCATTACCCTGCATCTTGAATGTATTGTCGTGTTCGAAATACATATATTTGCCGTCGGCGGTCTTGTAATAAAGATTGTACTCTTCGGCAAATTTTTCATACGATCCGACAATCACGCTGGTGTCGAAGACGATATCGCCGCCGGTCAGGTTGATGAGCCGACTTTCTTCATCGGCAAACATCGAATCGGCAAACTTGACATAACGGTCGGCGTCGAAACGGGCACGTTCCGTGCTGTTTTCCGCCACATCTTCCAATTGGGTATAATCATAACTGTCGATCCAGTAGATGGCTTCGCGCAGGTTGATGCCGTCGCTCAAAGCCCGATCGATGGTTGCCCAACGATTGGTATCGTGGAGAATCAGATTATAATGCTCATTGACATTCGTATCGCCGTTATTGGTTACCGTCATATAGAAGTTGCCTTCGAAGGCCCCGATGCTGACGCTTCTGGCGCTGAACAGCGCGGCGATCGTCGTATCGGTAATTGCGGTGCCATCCTCGGCGATCATCACCAGAGTATAGACTCCGGCGTCATCCAACTGATAATAACCGTAAACAATCTGTCCATAATATTCGCTGTTCTTGTCCGTGACCGTCTTGATCTGGATGCCATTGCGCATATTGCCGCGCTGGTCATAATCACCGACGGTGTAATCCGTCGAACCCGAGCGGACTTCCTTGCCGTTTACCGCATAACGATAGGCCAGACTGTTCTTGCCGTCAATGGCGAGAGTATAAGTCAGGCGGTCGCCCTGCTGGGTGAATTCGCCCAGGAACAGGTTATTGGCGATAAACGCCATGGCGGCGTAATCATAACCGACCATGTTGCCGTTACCATCAAGCACATTCGCGCTTTCGCTCAAGCTGCCGTCAGGACGATACGCACTGATGGAGGTACCGCCATTGCCGGCCAGCCTGGAATCGCTGTAGTAGTAAAAATAAGTGAAGATATTGTTCTTGCTCGCTCCGACAGATACCGAAGTACCCAGCTTGATGCCGTAATAATCGTTAATCAACGAGTTATAGATATAGAAGGTGCCGCTGCCCAGTTCGAACGCATAATCGTAGTTGCCGCTGGAAGTGACGTTGTTCAACTGCATCGTGCCGCTGGCCAGGTATACCGCCGAATATGCATCGGAAGACAGAGCATAGTTGTAATAGAATGTCGAGTTATCGATATTCAAGGCACCCTTGTCCATATTGATCACCGCGTGGGAGCCGTTCGAATAATTGTACTCGAAGCTGCTGCGGCTGAGGGTAACCGAACTTCCTCTGGTATTGATGATATCCAAGGTGCTGCCCAAGGAGGAATAATATCCGTTGTTGGCGAAATCGGTTCTGGTAAATATCACATTGCCCATATTTTCCATATAAATGGCGCTGCCCGAAGTATAGGCGTCATTGAGATAGAACCTGGTGTAATCAATGGTGATATTGCCGACATTCCGGATAAACATGGCGCCGCCGGAAACATAAGCATCGTTGTAACCGAATGACACATTCGAGCTGAAGTCGATGGTGCTGTTTCCAACCGTGCCGTCTTTTCCGATCATATAGATCGCGCCGCCGTTTTCATAGGCAATGTTTTGATAATAGGTGACATTGCTGGTCGCCGTGAGATTACCGGTATTTTCCAGATAC
>JAVBRM010000060.1:0-26245 GCA_031548025.1 Victivallaceae bacterium | reverse complement strand
CCTCGCGCTCCAGCGGCGGGTATGACCCGCTGCGATGACTCTTTGGGAGACAAGGTCTTTTTTCGCAAGGGACAACCGAACGGATTCGGTTTTCCCTTTGCAAACCTCTTTCCGATCCTACCGGCAGAACATTGTCAAGGCGACAAAGCCTGGAAATGGGGTCGAGGGGAAAACCTGTGCTGAACAGGTTTACCCCCGGTCAATATTGTTGAACAGAATCTTCGTCGCGGATCGTATCCGCCGAGGGAGCGCGAGGGGCGCGGAGCCCATCGCATTCCCTTTCCGTGGTTAAAGATTTCACTGAAATATTTTTTTCCGCTATTGAAAAAAAATTGGGAATTGATATATTATAACTTGTAATAACAAGTAATATCCTATCATTTGGAGAAAAAACTATGAATTTCAGTATTTTTGAAGTCGGAATGTTGTTGTGTTTTGGGTTCAGTTGGCCGTTTGCCATTTGGAAAACGATCAAAGCCAAAAATCCAACCGGCAAAAGCTATCTGTTCCTGGCCATGGTGATCATCGGTTATACTTGCGGCTGTATGCACAAGATATTTTTCAACTGGGATTTTGTCTTCTGGCTGTATATCACCTGCGGCACGCTGGTTTTGATCGATGCGCTGTTGTGCGTATATTATCAATACTGGTACCGCCGGAACCGCGAAGTGGTGATTGCTGAATAATCCCTCAAATTTGACATCCGTATGTTTTCAGTGTATGTTATCGGGTAACCGAGGTGATATATGGATGACAAACCGATAGCTATCAAGCCCGCGCGCTGGTGGAAAAACGAAAATCCTCCGGATATCCGTTGCGGGCTTTGTCCGCGTTACTGTCTGATCAAACCGGGCTGGACCGGATTTTGCGGCGTTCGCATCAATGTAAACGGCCAATTAGGAACCACCGCTTACGGGCATCCGGTTTCGGTCAATATCGACCCGATCGAGAAAAAACCGCTGGCGCGTTTCATGCCGGGAACCCGGACTTTTTCGTTCGGTACATTCGGGTGCAATCTGAACTGCTGTTTCTGCCAGAACGACTCACTGTCGCGCGGACATTACAACATGAAGAGCCTGCCGCGTTATACCGCACCGGCCGACATTGTGGCGCTGGCGCTGCAGCACCGCTGTCAATCCGTATCCTATACCTACAACGAACCGACAATCTTCGCGGAATACGCCATCGACACCGCCCGATTGGCCCATGCGGAAGGATTGAAAAACGTGCTGGTGTCCAACGGCTACATCACCCGTGAGGCTGCCGCCGAACTCTACCCGCTGATCGACGCCGCCAATATCGACATGAAGGGATTCTCCGAAGAATTTTACCACAAACTTTGCGGCGCCTCCCTCCAACCGGTCCTGGAATCAATCAAATACATGCATGAGCTGGGCAAACATCTGGAAATAACCAATCTGGTCATCCCCGGTGAAAACGATTCCGACAAAATGATCTCCGGCTGGTTCGACTGGGTGGAAGCCAATTTGAACAAGGATATCCCACTGCATTTTTCCGCCTATCACCCGGCCTACAAAATGCAAAATCCGCGCACTCCCCGCGAGACGCTCTACAAAATCCGCGAATACGCCCTCACCCGTGGTTTCACCTCCATCTTTTTGGGCAATATATAACCTTTCAACCAGTATTCCGGCCGCACGTATTTAGGGACTGTAACAAAATAAACTATCTATTTCTCTGGTTTTATGTGCGCTTTTTGTCTGAATTGCTCGTTGCATAGCTCGCTATGCGCCTCTCAATTCAAATCAAAAATCATCACATAATCCCTGTCGAAATTCCATAGTCTATTTTGCTACAGCCCCTTAGCGGATCAGGTGGTAGGCCATGACGCCGCCGGGATAGAGTGCGGTATTGGCGGTGAAGTGGAATGCATTGTCTTTGAACTCTCCCTTGACTTCACCGTAGGAGGAGCCATCGGTTTTGAGCGCGGTCACCTTGAAAGGCCGGTTGGTTGCGAGGGAAATTTCGGCGCTTCCTTTGCGAATCAGGGGCGGGAGCTTACCGATAAAGGGAACAATGGTTTTGGTATCGTTGGTGAAAGTGAGTCCCGTACTGGCGATGTCGGTCAGGTGGATGATCAGAATCGAGCTGCTCTGCGACAACTCTTTGCTGTCAAGCGAGATGGCGGCAACAGTCTGCCAGACGTCGACATTGTCGACCTTGAGGGTTCCCGCACTGAGCGCGCCTTCGCCCAAGGTCACGGTTTCGGTGAGCGGGGTTCTGACGGTAAACGTGCGCTTGTTTCCGTCCAGAAGCAGTTCACCGGTTGCGCTGGCCGCAATCTTTTTCTCGTTGACGTCACGCCAAAGGGCGGCGATACGGCTGTCTTTGAGCGCGCCGGGGTTGGAGGCGTCGGCGGGAGCAACTTTGAAGACATTTTGAGCGGCCTGTTTATCCGCCGGAATCGAACCGATCGCGGTGATCAACCCCAGATTGCTGAATGGAACGGGAAAAGTCACGGTGAATTTCTTGTCGAAAACCTCCGGTGAGACCGTATAGGCATAGGTGGTCTCCGCCGCCTTGACGTCGCCACGCACAAACATGGCGATGGCGATCCGGTCGGAGAGTTGCGCCATTGGATCATTGACGGCGTCGAATCCGTAAGCGGACGTATGGCGTTCGATTGCGTAGGAGCCGTGGCTCCAGGCAAAGCGGTAGAGCGCGTCCCAATTCTGCAGCGCGCTGTAAGCGCCGATGAGGGGCCCCCCCTCCGCCCGGTAGAGATTCGGATTGCAGTAGTTGAACTCGGTTACCAGGAAGGGCTTGCCGGGAATCCGGCTCGGCATCATGTCACGCGGCAGCAGAGCCATCCGGGCGACCGCCGCGTCCTGGCGGTAACTAAAGGGCGCGCGCCACAGTTCATTGACGAATCCGGGGTGATCGAAGTAGTAGTGGTTGTCCACCACATCGAATTTGTCGCGCAACAGCGTCAGCGGAATATCGTTCATGTTGTTGATGCTGGTCACCAGCATTTTGAGCTTGAGATCCTCCTTGACGAAGCGGATTTGTTCGTCGAGCACCGAGGCTTGGAGTTCCTGGATGAACTTGGCAAACACCGGGTTGTTGTTGAAGCATTCGCTCTTGGGCAGGTTCTTCTCCACCAGATACTTGGCGAAGGCGGCCTCGTAGAGTTTGATGCTTGTCGGATTGCTGTCCCAGTTATTGATGAGCGCCTCCTCGTTGATGAGGTTGATGCAGTAGAGCGCCGGGTCCTCCCCCCAAGTCATCCCGGTATAGGGATTCTTGTGGGCCATGAAGCGGCGGGCGAACTCCTTCCAGTTCTCCATCGCCGCGCGGCTGACCGGAATCAGCATCTTCATTTGCTCCTGATCATAGAAATCGCATTCGGGGATGTTGTCGCCGGACTTGAATTTGCGGTTGGTATAGAGGTCGGTGGTGATGTAAAGCCCCTTTTCCTTCATCCTGGCGAAAAGGTAGTCAAATTTGTCCATTTTCACGGGATCAAGCGTCAATGAGTCAGCGGCCTTGGCATCGGTCATCTCGGTGTCATGGTGATGAAAACGGATGGTGTTGTAACCGCATTTCACCATGTAGTCGGCCATTTTATCGACCGTTTCCTTGCTGAGGATATTACCGGAAAAACAGAGGTTGGTTCCGTAGAGGCGAATGCGTTTATCCTTCGCGTTCTCGAAGACGAGAGTGCCGTCGGGAGCGGCGACGATGCGACCGTATTTTCCGGCGGGGGCATCGTTGAGGAAAGAGAAGTCGAGCGGACTGCCCACGATGATTTCGCGATTGAAGTCGAGCTTTTTCCATTCGAAATTTTCTGTGAGCACGACGGGGGCGTCGCTGACGGCATAGAATTTGATCGCGCGGTCGGCGAGAGTCACGCCGGCGATCATCCAGACTGCGGCAGGATTGGCGATTTCAAAACGAATCGACTTCGGCCCCGCCTTTTTCAGGGGAAAACTCGAAGCATAAAGCCCCACTCTTGCCTCAGGATTCTCGCCTGACCAGGCGATCACGGCATTGTCACCGCAGACGGGACTCCACCAGTTGCCGCAGTCGATCCGCGCGGTCACCGGAACGATTTCCTCGCTGCCGTCGGCATATTGGACCGCCATCCGCCCCAGCCCTTTGCCAAGCTCAGGGGGCCAAGCGGAGGCATGCAGAAGATTGATCGCCTTCATATCGTTGGCCGGAAGCGCGAGCTCAAGCGACTGCGGAGCGAATTTCCGCAGGGAGCCGGCCACGACGATTACGCCTTTGCCGTCGTTCTTCGCGGCGTCGATCACGTTGAATTTCAGGCTGTCCACCTCGACTGTGCCCGGGGTCAGCATTCGGAGGTCATTTCCCGACCCCTGGTCGGTCCAGCCGCCCTTGCCGTCGTGGGCGACGTCATCCCGGAAATCCCGGTTGACCGCCGCGGAGATATCCACCAGCTGCGCCTTGACCGGAATGGCTTTGACTTTCAGCTTGAGTTTCGACTCGGTGATCTCGCCGCCACCCGGATCGGCGGCAAAGCGGATCGAGAAGGTGGAAGAACCGAATTTGCGATTGTCCTGCACGGTGAGCCGCAGCGGATCGCCGGAGAAGATGAGCTCGGTCCCACCCATGACGGAAAGAGTGAACTCCTTCGCTTCATAATTGCGGTACACAATCATCTCCCGCTCTTTTTCGGGGAGCTGAATCGATTTGCCGTCCACCATGATCGTCTGTCCGGCGGTCGGGATGGAGATGTCGCCGTGAAGCGCGTTGATTTGGACCGGCTGCGGAAACTTGACCTGTAAATCAATTTCAAACTCGTTTTCCGCCACCGGCTTGATTCCGTAGACGACCTCGCCTTTCTGGCCGCCGGTCTCCATGATCGCGGTGAACCGCTCGAGCGTGCCTTGGCGGTCTTTCC
This sequence comes from Victivallaceae bacterium, assembly GCA_031548025.1. GTDB lineage: Bacteria > Verrucomicrobiota > Lentisphaeria > Victivallales > Victivallaceae > UBA5239. The sequence continues at coordinate 21,357 of JAVBRM010000060.1, read as the reverse complement.
AGTTGGTATTGAGCGAAGGATTCCAGCCGGCGTTGAAATATTGGATATTGAATTCGGCGTCCGCGACCCGGAACGAACCGTCTTCACTGAATTTCACATGTTCCGGCAGGGTGACCGCCGGAAGCGACAATGCGGCCAAGACAGCCGCAACGACAAAAAATTTGCTTATATTCATATTTCATTCTTTTTCATCATGTCATCTATCAAACAGAACACTTGTTTGGACTTTCTTTAAATTTGAATGTGGTTATCCAGATTTAAAAGATTTTATGGTAATAATTTACCTCAAACATGCTTCTTTTCAATTTTTATTCAACTTTTTCAAAAAAAAACTTGCACATGGCGTGAATTAAAAATGAGATAACGTCATGTGCAAATTGAGGAGTGCGAGGAACAATGTATTCCCCGCGTTCATTTATTTTTACAGAGCTTTGCTCAATCCTTCATATTTAACATGCCATCCTTCGGGGAATCCCGGGGCATCGGCTCCGGAACCGTCCCAACCGGCAGCCATCAGCGCACCTGCGTAAAGAAGCCCTCCATTCCCGGGAAAATATGGGAATGGACCACCCGTATTCAATCCTATTGAATCGAATTCATTCTTTGACGATGGATGCAGCAGGAATTCAATAGCAAGTTGAGGGTCTCCATTTCTGGCCGCCGCCATTGCCGCCATGGGGAAGTCCCAGCCCCAGCATTCGTCCCAGCGCCATGTTTTGTATGTTTCAATGACTGTCCGGCGCATGGTCGCTTCGTCTATGTCATATCCGGGAAGCATGCCGCGAATTCCGAGTTGCGAGGGATGTTCGTAATTCCATTTCGAATACGAATCCTTCATGCCTTCCTGAAGCGTATAAAGACCGTCGTTTACCGGATGCTCCGAGAGATGGTCCAAAACATTTTTCCAGGAAGGCTCAACGGCCAACTTAAGGTGTTTTCGCCATTCCAAGGCAGTATGGAGTCCGAAACGCCAGCATTGCAACTCGTAGACGGGATTGATCGTTTCAACAGCTTTGTTGTTTTCCGGAACGGTTTTAATGACCGGCCCCAGGACAAAGCGCTTCCGGTCGGCATCCCACGCGGCAAACGACGCCAGGAAATCGGCTGTCCGAAAAACGATTTCCCGCCAGCGTTCCAAAGTCTCACGTTGAGGATGCAGTCTGAAATCCAGTTCGGCATAGAAAATCGGATGGGGTTGCTGCCAAATCAAAAGCGGCCCCACCAGGGATGGTGACTCCCTGCCTTCCGGACCTATCATTTTTGGCCAACGCGCACCGCGATATCCTTGGCGTTTGGCGGTTTCTTCAGCAAGCGGCAGGATTTTTTCATACCACGAAAGACTTTTCGCAAAGAGCTCCCATCTTCCCCAGAGCGCCCAATGCGCCCCATGCCACCAGTGCATTTCCAAATGGAATTTGCCATACCAGCCCGAATTGTTGTAAAGGCCGCTTTCCTGCGGCGGCAGCGAACCCGCTTCATTTACCGCCAGCAAATATTGCGAAAGTACGATGCGCCGTTCCAGTTCTTTCCATCTTTCATCGCGGCTTCCGGACAAGTCAATGACGCCGCCTGTATTCCAAAAATTTTCCCAGTGCTTCACTGATGCGGCCAAAGTCGAAGCGAAATCCGGCGGTGGCCCGCTTATATCATTCTTCGAAAACAGACATGTCAATGAAATTCGGCCGCATGACGAGCAGGGCACCAGCACAAAAGTATGTTTTCCCGTCATCATGGATTCCGCATTCGGATCATCCCAGGACAATGCAACTGAATACCTGTCTTCGTCAAGGCTTCGCTTGAAAATCGCACAGGTATCTTTTACTTCTGTCAGTTCAGTTACATGATTTTCCGGCTTATCCCATGCGGCGCCGCTGATTCCGGGATCGCCATAGGGAAACGCCAGTTCAATCTGCAACCGGCCGGTGGCAATTAACGGCGACTCGATCGCAATGGCGACCGCATCGAAATCCGGATGACAACAAGTATCGACTTCAACCGGATTCCGAGCCAGTGAATAACTGCTGTGTACAACTCCCGTCCACAATTCAAGTTTCTGCTGTATATTGCTTAAATCATTGTCCGCAACACATTTTCCGTCAAGCAATATCCGCAACCGGCCAAGACTCATTCTATGCGGATTTTGACGAAGCCAATGATAAAGTTCGGGTTGTCCTTTTTCCGATATCGGATAGCCGATTTTCCTTCCATGTACCTCGAAATCCGTTAATTCCAGTTCTTCCGCATGCGAGCCTTCCGGGCGCGGCGCGGTATGCCATCCCCATTGTGCCATTATATTTCCGGCCAAAGTTTGAAGTCCGGTGGCATCCATTCCGAATGAAAATTCTCCGTTTCCAACCTGAAGGAGAGACTTTACATCCAAATGCCTTATTTCAACATTATGTCTCGATACCAATGCTTTTCTGTCAATGTGTGTTTGCATAGCCTGAATGCCTTCTCTCATTTTTCAAGTTAAAAATCCCGCATACGATTCTTTTATTCCGCCACAATTTCATAAGCCATGACGCCGCCGGGAAAACATCCGGTATCGACGGTGAATTTCCAGGCTCCATCCTGTTTCACCGCCGGGATTTCCCCGCGCCGTACGCCGTCCGGCGAGAGCGCTGTGACTTTGATTTTTTCCTTGTCCTTCAGCTTCAACGCTACTTCCGCTTTGCCGCGATGCGCAATCAACGGCCATTTGCCGGAGGCTTTGATGATTTTGCGGTCGCTGTCTTCGAATACGATATTGTTGCTTAATACATCGGTAAGCTGCAGCATCAGAATCCGGCCACTGCCCGCCAGCTCCCGGTTGTCGAGGGAAATCGCGGCGACGGTTTGAAATACATCGGCATTGGTCACGGAGAGACAGCCGCCGGTATTGAGGCCGCCTTTTTTCAAGGTCACAACTTCCGTTTTCGGAGTATGGATAATCAACGTGTTTTGGGCGGCGTCGAGGGTGATTTCCGAAGTCGAACTTTTGATTCGTTTCTTTTCCACGCCTTGTTTCCATTCTTGAACATCGGCGGGGGCGGCGGTGAACTCCATGGCGTCGTCGAGTACGACCGTTCCGGCGGGCAGGCGCGCTCCCTCCACATGCGACCCGATTTGCGCGGTCAGGCCCAGCACTTCGAATTTCGATGAATGCGTGAGGCTGCGTTGCGTTTCCGGGAGGTTCTCCGGGATGGCGCTGCTGTATGCCCGCGGCGCGGCCAGGGCGTCCCCCCGCAGGAAGAGCGAATGGATGATCCGCTCGGAGAGCTGCATCACCGGGTCGTAAACCGTTTCAAAGGGACTGAACAGATTCATCTTCTGTTCCACCCGCTTGATGTTGTGCGAATAACAGAAGCGGTACAATCCGTCCCAGTTCTGAAGCGCGGCATATCCCCCGATCACCGGCCCGCTTTCGGCACGGTACTGGTTCGGATAGCAAAAGTTGAATTCCGTGACGAAAAACGGCTTGCCGGTAATCCGCGAGGCCATCATGCTGCGCGGCAAACTCGCCATGCCGGCGATCGTCGATGTCTGGCTATGCGAAGCCTGTGAATTCCAGGCTTTCCCCTGGTATATGGGGTGCGCATGATACATGTGGTCGTCCACCACGTCAAAACGGTTCCGCATCGGCACGAGATAACGCTGCTGCTGGTGATTCAGACTGGTGACGGCCGTTTTCATTTTCAAGTCTTCCTTGACGAAACGGGCCATTTCCGCCAGGCTCCGGTTCTGCAGATCGACCAGGAAAGCCAGGAAATGGCGGTCCGTATTATCCGCGACGGCGTTCGGAAGATTGTTCTTCCGTTTGTATTCTTCAAAGAGCTTTGCATAAAAATCCCGGGCGCCGACACTTCTGTTCCATTCGTAGGTCAAATTGTCTTCATTGACCAGGTTGACCAGGACCAGGGCCGGGTCTTCGGCATAAGTAAGCCCCGTATAAGGGTTGCGGTGGGTCATCCAGTTCCGGACAAAGGCCTTCCAGTTGTCCATGGCGGCCTTGCTTACGGGGAAGAGCGCTTTCGGCTGCAGCCCGGTTTCCGGGATATTGTCGCCCTCTTTCAGGGGGCGGCTGGCATAAAAATCGGTCGTCATATAAAAGCCGCGCTTCTTGAGTTCAGCGAAGAAAAAATCGAAGCGCTCCAACGTTTCCGGATCCAGGGTGACGGAGTCGGCGGCATCCGCCTTGACCAGTCCGCCGTCGTGATGGTGGAACCGCACGGAATTGTAACCGGTGCGGGCGAACGAATCGGCCATCCGTACCGCGGTTTCCCGACTCGGGAAATTGGCCGTCTGGCAGAGGTTGATGCCGAACAGTTTGAGCCTGCGGCCGGGCGCGTTTTCGAACTGCATGGTTCCGCCCGGCATGGCTTTGGCGAATCCGTATTTTCCGGCCGGAGCATCGAGTCCGCCGGAAAAATCCAGGGCGCTGCCGGCTGCCGGATAACCGTCAAAATCCAGCTCAACCCACTCCTTGCCGATGGAGATACGGCTTTCCCGTTTCAACTTTCGCGGGATTACCAGCGGCTTTTCGGAAAAGACCATGCCTTGAATAAACCACAGGATATCCGGGCGGGTCGCGCGGAATGTCACGGAAACCGGATTCTCATTTTCCAGCGGAAAGCTCGAAAAATAAAACCCCGCCTGTCCGACGCCACGGTCGCCCGTCCAGACCACCAGCGCGTTATCTCTGTCCTCCGGCCCGGCCCAGTTACCGCAATCGCGTTTGCCGGAGAGGGTGATGACCTGGGGCGGTTTGTCCGTATAGTTGAATTCCAGCTTGCCGAAATCGCCCACCGGAGTCCAGGCGGAGGTATGGATCAGATTGAGCGCTTTCATTTTGTCCAGTCCGCTCAGGGGAATGGTTACTTCGGCGGGGACGCCGCCGCGGTTTTCGCCGCCGACCGCGACCGCGCCCGGTGCGCTCAGGTCAAAGGGAATCCCCTGGAACACATACTGCCCCGGCTTGAACATGCCGAGGTCGGCATCGGGCCCCTGGGCCGTCCAGCCGGGTTTGCCTGGTGTGTCGTCGCGGTAAGTCCGGTTGATTGCAGCTTTCAGCGAAATGGGTTTCAATTCGAAGCGGCGCAATTCAAAATCGAGGTTCAGGTCCGCATCTCCGACCATTCCCGCGAGCGGAGAAAAGCTGAAGCGAATGCTGCAGGTCTCATTGTTGAACCTCCGGTTGTCTTCAATCCTCAGGCCCGTGATTCCCGTCACGACCAGTTCATAGGGGCCTTCGCCCTGGATAACCACCTGACGCGGCTTCCCGGAATACAAGGTAGGCTTTCCGAATTCGGAGGGAATATCCAGCGCCTTGCCGTCAATCGCAACACGCAGTTTGCCCAGCGCCCCTGTAATGCATCCGGTCAGCGCATTGAACTTGATCGGCGGCTCCATCTTCAGATGCGTTTTCACGGTGAACTTGTCCGTATCGACGGGGATAATGTCATGCGTCACCGTCCCTTTGCCGCCCTCCCACAGGACCGTGCCGGTAAACATCTTTCCGTCGCCATCCGGCTGGACCTTGACTTCCTTCCAGCTCCGGTTGTTGAGCGTATTCCATTTTTGGTTGAAAAACAGGATTTCGAATTTCAGGTCACCCAGGGAGAATACCCCATTATCCGAATTTTTCAGCGTCATTTCGGGCGGAAACGGCACCGCGTATAGACATATGGAAAAAACGACGGCAAGAAATGATAATAACGCTTTCATGATACTCCTTTTCATTCAAAAATTCAATTCATCTGGATCAGGTCGGCATTGCCGTCTACGAAGTTCTTCACCTGCATGATGCTGTTGCGGTAATCGTACATTCCGCCGCCGCTCGCATGGCCGTCGGCATAGATCGCGTTGGCGCGCCCGCCGTGGCGCAGCATCAGGCTTTGCTTGGCCGCCATGGCGGCCAGGTACGGATGAATTTCCCAGGTCTGGAAGCCGATGGTGGCGCCTGCCACCTGATTGGAAATCCCGGAATCGCTCATCAGGATGGTTCCGCTCGGACTTTTCATACGATTTTGAACAAGGTAGATTCCCCGCTCGGCAGTGCCAATATAAAACTTGTGGGTGAAAAAACCCAGATTGGCGGAAATACCGGTTCCGCTGTCGTTGATGAAATAAGTGTATGCGGGCATTCCATAGGTCCTAAATTCGTATTTATCGGTGCCGTCACCCGGGGCCAGCATCGAGGATACGGAGGGACAGTAGAAAAGCTTTGAATACCGGACGGTTGAGCTGACTCTCACATAAGGAAGATAGGCCTCACCGCCGCCGTAGGTGCCGAGCAGATAGCCGCTGAACGGCACGGATGCGCCGCCGCCGGCAGTAGGGCCTTTGTTGATAATGTATTTATAGTCCTCCGCGTACATGAGATGGGCGGCACCGCCCTGTTTGAGCTGGTTCAGGCAACTGATACTTTTCGCTTTTCCCCGTGCCTGGTTGAGAGCGGGCAGCAGCATGGCGGCCAGGATCGCGATAATTGCAATCACCACCAGGAGCTCAATAAGAGTAAAACAATGTCTTTTCATTTTGAAATCCCTTCATCTTTTATTCGGTTACAGGAACGGCCGACAACGTCTGAACAGTGGCTCCCTTGTGGAATTCCACTGGAAACAAGGATTCATGCTTGGCGGAGGAATTGAGCAGCATTTCCGCCAAACTCCGGGCCATGGGATAAATATCCCACCCGCAATAGGTACATTCCGCCCAGGGAAGCGGGTAACTGCTCTTGGCGCCGCCGCCGTACATCACGGTGGAAAGTTCCCCCGGAACGGCGATCCCTTCCGATTGAATCTCCTTCCAGAGACCGCCGAAAAGGCTGCCGTATCCCACCAGCGCGGAAAAACCGCATTGACGGTTTCGGAGCTCACGGAACGCCTGCCGGGCGACCTCTCCCTCACGCTCTCCCGGAGTCATAATGTCCACGAACAACCGGAGGTCCGGTATAATCCCATGCTCGGTAAGAACATCGAGGTAAGCGTTCCGGCGCTGCATAAAGTTATAGTTGTGCCCGACGCTGTTATCGATCAGGGCGATCCGGGTGTGACCTTTCGCAACCAGGTATTCGATTACGCGACGCATACCGTTATAATGGTCGGTATCGACGTAGGACACATTTTCCGTATCCTCCGGCTGACCGATACACCCCAGGCGGATTCCAGCCTGGCGGATCCGGTCGGTCAATTCGCGGAAATAGGAGAACCCGACCAATACGGCGACCGCGGGACGTTCCTCCCGGATCATGCGTCCGATCACCTGGCCGATCGACTCATCCTCCTGCGGATGCAAAGTCCGGATCTGGCAGTTACGGGAATCAAACACCGAGTGGAGCGCGTCGAGAGTCAGGAGCTCCAACATGCTCCTCCGCTTCCCCCCCTGCCGCTCTTCCACCAGGCAGATCCGCTGCGAATTAGACATGTTTTCCGCTTTGACGGGTACATGGGAACGCACGAAAGTACCAATGCCGCTCCGCCGTTCCAGCATCCCGTCGTCCAAAAGAGAGGAGAGAGCCTCGCGCAGTGTGCCTTTGCAGATACCGAGCTCCTTCGTCAATTCATTCTCCGAAGCGAACTGCGAACCGATTGCATAAGCACCACTCTGGAGCTTACCAATCAGGATATCACTGACTTCTTCCCGTTTTGATCTTGCCATACTTTTCATTATCAATTACCATAAATCAGGTGTTAGGATGTCTTAACACCTATTATTATATCTCAAATGAAAGGGAAAGTCAAGAGCCTTCCCGATTTTTTCGACAATTTTCCCCAAAACGGTTTCTTTGTGGATAAAAGCACGTCAATGCCAGCCGAGAGCCGCTCCCCATGCTGTTGGAATGGTACTCGGCGGAAAACAGACCGGGTGCAGAAATGCGGCGATACGTGCTACGGTGACGGCAAAATCAGCAGGAGCCGCATTCAATCTATTTTTCCGCAGAAATGCCCGCCATTGGGTAATCTTCATCGGATTGCGACCGAATTCCGCAGTCCATGCCTCCGGCATAGCGGACGGCAACGGAACATTCCGCCGCTCAAATGTATTCCGCAACGCATTGGAAAGTATTGCATAATCATGGTCGAACAATTCGGAAAGAAGCCAGACGTCGTAAAAATCCTTCATTCGACTGTTGATGATTCCACGAGAAACCATTGTTTCAGTTTTTTCGGCAATTGCGGTCGCCATCGGATAAATTTTCAATTTGGGAGCGGGATGGTCGAGAAGCGGCGGATACACCGCCAATTCCGGCGCGGGAGTAATGGCATCACCGATTCCAATATCGAATTGAAGACGAATTCGCGCCTGACCGAGATAGGCATTGAATATGATGCGGGTTCCACCGTATTCAGTGTCTTCGCGGATCGGGGACATTTTAATGGAATCAGCGTCGAAAATAATACCGTCATCAGCAGGCGCGATTGATCGGCATATCCCTTTGAACATAGTTTCCAAATACTCCGCTTCGGCATTTCCAAAGCACAACAAATCAGAGTCAATCGTGGGACGATAGTTCTGTCCGTTTTGCCAAATAACGAAAAGATTTCCGCCTTTGAGAACGAATTGCTCCGCATATGAAGATACGCTCAGGCGGTAAAGAAACCGTTCGGTCGCGTAACGAACCAGAAGGTGCATAAAATTCCAGCCTCGGGTATCGGCAATATTTTTCAACTTTGCAAACGCTGAAGCAGAGAAGTTGGTAGGAGTTCGATTGCTCATTCGAGAATGCTTTCCACGTAGGGTGTGATGATTTTAGCGACCCGGCAGACTTTGGCTGCCGCCATCAATTCGGAAACAGTAAACAGTTTTCCCCTAAGTCCTTCGCGCAATGCTTCCAATGCAACGTCGAGACCAATTTTATTACGAAATTTAAAGCAGTCCGCAACAGTTTTCGCCGCGGAATAAACTTTAATCGGCATTCCATAAAGTTCCCGTTCCTCCACACCATGACGGTATGGAGCTTCAGTAAGACGGATGCATGAAAGCGCCACATTTTCGGCTTTCGGAATCCTGGCTCCGTAAGGAACGGCGATCCAAAGAGAATTCGGCAGTTGGGTGGTAAATTCATGAATCTGCAGTGCAGAAAGCAGGCAGATTGTGAATTCGATATTCTTCTTCACGAGGATTTCAACATCTGAATAAGGGTTTATCACGGTTTCCAGAGGCTCATAAACACCATGGCATATTCTTTTTACCTTTCCTTGTTTGCAATAGTAAGCCAACAGAGAGGCGGACACTCCAAGCGAGTGCGCTTCGCTTGTTGAGAACGGCTGCTTGCGCTGGATCAGTGTTTCCAGTTGTGAAAAATGAAGTTTCATGCAAAATCCTTAATTTCCGTCATTAAATATAATTATTTAACAATGAATTTTCAAATCATTTGCAACAGAAATAAGAACAAAAACATCTATCATGGCTTTATTGCCCTATTTGACCAATAAAAAAAGCGGCGCTGGTTCCCCGGTGCCGCGATTTGATAACGATTGTATTACTTGATCTTGTTCAGGGCCTGATCGAAGTCTTTGCAGATGTCGTCGATGTTTTCCAGACCGACGGTGACACGGATCAGGTCGGGGGTTACGCCCGCGGCGGCCTGTTCGGCGTCGCTGAGCTGGCGGTGAGTCATGCTGGCGGGATGGAGCACCCCGGTACGCACGTCGCAGACATGAACAACGATCGCGGCCAGTTTCAGGCTGTCCATCACGATTTCGCCCTCACTGCGACCGCCTTTGACACCAAAGGTCAGGACTCCGCCGACGCCCTTGGGCAGATATTTTTGGGCTCTTTCGTAGTATTTGCTGCTCTTCAGACCGGGATAGTTGACCCAGGCTACTTTCGGGTGTTTTTCGAGAAATTCAGCCAGGGCCTGGGCGTTGGAGCAATGGCGCTCGATCCGGACCGCCAGGGTTTCCATGCCGAGATTGGTCAACCAGGCGTTCTGCGGGGCCATGATACAGCCGAAGTCGCGAATCCACTGGACGCGCGCTTTGACCGAGAACGGGCAGGCTTTGAAGGCTTCGGTATAAATCAGGCCGTGATAGCTCGGGTCCGGCTCGACGAATTCCGGGAATTTGCCGCTGGTCCAGTCGAAATTACCGCCTTCCACAATCACTCCGCCGACGCTGGTAGCGTGACCGTCGAGGTATTTGGTGGAGGAGTGGGTGACGATGTTGGCGCCGAATTCGAACGGACGGCAGAGCACCGGCGACGGAAAAGTGTTGTCCACGATAAACGGCACGCCGAATTCACGGGCGATGGCGGCGAATTTGTCGAAATCCAGAACGATCATGGCCGGGTTGGCAATGGCTTCGGCAAACAGGGCTTTGGTATTGGATTTGAAAGCCTTGCGGATTTCTTCACTGGAAGCTTCGGGATCGACGTAGGTGACTTCCACTCCCATTTTCTTCAAGGTATTGGAGAACAGAGAAACAGTACCGCCGTAAAGGCTGGAAACCGCGACAAAGTGATCGCCGCAAGTACAGACGTTTAAAATCGCGATGGCGTTGGCCGTCTGCCCGGCGGAGGTCCCGACCGCGGCGACGCCGCCTTCCATAGCTGAGATTTTCTTTTCGAACACGTCCACCGTCGGGTTGGCGAGGCGGCTGTAGAAGAATCCCGGGGTCTTCAGGTCAAAGAGGTCCGCCACCTGTTGGGCGGTATCGTATTTGTAAGTGGTATTTTGAACAATCGGAGCAATTCGGGGATCGCCGTTGCCGGGTTCGTAACCGCATTGCACCGCCCTGGTTTCTATTTTCCATGAATCATCCATATCTCATTACTCCTTATGCTTTTGTTTATAAAGATTTAGGCAACATCATTTTCAATTCCGGCCTGGCCGCCACCTGGCCGTGGCAAATCGCCAGCGCCAGCGCGTCGGTCGCGTCCAGAGGTATCTGCGAGGCGTCGAGCTGAAACATCGCCGACATCATCAAAGCCACCTGGGCTTTGTCGGCCTTGCCGCTGCCCACAGCCGCCCGTTTGGCGGTGGTCGGCTTGTAAGGATACGCCGGAATCCCCAACTCTCCCAACACCGACAAAATCGCCCCGCGAGCCATTCCCAAAATAATCACCGTGGAGGGATTTTCTCCAAGGAACGGGTCCTCAATCGAAACCATATCCGGGCGATACTTCGCCACCAATTCCCGAATTCCTCCGGCCAGCCGCCGCAAACACTCGGTATGCGGCAGCGTTTTGCCGTTTTTGATCACTCCGCAATCGATAATCGACATCTTTTCGACACTGTCGACCTGAATCACGGCATAACCGGAACAGCGGATTGCCGGGTCTATCCCCAGAATAATCATTCGAGGCTTTCGAGAATTTCGTCGCTGATATTGGCGTTGTGGCTGACCTGCTGCACGTCGTCAAGCTCTTCCAAACGGTCGATAAGCTTGAACAGCGAAGTCGCTACCGGGGCATCGTTGATATCGCTCATCAGCTCGGGGCGCTGCACCACTTCCGCTTCTTCGGGGTTGATGCCGGCCTCGCGCAGGACGTTGCCGATCGCTTCCAATGCATTGGGCTCGGCCCAGATTTCGGCGTAACCGTCTTCGCACTCGATATCTTCGGCACCGGCGTCCAGAGTCAGTTCCATCAGCTTTTCTTCATCGGCGGCGTCGCCGGTGATCACAAAATGCGCCTGTCTTTTGAAAAACCGCGAAACCGCGCCGGAAGCGGCCAGATTGCCGTTGCAACGGTCAAAAGCGGTGCGTACTTCGCTGGATGAACGGTTGCGGTTGTCGGTCAGGCACTCGACCATGATTCCCACGCCGCCGGGACCGTAGCCTTCATAAAGGATTTCTTCGAAAATCGCGTTACCGAGTTCGCCGATACCCTTTTTGATCGCGCGGTCGATGTTGTCATTCGGCATATTGGAGGCTTTGGCGGAGGTCAATGCCGCCCGCAAGCGCGGGTTGGCGGAAGCATCGGCGCCGCCGGCTTTGGCAGCCACCATGATTTCTTTGGCGATACGAGAGAAAATTTTGCCTTTTTTCTTGTCGGCGGCATCTTTTTTGTGTTTGATATTAGCCCATTTACTATGTCCAGCCATAAATACCTCTAATTCATTGTTAATAATTCGTATCTGCATAAAATACAGCTTTTTTTCGATTTTTCAAGACAGAGAGCCGTTTTAAGAAAAAACAAACGGCAAAACGATTGTTAAAATTTTGTTTTTTTTGCCTAGATGTACTGGTATTTATTTCATTTAAAGTTATTATTACTAATAAATCTAATTGAAGGGAATTATGTCGTTTAGCGTTTATGAAAAAATCCGTACTCCGGCAATACTGGCGGACGGTGGAAATTTTTTGATAAAAATAGCGGAATCAGAGAAGGAAATCACTGAGGCCCAGTTGCTTCGTTATGAAGTATTCAAGCTGGAAGGCGGGCATGGTGCGACCAATCATGATTTGCATGATTATGACGAATACGACGAATATTGTCTGCATCTGGTGGTGATTGAAAAAAGCGGCGGCAAAATTGTCGGAACCTATCGGATTCAGGCGGCGGAAGCGGCGCAACGCGGACACGGATTTTATTCGGCCCAGGAATACCGGTTGGATAAGTTGCATGGCGTCTTGGACGACGCGTTGGAAATGGGACGCTCCTGTGTTTACGCGCCTTACCGCAACGGCACAGTGATGGGGTTGTTATGGACCGGCATCGCCGAGGTGCTGAACCGGATCAGGACCCGATATATGTTCGGCTGCGTCAGTCTGGAGACCACCGACAACGCCACCGGCTGGGCGGTATACCGTTACCTGAAAGAAAAAGAATATCTCATCCCGGACATGCCGGCATCGCCAAAACCGGAATTTATGTTGCCGCCGGCCGATGAAAATGAAATTGAAAAAATCCTGTCCGCAAGCGGACTTAAGTTGATCCCGCCGTTGATGAAAGGTTATTTGCGGCTGGGAGCCAGAGTTTGCGGCGAACCGGTGCTCGACCGGGAATTCGGCACCATCGATTTTCTGATTTTGCTGGATACTTACAAGCTCGGGGATCGTTATTTAAGGCATTTCAAGGTATCTTCGGAAGCGGTGAAAAAATGAAAAATATCTACGTATTCATGCGCAAAATTTTTCGCCAGGCAGTTTCATACGCCTGGCTTCCGGTTATTCTGATGAAAGCCCTCTGGATTCACGCATTCGGCGGCAGCTATTGGGAAAAAGTTCTCAAAATATCTTACTGCTCCTCCGACTGGGCGCGTGGACTCGCCTGGATCATGGGACTGGAACGGCGCGTATACGGCGACCCGGCCGAGGCCAACGGCGCCCTGATCGTCTCCAATCATTGCGGCTATCTGGATGTCATGGCTGAGGCCTGTACCTTCCCGATCCGTTTTGCACCTAACAGCGGAATACGAAAATGGCCCTTTCTCGGTTGGTATCTGGGACTGAGCATGCCGGTATGGGTCGACCGCAATTCCAGGCAGCAGTCCTTCGAAGTCATGAAAGCTTTCCGCGAGACTCTGCATCACGGGGTGAATATGCTGATCTATCCGGAGGGCACCAGTACTGATGGTAAACACGGGTTGCTGCCGTTCAAATCCACGGCGTTCGAAGCGGTCTGCGGGGGAAATATCCCCATTCTGCCGGTGGTGTTGAATTACCATCCCACGCCGGACGGTTTTCCGCTGGCGTGGTTCGGCGATGCCACGCTGATACCGCATTACTGGCATATTCTCGGTTACCGTCGCCAGATCGTGGAACTTCATATACTGCCCAAAATTTATCCGGGCGACCGCAACCGCAAGGAGCTGGCCCAGTATGTTCATGACATTATGCAGACCAAATACAATGAAATAAAATCAAAAATAGAACACAAGGAGAACAGCAATGGATAAAAAAGAGTGGCTGAGATATTTCGGGAACGCCTGGGAGATGGTCATTGACATGCCCTTACCCAAGAAAGTCGTACATTTTCCCAATGAAGACACCTATGACCTCAACGTATTGAAGATGCTTCCGATAGCGGGACTTGCCGCCGGTTTGCTTATTCTGATCATAGCCAAACTGTTGGGGTTGATTCACCTTGCCGCGGCCGCGGTGATTTTCGCGGTGGTCATGACGTTGCTGACCGTGATCAAGGATTCAGGGCGCAGTCTCGGCTGCATGTTGTCGTTTATCGAGCTGAAAACCGAAAAAGTATCGACGGTGGCCGCTCTGTACAACATGAACAGCAACCTCAAAACATCGCAATCCGCAGTCGGTATCCTGACCATGATCATGGTTATGGTTTTTTACATGCTGACTTATTACCTGATGATGATGTACAACTTCAGCTACTGGATGATCCTGGTGCTGGTGTTGAACTTCACGATTCAGGGGACGTTGGCGACGTTGCCCAATGTTTCCGACAAGGTTCCGTTGATCGAAGCTCCGCGTCATTCGATGATTCAGGTCTGGTATATTGCCGGGTTCATTTCGCTGTTCATTCTGTTTGCTTCGCCGTTTGCCACCTTCTATGCCACGGTAATTACTTTTGCGGTGGCCTATTTCGGAGCGCAACTGCTGCATCAGTTCTGCCGGCAGAAAGTCGGCGGCATCAATACGAACATCATCAGTTTCAGCGGCTTTATTTTTGAGATCGTCGCGTTCCTGATTGGAATTGTTTTCCTGGTCAAGCCATGATGAAATATCCGGTCATAACCTTACTGGCGGGGCTTATCGCACTAAGCCCAGTCGGGGTTATTGCCCGGCCGGATAACTACAAAGCCGCCAACAAAGAGGCCTACGATACTTTCAGGACCGGCAAATATCAGGAAGCGCTGGATAAATATCGTTACGCACTCGACCTCGCCAACAATGGCTGGGATGATCACAGTTGCATCAACATGATCGGGACCTGCCTCAAAGAGCTGAAACGTTACGACGAAGCGCTGGAATGGTACTCTCTAATCCCGGATCTACCGGATATCAACGACAATACCCGGATCAAAATGAATGAATACATCGGAGATATCTATTCCCACAAGCGCGATTTCAATAAGGCCGTGGAATATTATTTGATCAGTCTCAACAGTTCCACCGATTTCAGAGCCTGGGCAAGTATTCAGGAAAAACTCGCCAGAACTTATCTGCAGATGGAAAATCAGGAACAGGCCATTCTTTACTTCCAAAGCGCCATGAAATGCCAGGAACCGCATTATTGGGCGGCGGTAAGCTCCCGCCGGCAGCTTGCCGGTATTTACATGAAAGAGAAAAAATACCAGGAAGTCATCGATCTTTACAAAGATCAGGATCTTACCAAATATCCCAACTGGGAGCGGAACAACGCCCCGTCATTGTGCGGCCAGGCCGCCGCCAACCTCGGCAACGTGCATCAGGCTATTGATTTTTACCGGCAGATCCCGGAAGACAATTACAATAAACTGAACAATCTGGGGCGGTTGCATATGCGCCTGAAAAAATACTCCGACGCGCGTACTTTTTACCTGCAGATCGGGGATAACGAAAAGTTCAATCCGCGCCAACGCACCGAAGGACTTATCATGGCCGGAGATTGCTCCCGCGTCGAAAAGAGCAACGCGGAAGCAGCTCAAATCTACCGGAAGGCGTTAGGGATTACCAAAGATAAAAACCAGATCAAACAACTCGAATACCGGTTAAAACAAGTAACCCCCTCCCCCAAGAAGAAAAAATAGCTTTTTATTTTTTCTTGCCTTTGGCCTTGCCCTGGTTCTGCAAATTGGTCAACTGTTTCTGATTATCTTCAACCGCCTTCCACAATTTGGCGGCTTCCGGATCCGAGGAGCGCAAAGCGGCATCAGTCTGTTCCACCTTTATTTTGGCTTCATTGACCGACTTCAAGGCTTCTTTGTAATGCGGATTCTGTTCCATCTTATTTTTCTTCCAGGCATAATCGAAATCGGTGCGCAACTTCCTTTCGTTTTCGATCGTATCCTTGTTGCGTTCCTTGGCCAGGGCTTCCCGGGCCGCGCCGTAATTGGTCGCAAGCTGAAGCGAACCGACATCCTGCTGCATTACGCTGATTCTTACATCTTCCATTGCTTTGCTCTTTTCGCCGAGCTCGCGGCGGGCTTTTTTCCCGTCTTCCGTCGTCTTTTTGCCGATATAAGCACTATACTCTTTTCTGGCGGCATCGAGATTGCGCTTGGCCACTTCGGTTTGAACCTTCAAGTCCTGCCCCGTCAAGCTCATACTTACCGCGGCCATAACCAATAAACCCATGATGAATTTCATTTTGCAACTCCTCTGTTGATTTAAGAGCTTATCAACTAATAAGAAAAAACGTCTGATTTGCGGCGAAACGTCATTCATTTGTCCGAAAAAATCGTAGATACCTCGGTATCCCCGATTTTTTTGTACTTCATGACTGACATTTCAGCGCTGCATCATCCTGTTTCTTTTATCAGTTGATAAGCTCTAAATATCATACACCAAATCGGCAATTTTTCAATACCTTCACTTGAAAAATTCGCCTCCCGGTCTATATTATACGCACTTATTTTAAAAATAAAGGACGAGGTAGACTATGAACGGCAAAGGCAGTAAACGTCGTCCCGGCGACGAAAAGAAGTACCGTGAGAACTGGGATACGATCTTCACCAAGAAGGTCAAAGCCGCACCCGCACGGTAACCAGGGAATGCCGCACCGAATTTTATCCGGTGCGGCTTATTTTTTTCTGAGAGGACAATATGAAAAAAGAACTCAAGCGTTGTTCATGGTGCATCGGCGATCCCATTTATGAGAAATATCATGACGAAGAGTGGGGCAGCGAAGTCAACGACGACAAAACCATGTTTGAATTTCTGATTCTGGAAGGCGCCCAGGCCGGTTTGAGCTGGATCACCATCCTGAAACGGCGTGAAAATTACCGAAAGGCTTTTGCCGGTTTCGATGTCAAAAAAGTAGCGAAGTTCACTGAAAAAGATGTCGAGCGCCTGATGAATGATTCCGGGATTATCCGCAACCGCCGCAAAATCGAATCGTCAATTACCAATGCCCAACTCTATATGGCTATCCAGCAGGAATTCGGCAGTTTCTGCAATTACCTGAGATCGTTTCTGCCTGACGGCAAGCCGGTCATCAATCATTGGCGCAATCTGAGTGAAGCGCCGGTTACCAGCGAAATATCCGATGCCATCAGCAAGGATATGAAAAAACGCGGATTCAAGTTTTTCGGCTCGACGATTTGTTATTCGCATCTCCAGGCGGTGGGGTACATCAATGACCATGTGACCGATTGTTTCCGTCATCCGGATAATTCAAAGGGTTGACATATTGGATATCGGCGTTACTATATATCATTGCGGAGGTGTTTATGAAAATGAAAAAATTTACGAATCTGCTGATCATGGCTTCCGGAGTGGTGCTTTGCACCTGGTGCGGCGAGTGCATGTATGAGGACGGCGTAACCTACGGGCATATCTCCAATACCAGTGAATCGGAAACAGACTCCGCGGCAATTACCACCAAGGGCAATGCCGCTATTGACGGCGTCGACGAAGCCGCACTGTTCAAGCAAGCCGAGACCATCGCCCGCGAAAATCAAGACCGCTGGGCCAGGGAATCGGAAAGCATTCCCGCCGGCGAGCGCAACAGCCGCTTCATTGAATTTCAGCAGCAATATCCCACCAATGTGGAAGTAATCTTTCAACAATTAAAGGCTAAAGCCGTGGAGAACAAAAAATAATGGCGATATCTTATCAACAGGAAGTATACCGCAAACTGGTTCATTTGAGTTCGTTGTGGATGAGTTTATGGATGCTGCTGGTGCCGCGCGGCTGGGCGGCGTTTACTTTTGGACTCCTGTTGGTTCTGAATATCCTGGTGGAATATGGACATTACCGGAAATGGAAGGTGATCCATCCCCTTTATGAGTTGATCTTCGGCCAAATGATGCGGAAGAAGCGTCCCGGCGTCAAATTTCAGTTGAGCGGAGGGCCGCCGTTGCTGGCCGCCGCACTGCTGAGCGTGGCGCTTTTTCCACGCCCCTATGCAGTGGCGGCGTTTACCATCATGCTGCTAGGCGATACGGCGGCGGCCCTGATCGGCAGGCGCTGGGGCAAAACCAAATTCGCAAACGGCAAGTCGCTGGAAGGAACCTTGGCGTTTATCATCGTCGGGCTGGTTGTGATCTCTCTGATCGGGATCGGCTTCCGTTTCAGCGGGGTTGAATATTTGCTGGGATTCATCGGGGTGCCGCTGGCGGCGCTCGCGGAATTTCATAACAAAAAACTGCGGATTGACGACAATTTCTCCATTCCCCTGATTATCGGGTGCGTGCTGTGCCTGGCGTTACTTGGTAGTTGAGTTTACCATCGATAATACTGGCCGCGGCCGTATACGGATGTTCCTGCGACTGTTCTTTGCCCATGATGTGGATAACCGTCCAGCCGGTGGACTTGAGGTAATCGGAAACCATCGAGCGGTGACAGCGCCACCAGACCGCCTCGGCACACATGATCGCCGTGCGGTACCGCAATGCCGTTTCCTCCAGAGTCGCCATACCTTCCAGAAACCCGGCGGTTTCCATGTAGTCGGCGTAGCCCCGAAATGCCGGATGCTCCCAGGCGATATTGACTGAATCAGGCTTGACTTTACGGCGACCGCCCAGTTTCGAAATCAGTTCATAACGGAAACCGTTTTCCGGCAGGGAGACCTCCAG
This sequence comes from Victivallaceae bacterium, assembly GCA_031548025.1. Lineage (GTDB taxonomy): Bacteria > Verrucomicrobiota > Lentisphaeria > Victivallales > Victivallaceae > UBA5239. The sequence continues at coordinate 2,747 of JAVBRM010000060.1, read as the reverse complement.
ATTTTCGCGGTTGTACTGCGGGAACTTCCGTGATCCCGGGAAACTGCGGATATCGATGATTTGTTCAATGACAAACTCCCGGAGCAATTCCGTGAATTCTTCAAACGGCCGGGTTGAATGCCCGATCGTCCAGATGATTTTTTTCTTCTCTTCCATGGGGGTGAACATAGCATATGATTACTGATTTTCAAGAGTATAGTTTGAGGAGTTTTCCAGGAATTTTTCATGGAATAAACCTAAAAAAAAGTTTCACCGCTTGATATGAAATTTAGAGTGATTATATTATAAAAAATGTCACGGTCCGCCGTGTTATAAAAGTCGATAATTCGAACAGAAAGCATCCCGTGGCTTCCAAGTTTAAGCCATGGGATATATTATCTTTAAATGATAACCATTTTAACAGTGGAGCTCGAAAAAACTTGAGAGTAAACGTAAATGACTTTTTTTCCGAAGAGGACTGGAACAAAATCATGCATTTTTCAGAACGGCATGAAACTCCTTTTCAACTGATTTTGAAAGACGTCATCAAGGGGAAGTACGAAGAACTTCGGGAGAATCTGCCGTACTCCAAAGTATATTATGCAGTAAAGGCCAATCCCGCCGCAGAAGTAATTACTCTGCTGAACGAACTTGGCTCGTGCTTTGATGTGGCCTCGATCTATGAATTGCGCAAATTGCTCGAACTCGGAGTCAAGCCCGAGCGGATGAGTTGCGGCAATACCATCAAGAAATATAACCACATCAAAGAATTTTATGATTCCGGAGTCCGGCTGTTCGTCACCGACAGCGAATCCGACCTGCGCAATATCGCTCAGGCCGCTCCCGGAGCCAAAGTCTTTGTCCGGCTCCTGACCGAAGGCGTCATGACCGCCGACTGGCCGCTGTCGCGCAAATTCGGCTGCCATCCGGATATGGCTTATGACCTGCTGGTACTGGCCAAGAAACTGGGCTTGGAGCCTTACGGCCTTTCGTTCCATGTCGGCTCGCAGCAACGCGATATCGCCGCCTGGGATAACGCCATCGCCAAGGTCAAATATCTTTTCGACTGGGTTACCGAAGAAGGCATCAAGCTCAAATGTATCAACATGGGCGGCGGTTTCCCGGCGCACTATATTGAAAAGACCAACTCCATCGAAACTTACGCCACCGAAATCACCCGTTATCTGCGTGAAGACTTCGGCGACGATTTTCCGGAAATCTTCATCGAGCCGGGCCGGTCGCTGGTGGGTGACTCCGGGGTATTGGTCACGGAAGTGGTCCTGATCGCCCGCAAATCCCGCACCGCTCTCGAGCGCTGGGTATATTGCGACGCCGGTAAATTCAACGGACTGATGGAAACTTTGAGCGAGTCGATCAAGTATCCGCTCTATACCAGCAAGAAAGGCTTGGCCGAAAAATGCATTCTGGCCGGTCCCACCTGCGACAGTGTCGACACTCTGTATGAAGACTATCAGTACGAGCTGCCATTGAATCTGGCGGCCGGAGACCGTCTCTACTGGCTGTCCACCGGAGCGTATACCAGCAGTTATGCGGCGGTTAACTTCAACGGATTCCCGCCGCTTACGACATATGTAATTTGATTTATGGAAATAAACCATTATATTTAATGTAAATCCCATCAGGGATTAATTAAAAAATAACAAATTTCAAGGGAAACAGACAATGAAAAAAATCATGATGCTGGTAGTTGTTGGAATGATGGCACTGGGAACCGCGTTTGCGCAGGATGTGGCCGCGGCCAAAAAAGCATTTGCAGCCGCTAACGCCGCTTATACCACTTATATCAACAAAAATATGAACGAAGAACTCAAGGCGGCCAAAGCCGAACAGACCAAAGCCCTCGCAGCGGTTACCGAAGCAAAAGTCAAAATCCTCGGCGCCGATGAAAAATATGCCGATGTGGTCAAGGCCATGGAAGCCGCCGGCGACAATAAACAAGCCAAAGCCAAAGCTACAAGTGCTATGGAAAAAGCTTGGAAAGGCGCCAAGAAAGACAAAGATCCGGAATTCGTAAAGGTCTTTGCCTCTCTTCGTACCGCCAATCAGAATGTCGGCAAGGCTGAAGCCGCGTTCCGTACCTCCGATGCCGAAGCCGGAAAACTCTGGCAGGCCCGTATCGACGCTGACAAAGCCGTCAAAGATGCCGTCAAGGCCGCTGCCGAAGCCAAGAAGAGCGCTGCCGGCGAAGATTAATTCTCCGCGAAATTGCATTTCATTCAAGAGCAAGTTGGAAACAGCTTGCTCTTTTTTTATCTGCCATTTTTTGCCGGCAGTTTTTCAATCATATCGCCTATCTTTTGGCGATAGCTGAGAATGACCTCGGGCGAAGTGGTGAAATCGGTCATACTCCGGCAGACCTCGGTCGAGGCCAAACCTACCATATCACAGAGCAGGAAATCGCCACATCCAGTGGCATCCTCCGCAAATACCACCATACCCTCCGGCTGAAAGAAATCCGCAGTATCAGCTACCAGCGAACTGTCGTCCAACAGATATTCAACTGCGGCGACATCCTCATCAGTACCTCCGCCACCGCCAACTTCACGACCCGCCTGAAAAACATCGACCACGTCCAGACAGTCTGCCAGCAAATCAATGACCACCGCTGATTTGCTTCGGTAGAAATATCACAACCGGAACTTGATAATAGACTGGAAGTGAAGTATATTCATCATGAAATAACAGGAACAAGCGATATATGAAAAAATTAACCAGCAGTGTTTATACATTCAAAGACCTTATTGGGA
>JAVBRM010000228.1:0-16140 GCA_031548025.1 Victivallaceae bacterium | reverse complement strand
AGTATTTCATTCCAAGAAAGATGCGACAGACGCCAAAGCCCGCTGTCCGGTCTGCCGCGGCGACGATCTGATTCCGGGAGTTTACCGTTCCACCGGCCTGCTCTATTTTCAGCCCAAGCGGACCAAATTCTGGACCTTGAGAGACAGCTCGGTCAAATCGGAAGCCATGATGTGCGCCGACTGCGGTTACGTCAGTATTTATGCCGATACCAAAAAGCTCGGCAAGCTCCGCGAATTTCAGCGGCTTGATGAAAGCAAAGAGCCTGAAGACAATTTGTGACCCATTCCCTACCTTCCTCCTGAGCCTCCCGCCCGCTTCCCCTTCGGACGGGAGGCTCCCTTTTACTTCAACAGCTCAAACTCATAAAGTTCGAACCGGCTGGAGTCTGGCTGCGGCTTTTGAAATTCCATGCGGATTTTGACCGTGGACAGCATCTTCTCGAAGTTATATTCGCGACAATATTTACTATCGGTAATTTGGGCCGACGGAGTCTGCCATTCGCCATGCTTCCAGATTTTCAGGGTCATGCCTTGAAGACCGTTGCCGTAGATCCGGGCTTTGCTGAATCGGGGCACAAATTTCGGAAAAGCCAGCTCGTACCAGAGTTCCTCGTATTGACGTGGAATCCATGCCGCCGAATCAATGATGCCGTCGAACAGACAGTCCTGCTGTTCCAGCGGTGCCTGGTAATTGTATTTGCTATAGGAACTGCTGACCTCGATATCGCGATGCTTGCCAAACAGAAGGTTGCCGCGGTTGCGGCGCTCATGCTCCGCTTCGACAATCTTGCCGCGGAGATCGGAGAGTGAGGAAAGCCGCTCATCCAACTTTTGAGAAGTGAGCAACAGAACTTGATAAGGGGCCAGGTCGATTTTCAAGCCGTTTTCGGGGATGGTCAACTGTTGATTTTCCCGGAATCCGAACCAGCGATCAACCGAGGGCGCGGAAGCGAATTTGACTATAGCCGTTTGCGATTGAGGCGAGACGTTGACTACAGCCAACAAATATTGACCGCTGTTGACTACGCAGCGGACGTCAACCAGCGGATTGTCGGCACCGACCGGCAGCGGGGCTTCCGAGGAAGCCAGCAGATGATTCAAGCGTTCCAGGGACGTATAGATATAGTCCATGCCGAAATTGAGCGACGGCCGCCCAAGATGGGCGTACCAGATATAAGCTGTAATCCCCTGGGCATTGTGGCAGATGGCGCTCCAGATGGACGCATTGGTTTCATCAAACGTGGTGTAATCGGCGTGAGTGTTGACTATATTATAGCTGAAAGCCTGAGGCGTCAGCATGATGATTTTATTTTTCCGCCCCGTGTTGCTGATTTCCCGGCAGCGCCGCCGAATGGTTTCCACATCGCTTTTCAGGATTCTCCGGCCATCTTCATTGACGATCGGGTTCAAGTAGGGATGTGGATTGAGGATATCGGCACAGTCGACATACTTGCCGGGATCGCGAGAGATAATCATAACCGGATGGTAGGGGTCAAGCTCTTTGACATATTCATAAACATGTTTCAGATAGACCGATGAAACGCCCCGGCATTCCGGCTCGTCTTCCAGATAGTAGATTTCAAAATCGGAATTGCGGTTGTCTTCGATCCGCTTGCGGACGGCTTCGAGCACTTCCTTTGAGGGCAACACGTCCCGGGTTGACTCCCGGGCTTCGGTTCCGGGGAGCAGTCGATTGACTTGAAGGTTGACCCAGCGGGTCATATTGACCGGATGTTTGTCGTTTTGAGTCGGGTACTTTTCCTTGAGCCAGTTGCTGACGATCCAGTCGCCTTGGCCACCATACCAACCATGGATAAAGGTGTTTTTGCCGTTGACTACCAGCCGTCCCGGAGGGACAATCCAAACCATGGTGTGAGGGCGCGGCGGCAAACGGCGGATGGTGATTTCGCGACAAAAAATATTCTTGCCATCCTGAAATACTTCAAATTTCACCGGCAGCGACTGGTCGGCGGGAAACTCAATCGGCAGGTCGAATTCGGCAGTTTGGGACTTGACCGGTATTTCAGTGGTTTTGCCGTTTTGGGTAATCCGGACCGATTGTACCGGCAAAGTAAAATGCAATTCCCCCTGCAGGCGATCCGATGGCTGGCCAGGAAAAAACGCGTTGCCGTAAGCGGGAGCCGTTAGATCAAGCCGCATGGGAACAAATTCGAGCGGGGTTTGATAACCGCGGGCGGCAACGGTCTGTCCGTGTTGGTTGGTTATAACAGCAGTCACATTGATTTTTCCGGTTTTCTTGAAGGTAACCGAGGGAATGACCAGCCGGTTTTCACCTTCCCGTAAAGTTACCTGGCTGGGAGTAATGGGTTCCAGGGCATCGGATTCTATGGACAGGGTATAAGTCCCGGCTGTGCTTTTTTCCTGTTGTGTTTTGAGAATCAGCCCGCCCTGGGTCGACGTGGCGAGCTTGCCGCTGATTTCTTTGATGTAGATGTCTTTAGCCGCCGGTTTCATCGGGAACTTTCCCACTTTATGGAAGCGCTCCACCTCATTGAAAGCGTTTTTTAAAACGGCCCAACTGCTCCAACTATGGGTTTTGGGATTCATCCGCTGGCGGGAGACGTTGAACAGCCAGTCGGATTTCCAGAATTTCGATTTGGTCATATAGAACGCTTCCAGAGGGATTTTTATTTCCGTCGACCAGAAGTCATTGCCGTGAAATGTTTTCGCTTCGTAAATCGGGGAATAGTCATCGGGGCGGATTACCCCTTTTTCGCCATAAAACATCTGGAAGGTGGCCCCACCGGCTCCGACGGCGAATTGATAATATTCATCAGGACTGCCGGTTGGGGAGAAGTAGATCTCGACGGCATCGTCAGCCCAAAGCCGAAGATTGCCGGCGCCCTGGGCATCGGCCCGCAGTTTGTCCATATTCGGCTCTTCGCAACGAATACCGATGTAGATATGATCACGGTCGGCCAGTACACTGAATGAGGTGTCGGCCAACGGTTTGGGTTGCTTCGGCCAGCGGAGCGTGAGCATCGTGAAATTGCTTGCTTTTGGCGTTTGCTCCCAAGATGGCTCGTCCAGTTTTCCGTCAATGCTGATCTTCTCCGCCACTCCCACCGATAGGGCACCGGCGCAACAGACCATCCCGGCGAGCATGGATGATATAATTGTTTTGCACATAGATTTTACCTTTGTATTATGATTATTGATAAGGATAATAGATGGCGCCCCAGAGCGGTTCCGGCAGCTCACCGCCGAGAATAACGGCTTTCATCAGGATAAAAGGCATTTTCTGCATCATTGATCCGGTGAGACTGTTGATCTTGAGTTCGACACTCCAGATTTTGCAGTCGGCGTCGGCTGGTTTCAACTGAAGTTTGTCTTGTTGATTGACGGTCAGGGGTTTCATCATGTAGGGATTGAAGAGGCGCAGGGTAACGTCTTCCGCCGGTTTTTCCAGCTTTACCGTAAATTTCACAGTATCGGCAGAGGAAAACTTTTTATCCCGGTCGAAAGCGACAGATTCGGCAAGGATATAATTGGCCGGTTCTTTAACTTGCTGCCAGTAGGCGAAAGTGACGCTCTGACCGTACAGATTGAAACGAAATGCCGTCTGTTTCACCTGAGGCGGGGTTTTATTGTCGAAAAGCCTGACGGCAAAAGTTCCCTTGGATGCCGCGGCGGTTTGTCCGAAAGAATTGCCGGTAGTACCGGTAAAAAAGAAACTGTAAGCGGTATATCCCTTTTGTTGCTCCACCCCGGTGATCTCATAAACGAACCAAGGGTAATCCGGGTCGAATGGGACATAACGCGTGGTGGCATATTTTTTGGGGTCGAGAGCCGTTACAGTGAATCCGGTATCGCCCGGAGCCGCTTCGATTTTCAAGTTACCGGAGTCCCAGGCCTGTTCGATTTGATTGGGAGCCACAGCGATAGTTTTTCCATTTTCCCGCCATAAAGTGTTGGCATCCGGACGACTTTGAAACTCGGCTTGGGCGGCGATGCCGCAAACCAACAGCAAAAACGCGAATCCTTTCGTATTCATCATTGTAAAAATCCTAATTTCAGGCGACCGAAAGTTTGGTTGCCACCTCGGGATATCTCATAAAACTCAATCTCCTTTTGCCCTTCAACATGCCCATCGGCGCATACCATATGATTGCGGAGGTTATGTCGAAATGACATAAAGGAAATATAATTGACGGAATAACTGGTCAGCCGTTTTGAGTCCAGAGATAAAACCGCCAGAGCCGGCTGATTGATCCGGGTGATTTTGCGCCAGGTTACCGGGGTAGCGGCGTCACCGTTCAACCATGAGTTCAATCCATAATGAGTATATGAGAAAAACCCAGCACTATAGTTTCCGAAATAAACCGTTTCGCTCGGACAGGCAAAAACCTTGCCGTTGAAATTGCCGTAGGTAGTTTTGACGGTCGAACCATTGAGATACAAGGTAGAGATGAGAGAGAACCAGTAGGAGTTCGGTGAAACTTGTCCATGAATCAACATGTCGTCGTAATCTACGGAATAAAGCAGCAAAGCATTGCCAATCTGTTTCAGATTGTTAAAACAAGAGTTGTTTCGGGCTTTTTCCCGTGCTTGATTCAGAGCCGGCAACATCAGTGAGGCGAGAATCGCGATAATAGCGATCACTACAAGCAACTCGATAAGTGTGAAATTTTTCCGGGGCAAAATACGGGTTTTCATGAATGTCTCCTATTATTCAAAAAATTCGTAGTCATATACTTTGGTGACTCCCTGGTTTTGTTCATTTGCCAACATGGTGACGGCGTCATAACCGATTTGTTCGTAGTTATTGATGCAATATGGAATTGTATCAACCAACGGATAAAGTTCAGGTACGCAATCAATGCCGAAAATCGGGATATGTTCCGGAATTCCCAGATTTCGATTAAGAGAACCATGGCTGTTTTTTCCAAAGCTGCCGGAGAAAATCAGGCTATCGAACTGATGACGGCGATAAAAATCACCGAGAATTCCGAAGGTGAGTGTATCACTGCAGGGCACTTCAAGAATAAGTTCGGGAGCCTCGCTTGACCGCATTTCCTCCTGATAAGAGAGGGTAAGACAATGGTTTTTCTCGCTGAGGACAAAAGGAGAAACCAGGGCAATGCGGCGGTAGCCCCGTTGCTGAAATTGATGAATGATTTTCCGGAGAGCGCCATTACGATTGCGTTCGAGCTTCAGCCAGTTTCTGGTATATTGCCGATAACCGTAAAAAATATTCTGCCCATGCAACAGGCAAACCTGGCATTGTTTCTTATACAACCACTCAAACAGATCACAAAACCAGGGCGTCACCAACAGACGAGAGGCCCGGTTGATATGACTCAACGCTGAATAATTGATGTCGGTCTGACTATTGGTCGGCGAAACCACTACCGTTTCAAAGCCTATATTGAGCTCGTGAGCGGCACGAATTGCTCCTTTCATCTGTAAGCGGACGCAGTAAGAGGAGATGTCATTGTATGAAAAAAAGTCGGCACAGGGAAGACAGAAAGTGAATATCGGCCGTGAAGCAACAAAACTGCCGCTGCCGCGCCGGCGGGTGATTTTTCCTTCGCTTTCCAGTTGGTTTAATACTTTGCCAACCGTCATTCGGGCCACCTTATATTTGTTGCATAAGGCGTTCTCGCTGGGTAAACGGCGACCGGGGGAAGACTCGGCAATGAAATCTTGCATAACTTTTTGCAGTTGTTCATGGATGGTATCTTCCGTCTTTTTCATTAGATCTCGCTTATGTTTTTCTGTTTATATTATATAAGGACTATCCGGTATTGTCAATAGCTTCAACTTGTGAAAGTTGTCTACTGATCGAATGTGAAAATAAATACTTTATCTATTTATTGTTAATATATTATATCATTATTTAAAAATAAAATATTTTGTCAAAGTTGTGCAGAATCAAAGGACGCAAATGACAAAAAGGACGCAAATGACTATTGATTTTTTCTTTTTCTCCAGTCTTTCTTGATTCCTATTTGCAATCATTTAAAATCGCAGTATAGTACATCTACTGTCAGTCGAAAATCCAAGTTCGACTGACAGTAGGAAAAAAATAAATGAAGCATAAATTTTAAATAGCGACTGCGGCTCAGTTTATGTGTAATCAAATCAAAGGACGGAAATGACAAAAAGGACGCAAATGATTATTGATTTTTTCTTTTTCTTAAGTCTTTCTTGATTCCTATTTGCAATCATTTAAAATCGCAGTACAGTACATCTACTGTCAGTCGAAAATCCAAGTTCGACTGACAGTAGGAAAAAATAAATGAAGCATAAATTTTAAATAGCGACTGCGGCTCAGTTTATGTGTAATCAAATCTTTTAAATCGCGGGTCCCGCAAATCGGTGGAGTTAAAATGATCCGGCCAGTGTTGGATTTCCTTGATGCTCCAGTCGGCAAGAATCAGCTCGACCAGATCAAAGCGAAAAATAACCTCAGGATTGCCGATTCTTCGCATGTAATTGGCGGCAGCACGGAAAATACGTCTCTTTTGGTTCATCTTCAAGTGTTCAGCCGGCCGCAAACGTAAATTGGCACTATAACGAAGGGTCTTCACTTCCACGAAGACCAGGATTTCACCGTCGCGGGCGACAATGTCGATTTCGCCGGATTTAACTTTATAATTCCGGCATAGAATATCATATTTTTTCTCTTTCAACAACTTACAGGCAAGAGTCTCACCGCGCCGGCCAAGTCGTATGTGACGTTTTCGAGCCAGACGAAACATCATTTTTCCGGCTTCTCTTTTTCTTGTTCTTTTTCCACACCGGAACCTAGAGTAAACTGAAGAACCAGAACGACAACAGCGCAAATCACAACCACCCATAAAGTCGGGTTGCTGAAACTCAGGATATTGTCCACATGCTCCGGTCTCTCCAATTTGGTCCCCCACTGGAAAATGGTATCGGAAAGCCAATTTGAAGCGGCAGTGACGCAGGGAACGGCCACGATCATTCCCAGGATTACCCACAGGACATGGATTTTTCCGGCCGCCAATGCCGCCACCGCGGTTATCGGAACCCGTAAGCACAACGCCATTCCCAGCCCGGCAATGATGCCTCCCAGCAGAGACGGCCACAAATATCCGGAACGCACATGGTAATTGACAATCCCACTGCCATTCAGAAAATAAAATAACAGCGCCCCGGCTCCGATGGAAAGGACAAAGGTTTTACACAAAGGACCGTTTTTCAGAATCAAGGCTTCGCGTACCGGTTTGCAAAGCGGAAACTCGGCTTTGATCAGGAGGACTCCGAACAGAATCCCCATTAGAATCGCAACCGCCAGCCGGGTATTGCCCTCGAGGGCCAGCGGAGTTATTTCAGCAAGTATCATCATTTGTCACCCCCTGCCCGCCGTGCCATCAGGATAGCCGTAATCACCGATGCAACGATAAAAGCAATCATAAAAACCCAAGCGGCGGCGGAGACCTGAATTACCGACATCCATTGTCCGAAAAAGCTGTCGCCGGCCATCTGCAATCCCAGCATTACCAGAAAGCCTCCGGCAAGTCCGGAAATAATCGCCTTGCCACTCCCGAACATCCAGCCGCCTTCGGTTCCTTCCGGCATCAACGCCAGTTTCCATTTGCCGGAAATAAAAGCGCAAGCCAGTGCTCCGACAAATATACCGCCAAGAAATCCGGTTTGCCAATCCAGCGGAGGCGGTTCATTCAATGATTTTTCCTCGGCGGCACGACGTGCGAATTCAACCGTCATCAGCATTCCGTCACTCATTCCCGGATAATCATCAAAAAGGTAAAGCAACGCCACCCCGCTGATTGCCATCAAAACACCGGTAACCCACCACGGCCAGCCGCCACTGAGGAAAGTTTTCAATCCCATAGTTATTCTCAAATTCTTTAAGATTTCATTGTTTCGCCAATATACAATATGAAACGGTTAAAATCAAGAATACAGCCTAAAAAAATTTGCCTCATATTCTATCTAATTGGTATTACCAATTTTGCGATTTTCATCATCGTTCTACGAATTTCCGATTATTTTATCGCTTACATTCGGTTCAGACTTGAAATTATTGGGAATACGGGGTAAATTACAACCGAAAGAGGATGTAATTCATATTTTTTTATAATTCAGAAAGGCGGAAACAGATGCAGAGTTCTAAATGTGCTCAACTTGAGATAAAGATCGAAAACTCGTCCGGTTTGCATGCCAGGCCGGCTTCGATGTTTGTCAAGACCGCCTCTTTATTTAAATCCGATGTTATCGTGGAAAAAGATGGAGAAGAAGTCAACGGCAAGAGTATTATGGCGTTGTTGATGCTGGCGGCCGGAATCGGGACGGTCATCAAAGTTTCCGCAGTCGGCGACGATTGCGAAGAAGCTCTTCAAGCCATCAATGAACTGGCCAAGAAAAAATTCTTCGAAGGCTGACAGCTATGGATGATTTGCCCAGGATGGAAATCAAATTCCGTGCCGTTTCCGCATCCCATGGAATCGGGATCGGTAAGGCTGTCATTGTCCATAGCCGCGCTTCATCGTATGACATGCTGGAGGAAAAGTCCATTCTGCCTTCGGAAGTTGATGAGGAAATCGAACGCTTCAAAGACGCCCTGAAAACCACCCGGGAAGAAATGATCGAGATGCAGCGTCAGTTCCGCGATAAATTCGGTTCCAAGGAGATTGAAATTTTCGACGCTCACCTGATGATTGTGGACGACCAGATGCTGAACAATGAGGTCATCGATCGAATCCGCCGGGAAAATCTCAATGCCGAAACGGCTTATAAGCGCACTATCAACCGTTATGTCACCGCCCTGATGGCAATGTCGGACAGCTATATCCGCGAACGGGTGGACGATATCCGGGACGTCGCTTCCAGGCTTATCAACCACCTGTCGTTGACCGAACGACCACTGATTTTGCCGGAGGGCGAACCGCGGATTGTCGTTGCCATTGACCTGACGCCATCGGAAACAGCACTGTTCAACCGCGAACAAATTCTGGGTATGGCGGTAGTTACTGGCAGTACCACTTCTCACACCGCAATTCTGGCCAGATCCATGCAGCTCCCTGCCCTGGTGGGCCTGCCGCATGAAGCATACGACACAATCCGGGATAACCATGATCCTTTGGTGATCATCGACGGCAACATCGGCGAAATCATCATCAATCCGAACCCGGAAACCTTGGAAGTCTACCAGGGTCATATCGATCAAGGTAAGGAATTCGAAAGACAACTCGAGGCCGAAAAGAACCTGCCGGCCCAGACTGCCGACGGTTTCAAGATCAAACTGCTGTGCAATCTCGGCAATGCCTTGGAAATCGGCAGCGTAATCCACTCCGCCGCCGGCGGTATCGGGCTTTTCCGGACCGAATATATGTTCATGAATACGGAAACCCTGCCGTCGGAAGAGGAGCAATACCGGATTTATCGCGATTTGACTTTGCAAATGCCGGATCAGCCTTTGGTGATCCGAACCCTGGATATCGGCGGCGACAAACTGGAAAGCCATATCGACGCCACAGTCGAAGCCAATCCGTTCCTGGGCTTGCGGGCTATCCGCCTGTGCCTTCACTCACGCCAGGATATTTTCCGGACACAACTCCGGGCCATCCTCAGAGCTTCCGCCCATGGCGACATCAGGATTATGTATCCGATGATTTCCTGTGTCGAAGAAGTACGCGAAATCAATGGACTGGTAGAAGAATTGAAAAAGGAACTAATCCGGGAAGGCTCGGATTTCAACCGCGATTTGAAAACCGGAATCATGATCGAGGTTCCGGCGGCAGCGATGGTCGCTTATTCGCTGGCGCCGCTGGTCGACTTTTTCAGCATCGGTACCAATGACCTAATTCAATACACCATTGCCATTGACCGAACCAACGATCGCGTCTCATATCTTTACCAGCCCACCCATCCGGCGGTGCTGGAGCTGATTCAACGGACGATATCAGCCGGTAACGATCACGATATCGAGACCAGCATCTGCGGTGAAATCGCCGGGAATCCCCTTTATACTCCTTTGCTGGTGGGTATGGGCATCAATGAATTGAGCATGAGTCCCGGCTTGCTCGGAGTTATCCGCCGGGTAATCCGCAACCTCAATAAAAAAGAAGCGGAAATTGCCGTAGCCGAAGCGCTGCGCGCCAATACCGCTGAAGAGGCCTTGCAGATTTCCGTAGCGTTGCTCCGTAAAGCCACCCCCGACATTGCCGAGCTGGCCGTACTGCATTCTTGAAATCTCCAGCACAAATGATTAAATTATCCAGAAAATTGTGCTTTTTATCTATTTGCTAAAAGCATTTTCAATGTATATTTTATCCATACCCATAAATCTTCAAGAAGGAAAAACGGTATGGAAACTCAAATTGCGGTAACATTATTTAACTTGCGGGAATTCTGCAAGACGGCGGAGGATCTGGACCAGACCCTTGGCAAACTGGTCAAAATCGGCTATGGAGCGGTACAGGTTTCGGCGGTGTCGCTGCCTCCGGAGGTCATTCGGGAAAAGCTGGACAGGCATGGTTTGATTTGTTGCGCCACTCACGAAAGCTTTGACGATATCAAAAACAATATCGAAAAACTGGCAAATAAACTGGATACTCTCGGTTGTAAATATGCGGCGCTGGGCGCGGCTCCCTTGGACATGCGGACTCCGGAAGGCTACGCGGAACTGGCCAAACTTTTCAACGAGCGCGGAGCTTACCTGAAAAGCCGCGGCATTCAACTGGGATATCACAACCATCAGTTCGAATTCGATCATTGCGGCACCGATAAAACCATGCTGGAATATTTTTATGAGCTGACCGATCCCGAGCTGGTTTGTGCCGAGCTGGATGTACACTGGACTACCCGTGGCGGCGGCAACCCGGCGCAATGGCTGAAACGCTACAAAGGCCGCGTTCCGGTAATTCATGTCAAGGATTTCACCATTATCGGCAGCGATCCGGTATTCTGTGAAATCGGTACCGGCAACCTGGATTGGAAGGGCATTTTCGCGGCGGCAGCGGAATCCGGCGTCCGTTGGTTCTCCATTGAGCAGGATCAACCGTTCAAGGACCGCGATCTTTTCGAGTCGATGAAAATTTCGTTCGACAATATGCGAAAGATGGGAATCAAATAATCTGCTCCTATTTCGAGGCACAAAAAAGGGGAAGTTGAACTTCCCCTCATTTTTTGTGCCTGTAGCCGGTGATTATTCAACCGGCTTGGTCTTCGGCAGGGCGAAAACCTGATCTTCAGCAATGCGTTTTTCCGCATGGAGCACGTCGAGGCGCTCATAGCGTTTCATGACATTTCTTTTCTTCTTGATTTTGCCGCCGATTTTCAGACTCGGATGTTGTGACATTTTCTTACCTCAATATTATTATAGTTTCAATTAGACTGATAAATAAAATACACAGACTATTAATATGCTGTGCAAACGCAAAATTTCAAGTCCCGACAAAAAAAAACCGGAAAAGTTTTATAATTTCCAAAGGCCTGCGGCTGATTGGCGACATTCTCCCCTTTTCAGCTTGAATTTTTTCCGAAATGATCTAAGTTAATTTGATTTGTTTTCGGCAGTGGGCTATCTTAATACTAATAAATAAAGATTATATATTGTGATTACTGATTTTTTTATTAAATATTCAAGTTTATTTGTCTATCCGACATTGGCCGTATTCATATCGTTGGTGTTGACATATTTATGCATATATTTACTTCCTGCGCTCGGCTATATCGACAAGCCGGGCGGCCGCCATATCCATAAGAAAATCGTTCCCCGCGGCGGCGGCATTGCGGTGATTATAGCATTTTTCAGCGCTCTTGCGTTCTATATTCTGGCTCATCCCGGGGATCCGGGCAATACTCATCTGTTCTGGCAATTGTTCTGGCCGGCGTTGATTCTGGGGGGGCTGGGACTGATTGACGACCGCTGGGAATTGCCTTCCTGGCTGAAACTGATTGTGCAATTCTGGGTGATCCTGATTATCTGGTACAATGGCCCGGACAGCTATTCGATATTCGGCTGGGTCATGCCGTCGTTGCTTTCGTTTCTGTTTCTGAGTGTGTGGATTATCGTTTTTATCAATGCCTTCAACCTGATTGACGGGCTTGACGGCCTGGCTTCCGGCTTGGCGATTGTATCTTCGTTCTGCATGGTTCTATGGTTTCTGATGACCGGAGAGCCGCTTATCGCCTCGGTTACGATGTTGATTCTGGCGGGCTCCTGCCTGGGTTTTCTGCGTTATAATTTCCATCCTGCAAAAATATTCCTGGGAGATACCGGCAGTACTTTCCTGGGGTTGGTGTTTGCAGTGATCGGTCTCTCGGCCATGGACCGTATAGTCACAATCACTTCACTACTGCTGCCGGTGCTGGCAATCGGCGTACCGTTATTCGACGTGGTTCTGGCAATCTGGCGCCGCAGTACCCGCAAGTTGCTGAATCCGGGAGCCGGAGGGATCATGGACGGCGACCAGGATCATCTTCACCATCGTTTATTCAGGAAAACCCAGAAACAGACGACTACCGCTTTTGTCATGTATCTGATCGGCTGTGCCTTTGCGATCGTCGCTTTGCTGTTCCTCGGCCTCAGCGATTCGTCACCGGCCATAGCCTATATCATATTATTAATCATGATCCTGGTCCTGATCCGCCAACTGGCGGTAGTTGAACTCCTTGACTCGGCCATGCTGATCAAACGCGGCCTCTCCCGTCCCCGCAAGAGCCTGCTGGTCAATATGGTCCATCCATTTATCGACCTGTTTATGATTACGGTCTCATACACTCTCTCACTTGTTTTACTCATCGGTTATTTTCAGGATTTGACTTTATACCTGTATGCGATCGTTCCGATTTTTCTGGTTCTTCTGTCCAGCCGGATGTACCGTATCTACTGGCTGCGGGCCGGGCTGAATAATTACTGGCACCTGGTATTGGCTATTTTTCTCGGTTCGCTACTTTCGTGTTGCATCATCACCCTCACCTATTACAAAACTTTTGCCGGCAACTTCGGAATCAGCGGCAATGTTTTCCTGGCCCTGTGCCTGTTATTTACCGTACTCAACGTAATACTGATTGCCAGCGAACGCTTTCTTCTGCATTATGTCGAGGCTTTCTGGCTGCGCAAGGTTTATTATCAACACAATGACCGCGAAGACGTTGAACGGATTCTGATATACGGAGGCGGCTTGAATTGCCGGCTCTATATTAACTATCTGTTTTGTTCCCACAGCAAGGAAAGACCGGCAGTGGTGGTGGGGCTGTTGGACGACGATCCGGCTCTGCATGGATTGCGGGTCTACGGATTCAAAGTTTATGGCGGCCTGGAAAATCTCGAGAACCTCCATAGCAAAAAGAAATTCAATAAGGTAATCATTGCCATTGATCCGTTGACACCGGACAAGATTGAATATCTTCATAACTTCTGCAGTCAAAGAGAGATAAGCATCTCACAGCTTAATATCAATGAAAATAAAATAACTCTTCCAAATCAATCAGCCGGGAGTGAAAATGCTTAATGATCCGATTTCCCGCGTTATGAGCCTGGAACAGGCCGTCAATTGGCGCGACCGTCTGAGGATGAGCGGCAAAAAATTGGTGGTGACCAATGGCTGCTTCGACATTCTCCACCGCGGTCATGCGGTTTATCTTCATGCCGCCCGCAACAGCGGCGACGCCCTGTTGGTTTTGCTTAACTCCGATGCTTCGGTCAGACAATTGAAGGGCGAATCCCGCCCGGTCAACGACCAAGAAAGCCGTGCCGTGGTGCTGGCCTCGCTGGCGGCAGTGGATGCGGCGGTTATTTTCGACAATCAAATATGCGCCGATGAGTTAAGGGCCATCCGGCCGGATATCTATGTCAAAGGCGGAGATTACACCGTGGAAACCCTGAACCCGACAGAACGCCAGGCTTTACTGGAGTGCGGTTGTGAATTCAAGTTCATACCGTTCGTCGATGGATTTTCCACGACCTCGATCATCCAAAAAATGAGTTGAACTTCCTAAAAGGTTTGCATTTATGAATAAGATCAACTGGCGAAATTTCGCGCCCGGCGTCCGAAGCATTGACTTGGGCGACTCCTCTGAAACCATAACCAGCCACACCGGAGTCCTGCCGCGCCTGGAATCTTTGATGAAACTGCCGGAAACACCCTTGCCGGACTTCGATATCGAATATCAGGTCAGCAACCGGGAAATCATCCTGAAAATGCCTCTGGCCGACGATGAATGCATTTATGGCATCGGCTTGAAATTCAAGGGAATGCGTCAGTACCACGCCGTCACGCATCTGCGGATGGATCATTACGGCAGCAGCGACAACGGCAGAACCCATGCGCCGGTACCGTTTCATGTTTCCACCGCCGGTTACGGACTGTTGATCGATTCGCCATGCCCAATATCGTATTATGTAGCCACCGCCCATCGCAAAGACGCTCCCAATCCGCCGATTCCAAGCGACCGCAATACCGATCCGAACTGGTCGGCCTACAATCGTCCCGACTACCTCGAAATCACGATTCAGGCGCCCGGCGCCCGGCTGGTCCTGTTCACGGGTACAAATATGCTGGATACTTTGGCGCGTTTCAATCTTTATTGCGGAGGCGGCTGTTTACCGCCGCGCTGGGGGCTGGGTTTCTGGCTTCGCCCGGTTTTGACAGCCACCCAAACCGAAGTGGAAGAATTATTCCAGGAATCTTTGCGGCAGAAGTTCCCTCTGGAAGTAATGGGCCTGGAGCCTGGCTGGCAAAGCAATTCCTACCCATGCACTTATGAATGGTCAAAGAAACGATTTCCCAATCCCGCCGGCATGTGCACCCTGCTTGCTGAAGCCGGTGTCCGGGTCAATCTCTGGGAAAACCCGTATGTCTCCCCTAAAGCGGAAATTTACCGGCAACTGTTTGATTTGTCCGGTTCCCATAATGTCTGGTGCGGCATCGTACCGGATTATACCATGCCGGAAGTCCGGAAAATTATCGCAGACCAGCACGAAAAAGCACATTTCAGTATCGGCATCGGCGGTTACAAGCTCGACGAAGCCGACGGCAAGGATAACTGGCTATGGCCGGATCACGCGGTTTTTCCGTCCGGGCGGAACGGTTTTGTCGTCCGAAGTGTTTACGGTCTGTGCTGCCAACGGATGACCATGGATATTTACCGGCGCAACAACACCCGGACTTACGGGCTCAGCCGCGCCAGCAATGCCGGTGGTTCGGTATTTCCGTATGTGCTTTACAACGATAATTACGATTTCAATGACTACGTAACGGCCATTTGCAACTGCGGATTTATCGGAATGCTCTGGACTCCCGAAGTTCGCCAGGCCACCGACGCCAACGACTGGCTCAGGAGAATGCAACTGGCGGCATTGTCGCCAATGGCCATGCTCAACGGCTGGGCATCCTCCGCTACCCCGTGGCAATACCCGGAATGCAACGAGCAAATCCTCCAGGCACTGAACTTACGCCGCAAGCTCATGCCATATCTCTACTCGGCCTTCGCCAAATACCATTTTGAGGGTGTCCCGCCGTTCCGGGCGCTGGTCGCCGATTTCGGTGCTTTCATGAAATCTACCGCTCAAACCGGTGTTCTCGACGATACTCTCAACCCATATCAGGAGGCCTCCGACCGAGAAATCACCGATCAATACATGATGGGCGATTCCATGATGGTGGCGGTGGTCAGACCGGGCGAAACCGAGCGTCAGATTGTTCTTCCGCCCGGCAAATGGTACGATTTTTATACCGGCGCGCTCTTCGGCGAAGGCGGAATTGTCTCAAAGTCAGTCGGGCCGCTTGATCCGTTCCCGCTACTGATCCGCGACAGTGGAATTATCCCGACCCAGCAAGACGATGTTCTCAAGGTAAGGATTTACGGCACCGCCGCCGGGGAATTTCTGCTTTATGACGATGACGGCACAACTTTTGATTATGAATCAGGCCACTACAACCTGACCCGGCTCACAACCTCCGGTCAAGTCGAAAACGTACACGGCAAAGCTCCAGACACCCGGGAAATCATTTTCATAAACATGTAATCAATACAAGGATATAATTCATGGATACCGGAAAAATTTATCTTTGGAAGAACCAGGTAAAAGGCGCCAACGGCAGACGCCCGTCGATTACTCCGTTCTTGCTCGAAGGCGATGAGCCCCGCCCGACAATATTGGTAATCCCCGGCGGAGGCTAT